>CAZNEI010000006.1:0-84051 GCA_964572045.1 uncultured Gemmatimonadaceae bacterium
TTAACTCACTCCCAAAGACCTCGCGGGATGGACTTTATCCACGGACTGCTAGCCCTTTGGCGGCTCGGGGCCCCCAGTGTGGCCTCAGCCAACGCATCCATGCGAAGGAGTGCCTGAGAAGTCACGGGAGGCCGGCCCTCCCGATCCTCCGACGCTACGAGCGAACCCCGGGCGACTTCCCCTTCGGTGCTACAGGACACAACGAAGCCCCTACTTGACAGAGGGCCCTTCCGTATCAGCCAGACGCGCCCGCGTCGACTCGGACTCGCGCGTGAGCCAGGCTCCGCCCGGTCGGACAGCAGAATGGACCGGGGTCCGCTCGGGTTGCCATCGGCTGGCCGCGCGCCACGGGAGAAGGGTGCCGGGAGCCTTCCGGCAGGGCCTCAGGACGGCGCGATGCCTGCCCTTAGCCTACGGCCTAGGAGAGCCCGAACCATCCGGATCGCCACTCACCGTCGGCGTCGAGCGCCTTGAGTGCGAACCCGGACTCCACAGCCTCTCCCTCCAGTGAGGGCCACTCCTGCTCCATCATGCCGCTGAGGATCAGCCATCCGCCCTCCTTGAGCACCGCGGAGAAGCTCTCGAGAAGAGGCTCCAGCACACCCGCTTGGATGTTGGCGATGATTCCGTCGACGGGCCCCTGCCGGACCACCCACTCTGGACTCGCAGTAGCGGTCTCGACCGTAACCCTCTCGGAGACCCGATTCCGGCGCACGTTCTCGCCAGCCGCGTCCGTGGCCCAGGGGTCCAAATCGACCGCCCGCACGTGGGCGGCGCCGAGCAGGGCGGCCGCAATTGCGAGAATCGCGGAGCCACATCCGACGTCGAGGAGCCTTTGCCCGGGAGAAAGGGAACGGTCAAGCAGTCGAAGGGCACCGCGGGTCGATCCATGCTCGGCGGTTCCGAAGGCCATCCCGGGGTCGACGACAATCACGGCGGCACGGCCTTCCGCCAGGGCCCGCGCCTCGGATCGGCACCAGCTCGGTGTCACAACGATCCGGCGCGTGAGCTTCCGCGGACCGAGGCCGTGCCGCCACACGTCCTCCCACTCCTCCTGTGCCTGCCAGGACCACCTCACTTGGAGGTCCCCAATCCCCGTCGCCGCTTCGAGGACCGCGCGCGCTTCGCGCAGGTAGCTCT
Organism: uncultured Gemmatimonadaceae bacterium; assembly: GCA_964572045.1. Lineage (GTDB taxonomy): Bacteria > Gemmatimonadota > Gemmatimonadetes > Longimicrobiales > Gaopeijiaceae > CBDCKR01. Next base: position 1,141 of record CAZNEI010000006.1, read on the forward strand.
CCGGCTCGTCCGGGGGCGCGAGGTGCGTGACCAACTCCCCACACCGCTCCTCCACAGCCCGGCCTCCAAGAGAGAGCAGCGGTTCGACCAGAAGCTCCGCGGCCAGGGGCGAGTCGGCTCGGACTGAGAGAACGAACCAGCGCTCTGGAACGGAGCCGGGAGGGTTCTGCACCTCGCTCACGCCTGCGTGAACGCCTCCTTCACACGGGACCAGAGACTCTTCCGCGAGTCCGCTTCGATGCGGTCGGGAGCGGGATCCTCGACCCCCCGAAGCTTCCGAAGTGCCTCGTCTTGCTCCACCGTCAGTCGCTCCGGCGTCCATACGACGATCCGGACGAGCTGATCCCCCCGGCCTCGGCCGTTGAGCTGTGGGAGCCCCCGTCCACGAAGGCGCAGTACCTCACCGCTCTGGATTCCCGGTGGAATCGTAAGCCGTACCACCCCTCCCACGGTCGGCACTTCGACCTCGGCACCGAGCGCTGCCTGGGAGAACGTCACCCCCAACTCATAGCGGAGATGAGGCCCATCCCGGACGAATGAAGGGTCGTCCTCCACCTCGAGGAGCACGATGATGTCCCCCTTTGCCCCTCCCCTCGGACCGAGATTGCCTTCCCCGCGGAACGTCAGGAAGTTCTCGGCCGTCACGCCTGCCGGAATCTCCACGTCGAGCTCGCGTTGCGTGCGCGTGCGGCCATCGCCACGGCACGTCTCACACGGATCGGGGATCACGCGACCCTCACCTCCGCACGTTCGGCATGGCGCCACGCTTACGAACTGTCCGAACATGGAGCGCTGGACGTGTCGCTCCTCACCCGCGCCGTTACACGTCGAGCAGGTCAGGGGGCCCGAGTCCCGTGCCGCCCCGCTCCCGTGGCAGCGACCGCAAGGGCCCAAGACCGAGATCCGGAGTGTCTTGGTCGTGCCGGTCGCAACCTCAAGGAGGGTCAGCGGGACCCTCACCTTGATCGTCTGGCCCTTCCGGGCAGTGCGCGAAGGGCGTGCCCGACGTCCGCCAAAGAGGTCCTCGAACCCCCCGAAGTCCGCAGACTCCCGCATGAAGATCTCAAGGGCATCGGCGAAGTCGAACCCCCCGAAGCCTCCTGGACCGCCGGCCGCTCGTCTGAGCCCCTGCTTCCCGTACCGGTCGTACACGGAACGCTTTTCAGAGTCTCTCAGGACCTCGTACGCCTCCGTGACTTCCTTGAAGCGCTCCTCGGCCCTCTTGGAGCCCTGGTTGCGGTCCGGATGGTACTTGAGGGCGAGCTTTCGGTACGCCTTCTTGATCTCGTCGATCGTGGCGTCCTTCGATATGCCCAACAGGTCGTAATAGTCGGCCATCTATACCCTATCGATCCGCCCTGCTAGACACCCAGAACGCTATTGATCAGCGTCGATGTGTAGTCGACGATGGCGATCACCTTCTCGTACGGCATGCGGGTGGGACCGATGACGCCGATAACGCCCTTGAGATCACCGACCCGATACTCGGCAGTCACAAGCGTGAAGTCGGAGAGGGCTTCTGCATCGTTCTCGCCTCCAATCGTGACCTTTAGGCCTCCTTGGTGCTCTCGGTTGCCCAGCACCTCGGCGAGGAGGTCCCTCTGCTCAGTGAGCTGGATTAGACCCTTCAGTTGCTCGCCACTGGTGAACTCTGGCTGGGCAGCGAGCACGCTCGTTTGGCCCAGGTGCAGCGACGCGGCCTCGGAGGGCGACGCTTCAAAGAGCTCCGCACTCGACTGCATGAAGATGTTCAGTAGCTCCTCCGTCTCTGGCCGGTCGTCGGGCGAGCAGTCTCTCAGCCGCGTGGGAAGTGTCTCGCGGATCTCGCTCAGCGTCAGGCCACTCAGGCGTTCGTTCAGGACCTGCGTGACCCTCACGAGAACCTCCGGTGGGACCTCTCCAGGCAAGTCTACGTAGACCGTGCGAACGAGCCCGCTGCGGATCGTCATCACCATGAGAATCTTGGCGCTCGAGACCTGAATGAGCTCAAGATGCTCCAAGGCGGCGTCGGCCAGGTTCGGCGCCATCGCCACACCCAACTCTTGGGCCAGCAGGCTCAAGGCCCGAATGGAACGACGGACCAGCCGCTCCACCGCGGACGATCCCGACGACTCGATCTCCTTGGCCAGGTGCTCCCGCTCAGCCCTTGTGAGGTCCGCGGGCGTCACGATGCGGTCCACATAGAACCGATACGCATGGTCGGTGGGGATACGTCCGGCAGAGGGGTGCCGGTGGAAGAGATAACCCTTGGATTCGAGGTCGCTCATCGTGTTGCGTACGGTAGCGGGCGAAACGCCTAAGGCGAACCTCTTCGCCACCGTCCGGCTGCCGGCGGGCTCGGCGAAATCCACGTATGTACGCACCACGGCCTCGAGTACTTGGCATTCGCGCTCGGAGAGCTCCGCCCCTGGGGGATCTCTTCTTCGGAGAGCCATCAGGTTATCGATCCTCGAACGTGTAACAGCATCGGGTTAAGATCGGAGTGCGGTCGGGACCGCGTCAACGGCGGCGAGGGCGTCGTCAAGCTCGAGGGTGAGCCGGTCCAGGATCAACCACCCTCGGGGCGTCAGGCGCACCGCCCCACCCTCCTCCTCGGCCAAGCCGCCCGCAATCCAACGGCGGATCCTCCCAACGGCCAGGGGCGGGAGGCCCGAGGTTGCCACGCCAAGCCTGGTGCGCAGACCGAGCCAGATCCGCTCCAGCCGGACCGCGTCGGCATCCAGCTCTTCACGACCGTCCACGGGGAGCTTGGCTCCCAAGGCCTTAGTCCGATAGGCGTCCCAGTGCCGGAGGTTCCATCGACGCACCGGGTGCCGGTAGCTGTGCGCGCTGTTGCCGACACCCAAATAGGGCTTCCCCGACCAATAGACCATATTATGGTGCGAACTCCAACCCGGACGCGCGAAGTTGGACACCTCGTACCCTTGGTAGCCGGCTTCAGTCAACCGTTGCACGGCCGTCAGATACTCCCACTCGTACCGCTCTTCGGAGACGACCACCTCTCGCCCCTCGGCCACGGAGCGCCCGAGGGCCGTGCCCGCCTCGACACTGAGCCCGTACAAGCTCACGTGCTCGGCATCGAGCGCAAGAACTTGACGGAGGTCCTCCTCCAAGTCTCGCCCCAGGCGCTCAGGAAGCCCGAAGATCAGATCCACGTTCACGTTGTGAAAGCCCGCCCACCGAGCCGTAGCGACCGCCTCCCGGGCGCCGGCCCCTCCGTGCGTCCGCCCCATCCACCGCAGAGACGGTTCGTGGAAGCTCTGCACGCCCAAGCTCACGCGGTTGACCCCGGCCCGCCGCCATCCCTCGGCCACGTCCTTCGTAAAGCTCTCCGGGTTCGCCTCCGCTGTCCATTCCAGACCTGCCGACCCCAGACGGCTCGGGCTCACAAGCCTCCGGATCCCGTCCATGGCGGTCGGGCCGAGAACGGAGGGCGTGCCCCCACCGATATAGAGGGTATCTAGCACTGTGTGCAGTAGAAACTCTCCCTCTTCCTCCAACGAGCGAAGCTCTCCCCCGACAGCTTCGAGCCACTCCCCAGGATCGCTCCCAGGCGCCACTTTGACCGCGAAGTCACAATAGAGGCAACGGCGCGCGCAGAAGGGAGCATGGATGTACAGCGAGCGGATGGCACCGGCGGTCCGCGTCCCGCCGAGTCTCACGGGATGCGTCGCTTCTCGAACCACTCAGAACGCCCTCGGGAAGCGTCGGGCTGCCTCTCGGGCCACCCATTCCGCCACGTCCAACCCCGTTCGACAGGAGGGGGCGTCCCTACCCTCGGCCCAACTCTTGGTCCCGCATCCCTCCCGCCCCGGATCCTCGGCGCTAGCCGACCAAAGGTGCGCGGCCGCCTCACAGACGGGAGCAGCCACGCGGAGGGCCGGTCGGTCCGAGATTAGGGAATCCACGGATCTTCGTCCTCTCGTCCCTCCGCTTCCTCGCGAGCTTCGCGCGTGCGCTTCCACAGGCCCCCTAGAAGGTCCGGAAGCCCCTGCTGAGAAACCGAGGAGATCACAAAGGTCCCCCATGCTTCGGGGGCGTCGATCCTGGGCGGCGAGGCATCGGGCTGCAACAGGTCCGCCTTGGTCAGCACAACGCAATGAGGGCGCGCGCCCAGCTCACCGGAGTACGCCTTGAGCTCTTCTCGCAGCTCCCGGTACTCGGCGCGAGGATCGGCGGAGTCTACCGAGATCAGCAACGCCAGGGTCCGGGTACGCTCGATGTGGCGGAGGAAACGGAGCCCGACACCCTTGCCTCGATGGGCTCCCTCGACGATCCCGGGAATGTCGGCGACGACGAAGCTGCGAAAGCCCCCGAGCTCGACCACGCCGAGCTTCGGCTCCAGCGTGGTGAAGGGGTACTCGGCCACCTTCGGACGGGCCCTCGACACGGTGGCGAGCAGGGTGGACTTTCCGGCATTGGGCGCTCCCACCAGTCCAACGTCTGCGATTAGCTTGAGCTCGAGTTCGACTCGTCGCTCCTCGCCCGGCTTGCCGGACTCCCAGCGAGTGGGTGCCTGGTGCGTAGGCGTGGCAAAGTGGACGTTGCCCCGGCCTCCCCGGCCTCCCCGGGCCACCACGAGGCGGTCGCCTGGCTTGATCAGCTCGCCGAGCATCCCCTTCGTATCCGCATCCTTGGCCACCGTCCCGGGAGGTACGCGGATGATGAGGTCCGCTCCACTCTTCCCGGTCCTGCCATTCCCGGAGCCGTGCAGGCCCCGCTCGGCCCGATGGTGCTGGCGGTACCGGAGGTCGAGCAATGTGGACAACTGGGCATCAGCCATCAGAATCACGCTGCCCCCGCGCCCTCCGTCCCCTCCGGAGGGGCCACCTCGGGGGACACCCTTCTCGCGCCGGTATGCTTCGGAGCCGGAGCCACCCGCTCCCGCATACACGTTGATGACGGCCTCGTCGACGAACATCACTGGAGGTGCCTTTCCTGGACCTTCAGCCACACCCGGCGCGAGCCGCGGCGTCCTTCCTCGTCCAAGAAGGGGTCGGCATGGTCCAGAGCCTGTTCGACGTCCGACGCGTCGGCGCCGACGTTGAGGGCTCCCCTCAGGTGCGAGTACAGCTGCTTCTGGGCGCCGAGGACGGCCAGAATCGCCACGATGCACAGCTCCCTGGTCGTGAGTGGAAGGCCGGGCCGGGCCAGGACCTTGCCGTACCCTTCGACGAGGATCCACTGCTCAAGGTCCGGATGGAGCCTCCGTACGGCTTCCCGCAACGTATCGTACTGGTCCATGTACACCGCGCGGCAGACCTCCAGGCCTTGGTTGGCCCACTTCGGGCAATCCAACTCCGAGGGAGCCGAGGACGCCGGACCCGCCAGGCGGCGCCAGAGCCACATCCCGTTCAAGCAGGCTGGGAACCCGAGGAAGAGATACGACTGAAGGAGGACCTCTTCCACCTGTTCGTCGTCCGCCAATCCCCACGCCCTCTCAAGAGCCGAAGTCAGCGCCCCCCCCTCTCCGGATGCGAGGGCAGCGCTGATCCGGACGAGAGATCGCTCACGCTCCGTCACGAGTGCCACTCTAGGTCAAACTCGGGTCGGATCGACCCGACCGCCTCTCCGCGAGTGTTGAACGTGACAGGAGCACGGAAGCGCTCGAGATCCGCACTTTCGATGCCTTTCAGCGCCCCCATCTCTGTCAGGACGTGCAGCACCGCGACCGAAACCGCCCTCTTGCTTCCGTCCTCGACCTTGACTGCGACACCGAAGGACCCGTCCGTGCCGCCGACCGCGAACACACCTTCGGCGCCGGTCTTGCCGAAAAGGCGGTGACCAGCGGCCTCGCCGAGCACCGTTCCGAAGCGTCCGGTCCCGGCCACCATGAAGGGGTGATCCGTCATGGCACGCACGACTCGTCGTGCGGTGCCCGTGGCGGTGCCCAACCTCGCGAAACCGGCCGCGAGGCGGAAGATCGGGGTGGTGAAGCACACGACCCCGCATCCGTCTCGTCCCATCCCTATCTGGCGCTCCGGGAGCTCCGTCCACCGTGAGATCTCGGCGAGGACCCTTCGCTGCACGGGGTGGTCCGGCTCGACGTAGCCCCGGATGGGCCATCGGTGGGCTACGGCCAAGCACAACATTCCTGCGTGCTTCCCCGAGCAATTGTTGTGGATCGGGCTCGGCTCTTCGCCTCCAAGCAGCAGCTGGGTCGCCGCGTGGGCGAAGAACGGCGCATGAGGGCCACATTCCAGATCGCTTTCGGCAAGGCCGGCCTTCTCCAGAATGGAGCGAGCCGACTCGATGTGCCTGGGCTCGCCGTTGTGCGATGCGCAACAGAGCGCCAGCTCTGCGGTCGTCAACCCGAATCGCTCCACAACCCCGTCGTCCACCAGAGGCACAGCCTGGAAGGGCTTCGCAGCCGACCGGTAGACGATCGCGCGCTCGGGATCCCCCACGCTCGCGATCAGGTGGCCAGTGCCGTCCACGACCGCAGCGTGGATCACGTGGCCCGACTCCACGACTCTCCCGCGGCGCACCACAACCGCCGACCTCATGAGAGACGGTGGTGCCGCGAGGCGTGGAGGACGTCCATGGGTCTATTGAACGGTCCGATGCGATCGCAGGTCCTTCGTGTTCGAGGGTGCCACTCAGTTCGAGCTCGTGGCTCCGCCCTCCGTCGCTTCGGCGGCGGGCTCACCGGCCTGTGCCCGTAGGTCGCCAGCCTCCCGGAAGAGCTCCTCGGGCGACTCGGCGCCGTTCAGTAGCCCGATGGCGGTCTTGAGCTGAGCATCGCGGCCCCGGATCTGTTGGAAGGCATCTTCGCGGTCCCACGCCTGCAAGGCGATCTCCCGTTCCAACTGATGGATGACAAAGCGCCTGGCCATCGTGTAGTCGGCCCGATCCAGATCCACGTCGTAGTCCTCGACCAGGTCTTCGAAGAAGCGGTCGAGGTCAGCAGCGGACAGCTCGAAGCCGATCGTGAGCTCCGGGTGCTGCTGCACGTAGCTCACAGCAAAGTTGAAGAGCGCCGTCGCGAAGACTCCCGCAGAGCGGAACACTTGCTGCACCGCCTCCTGCTCCGCACTCGAAAGAGTGTCCGGCATCACGGTGAGGTCCGGCGTAATCCCGCCACCGCCGTAGAGGGTCCGCCCTCCCATCGATTCGACGATCGGTCTCCCGTCGAGGTCGTCCAGAGCTATGCTCTGGCCACTGAGCGCCAACGTCGAGCTCGCCGGACCCAAGACGGTCGCCTCCCCGTCACGCAATTGGGTGATGGATCGACCCACGGGGGTGTACCAACGTGCGGTGGTCAGCCGAAGGATATTGCCAGCGCTCAACCGATACAGAGTTTGCACCGACCCCTTGCCGAAGCTGCGTCCCCCGATGACGAGCGCCCGGTCGTGATCTTGCAGCGCCCCGGCCACGATCTCCGAGGCGCTCGCGCTGTTGCGGTTCAAGAGTACGGCGATGGGAAGGCCAGGAAGGAGTTCGGGCCCCGAGGCGGAGTACTGCTCGGTCTGCCCGCGCGAGCGGCCTCTCGTCTCCAAGATGACGGAGCTGCTCGGCAGGAACATGTCGGCGACCCGCACTCCCTGGTCGAGGAGCCCGCCGGGGTTGTTGCGAAGATCCAGAATGAGCGACGTCATTCCCTGGGTCTGAAGGCCCTCGATCGCCTCGCGTATCTCACGGCCCGAGTTCTCGCTGAAGACTTGCAGGGGGATGTATCCCACGCCGCGATCCACCATTAGCGAAAAGGGCACGGACCGGAGTTCGATGACCGCTCGGGTGAGCCTAAACGGGATCGACTCGCCCACACCAGGCCGGCGGACCGTCATCCGCACCTCGGTACCCGGAGTCCCGCGCAGCCGGTGGGCCGCCCGATCGGTGTCCCAGTCCTCCGCCGATTCGCCTTCGACTGAAATGATCTGATCGCCCGCGCGAATGCCGGCTCGGATCGCTGGTCCTCCGGGCAGGGGGGTGATGACCGTCACCCACCCGTCCCTCTTCAAGATCTCGAGTCCCACGCCTCCGTATTCGGCATCCGCTCCGCTCCGGAACCGGAAACTCTCCCAAGTCGCCGCATCGATGAACGACGTGTGTGGATCATCCAGGTCTTCCAGCACGCCGTCGATCGCGGATTCGACGAGATCAGACCGATCGACGGGGTCGACGAATCGCTCGGACACGTGCTCGATGACTTCCTGCAACAGCCTCGCCTGTACATAAACGTTGGCCTCCTGACCCTCGCCCCGCTGGAGGAACCAACCCCCCGTGACGAAGGCGATGGCCAGCACAACGGCCGGTCCGAAGATCGATCTGGACTCTCTCATCCATGCTCCCGACTTCTCTTGGCTCGAACTTCCAAGAGAACTAATCCGCGAGTCGAGCGAAAGTTGCGGGCATCTCGCGCCGTAGCGCGGCTCGGATCCGGGCGTGGACGTCGTCGACGGTTCCGCTGGCGTCGACGAGGCGTGCCCGCTCGTTTCGAGCGACGAGTTCGCGATATCCCAACCTGACCCTTTCGAGGAAGTCGCGTCCACCGAGCTCCAGACGATCGTGCTTCTTGCCCGCGGCCTCCTGACGGGCTCTGCCCGCATCTACAGGAAGGTCGAGGACCAGGTAGAGGTCGGGCACAAGGCCGTCCGTGGCGAAGTCGTCGAGAAGGCGCACCTTCCCCAAGTCGAGCCCTCTCCCGTACCCCTGGTACGCGTAGGTCGACATCGAGAAGCGGTCTGCAATGAGCAGCTCGCCCCGCTCCAGCGCAGGCCGCACGACGGTGCTCACGAAGGCGGTTCGCGCAGCCAGATAAAGGAACAGCTCCGTCTTGGGAGGCACGAAGAGCTCCGGGCGGTCCTGTACGACCTGGCGAATCGCTTCACCGACATCCGTGCCCCCGGGCTCGCGCCTGACGGTGACGCTCAGACCCCCCTCCTGCATCCAACCGGCCAAGAGGCGCGCCTGGGTGGTCTTCCCCGCACCCTCCACCCCCTCGAGCGCGAGGAAAAGGCCACCCATGCTACTCGTAATACTCGCGCCCGAGGTGCGTGATCTGGTCCTCCCCAGCGAGCCAACGGAGGGTGTTCTTCAGCTTCCGGTGCTGGATGAAGAGGTCGTGCTCCGGGTACAGACCCGGAGCGCATTGGGGGCTCTTGAAGTAAAAGGAGAGCCATTCCTGAATCCCACCCAGCCCGGCACGACCCGCAAGATCCAAGAAGAGCGCAAGGTCGAGGACAAGCGGTGCCGCGAGGATGGAGTCCCGGCACAGGAAGTCCACCTTGATCTGCATGGGGTATCCCAGCCAACCAAAGATGTCGAGGTTGTCCCACCCCTCCTTGTCGTCCCCACGCGGCGGATAGTAGTTGATACGCACCTTGTGGTAGATGTCCCCGTACAGATCCGGGTAGAGGTTCGGCTGGAGGATATGGTCGATCACGCCCAGCTTGGACCCTTCTTTTGTCTTGAAACTGTCCGGGTCGTCCAGGACCGCCCCATCCCGGTTCCCGAGGATGTTCGTGCTGAACCACCCGTTGATCCCGAGCATCCGTGCCTTGAAGCCGGGTGCCAGGATCGTCTTCATGAGAGTTTGGCCCGTCTTGAAGTCCTTTCCGCCGATGGGAACGTCGTTTTCCTTCGCGTAGTTCTCGAAGGCGGGAAAGTCCGCAGACAGATTTGGGGCTCCGTTGGCGTAGGGAACGCCCTCCATCAGAGCGGCATAGGCATACAGCATGCTCGGGGCGATCGAGGGATCGTTCTCCTCCATCGCCTGCTCGAACGACTCCATCGTCTCGTGCGCCGGCCCCGGGCGGAGAAAGATCTCGGTGGACCCACACCACACCATCACCATCCGGTCACAACCGTGCTCTCGCCTGAAGTGCCTGATGTCCTCCCGGATCTGATCGGCGATCTCGCGCTTGTCCGCTCCCCTTTTCTTGTTGGGGCCATCCAGCCGGGTCACGTAGTCCCTGTCGAACGCCGCAGGCATCGGCTCAATCGCCGAGAGCTCCTGCTTGATCGGATCGAGGTGCTCAGCTCGGAGTACGCCAGCCGTCACCGCACTCTCGTAGGCGTTGTCGGGAATCGGATCCCATCCTGCGAAGACGAGCTGATCGAGGCCGGCGAGCTCGATGAACTCCCTAATCAGCGGCGTTCGCTTCTCGGTCCTCTGGCCTAACCGGATGGTGTTCATCTGCGTAAGGCTACCAACCGGCTGGGCTAGCCCTTTCCGCACGAGCAGCACCCCGGCGATCGTCGTCGTGGCCACAGCCCCCATCCCGGGGAGCAGGACGCCCAGGCGCCCGCCGGCTGACTGGATTTCCGGATGTTCGTTCACTGATATCTCCTCGATTCGCGGCTCCGGATCCCTACTCGTCCAGGGGCACGCCCGCCGCCTGTCTGTACACCCACAGGATCCTTCTGATCGCCGTGTAGTTGGTGAGAGCAGCAAAGATCACGATGACACCGCTGATGACCAGTCCGTCCCAGCTGAGGCCGAAGATCAGAGACCCGAGGCCCAGGAGCACGACTCGCTCAGCCCTCTGCATGAGGCCGACCGAGCAATCGAGCCCCAGCGTTTCGGCCTTCGCCCGCGTGTAGCTGACCATGAGGGAACCCGCCATGGCCAGCGCGATCAGGTAGATCATCCCAATGTTCAGGGGAGACATCTCGTACTGATTGTAGAGAGAGATCAGGCCGATGTAGATCGCCACCTCGCTGATCCGATCGAGCACTGAGTCGTAGAAGGCACCAAACTTGGACTGAAGGCCCGACTCGCGTGCCACCTGACCGTCGAAGATGTCATGGGCTCCCCCCAGGAGCACGAAGAACCCCGCGGTCCGCACGTGGTCGGTCCCGTAGAGGATCCCGGCAAGCATCGTCACCACAAAGCCGCTGGTGGTGATGAGGTTGGGATGCACCCCTCTTCTCACCATCAAAGCCGTGAGCGGAGAGATGATCGGGTAGACCCGATCGCGCAGGTCGTCGAGGTTCTTTCGCATCTTCGCCTCGGAGGGGCGGACGGGCCTCAGGGCATGATGATCCGGCTCTGCGCGCCCTCCGCGATCCCCTCCTGGATCGTCTGGTTCACCTTGGACACGACCTTGTCGAAGTTGGCCTGAGCCGACACAACCCGCTGATACGTGGCGCTCGCTTGGAGTCGACCCACAGCGCCTTCGTAGCTCGCCCTGAGCTCGCCGTTCGGCTCCTCTCCTGCCCGGAGGGCCGCCTCGATCCGCTGTTCGAGGCCCTCCAGCTCGGTCTGGAGGCCGGCGAGCGTGCGGTCGTCGCCGCTCGACGAGACGGCAACTCTCAGGATCTCATATTCGTCCGTTTGGGCAAGGGCCCTGCCCAGGTCTCGGGCCATCTCCATTAATCGCGACATTTCGCTGCCTATGGTTAGTGGACCCGGACCCCCTGCCCACGACCGGGTAGTCGGTTCACTCTTCGCTTCGCTCGGCCATCACAACTCTCTGCCGACCGCCTAGGTCGCGCTGAAGCCGAACCGGCGCGAACGCACCGGCCTCTTCGATCATCTCGACCACGTGCGCAGCCTGATCCATGCCGATCTCAAGGGCCAGGAGCCCCCCTGGCCTCATCCGGTCAGGGGCGCTGGCCACCAAGGGCCGGAGCACGTCCAGGCCCTCGGCGCCGGCGAAGAGCGACCGGTCAGGCTCCCAATCACGGACTTCGGGCTCCAGGCGCGGCCTCTGTCCCACTTCCACGTAGGGCGGGTTCGAAACAACGACATCGAACCGCTCGCCCACCCTCAGGGGGTCGAACAAACCGCCCCGCCGGAACTCGACTTTCTGTTCAAGGGCGTACCGGCGAGCGTTCTCCTGCGCCACCTCAAGGGCCTCCGCCGATACGTCCGTGGCGACCACGCGCCCGCAGGCCCCCTCGGAAGCCAGAGAAAGCGCCACGGCGCCGCTCCCGGTCCCGATTTCCAGCACATCGCCAAGTCCTTCCGTCCGGCGGGCGGCCCACGCCAGCACCGCCTCTACCAGCACCTCGGTCTCCGGCCGCGGGATCATCACTCGCGGATCGGTGACCAATGCCAGGTCGCGGAAGTGCGTCCGACCAAGAATGTACTGTAGCGGCTCCCGGGCGGCCCGGCGACGGAGGAGCGGCTTGTAGGCCGCCCGTTCGTCTCTTGCGAGCGGCCGATCATGCTGCAAGTACAGCTGAAGTCGCTCGACTCCCAGAGCCTCAGCCAGTAACCACTCGGCATCCGGCCGGGCATTCTCCACGCCCTTCCCGGCAAGATACGCGGCACTCCAGAGAATCGTGCGGAGAATCGTCCACGACCCTTCGGGCACGACTTCTTCCCGGACCGGCACGGCTTCTTGGCGCGCCCTCACCCTTCGTCGCTCCGGAGCCTCTCTTCCCGATGGGCGAGCTGCAGCGCCTCGATCAGTTGGCTCAAGTCACCGTCAAGCACTCGATCGAGCGCATAGAGAGTGAGCTTTATTCGGTGATCCGTGACGCGGCCCTGAGGAAAGTTGTAGGTCCGGATCTTCGCCGACCGGTCGCCCACCCCCACCTGCGCCCGTCTCGTCCGTGACCGTTCTGCCTCCTGCTCCGCAACCCTCCGGTCCAAGAGGCGGCTCCGGAGGACCCTTAGTGCCTTCGCCTTGTTCTTATGTTGCGACTTCTCGTCCTGGCAGGAAACGACCAGGCCGGTGGGAAGGTGTGTGATACGGACCGCGGAATCCGTGGTGTTCACGGATTGTCCCCCCGGCCCAGAGGAGCGGAAGACATCGATCCGCAGATCCTTCGGATCGACTTCGATATCGACCTCGTCGGCCTCCGGCAACACCGCCACCGTCGCGGCCGAGGTGTGAATTCGGCCCTGGCTCTCCGTCTCGGGAACCCGCTGGACGCGGTGAACGCCCGACTCGCAACGGAGGCGACCGTAGACGCCCTTGCCTCTGACTGTGAAGATGACCTCCTTGATCGAGCCTGGGATTCCCTCGGAGAAGGTCATGAGCTCAGTGGTCCACCCCTCGCGCTCCGCTGCCCTCTGGTACATGCGAAAGAGGTCGTTGGCGAAGAGACCCGCTTCGTCGCCCCCCGTCCCGGCCCGGATCTCAACAACCGCCGCACGGTCGTCGAGCGGATCGCTGGGTGCCAAGAGCTTTCGAACTCGGTCCTCCAAGGTCTCGATCTGTCGGACGAGGGACGCGATTTCGTCCCCGGCAAGCGAGCGCATCTCCGGGTCGTCGGCTTCGGCGAGCAGCTCCTGGGCTCCGTTGTACTCGTGGAGAAGCCCAAGAAGGCGGTCAGCGACTCGGATCACGGGCTCAAGCTCGGCCCGCTCCTGCCCCAGGATTCGAAGGCGATCGACGTTTCGGATGACGTCCGGGTTGGAGAGTTCTTCGTCCAGTCCCCGGAATCGCCTTTGAGCCTCATGAAGACGATCGAGAAGACGCTTGTCGACTCTTCCGGGGGTACCCATAGGCCGATCAGACCTGATTCCCTCCTATATGCCTGCCTTCTCGTACTTCTTCATGAAGCGCTCGACCCGTCCCGCCGTGTCGACAAGCCGCTGCTTGCCCGTATAGAACGGGTGGCAGGCGGAGCAGATGTCGGTGTGCACGCTGGGTTGGGTTGCCCTGGTCTCGAATGCGTGCCCGCATGAGCAAGTGACCTTGGCCGGCACGTACTGGGGGTGGATGCCCTCTTTCATCGATCGATCTCCGGTCTTCTCAACGAAAAGCGGGCCGGGAGCCCCAGCGAGAACATCCCGCGGGAACCCTCGCCCGCTCTTCAGCCTTGGCAATATAGGAATCCCGTGAAGCGAGTTCAAGCGAGCCTGCGGCGCTCGGCACCTGCTACGGAGATGAGCGTCACGAGCAACGCCCCGAGCCCTGCCACATCCCCTGTGCGAGTGTAAAGGGTCGTCACGTCGCTGGTCAGGAGTGTCGCCTCAGTCACGTCACGTGTGAACAACTCCGTCTTCTCTTCGACCCGTCCCCGGGGGTCCACGAAGAACGAGACACCGGTGTTGGCGGCTCGAGCGATCCCCACGCGATTCTCGATGGCACGCATCACGAGGTGCGCGGGGTGCTGCCAGAGAGCTGTGGTCCGTGCGTACCAGGGTTCGCCCCCAAACCAGGCATCATTTGTAAGGTTCACAAGCACGTCGGCTCCCTCCTGCCGGAACCGCCTGGAGTGTCCGGGATAGGCCGATTCGTAGCACACCAAGGTGCCAAATCGGGATCCACCAGCCATCGATCCCAACGGCCAGTCGTCACCCCGCCCGTACTGACGGAACTCCTCCTCTCTTTCGACCCACGAGATCGGAACGAATGGCACCCGCTCCACGAGAGGAACGAGTCGGTGCTTGTCGTACCGGAAGGGTGTCAGGGAGCCGTCTCCCGTCGTGAGGAAGGCCGAGTTGAAGGGCATCAGCCCCTGTGCGGCCGCTTCGCCTTCTCCGATGGCCCCGAAGAGCACGGGAGCACCCCATCGTGCGGCGACGCGAAGCACGCGTCGTCGCAGCTCGTCATCCTGCTCGATCGGCGCGAGGATCGCACCCTCAGGCCACACGACCAGCTCGAGGGCACGGGCGCGGCCGGCCTCGGAGGGTGCACCGGGCGTAGGGGCCAGGAGCTCAAGCGCCGCCAGTGTGCGGTCGATCGAGGTTGCCTGGTCGAGCCGGACGGGCCCGGAGATGTTGGGCTGAACCGCGACGACCCGGCCGACGACCCGTAGTGGCAGGGTGTTCGCACGCCAGTGGCCCCATCCAGCGGGGACGGCCAGAACGACGACAAACGCTGCGGCGAACGCCAGGGCCCTCGGGCGCCCCCGCTCGGCGCGGGCCGCGAGCACGACCTCGGCCAGCAGGCCGTTCAGGAGCGCCAGCCAGAAGGTGACTCCGCGCGCTCCGATGAGCTCGGCTATGCCGACCAGTTCAGGGAACGCTGTGAGCGACGTACCCAGACCCATCCAGGGAAAAGCCAGTTCTCCAGGAGCATGCGCCCGAAGCCACTCGAGGCACGTCCACGCTGAAGGGAGGGCAAGCCACAACGGCACTCCCCCTCGACGCACCATGCGGTGCAGAGCCCACGCGAACGAGCCTGCACCAAGGGAGAGGACCGCGACGACGGCTAGGTAGACGGGGATCGCCCACGCGGTGAACGACACCAGCGCCGCAGCGATCCAATGAAGGAGGAGCCCGAAGTATAGGAGTCCAAACCAGAGCCCACCCCCGAACGCCGTGCCCGCGTCACTGCGCGCCGCGCCGCGGTCGACCGTCCAGACCGCGACCGGGACAAGAGCCACGAACGAAGGGATGAGGAGGTGCAGCGGCGGGAAGGCGCTGAAGAGCAGGACGGCCGAGACGGCGGGAAGGAGCCGATTCCCGGACGCCGTGATCATCCGTCGGTCGGCGGCCAGGCTCTGCGCGTGCCCCAGGCAAACCCCACATGAGCGGGTAGGGTCAGAGCCACGATCTCCCCGTTCATCTGATCGAGGCCCGGCAGCACTTGGAGGGCGAAGCCGGCCACGGCCAACCCGGCGACCGCGAGAGCCGACCGCCGGCTCCAGGTCCGCCCTCTGAGTGTGGCCGAGAGGGGGATGAGGGCCGCGAGGATCAAAGACGCGGGGTTTGCTTGGAAGGCGTTTTCGTTCAGCCCCAGGAAGTAGTGGTCCGTAAGGAACCAGGACAGCACCAGCCCCGTGCCGGCGAGCCCCACGGCGAGGCTCCACCCTGCGCCCCCAGCCGCGAAGAGCCAGCCCGCAAGAGGAGCCTTCCGGCGCGCCATCGAGCCCAGAAGCACGAAGCACCCGCCGATCGCAAGACCAGCCAGAAGAAGCCGGACCCGCATGTCTGGGGCGCCGTCGGGCGCCGGACCTTGGTCGGCGTCCACCACCTGGACGGGCGGCCCCAGGAGCGGCACTTCCTCACCCTCCGGCGTGGTGCTGCGAAACTCGCTCAGATGGCGTTGGAGCTCGAGGGGCAAGAACATCTCGTCCCACACCGAGATGGGCCGGTCCGCGCGCGTGCCCATGACGAACTGGATGCCCAGGTAAGCCCACAGGACGGGCCGCAGTACCCGGGCCGTGTGCCACCGGTAGCTCGTGCCCGCCTCCAGCCCCGCGGTCGCCTCTTCGATCTGTCCCCCCAAGACCCGGTCCAGAGCGTCTCGTAGCCGGGTCGAGCAGTTGTCGCGGTAGTAGTCGTAGCGATAGTAGCGGTTCGCCTCGCTGTCGTTCGCGCGAACAAACGCCTGAAGCTCGAGCCGTTGAGCCGGCGTCAGATTGACCCTCTGGAGCCAGACGCTACGATTCCCCCGACGGTAGGCCTCGACGGTAGCTCCAGCCGGGGAGCTGGCCATCCAATACCGCATCCTGCCTCGCAGCAACCGGGGGATGAAGTCTGTTTGGCTGAATGAGAAGATACCCCAGTTGTACGCGACCTCCGTCCCAGCTCGATCGTCGCGCACCACCAACGCGTTGTGGCTGAAGCGCTCCCAGATGGCGTCCCCGGGACCCATCGTCATGAGGAACACTTCCAGGTGCGAACCCGGGCGGGCCGTCTCCGTCTGGTCGGCGGCCACGGAAGGCCGGATCGCCTGCCCAGCCAGGGGGACACCGATTCCTGCAGCACACAGGGTCAGGGCCCAAACGGCGCGAGCGGCTCCTCTATGCGACAGGCGGCGTCGAGCGGAGACTCCCCTTCGGTACCGCTCAGCCCTCCTCAATCCGTATCTCCCGCTCGTACTTCGCCGATCGGTACGCGGCCTGGGCAACCCGCATGAGCGAAACCTGTTCCGTGGGCCGCGGGACGTGGCACCCTCCGAGAGTCCCTCGGACGAAGCGATCGAGCAGTCGTCGATACGCATTCATGAACGGATTCTCGCCCCCGCGCGGCGTGGGCTGACGGGGGGTCACGTCCTGGGGCCGGCCGCGAAGCTGTTTATGGATCTCGAGAGGGGGCATCGATCCGGAGCCGTCGGTCCCCATGACCCGAAGATGATGCCGATCGGCGTCAGCGAACGAACTCCAGCTCACGTCGACGCTGAACGCCGTGCCGGAGTCGGCCACCGCGAACACGCTGGCGACATCCTCGACCGAGTCGTCGCCCCGACGGAAGACGGCCGAGACCCGCGTGATGGACGGATAACCGGCCACCCAAAAGGCCAGGTCCAGCATCGGCACCCCGAGATCCATGAGCACTCCCCCACCCTGTTCCGCACTCTGTCGCCACGTCGAGCGCAGGGAGGGAGTCATCCGGGTCAGCGAGCTCCCTCGCACAGTGCGGACGTCACCGAGCTCTCCGGCGGCCACGAAGGAAGCGAGCGCGCCCGCATCCGGACGGAACCGGTGGTTGAACGCCACGGCAAGACAGCGCCCGGCCGAGTCGGCTGCGTCGAGCACGCGCTCCACCCCCTCGGGAGTGAGCGCCAAGGGCCGCTCGACCAGAACATGTTTCCCGGCCTCGAGCGCGGCGACGGCAAGGGGCTCATGAAGGGAATTGGGCGTGCAAATGACCACGGCTTCCACCTCTTTGTCGAAGACGAGCTCCGGACCGCCGAACACCTTCGGCACTCCGAACCGAGCCGCGAGCGTCTCCGCCTTCGGCCGGTCCACATCCGCCACCCCGATGACGTGTGCATCCTCCCGCTCGGAGAGGATCGGCAGGTGAACGACCTGGCTGATCGCGCCCATGCCCAGAATGCCGACTCGGATCGGCTGCCGATGCTGCTCCGCCATCAGCGCCCCTCCCCCTCCGCCAGCTCACCCCAAACGAAGGTGAGGCCGGCGCGCAACTCGGCGTAGCGCAGGTCTCCGAGAACCTCAACCTTGCCCCCTCCGTACACGCGGACTCGATCGATCAAGGGGTACTCCAGGCCTCCGTGGATGTTGAATCCGGCGGAGACGGAGTCGAGGAGGTCCTCCACGAAGGTCTCATCCACAGCCGATCCAGAGCCATTCAGGAAGTGGGCGGAAGCGCCCACACCCATCCAGAAGAGAAAGTTGGCCGGGACGGACCACAGGTAGTGGCCATCCAGGCTGACGACCACGTCCTCGCGATCGATGACCCCGAGGTCGAAGCCATCGGGCGGCGACGTGCCTCCGTGTCGGGTGTTGAGGTCCGTCAGCTTCCGCTCGAAGTCGGCCACCTCGGACTGCGCGACGTGCGAGGCCCAGTACGCTACTCCCGGGACAATTCGAAAGCCGGGGCCGAGAAAGCCCAAATCGAAGCGGATCCCGAGAATCTCGGTGTTTTCGACGTTGTTGGCGAAGATGTAGCCCCTCTCTGCCAGGACACCTCGGAATGAGAGGTTGGTGTAGTCGTAGTCTGCCAGCTCTTGGCTTCCCGCACGCAAGGGCACAAGGGCCACCACAGTCGCCAACAGCAACCGCCACATCGCAACTACCGGCATTTGGACCCCGCCCTCCTTACCGTGACTCGTAACCGCTTCCCTTCCTCACTCGCGATCAGCCAGCCTCCCGCGCCACCTCCTGTGCCGCCCGCCGAAACACCTCCAACGTCTCGTCGATAACATCCGGCGTGTGGGCTGTCGATACGAATCCGGCCTCAAAGGAAGAGGGAGCAAGAAACACGCCTCGATCCAGACACGCGCGGTGGAAGAGCCGGAACGTCTCGACGTCGGCTTGCTGCGCATCTTCGAAGCATCGGACGGGCTGCCCGCCGAAGAAGACGCCCCACATGGATCCGACGGAGTTCGTCGTAGCTCGGATCCCGGCGGCCTCCAAGATCGCAAGGAGACCGTCGGCGAGGCGTTTCGCCGCAGCCTCGAGCTTGGGGAACGGGGCGTGGGCCTCGAGGTAGGCGAGCTGAGCGTTACCCGCCGCAGTGGCGAGGGGATTGCCCGACAGCGTGCCCGCCTGGTACACGGGACCGGACGGGGCTACCTGCTCCATGAGATCGCGGCGGCCTCCAAATGCGCCCACGGGCAGGCCACCTCCGATCACTTTCCCGAGGGTCGTGAGGTCGGGAAGGACGCCGTATCGCTCCTGGGCTCCACCCATTGCAACGCGGAAGCCGGTCATGACCTCGTCGAAGACGAGGAGGGCGCCGAAACGCTCAGTGACCGAACGGAGGCCCTCGAGAAAGCCGTCCGCCGGCACGATGAGGCCCGCGTTTCCGACCACCGGCTCTACGAACACGCAGGAGATCTCGTCCCCACGAGCTCGGAACAGCTCTTCAACGGCCTCGAGGCTGTTGTAGGGCAACACCGCCGTCTGGCCCGCCGAGGGCGCCGGCACACCCGGTGAATCCGGAAGCCCGAAGGTAGCCACTCCGCTGCCTGCAGCCACGAGGAAGGGGTCGGCGTGGCCATGGTAACATCCGGTGAACTTGAGCATCACATCGCGGCCGGTGGCGGCTCTTGCCAGTCGCAGCACGCTCATGGTGGCCTCGGTGCCGCTATTGACTAGGCGCACCATCTCGATCCCCGGAACCAGCCGCACGACTCGTTCCGCCAACTCCACCTCGGCTCTCGTCGGAACTCCGTACGACGTGCCCCGTTCGAGCTGCTCGGCCACCGCCTCCCTGACGAAGGGGTGGGCGTGTCCCAGAATCAGCGGTCCCCAGCTCAGGACATAGTCGACGTAGCAACGCCCATCGGTGTCGTAGAGGTAGGGGCCCTCGCCCCTCTGTGCGAAGAAGGGCGTACCTGGGACCGAGCGGAACGAGCGCACGGGAGAATTCACACCCCCCGGGATCAGCTCTCGTGCACGCTGCCAGAGCGACTCGGACCCGCCAGTCACGACGGAAGCACTCGGCCGACGAGGTCGTATTCCATGGCCGCTTCGACTTTCACGGACACGAACTCTCCCACAGAGAGTCGCGGATCCGGATAAAGGTGGGTGACGCCGTCAACGTCGGTGGCCTGCCCGATCGTGCGGGCAACGCCGACCGGGCGGCCAGCTGCGGCTGCGCCGAGCGGCCCCGGGTCATCGACCACATCATCGACCAGCGCCTGGAGCCGGCACCCAACGAGCTCTGAGTTGCGCTCGGTCGAGATCACCCGCTGCAGGTCCATCAGTTCCTCCAACCTCTCGCGCATGAGCGATGCAGGCACCTGACCGGGCATCGTGGCCGCAGGCGTGCCCTCCTCGATGGAGTAGGTGAAGGCCCCGACCCGCTCGAAGCAAAGTTCTTCCAGAAGATCCAGCATCTGGCGAAAGTCGTCATCGGTCTCTCCCGGAAAACCGACGATGACGGTCGTGCGGAGGGTGAGGTCGGGGATTGCGTCGCGGAGCCAAGCCACGCGCTCCCGGATGACCTCCCGGCGCTCCGGCCTTTTCATCGCCGCTAGGATACGATCGCTGCCGTGCTGAAGGGGCATGTCCAGATACGGCAGGATCGCCTCCCTGGTTGCCATGAGTTCCACGATCTCATGCGTGATTCCCGACGGATACATGTAGAAGAGCCGATACCACGGCACGTCGGTCTCGCGGGTCAGGGCCCGAAGAAGGTCGGGAAGAAGCGGTGACGATTGGTCCTTCCGCCAGAGATCACGCCCGTACCAGGTGGTGTCCTGAGAGATGATGTTGAGTTCCCGCACGCCTTGGCGACCGAGGGCCTGGGCTTCCGCGACCAACTCGTGGAGAGGCGCCGAGCGATGAAGTCCCCGGAAGCTTGGGATGGCGCAAAACGAACAGGCATGATCACACCCTTCGCTGATCTTCAGAAAGGATGTGTGGGGCGTCTCGGTCGACAGGACCCTCAGGGGCCACTCCATATTCGGACCGGCCCGCGACTCCTCAAAGAGAATCCCGCGATCTCGAAGCTCCCCGACGAGCGAGGCCATCTCCGTGAGGCCGAGGAAGAGGTCCACCTCGGGGATCTCGGCCTGGAGTTCCTCCTTGTACCGTTGCACCATGCACCCCACTGCCACCACCGCCCCGACGCGTCCCTCTTCCTTGAGCCGGCTCGCTTCCAGGATCGTCTCGATAGACTGCTCCTTGGCCGGTTCGATGAACCCGCAGGTGTTGATGACCACGACGTCGGAACCGTCGACATCGGACGATACCCGGGCTCCGCTGCCGACTAGCGCCGCCATCATCTTTTCCGAGTCGACCGTGTTCTTGTCGCACCCCAGCGTCACCAAGCCCACGCGCGGTCCCTCATATGGACCCGCCGCCTCAAGCTCCATCTGTACGGCCTGGACATCCCGGAGAACGTCGGGTCGGATGGGATCGGGCGCCAGCGGAAAGACCGGTAGCTTTCTCGATCTCATCGGCTCATGACTCGTGCTCCTGGCGGGGGCACAAACCGAAACTCCTCGTCGGGCACGTCGACATCCACGCCGATGTCGGTGAGGCGGACGCGACGGATGGACTCGTTGAGGTCATGGACGTCCACGCCGACGATCAGGTGGCGCTCGCCGTCGATCCAGACGATCGCCCTGCGGAATCCCGCCTCCTTCTTCGGCGTGAGCAAGAGCTTGTGAGCGTGCTGCCCTCCGACCTCATCCATCCCCTCGTATGCGGCCAGGAAGCGGCGGCGCGGATTCTCGAGGAGGTTCTTGTAGAAGTTGAAGCGGCCCTCGGCTCCCACGGCCGCGAAGCGCATCACCTGCCTAGGGTCCATGCTCGGCGAATAGGTCCAGAGGAATTGTCCGTCCACGACCACCAAGTCCCCTTCGGGGTCGCTGAACCTCATCGAGAACTCGGTGGATCGGCGCAGACAGAGCCTTCCCCTGCCGGTCCGGGTCTCCGCCAGCAGGGTCACCTCGACCTGCTGGTGGAATCGAGCGCACAGCGTCGCTAGAGCCTCGTAGCGCTCCTGCGCGGATTCCAGGATCTCGTAGGCGCGCTCGTGCTGCGCGCCAAGACCGGGCGGGGACGCCGCCACAACTCCGAGGAGCACGACGAAGCCAGCCAGTCGACCGGCTGGGCGTCGGACGGGGTGGCGAGGGGGCGGGGAGCTTGGCTCGATCATGAGCCGACCATACCCGCCCCGCCTCGGCACCGTTCCTGTGGATCTCGGGCCAAGGTGTCCGACACCATCCCGTCAGCACGCCGCGAGCTTACTTCCGCGGAGGCTCACCGTCGAGGTCCGGGGCGCGCACCTAGGCCCCCTGGCCCGAACAGATCGCTTCGAGCTCGTCGTGGCCTATGAGGACGTCCCGGGCCTTGGAGCCTTCCGACGGACCGAGGATGCCCGCGTCGTGAAGCTGATCGACAATTCGGGCGGCGCGTCCGTAGCCGATCTTGAGGCGGCGCTGGAGAAGCGACGTGGAACCCTGCTCGTGCTGGATGCACACCTCGGCCGCCACGCGAAAGAGCTCATCCCATTCCAGCCGCTCGTCCCCCGCCGAGGCCGCCTCCTGGGCTTCCTCCAGCTCATGCCTCCGGACCTGCGCCAGGACGTCCTCCTCGCTTCCCGCGTCGGACGCGTCGTAAGCCTCCTCGCGCAGCTCCGCCTGTTCCCGGTACCAAGCCATCATGCGATCGGTCTCGGACGTGGAAACGTATGCTCCCTGAATCCGCACCGGCTCGTTACTTCCAGGAGGAAGGAAGAGCATGTCGCCGTCGCCGAGAAGCGCATCCGCGCCGTTCTGGTCGAGGATCGTCCGCGAGTCGGTCTTCGACGCCACCCGGAAGGCGATCCGCGAAGGGAAATTCGCCTTGATCAGCCCGGTGATCACGTTTACGCTCGGCCGTTGCGTCGCCACAATGAGGTGGATTCCGATCGCTCGTGCCTTTTGGGCGAGAGTCGTGAGCGGCTTCTCCACCTCGCTCTGAACCGTCATCATGAGGTCGGCGAGCTCGTCAACCACGACCACCAGATAGGGGAGCGCCCCTTCCCCATAGATCCATCGGTCTGGATCGTCTTCGGCTCCGACCGGCTCGCCACGCCGGAGAATCGCGCCCTCCCCGATCCGCTCGTTGAACTCACTGACAGAGCGTACGCCGTTCACGCTAAGGAGGTGGTAGCGGCGTTCCATTTCCAGCACGGCCCACCTGAGGAGCCCCGAAGCGTCTCGGGGATCGGTGACAACCTTGTGCCGCAGGTGCGGGAGCATCTTGTAGGTGGAGAGTTCCACCATCTTCGGGTCAACCATGAGCAGCCGGAGCGTCTCGGGCGTGTGGCGATAGACGAGGCTGGTGATGATGGCGTTGACGCAAATCGACTTCCCGGACCCCGTTGCACCCGCGATGAGAATGTGCGGCATCCGGCGGAGGTCCGCGACATAGGGCCTTCCGGTAAGGTCCTTGCCCAGCGCCAGCGGTAGCTCGGCCGTGCTCCCTTGGTAGGCCGGAGACTCAAGGATTTCGCGCAGACGCACCACCTCAGGCTCGGGATTCGGGATCTCAACTCCCACGGCCCCCTTGCCTGGAATGGGCGCCACAATCCGGATGCTCTTCGCCCTCATCGCCAGCGCGAGATCGGCGTCGAGGTTAGCGATCTTGCTGACCTTGACGCCCGGCGCCGGGATGACTTCGTACTGCGTGACCACCGGACCCGTGGTGCGACCCCCAAGCTCGCTCTCGACACCGAAAGTCCGGAGCTTGCCGATCAGGACCTCCCCGAGAGTGTCCAGCGCCCGCTCCATGGGGACCCGATTCCGTTCGTCGACGGTCGTCATGAACTCCACGGGCGGAAGTCCGGTCTGGCTGAGCTCTCCCTTCGGTAGCGGATCGGGCGACCCGCGAGGAGACCCCACGTCGAGCCCGTCGTGCGCCGCAGCTTCCGACTCCGCCTCCCCGCCCCCGTCCGCACGGCCGAGGTGTTCCCCATCGGTCTGAGCCTCGGGTGCTTGGGACGATCCTGCCGCTTCTGCCTCGGGCCCCTTGTCCGTCGCGCTCTCGGCTTCGGCAGCTCCCCCTCCCCCGAGCAACTCCATCGGAGGTGTCTCCTCCACGTGGGCATGCCTGTGCAGGGCCCACCGTGCCCTGAGGCTCCCGCCCCACGACGCGAGCGCCTGGGCGGCCCTCGCGATGCCACGGGCCAGGGAGCGAAGCGGGTTCCACCCCAGCGCGCCGACACAAAGGATCACGATGAGAAGGCCGAGAAGGAGCACGACCCCGAACAAGCCCAGTGCGGTCGCAAGAGGCGGGCCGGCAAAGGCCCCCCACGCCCCTGTCGCCTCGACTCCTTGGCCCGACACCTGCAGGCCGACTGGGAGAATCAGCGTGAGGCCCGACGTCAGGATCATGAGCCGCGCCGTCCATCCTGCCGACAGCCACCCGCCGGCTCCCAGGCCCGAGAGCAAGAGCAGGACCGGTACGAAGAAGGCACTGCTTCCAAGCAGGCCTCCTAGGCCAGCCTTCGTCGCAGCTCCTACAAGGCCCATGATGTTCCCGGACGGAAACCACCCGGCCAGACGAGGACCGAAGACGGTGACAGGGATCAGGGCGGCCAGACAGAAGAGCGCGAGAGCCAGGAGCCCAGCCGCCGTGATGTCCCTCTGCTGCTCCCGGGTCAGCATCCGCGGTGCCCTTTCCAGGTCCTGCCCCTCGTCGGCGGAACGCGGATTACGCGACCCTCCATCTCCGAGGCCAGCCGACATCGGTCCGACCCCACACGGGGTGCGAGGTCGTTGGGCAGGCCGATCCGGACAACCCGTTGCCCGGCTTTCGTCGAGGACAGAAGTGCTACGCCGACCGGGACTCGATACGTGAGTTCACGAGCTCCGGATCCGTCGTTACGCTTTGTCTCGGGATGCTGCCTTCGCCGACGCCCGGTCTGCGTACCGGTACACGGCGCGTGCTCCGCGTCGAACGTTGCTCCCCTCCCGGCGCATATCACAGCCAGCTTCTCAACTCCCGCTCCTGTGTCGTCCGTCATCGCGAGTCCGACCGTTGACTCAGGAACCGGTCGACGAACCCGGTGTCGACTTCGCCCGCGACGAAGCTCGGGTCCCGGGTGATCTCGGACAGGAACGGTATCGTGGTCGTGATGCCCTCGATGACGAAGGACTCTAGGACGTGCTGAGCGCGTACGATGGCTTCCTCGCGGGTATTCCCGTGAACGATCAGCTTTGCGAGCAAGGAATCGTAGTAGGGTGGCACCTGATATCCGCTGTAGAGGTGCGTGTCGAGCCTGACGCCAGGCCCTCCCGGAGGATGGAATGTGACGATCCGACCCGGAGACGGAGAGAAGTTGCGCTCCGCATCTTCCGCGTTTACGCGAAACTCGATCGCGTGTCCGCGCAGATCGACGGCTTCGGAAGGGAACGAGAGCGCTTCGTCGGCCGCAACCCGGATCTGCTCCTTCACGAGATCCAGCCCGGCCGTAACTTCGGTGACGGGGTGCTCGACCTGAATGCGGGTGTTCATCTCAATGAAGTAGAACGACCCGTCGGCGTCGAAGAGGAACTCCACGGTTCCGGCGCCGACATAGTCGATCCCTTTCGCCGCCCTCACCGCGGCGTCGCCCATCTCGTCGCGGACCTCGGGAGTCAGCGCCGGAGAGGGTGCTTCTTCGATGAGCTTCTGGTGCCGGCGCTGGATGGAGCAGTCGCGTTCCCCCAGGTGGACGACTCGTCCGTGGCGGTCCCCGAAGACCTGAAACTCGATGTGACGTGGACGTGCGATGCACTTTTCGAGGTAGACCTCGTCATCGCCGAACGCGGCCTTGCCCTCGGCCCGGGCAGCCTGAAGAAGTCGCCCAAAGCTCGAGGCATCCGGTGCAATCCGCATGCCCTTTCCCCCTCCCCCGGCCGACGCCTTGATCATGACGGGGAAACCGATCTCATCGGCGATCCGCGCGGCCTCGGCCGAATCGGACACCACCCCATCGGACCCGGGCACAGTGGGAACACCGAGAGCCTGCATTGTGCGACGCGCTGTCGCCTTGTCTCCCATGGATCGGATCTGGCCGGGAGTGGGGCCGATGAAGACGATCTCGGAGCGATCGCAAATCTCGCTGAACTCTGCGTTCTCCGCGAGGAATCCGTATCCCGGGTGGATCGCTTCCGCACCCGTCACCTCGGCGGCTGAGATGATGCGCGGAACGTTGAGGTAGCTCTGCGCGGCGGGAGCAGGTCCGATGCAGACGTCCTCGTCCGCGAAGCGCACATGGAGCGACTCCCGATCCGCTTCGGAGTACACTGCCACGGTCTTCACCCCGAGTTCGCGACAAGCCTGGATGATGCGGACGGCGATCTCCCCGCGGTTGGCGATCAAGACCTTCTTGAACAAGTCAGGCCACCTCCGCCGGACCTGCCGGAACCACGTTGTCGGAATCTGCGGGGAGCGGTGGGGCCGAAGGGGAGGCCATCACGGGGGGCTGAGGCGGAAGAGCACCTGTCCGAACTCCACCGGGTCCGCGTTCTCGACGCAGATCTCCTGGATCACCCCGGACACCTCCGATTCCATCTCGTTCATCAGCTTCATGGCTTCGATGATGCAGAGCGTGTCTCCCGGGCTTACACGCGCCCCGACGTCGGTATACGGAAGGGCGTCGGGAGCGGGTGCGCGATAGAACGTGCCCACCATGGGAGACTTGATCTCGATGAGGTCCGAGGCGGTCGGAGTCGGTTCGGGCGCAGCACTCGCGTCGATGGGGGAGGGCGGATCGCCGGCGGGCGCTTCCGCCAGGGCGGGAGCTGCGACCTGGTTCGTCGAGGATCCCACCGCAGCAGCGGCCTCGGGGGTCTTGGCCAGCCTGATCCTCGTCCCGCCACGCTCGAGCTCGATTGAATCGAGGCCGCTGGCGTCGAGAGCCCTGATGAGGCTCTTGAGAAAGTCGAGATCGATCACGAAGACACCCGCGTCAGGTACTTGTCCTCGCGCCGGTCGATCTTGAGGACGTCCCCCTCTTCGACGAAGAGCGGCACCTGGATCACTGCACCGGTCTCAAGCCTCGCGGGCTTCGTGCCGCCTTGGGCCGTGTCACCCCTGACCCCGGGATCCGCCTCCACAACCGTTAACTCGACGAACTGGGGAAGCTCCACGCTGATGACGTTCCCCTCGTACACCAAGCCTTCGCACTCCATGTTCTCCTTCAAGTACTTCCGCTGCTCCGGACCCAAGAGATCACCCGAAACAGGAATCATCTCATACGACTGGTCCATGAAGTGATAGAACTGGCCGTCGGTGTAGCTGTACGTCACGGGCCGCCGCTCTAGGCGCACGTCGTGTACCTTCTCGCCCGCCCGATAGGTTCTGTCCACGACGGCCCCGGTCAGGACATTCTTTAGTTTGGTCCGCACGAACGCACCGCCCTTTCCGGGCTTCACGTGCTGAAAGTACGTGATCGTCCAGAGCTGGCCGTCGATGTTCAACACCATGCCGTTGCGGAAATCAGCAGTCGAAGCCATGTGCCTCGTCGATGGCTGAAGGACGCCCCTGCCTACCGGTCGGTGACATGGGCCACTAAACCCCTGAGTCCCAGAAGATAGCTTCGAGATCCAAAACCGAGGACCGAGCCGAGGGCCACGGGCGCTAGGAAGGAATCCCGGCGGAACCGCTCACGGGCAGCAGTATTCGAGATGTGAACCTCCACAAACGGCAATCCTACTCCGACGAGGCCGTCTCGCAACGCTACGCTCGTATGAGTAAGGGCCCCCGGATTTACGAGGAAGCCGCTGACGCGCCCGCTGGCCTCTTCAATATAGTCGAGAATCTCACCTTCGGAGTTGGACTGAAAGGCCTCGATCTCGACCCCTAACTGCCCACCGAGCGAGCGCAAGGCGGCATTGATGTCGTCCAGCGTGTCCGCGCCATAAACCTCGGGCTCCCTCCGTCCAAGGAGGCGGAGGTTGGGTCCGTGGATGACGGCGATGTGCACGGCGCTCAGAAGCCTTCTAAAGCGTGTTTCGCCGGCGGGACGGGGCGTCGACGTCTTCCTGGGTCGATCCGTCCGGGGCAAGCGATTCGATCGGCGCGACCGCGGGGCGGTCGTCCTGGGCAGCACCTCCGTGTTCCGTCACTAGACCTCCCGGTTGACGAGGGTCGTCGTGGAGAGCGGGGGGCGGGTGCGGGGGCGAAGCGTCCCTCGCCTCCCCGGTCCCGAGCACCGGATCGGGGGCGAGGGATTCGACGGGCACCACAGGCCGCCGGTCCGGGACAGGCATCGCATTGGCCACGGGCCGCCCCCCGGCAGAGGTTGGACGATGATCCATACCGCGAGATAACTCGGCCATCCGGCGCAGGTAGACCGCGTTGTCCGGATCTTCGATCAGCAGTCTTCGGTAGATGTCGATCGCCCTGGCTACGGCGCCCTGCTCGGCGTACAGCTCCCCCAGAGTCTGCGTACAGATCGCGTCGCCCGGCCCAGCGACATGAGCCCCGCCGCGGGTCTCGTCGAGTTTGGGGGGGGCAAGCTGCCCTATGGGCACAGGCTCTCCCCCGGCCTGAGGCTCGGCGCTCGCGACGTCGACCAGATCGTCCAGCTGCTCCCGAGCGCCGGGGGCCAGCTCTGCGATCGAAACCAGCGGGGGCGGCATCTCGGACACGACCCCTTCGCCGATCTCGGCTGACGCAAGCTCGGCGGTCCGCTTCTCCTCGGTCACCGCAGGTCGCGACCGAGCCGGCGCCTCAGCGGCACCTCCACGCGCAGAACGCGCCGCCACCTCGGCCGCAAGGTGGTCTCTGAGGGCGGCCACCTCCAGGTCGTCGGGATCGAGCTCAAGCAGTCGTTCCAGGTACCCGGCTCGCCGTTCAACATCCGTTACGAGTTCGGCAAGGGAGCGCAGAGCCACTCGGTTTTCCGCGTCGAGCTCGAGAACCCGCTCGAACGCACGGAGCGCGTGTGCGTGCTCCCGTCGATCCCGGTAGAGCCAGCCAGTCACCACGTGGGCAGAGGCGAAGTTAGGGTGCACCGCGAGGCCTTGCTGAAGCACCTCAAGTGCCCGGTCTAGCTCTCCCAACCGGCGGTGTGTGTCCGCCAGCGGCACGAAAGCGCGACCGGTCGGATCCATCCGGGAGAGATGGAGTTCACGAAGGCGGTCGATCTGCTGATGGAGGGGTTCGGGCACGGATTGTCCGGTTCGAGGTATCCCCCCATCGGACCTCAAACAACCGAGGAAAGAAGGGGGCCGGGTCCGCAGGCGACCCGTTGGAAGAGAAGATACCGATGTTGCAAAATAGGTGTCAACGAAGGAGCTTGAGGGCCCTCTACGGTACCGTTACTCTTCAGGGTTCCCCAAGAGGTACCGAGAAGGATCAGGTTCTCTGAGCCGCCGCACGCGCCGAGGAGTGGCCGGGCCATGATGCGTCAGATGAGGGAGAACACGAAGTGGATCATGTTGATCACGGCATTGGCCTTCGTGGGTCTCATGGTGTTCGAGTGGGGCATGGACATCACGGGGAGAAGCGGGCTGTCCGTCGGCGAGATCGGCAGCGTGAACGGTGAGCCCGTAAGTTACGACGAGTACAACTTTACCTACAGCCGCCTCTTCGATCAGATCCAGAACTCGCAGGAGGATCCGGTCACAAGCCAGCAGATCAGCGATATCGAGGATCTCGCCTGGGACGAGGTCGTGAATCAGGCCCTGATCGGACAGGAGTTGGCGAGACGAGGGATTGCGGTCACGGACGAAGAGATTCGCGACGCTGCTCGCTTCAGCCCGCCTCCCGAACTCACTGCGAGCCCTGCGTTCCAGACCGACGGGGCCTTCGACATCCAAAAGTACCAGGCCTTCATCTCCTCGCCTACGGTGGATGATCAGCTCCTGCTCCAGCTGGAGGCCTACTACCGGGAGGTCATCCCGCGGAGCAAGCTCCTGAGGCAGCTGTCCTCCGACGTTTACGTCACGGACGCCGAGCTCTGGCAGGACTTCCGGGATCGGAACGAACAAATCGCGATACGCTACATCGCCCTCAACCCTTCCCAGCGCGTCGCGGACTCGCTCGTATTTGTCTCACCGGACGAGGTAGAAGACTACTACGGCGAGCACCGAGATGACTTTGCGGTTCCGGCTCAGGCCTCGGTCCGGGTGGTACTCCTGGACAAGACGCCGACCGCCTCCGATACCGCAGCCGCAGCCGCAGCCGCGGCGGAGATCCGTCAAGAGATCAACAATGGAGTGGATTTCGACGAGATCCTGGCGCGGCCCCGGGTGTCACCCGGATCAGGCGATCTCGGATGGTTCAGCGAGGGACGGGTGGTCCCGGAATTGTCCGAGGCCGCCTTCGCCGCCACCCCGGGGGAGATCACCGAACCGCTACGGACTTCGTTCGGCTACCACATCCTTGAGATACAGGACAAGGCGGCCGACAGTGTGCAGGCTCGCCATATCTTGGTCGCCTTTGAGCGCACTGACGAGTCCGAACTGGAGCTCCTGACGTTGGCGGACTCGCTCGAAGGACTGGGCGAGTCCAGGTCCGTGGCCGAGGCAGCCGATATCCTGGGGCTCCAGGTCGATAACGCCACGCTCAGCCGGGATTTTGCCTTCATCGCCGGCGTGGGTCAGGTGGGTGAGGGCTCGGACTGGGCCTTCGAGGAAGCTCTGGCCGATGACGTGAGCCCCGTCTTCGAGACCAGACAGGCGTTCTACATGCTTGAGCTCGTCGAAACGCGGGAGGCCGGCTTTATCGCCTTGGAAGATGCTCGAGCGTCCATCGAGCAGGAGCTGCGGGCCCTCAAGAAGCTCGAAGCGGTCAAGGCGGAAGGGGAAGAGGTCGTGGCCGAGATCCGGAGTGGCGCCGTGTTGGACGAGGTCGCCGACAGCCGGAGCCTCGACATCGACGACGCCAGCCCGTTCGCGCGCGTGGACTTTGTTCCGGGCCTCGGCCGGCTGAATGCTCCCGTCGGAGCCGGATTCGGCCTCTATCAGGGGCAGGTCAGCGATGTCGTGGCCGGGAACGGCAATGCCTTTATTATCGAGCTCGTCGACTACATCGCCGCCGACACTACACTCTTTGAGGAGGAGAAGGAGGCCCGGCGCGCGCAGCTCGTGGCGGGTGTACAGCAGACCCGCCTACAGGACTGGCTCCGGGGACTTAGGGCCGTGGCCCGCATCGTGGACCGGCGGGACGAGGTCCTGAACGTCGATCCCGCCGATCAGGCGCCGCAGATTCCTCTGGCGTTCTAAGATCCCGCGGCTGCCGACCGCGACCGGATGATCAAGACCGACCCAGGCGTCCGGAGTTTCGATCGCTTCCGGATCGGGTTCGCTGAAGGCCGGTCCGGAGCCCCACGGTCTTGGAACCGCCAGGCGTACCGGCTCCCCTATTGGTCCGTAGCGGAAGACCCAGAGCTCTCGCGCTGATCCGCGCCTGACGTCGTCAGCTTTCGAGGCTCCCCCTCTCCATTGCCCTCCTGCGAAGTCGAGGACGGCACCGACTCCTTCGCTCGCAGGGGAGCCTGGACTTCCCGTTCGATTTCTCGAATCGAGCCCTTGAACTCCCGGATGCCCTTCCCCAGCGATGATCCAATCTCCGGAAGCCGCTTGGCACCGAAGAGGAGGAGGACGACCAGAAAGATGAGCAGCATCTCCCACATGCCGAGTCCGCCGAGTCCCATAGTTTCAACCTCCAGTCACGCGTCTTCCCGCTCCCCGCCTCAGATCCAGGATCGGACAATAAAGGCAACGATCGAGATTCCAACGAGCGTCAGCACGTTCAAGCTGAATGTCAGCGGCCCAATCGTGAGCGCAAGAGCGACCAAGTCGACGGACATCGGCCCGACGGACGCTTCCACCGCAGTGGTGAGAAACGATCTGGCTGCGCTCTCGGGAAGAAACAGCTCGCACAGCTTGGTAGCCAGCCCACCGAGCAGAAGCCCGAGGGCCCCGGTGAGGGCCACTCTCTTGGCGCTCCGCCGATACGTATCAACTAGCATACGGTCCATCCACGTGTCGGGTTCCCATGCTCCTCGGGCGCCGAAGGCCCGGAGTCCGGGCCGATATCACCGATCCCGGCCAACCGCATAGGCCACGGCACTCTGCAGTGCTTCGACGGCGGGATCCTGGGGAAGGTCGAGGAGAACCTCGACAGCGCGGTCGGCGTAGAGGTTTGCCTGGTCCCTGGCGTAGTGGATGCCGCCGCGGTCTTGCACGATCCCGACGACGCGCTGGATCTCCTCGTCGGACGCGTCGACCCGGGTGAAGAAGTCGCGTATTTCGGCCATCTCAGCAGCCGACACATGGGGCAAAGCTCCCACCAGCGGCAAGGTGACCTTGCGTTCCCTCAAATCGTGGCCGGACGGCTT
Organism: uncultured Gemmatimonadaceae bacterium; assembly: GCA_964572045.1. Classification (GTDB taxonomy): domain Bacteria; phylum Gemmatimonadota; class Gemmatimonadetes; order Longimicrobiales; family Gaopeijiaceae; genus CBDCKR01. The sequence goes on from CAZNEI010000006.1 coordinate 33,173, forward strand.
TCCCGTCACCGCCTCCGAGCCCGTGTAGTCGAGGAGGTCATCGGCGATTTGGAACGCCATTCCGAGATTGTGCCCAAAGAGCGCAAGCGCCCGCCGGTATTCCCGGACTCCATCCAGCGCACCCATCTCGCACGCAGCCGACATGAGCGAAGCCGTCTTTGCCGCGATGAGCCGGTAGTAGTCCTCCTCTGTGAACTCGAGGGCGTCGTAGGACGTCAGCTGCCGCATCTCCCCGACGCTCATTTCATTGGTGGCAGCGGCCAGGACAGCCAACGAGTCGAACTTCCCCAGTCTCGTCAGTTCGCCGATCGAGAGGCTGTACAGATAATCGCCCATGATAATGGCGATCTGGTGGGTCCACAGCGTGTTGACTGTCGGAAGACCGCGTCGAAGGACGCTGTGATCCACCGCGTCGTCGTGGACTAGTGTGGCCAAGTGGACCAACTCGACCACGGCCCCGACCGTTACCGCATCTCCGGAGGGCTTCTCCCCGACCTGGTTAGCCAGCAGCAGCAGTGTGGGTCGGAAGAGCTTCCCCTTCATAAGCAGGAGGTATCCGTTGACCTCTTCGACCACGTCGAAGTCGGAAACGACGATTCGCCTCAGCTCGTCCTGTACGGCTTCGAGGCGCTCCCCTACAAGGGACTGCACGGCGGAAAGGCCCGGAGGAGCCTCACTCACGAGCGAACTCAGGCCGACCTCCATCAGCACAGGGCCAAGTCCGACGTTGCCACCGTTCGGGCCGCAGAGGGGTTTGTAGAGGCGGAGGGTCGGGAGCCGGCCGGAGAAGGAGGGTCGAGAGTCTGGGGCGTCGCAACGTGATGCCTGAGCGGTCTCATTGGGTGGTCTGTCCCCTCACGTCGCAGCCCCGCCGCGACTCGCCGTCATGCCAACGCCGCCCCTCGCACGACGCTGCACCCCGCGCACTCCGCTCGCAACTCGTTGCAGGAGCCTTCTCCAAATCCGGAGGGTCGACACGACTCAGCCACGTCTAGGCGGGCGTTGGGATGGAGCACTAATCTGCCTTCAACAGCTCGAAGCACAAGGGTATGGGTGCGAGAGACCGACCAACCGCCCGCAAGGGCAGACGCTCCGGGTGAGCTTCGGGTCCGGAAGCACGTGGTCGTCCCGCTAGCCCGGCGGCGCGGAGCACCTACCCATCCTGACCCTGGACTTCGCGAGCCACACAGCCCGCCCAGGGGGCGTATGGGCAGAGGCTCGCAGGGAGAATGGGAGAATGCTTCCGCGAGGGTCCGTAGAGAGCTGGGCCGAGCCCGGAGCCAGTCCGGCCCTCCACCTCCGGCTCGGCAACGCGGGGGCCAGACGTCGCAGGTCCAATCCTGGAATCCCGGCTCCCGGACTTCCGACCGTCCTCAGAACGGGAGCGAGGGCAGCGCCGCCAGGCACGAGTAAGGAGCCCCTTGTCGGTGCGCGGCCGTCCTTGGGCCCCGCCCTACACCCGCCATCGGGCCTAGAAGCGGTTGTCCAGCTCCTGGTTGCGCTGGTTGTAGTCGAACTTCAGGTCGCGGTTGTCGGTGAGGGACACCTGAAACCGGAAGGTCCAGTTCCCCGTGGCGGTCTGCATGAAATCAAAGTTGGCCTCCCAACGGTGCAGGTCGCGCGTGAGGCGGATACGGTGATCCGTGAAGCTCGTCGTGTCGATATCGTACGACGTGCCCCACGTAAGGCTCCATTTCTCGGTTGGTCGGAGGCGTAAGCCGATCTGAACGAGCTGGCTAGCCGGCAGCGTCTCGTCGCGGTTCCGGCGCAAGGAGTAGTTTACGTTGGCCGACCAGGTGCCCGCAGCCCCGCGACTGCGCGGCCCCCGATCGATGGGGGAGCTGGAGCCGGGCACAATGGCTGCCTCGTCGCTCAGCACGCTCAGGTCGCCAAGCGTGCCGAGGAGTGGATCGAGATCCGCGGGATCGTCCCCAAGAACCGGAATCGTGTCGGTTTCCTCCGGGGCCTGCTCCTCCTCTTCCCCACCACCCTTCAACAGTCGGCCGAGGGCCAAGAGCACTCCCGACGTATTGCTCATGGCAAAAGAGAAATTGAGTTGCGACAGCACCGGATCGAAGCTTCGCTTGCCGTCGTCGTCCCGTTCGAACAGGTCGTGCTCGACCGACACCGTCATGCCACGCAAGAAGTCGGAGCTGATCTGGTTCTGGAGCCGGGTGGTGGTGAACCCTGCGAGGAAGTCGTCCTCGTCGGAAGCTCGAACGAAATCGTAGTTGACCACGCTGGTCCGGATACCCAGCAGATTGACGATCCGCGCAGCCGGGAGCCTGGTGGGTCCACCTTCGGCCTCGCGCTCCGCTTGACGAAGCGCCGTGGCCTCCGCCTCGGCGGCAAGGGAGTCGGCCCGAGCCTGCGCGAGGGAGTCGGCGAGGAATGGATCCTCCGCGAAGTCGAACTCCTCGAACTCCTCGAACTCCTCGAACTCCTCCTCGACTGGCTCCTCTTCCTCATCTTCGGGGAGCTTCGCCTCGAACGTCTGGTTGAATCCGATGCTGAGCTGCTTCCGGGCTTTGGATTCCCGTGCTCCGAACACCGTCTCCTGGAGTTCGGACGGCAGGACGCCGGGTGCATAGGAATAGGAAAACGACGGGGACATCTTGTGGCGGATGGCTTCGAATCCGGCGATACCCCCGTAGAAGCCGTAGATGTCGCTCTTCAGCCGCGCCCCCAAGGAGATTCGGGTGGGGCCGGAGACGAAGCTCGACGCCTCCGAAATGTCATCGGAGCGCTTCAAGGCTCCCGAGAGGCTCAGGTCCGGCGTCAGCGTCGTGGTGCCGATAAGGCGCTGCTGATAGCCGAACGACGTGTTCCATGTGACGTCGGCCGTGCTCTTGTCGACAAAGCCAGTTGGAAGCGGCGACAGCGTGTCGGACGGGAACGCTACCAGGGCCGGCACGTCCAGCACGCTCGAACCCATGAAGGATAGGCTCTGAGCCCACGAAAGCCCCCCGAGGTTGAACGAGCTGCTCACGCTCCCCGCCGTCCTCGTGGCGTCGGCCAGCCGCTCCGAAAAGGACTCCGTCTGCTCTGGCCGATCAGTGACGCTCCGGCTGTACCGAGCGCTTCCCGACCAAGTGAGGTTGTTGTAGAACCGAGCTCTGCTCTCAGGAGCCGGAAAGAGCGTGAGAGTCTTTAGGGATAGGTTGGCTGTGGGAAGCGTCATCTCCACGCGGTCGTCACTCAAGAACTGCCGGCGGTTCGCACTCACCGAGAGCGTTCCCCAGTCGAAGCGTCGGTTCAAACCGCCGTCGGAGTTAATCGACTGGGTGACCTCCCTAGGATCGAAGGAGTTCTCCCGCACAAACTGGGCGCTTGACGCCCACCTCGCCGACGCACGGAACGAGGTTCGCTCGTCCATCTGCCAGTTGTGTCCCGTATCGAACGTGAACTCTCTCCCGCCGTTCGATCTCCAGAAGCGACGCACGTTCGCGCGTCCGTCCAGGAATCTGCGGGTGACCCTGTACCGAAACCCTCCCGTCAAAGAGGTGAAGTGGTCGCTCCACCAGTCCATAGCCACTGTAGCGTCCGCGTAGTCGCTGATGGCCCAGAAGAACCCGACGTTCGAAAGCCTCCGGGACTGGCCTCTCGACGTTCGCACTACGTCACTCAGACCGAAGCGCGGAGGCAGGACTCCGCTGCGTCGGCCCGTCTCCGTGCTCTGGAAGATAAAGGGAAGCCACAGCACCGGTACGTCAGCGAAGTTGAGCGTAACGTTGCGGGCCACGAGCCAGCTGCCGCCGATCGCCTTGAGCTCGCGTGCAGCGAAGTGATAGTGCGGCCTCTCCTCCTCGCATGAGGTAAAGTTGATATGGTGGCCGAAGACCGTGTCCGGGAGGATCGACGGCAGGTCTCCGTGCATGATCCATGTCGCACCCTCGGTCAGCCTCGTCTCAGCCTCGAAGGCCGATCCCCGGCCCTCCCTTAGATCATAGATGATGTTCGAACTCCGAACCGGCTCCTCCCCCGGCCGCTCCGTCACCGTCTCGCCCGCTGTCCACACCAGCGAGTCCGCCATTGTGATGGTGTCAGTGGCCGTGATCGACTCTCGCTCACGATCGAGCTGCGCCGGCGATCCGTCGGCGCCGATGAGAACCAGGCGGTGCTCGTCGGTGGCTTCGAAGCGAGCCTGCTCCCCGCTATAGTGGACCGCGCTGTAGCCCGGGAGCGCGAGGAGGACCTCCATGAAGTCGTCCTCCGCGGTCGGGGGTCGGGGCGAGGAAGGCTGCCTGTCTCCGAGTGAATCCCGGAACAGCGCCGAGTCCACTCCCGGAGGCTTCGCGAGAACGACAAGTCGTTCGAGGATCCGCAAGCGGGTCGAGTCGACCTCTTCTTCCCCGACCACCTGTCCGGAGGTCGGGGCGGCAATCAGCAGGCCCGCAGCGAATGTCCAAGATACGATGACCCAGCAAGCGAGCCGACCCGCAGGCTGTGCCCCAAGCATCACTTGGCCTCGACAACTCCCTCGGGCGGTTGACCGCCGATCTGTTGCCCCTCTCGGCGACGGTAGATGAGGACGGAGAGCAGGATGCTGAACTCATAAAGCAGCACGAGAGGAACCATCATGAGCATCGTCACGGTGACGACGTCTCCGGGGCTGAGGAAGCTAGCCAGAACCGTGATCACGACGATGGCATGGCGCCGCTTGGTCCTCAGGAACGAGGGCGTCACCAGCCCCAGGGCCGAGAAGATCATCACTACCACAGGCAACTCGAAGAGTATGCCAAAGGCCAACAGAAGCTTGGTCACGAAGCCCAGGTAAGGGCCGGCTTGAAGAATCGGGTCCCAGTACTCGTCGCCGAAGAAGAGGAGGAACCGGAGCGTCACCGGGAGCGCGATCAGGTAAGACAGGAGCACGCCGGCCGCAAAGAGGACCAGACCCAGATAGAGCGACGGGATGATGGCTCTCTTCTCGTGCCGCTCAAGGGCCGGGGACAGGAACGCCCAGACGTGGTAAACGATGATGGGGGAGACCAGGATGATCCCCACCAGGACCCCGATCTTCAGGACTAGGAAGAAGGGCTCGGTGGGAGAGAAGAAGTTGAGCTTCTCACCTACCCCCATCACCTCCTCTAGGGGTGCCAGCAGGATCTCGAGGACGCCGAACCGGAGCACCAAGACGAACCCCGCGATGCTCCCCAGCACGATCGCCACGAGGCTCCAGAGGATGCGCCACCGGAGTTCTTCCAGGTGATCGAGGAAGGGCATTTCGCCCCGTGGATTTCGAATTCGGTCGAACATTTCGCGCGCGCTTACGCCGGAAAGCGATCCAATACGGGGTCAAAGCGGGAGCTCTTCCTGATGTCGCCTCCGGACCCTGCGCGCCTCCCGCGCGTTCAAGTCGTGGACGACCTCTTGGAACTCGCCGATGTCCTGGAAGTTCCGGTACACAGAGGCGAATCTCACGTAGGCAACGCGGTCGAGAGGCGCGAGGCGCTCCATGACCATTTCTCCGATGAGCAACGCGGGGACTTCCGACGTGGGGCGGCGGGTCAGGACATCCCCGATGTCGTCGACGAGGCCATCGATCTCCGTCTGAGTCACCGGTCGTTTCGCGCAGGCGATCACGAGACTGCGAAGCAACTTCGCCCGGCGGAACTCCTCGGTTCGGCCGTCCCGCTTCAAGACCAGTAGAGGACGGTCCTCCACATGCTCGTACGTCGTAAAGCGCGCCCGACACACCCCACATTCCCGCCGGCGGCGTACCGCGCGTCCCCTGCGGCTGTCGCGCGTGTCCACGACCCTGTTTTCGGTTGCGTCGCACTCGGGGCAGCGCACCAGCGACCCTCCCCCACGCCGCAGCTAGCGGATTTCCTGAAGCAGTTCCCCAGCCAGGTCCGCCGCCCCGCTGTCGGGGTAGGTGTTGACCACCGTTTCCAGGTATCGAGCCGCCTCCTCCAGGTTCTCCTGGAGCGCGTAGATGGCGCCGGTGCGGTAGAGCGCCTGGGGGACGCGGTCATCGGCGGGGTAGAGTTGGGGAATGCGAAGGAAGGCCTCGGTCGCCTCATCCAGCCGGCCCTGCTGCTCGAAGACATCACCGAGGAAAAACTGAGCCGAGGGCGCGAGGCGATGGTCTGGGTAGTCCACGAGGAAGGTCTCGAAGGCCCTCTCGGCCGTGGCCAGTGAGCCCCGGCTTAGCTGCGCCATCGCCGCCTCGTAGGTGTCTTGCGCTGCAGCGGGGTCCGCTCCGGCGACATCCGGTGTCAGCACGTACAACGAATCTGCGTCGCCGCCCCGAGGGGTGCGGGCCACGCCAGCCTGCTGGGCGTCGATACGGGTGGAGAGGAACGCCACCTCACGCTGGATCTCGCCCGTCAGCGCCATCAAGCGGGAGAGTTGATCCTGCAAGTCCCGGAGTTCGCGTGCGATCCCGCCCGAGGTGTCTGCAACCCTCCCGGCCTGGCCCTCCACCGAATCTCGGAGCGCCTGAATCTCGGCCGCAATGTGCCGGAATCCCTGCTCCTGCTCCTGGGCCTCGGCCTGAACGGTCTCTTGCAAGCCGCGGATGTCGCCCTTGGTGGCACACGCGGAGGTCAGGACCATGAGAATCGGCAACGAAACCACCCCTCCTCGGCGACCGCGCCCGCAGCGGAGCACTGCGGACGAGCCGAAGGGAGGGGTGGCGCTCATGTAGCCTGTGCCCGGTGGTCGGCTACGGGCGATCCTGGCCGTCCTCGCTGACCACGATCTCGCCACCCGTAATGACGAACTCTACGCGACGGTTCTGCGCCCACGCGTCCTCGTCGCTCCGGTTGACCAACGGACGGTCTTCGCCGAACGAAGTCACCATGAACCGGTCCTCGGAGAGCCCGAAACCAACCAAGAATTGTCGGACGCTTTCGGCGCGCCGACTTCCGAGGGCCAGGTTATACTCAGTCGAGCCCCTCTCGTCGGCGTGTCCCTCCATGCGGATCTGTACCGTCGGGCTGTTCTGGAGAATGGGAATCTTCCTCCGGAGGATCTGTTCCGCATCGGGCCTGATGTTCGACATGTCGTAGTCGAAGTTCACCATCTCTTCGAGCGTCGACTGCGCCTGCTGACGCTCACGCTCGAGCCTGGCGCGCTCCCGGGCGGCGGCTTCCTCCTCCGCCCTCCGACGCTCCTCTTCGGCCGCCTCCGCCGCAGCGATGGAATCCGCTCGACGCTGAGCGAGCTCCTCTGCGGTCGGACCCGTGGGAGCCGGCGGCGGGACCGGGTCTCTGGAACACGCTCCGACTACGAGTGCGGCTGCCAGGCCCGGCACGAGCAAGTCTTTGATCCTCATCCCCGCTCCTGTCGTAGGAGTTTGTGTTGAGGGGTCCGCACACCTTGGCGAGCCCCACTTAAGCACCTGCATTGACACGCGTTTCGCCCCCCAGAGAGAGACCAAAGCGGCCCTAGGCATATACCCAATTACGAGCGTCCGCGCAATGACCCGGGGCTCCCCGGTCCCAACGCAGGGGACCAGGCCGGCACCCTAACGTCGAAGCCGCGCAGGAGCATGCGGTAATTGCCCGTCGAAGTGTCAACCACCATCAAGCCCGTTCCCCAGTCGCGTCGACCGATGAACACCAGATGCCGTCCGTCCGGAGCCCAGCTCGGGTCCTCGTTGTTTCCCTCCCAGGTGAGCTGCCGAAGGCGGCGCCCCTGGTCCGATACTTCAGCCACCAGAATCTGATAGGAGCCCCGCCGACCCACGCGGCCGTGGAAGGCGACATAGTTCCCCGTGGGAGCCCACTCGGGCGAGGTGTAATACCCCTCCTGTCCATAGACGTAGGGTGAGATGAGACCGGCCTCGCCCCCCGACGTCGGCATGACGTAGATCTGGGGATGCGCGGTCCCCAACCGATTCGAGTTGAAGGCCATCCAGGCCCCGTCCGGTGAGAACGTGGGCGAAAGATCGTCCCATCGCCCCCCGCTCACATGTGTAAGGCAGCAGTCACGCTCCACGTCATAACGGAAGATCCCGCTCCGGTATCCACCCGTTACGGAGAACGCCAGCTCGCGGCCGTTTGGCAGGTAGGCTGGCGTGATATGGTCACCCTCACGGTTGGGCTCGAGGATACTCTCAACGCCCGTCTCCAACTCGAGTTCGTAGACTCGAGGCATGCCGATATCCTTGTAGGAGATGTATGCGATACGCTCGCCGTCCGGAGACCAAGTAGGGGTCATGGTAAGGTCGCCGTACTCGGTCAACTGACGGAAGTTCTCTCCGTCGGAATCGATCAGATAGATCTCTTGGTTGCCGCTTCCGGTTCTACGCGAAAAGGCGATGCGGCTGGCAGCCATGCCGGGCTCGTCGAAGATCCACTCCACGATCGCGTCCGATACCACGTGCACGCTCATGCGGAAGTCGTCGGAGGTGTCGGACGGAATCGGAAAGCGCCTACGCTGACGGATCTCGGCGTATACGACGTCGTGCAATTCGAGGATGAGCGTGAACCCCTCTCCGGCTCCCTCGAGTACCCCTGAAAGCAGCCAGACCGCTCCGAGCTGATCCCAGAGCCTGTAGTCGATCTCGCCTCCCACGAGGGCTTCCGGGAGCGAGTCCATGATCTCGAACCGGTCACTGTAGCGGAGGTCCCGAGCGATGATCGCTCCCACGTGGGAAGCCGAGGCTTCGCCTCCTAAGCGGCCCGTAAACGGCTGGATCGCCAGCGCCGGCTGATACGCCGTCTCGTACAGGAGGCCAAGCGTGACGCCCGGTATGGAATCGGGGGCCTGGCCGGCCGCGGGTTTGACGATGAGAAGCGTCGCGAAGAGGGCGACGGCGACCAGCGATTCCACGCCTCCTCCACCTACTGCCGCCTCGGCCCGGGCTGCCCGCTTCGAGGGTCGCTTCGGCTGCCCGCGCTCCCGCCCGTCCGTGGACTTGCGGCATTGGGCCGGAGAATGCGTTGTAGGGCTCATGGCCTCAGCTCCTTCTGCCCGATCGATTCCTATCGCCGACTTCCGCCAATGTTCCGGCTCTTGGGATCGAATCTGAAGACAATGGGCAGCTGGTCGAAGGGGACGTCTGCGGGGAGTGGCCCGAGACGTCCTCGGCTTCCCGCACATTCGGCGGCCCCCATCGCTTCGATGTCGAACAGCGTGTGGTTCGAGGACTCCAAAATGTCGATGCCCGAGACCGTCCCGTCGCGATTGATCATGAAGTAGATCGTCGCTCTGAGGTCTTCCGATCCCCTCCATCGGAAGCAACGCTGCATCTGCCGGATGATGTTGTTGTAGTACTCCGGGTAATCCCGCCGGACCCCCTCCATGCGGACGCTCAAGTCCTCACCCGGCGTGTCCACCTCAGGGTCAGGATCCGGTCCCGACGCCACCACCGGATCGATCTCGGAATCCGGCGGGGTGGTGGCTTCTTCAGGCCGTGGCTCTTGTTCAGCGGGGATCTCGTCCTCAATGAGTGGTTGTGGCGTCTCTTCCTGCGGCTCCGGGACCGGTTCAATCGGAGTCTCGATCACCAGAGGTTCGGGCGGCGGCGGCGTCGCGTCGCCGAGCACCGCCGGTGGAGGCGACACCAGCTCGATCTCGTATACGACGAACTCCGGAATCTCTGCATTGAGCGCGGAGGCCCACCACGCGAGAAGGACAGCGACGGTGTGGACAAGGGCCGACCCCAGCAGGGGACCCTTGCCGACCCTTTCGTGCCGACGTCTCCTCGGCGCGGCGATGGAGCGCGTCATCTGCGGGGACGTTGGTGGGCGACGACGGCGAATGGCAGCCCGCTGTCCTTGACGACGCCCATGATGTCTACGCCGATCCCCCATGCGGCCAGCGAGTCCGCCTGGATCCAAACCTTCTCGATCCGGCCACCCGAAGCGAGCTGGCTGAAGGATTGGGCGAAGTCGGATCGGCTCACCGGTGTCTCCGCGAGATACACCGTACCCTGTCGGTCCACCGACACGACAAGCGTATTCTCCTGTGCCGACAGTGCCTCGACCTCGGTCTCGGGTACCGCCACTTCTATCCCCCCTTGGAGGATCGGAGCCGTGATGATAAAGATGATGAGAAGCACGAAGGCCACGTCAACAAGGCTCGTGACATTGATGTTCGCCATGAGCTCCAAGTCGCGACCGGCGCGCGAGCGCATCGAGCCGCCTACCTTCCGCCCGCACTCATCAGACTCGACCCTCCCGGGCCAGGCTTCCGATGAACTCGCTTGAGAAGCCTTCCAGCTCGCCGCTTACCAAGTTCAGCCTCGCAACAAAGTGGTTGTAGGCGATCACGGCCGGAATCGCCACCGCCAGTCCTGCAACCGTGGTCACGAGCGCCTCGGCGACACCGGGCGCCACGGCGGCGATGTTTGTCGATCCCGTGGCGGTGATTCCGAGGAATGTGTTGGCGATACCGATCACAGTCCCCATGAGCCCCATAAGGGGCGACACGGAGCCCATGACGGCAAGCCACGTGAGGCCCCGAGCAAGCTCGTCCCTCTCTTCGGCCTCCTCTTTTTCGAGGACGAGCTTCAGGGCTTGGAGCTGAGTCGCCGAGAGCCCGTTCCCCAAGGGCGCGCTGTCGCCGAGAGTCCCGGGCCTCAGCTCGCTGAAGAAGTTCACCCCCTGGCGGAACACCCGGCAGTACGGCGAATCGGGGAGGGTGATGACGGCCCTGTACGCTTCTTCCAGCCCGGAGGCCCGCTCGATCTGCTGGAGGAACCGGTTCCCCTGGTTACGGACGGTCCTGAACTGTCTCGCCTTCCAGAAGATGAGCGCCCACGAAGCCGCCGAGGCAACAGCGAGCACCAGCAGCACGAACCGGGTCGCAAGCGTTCCGCCGAACACCATGTCCCATGCGTTGGTCGGACCCACCTGGGCCGGGAGCAGGAATAACCCCATCAGCCGGACAGCCCCATCTCAGCTCCCTGTCTCTGGTTCTTGATGAAATTGAAAGTCTCTCGCAAACCGTCTCTGAGCGCATTGCGTGGCGCCCACCCGCGCTCGCCGAAACGCGATACGTCCAGGGTGTTGTGGCGCAGTTCTCCCGGACGTTCCGCACGATAAATGCGGCCGGGATGATCGCCGGCGATGTTCTCGAGCAAGTCGGCGAGCCGGTTTACGCTCGTGCCCGTCCCGGTTCCGACGTTGAACGCAACCGCGTCGAGATCGGGCTCCGGACTCAGCGCCATGTCCGAAGCTCTGAGATTGGCGCTGACCACGTCCCTTACGTAGATGTAGTCGCGGGTCTGCTCTCCATCGCCGAAGATGACCAGCTCCTCGCCGGACTGAAGCCGGTTGCAGAGAATCGCTACTACACCCGCCTCTCCATGCGGATCCTGGCGTGGCCCATAGACGTTGCCGTATCGCAACGACACGTATTCCAGGCCGTGTACGGTGCGGTAGTAGTGGAGGTAATGCTCCGCCGCTAGCTTCGTGACCCCATAGGGCGATAGGGGAAGTTTCGGAGCAGACTCGGGCGTCGGAATCACTTGAGGCTCACCGTAGATGACGCCCCCGCTAGACACGTAGACGACCCTCCTCGTGCGCACTTCCCGTGCTCCCTCGAGGACGTTGAGGAGGCCAAGTACGTTGACCCCAGCGTCCTTGCCCGGATCCGACACGGACACTCGAACGTCGCTCTGCGCCGCATGTTGGCTCACGAGGTCGAAACGCACATCCCGGAAGAGATCCCGAAGGGCGGGATCGGCGATGTCCATGTTGATGAACTCGACCGCAGAGTTCACGTGCTCGCGCCGGCCGCTCGAGAGGTCGTCGACCACCCAAACCCGGTCTCCGCGAGCGACGTAGGCATCGGCCACGTGGCTACCTATGAAGCCCGCACCTCCCGTCACAAGGACTTTCCTCACCGACTCACTCATCCGTACTCCTCCTCCGCGATTCGTCGGCAAGTTCCGGTCCAAGCGGCCCCGGGTGTCCGTCGACACCGACCGGGGAAGAGGTGTGGTCGATGCCGTGGAGGAACCGCAACGCCGCGATGTATTCCGCTCCGCGGCCATCTGCAACGCCCTCCTTGAGCCGAGTCGTGGGCTGGTGCAGGAGCTTATTGAGCAGACGCTTCGAGAACGCCTCCACCATCCCCCGATCTTCCTCGGACAGGTGGGACAGGCGCTGCCAGAGCCAGCTCAATTCGCCCTCCCTGACGTCGCTCCACCGATCCCGCAAGCTCCTGATCAGTGGGACGAGATCGCGAGCATCGTGCCATTGGGCGAAGGCTTCGGCATGATCGCCCACGATCACCTCAGCAGCCGCGGCCGCGTTCTGCCTCTGGCTCAAGGTCTCGTCGACGATCTCCCGAAGGTCGTCGACGTTGTACAGGAAGACGTTCGGCTCTCCCCCGACCTCGGGCTCGACGTCCCGCGGGATCGCCAGATCGAGAATCAAGAGCGGCTTTCTTCGCTGACCACCGACCGCGCGTCGGAACCCGTAGCGGGTGACGAGAGCGTGGGGCGCGGCAGTCGACGCCACCAGAATGTCCACTTGAGCCAGCGCGACGGGCATCTGGTCGAATTGGATCGCCTCTCCGGCCAGCCTCTCGGCAAGATCACGAGCCTGATCGTACCCCCGATTGGCCACCACTAACCTCGGGATGCGATCTCGCTTCATCGCCTCCCCCACCAACCTTGCCGTGTGCCCCGCGCCCAGGATCATCACCTGACGACCCTTCAGGTCTCCGAAGATCTTCCGTGCCAGCTCCACAGCCACTGAGGCCACACTCGTAGTGCCTTCGCCGACAGGAGTCTGAGAACGCACCTGACCACCCACGGCGAACGCCGTCTGAAAGAGTCGGTGAAGCACGGGTCCTGCCAGGGGAGGTTCCGCGGGCACACTTGCCGCCAGCTCATACGCGGTCTTCACCTGTCCCTGGATCTCGGCCTCTCCGAGCACGAGAGAATCCAAACCCGATACGACGCGGAACAGGTGACGCACGGATTCCAACCCGAGTCGGCAATAGAGGTACTGGGTCGTGCCTCCGACCAGGCCCCCAGCCTTCTCGGAGAGCAAGGCTTCGCCCGCTGCCACCACGGCGGCGTCCGAGGCGGGACAGAGGTACAGCTCCGTCCGGTTGCACGTGGACAGCAGAACGGCCTCTTTCATGGCGCATCGGCTCCGGAGGCCCCCTAGGGCCGACACGATCTCTCCTTCGGCAAAGGCGAAGCGCTCCCGTATCTCGACCGGAGCCGTCTTGTGGCTCACACCCACAACCGCGATCGAGGTCATAGGAAGAACCCCGCGTCCGAACTCGCGACCCGGAGCGTCAGATAGGACACGACGATCAAGACAAACCCCACTGCGGTGGTGAGGGCGCTCCGACGCTCCTTGAGGCCGCCCCCCGCTCTCGCTCCAAGGGCCGCCACGAAGACGAACCAGATGAGGACCGCCCAAACGACCTTGGGATTCGCCGGCTCCAGGGAGTTCCGGAAGCTTACGGTCCACGCCCATCCCAGAGCCAAAGCGATGGTGAAGACCGCGAAGCCCGTGACTAGGCCAAAGCGGACCAAGCGGTCCAGCCTCGCAAGCGGTGGGGTGAACTGAAAAAGCCGGCCCAGTCGCTTGGCGTTGAGCTCGTGGAGCTGGACGAGGTAGAGGAGACCGGCAGCGAACGCGAGGGCCAGCCCGCAGAGCCCGCCGAAGGCGAGAGTTACGTGGAAGGCGAACCACGCTCCCTGGAAGTCCAAGACCTGGGCCACGGGCTCGAAGCCGAGGTAGATCGCAACCCCTTCGAGAACGATGACGCCGGGCATGATCACAATCCCCACCCTTCGCACCTCGCCGAGGCCGATCGTGGCCACGGTGCCGACTCCCAGCAGGAAAGCCAGCGTGGAGAGCGAGGGGGCCAGGCCCACGAGCGGCAGCTGCCCGTACCTAGTTGTGTACACGACAAGCGCGACTGCGTGCGCCAAGACTCCTACGGCGGTTACGCCGAACGCGATATGGGGCACCCGGCCCCGTCCCCCCGTCAAGAGGGACCGAAACCACAGGATCAGAGATCCGACGTAAAGAAGAAGGGCAGCTACGTGTGTCAACGGGCCGCGTTGAAGTGATGGTGTGGTTCCCTACCTCATCGTGCGATCCAAGTGTATCTCTATCCGGGCCCGGAACACAGGCCCTTTGGGGAATCAGTCGTGTCAGCCCTCGCCGGCTCCATCCTCTCCGAGCGTGACCTTGAGTACCAGAGCGTCCTCCTGAGGGTGCTCGTAGTGCCGCTTTCGGACCCCGACCTTCTCGAAACCGCACCCACGGTAGAGCCGGAGGGCTCCCTGGTTTGACTCGCGTGCTTCGAGGTACAGATTCCGCACGCCGGCCCTTTCCGCCACGCCAAGCATCCATACAAGAAGGGCCGACCCGATACCTTGGCCCCTGAGGTCTTCTCGCACGACGATACTGGCTAGCTCCCCGTCCTTCAGGATGCGCCAAAGGATGGCATAGCCGGCCACTTCGCCACCGAGGTCCGCCACCCAGAGCTCCGCGTCCGACCGCCCGAGCAGCGATCGGAAGGTGTCTTCTCGCCAGGGGCTGCTGAAGGTGGACGCGTCCGTGCGGGCTACAGTGGCGACATCGCGCTCCCTCATGCGCCGCATCGTCGGACGGGAGGCACCGTGAAGCCTACTCACGCTGATCCACCGTGGACGCGCTCCGCTGAGGACGGGCGCAGATACTGGGGGGTCCAGCGGCCCACGTCGCCGACGGGAGCTCGCTCGGACCGACTGCCCATCACGGCCAGGAGACCACCGGCAGTCGGCATGCCCAGCGGTGGAGGAAGAACCGTGAAGCCGGCTCTGCGGATCTCGTAGGCGTGCCGGTCGGCGCCGTCCCCACAGAAGAGCGTAAGGGGGCGGAGGATCCCGGAGAGCACCTCCCGGATCGTGGTGCAGTGGGGAGGTACCAGCTCTTGGAGTCCCTCGTCTTTGGCATGGTAGCACGCCGCGTACACCCGGTCGCCCCGGGCGTCGAAGAGTACGTAGCGGGGCCACGTGAGCTCGTCGGCGGCAAGCTGGACGCGCGGTCCGTCAGAGAGCGAAACGCAAGGTGCGCCCACGGCCGCAGCCCCTGCTTCCAAGGACGAAACGGCCCAGAGAGGTATGTCGAGAGCTCCCGCCAGCCCCTTCGCGGTGGCCGCCGCGACACGGACTCCGGTGAAGGAGCCGGGACCCGCCCCGACGACCACGCCGGAGAGCTCGTCGAGGCCCACACGCCCCTCTTCGAGGACTCCGTGGATAGCCGGAACCAGATCGGAGGAGTGCGCGCCCTGCTTTCTCAGCGAGCGCCGGGCCAGAATGGCCGTGCCTGCACTCACGGCCACGGACCCGAGGGGCGTAGACGTGTCGAAAGCCAGGAGAAGCCCTCCGGGCGATGCGGCATCTCCGTCGCTCATAGGCTCAACGACACCGGCGATCCGGGCAGGTGAGGCGGCTGGCCGACGCGACTGACCCTCACCCTCCGCCTTCCCTCGTCTCCGTCCACCGGGGCTAGCTCGATCTCCCAACGGTCGGGAGGCATCAGTTCCTCCGCCCGCTCAGGCCACTCAACCAGCACGAATTCATCTGGCGCGCCAAGGTCTTGCCACCCCAGCTCCCAGAGCTCCGCGGGATCTAGAACCCGGTACAGGTCCAAGTGGACGATCTGTAGCCCTCGGGACGTCGGATACCGGAACATGAGGTTGAAGGTCGGGGACGGAACCGCGCCCACGACTCCGGCCCCTCGGGCGACGGCGCGGGCCAGCACCGATTTCCCCGCGCCGAGCGGACCGCGGAGCAACACGAACATCGGAGGGTGCGCGCGGCCTCCAATGACCTCGCCCCATCGCACTAGCTCCGCCTCGCTGAGGTTCATCTCACTGAGGCCTTGAGGTCGAAGATCTGGTCCCTTAGGAGCGCCGCCCGCTCAAAGTCCATTGCCTCAGCCGCCTCGGCCATCTCCCGCTCCAAGATCTTGATGTGCTCAGTAGCGTTGACCTCGTCGGTATAGGACGGTCGCGGTGCCGAGGCTCGGACCACGGGCCGCTCGCGTGCGTCCGCCACACGGGTGACGAACTCAATCTGCTGCACGCTCTTGCGGATCGTCGCGGGAGTGATGCCGTGCGTCTCGTTGTGCGCCATTTGGATCTCGCGGCGACGGTTCGTCTCGTCGAGGCATGTCTGCATAGAGCGCGTGACGCGGTCGGCGTAGAGAATCGCCTTGCCCCGAACGTTGCGCGCGGCGCGTCCGATCGTCTGGATGAGCGAGCGGCCGTCGCGCAGAAAACCCTCCTTGTCCGCATCGAGGATCGCCACCAACGATACCTCCGGCAGATCCAATCCCTCTCTCAAGAGGTTGATCCCGACCAGCACGTCGATCCTCCCCAGACGGAGCTCCCTAAGGATCTGCATCCGCTCGATCGTGTCGACCTCGGAATGCATGTAACGTACACGCACGCCCACGGACTGGAGGTATTCGGCGAGATCCTCCGCCATCCGCTTTGTGAGCGTGGTCACCAAGACCCTTTCGCCCCTGACCTCCCGCTCCCGGATCTCAGCCAGGAGGTCGTCGACCTGCCCCTTGACGGGGCGCACCTCGACGTGGGGGTCCACAAGGCCTGTGGGCCGAATAATCTGCTCGACGACGACGCCCCCCGAGCGCTGAAGCTCCCAGTCTCCGGGAGTGGCGGACACGAAGACGGACTTGTGGATGAGCGAGTCCCACTCGGCGAACGTGAGCGGCCGGTTGTCCAGCGCGCTCGGCAACCGGAACCCGTGTTCCACCAGCGTCTCCTTGCGGGAGCGGTCGCCGCGGTGCATCCCATGGATCTGCGGAATGGAAGCGTGGGACTCGTCGACGATCAGGAGGAAGTCCTCGGGAAAGTAGTCCAAGAGGCACGCAGGTCGTTCTCCGGTCTTACGGCCGCTCGTGTAGAGGGAGTAGTTCTCGATGCCAGGGCAACTCCCGATTTCGAGCATCATCTCCAAGTCGAAGTTCGTGCGGCTCTCAATCCTCTGAGCTTCGAGCAGGCGCCTCTCCGTCTCAAAGTGCGCCACCTGCTGCTTCATCTCTTCGAGGATCAGGGGTGCCATACGCTCGACGACCTCCCGGCGGGTTACGTAGTGGCTTGCGGGGTAAATGGACGTACGTTCCATGGGGGTTACCGTCTCACCGGTGAGCGGATCGAACCGGGTGATCCGCTCCACCTCGTCTCCCCAGAGTTCGACCCGCACCGCCTGTTCCTCGTAGGCTGGGAAGATCTCAACGGTGTCGCCCCGCACGCGGAATGTGCCCCGCGCGAACTCGTAGTCGTTCCGACGATACTGCGTGTCGACCAGGCCTTTCAGGATATCCCTGCGGCCGATCTCCTGGCCGACGTGCAGGTGGAGCATTAGAGACCGGTAGTCAAAGGGATTCCCCAGGCCATAGATGCAGGAGACCGACGCGACCACGATGACGTCTTCTCTTTCCATGAGCGAAGACGTCGCGCGCAAACGCAAACGTTCGATGTCCTCGTTGATGGTGGCGTCTTTTTCGATGTAGGTGTCGGTGGCCGGGACGTACGCCTCGGGCTGGTAGTAGTCGTAGTAGGAGATGAAGTACTCGACCGCGTTGCGCGGAAAGAGCGCCTTGAGTTCGCCGTAGAGTTGAGCCGCGAGCGTCTTGTTGTGCGATGTGATCAGAGTCGGTCGCCCGTACTCGGCGATCACGTGTGCGATCGTGAACGTCTTCCCCGTGCCGGTCGCACCCAGGAGAGTCTGGTAGCGTTCACCCCGGACAAGCCCCCCGACGAGCTCGGCGATCGCCTTGGGCTGATCCCCCCGGGGCTCATAGGGGCCCTGAATCTGGAATGCCGGCATCGATGCGCTGTCTGTGGTGCCTCACGTCGTATGGCGGCGGATCACGGACCACGATCCTGCCGGAGAGGTCTCGGTGGCTCAGTCTGGAGGCCGGACCCCCTGCGCCTTGCTAGCGGAGATCAAACTCCCGGAGGGTTCGCGCCGCCTTACCTCCAGCACGCCCCTCACACGGCGGATCGACTTCATGACCCGGTTCAGGTGGCCTAGATCTCGGACCTCCACGGAGAACTGGCCGATCATCCCCCTTTCCAACCCCCGCATGTCGGCGTGGGCGATATCCGTGCCGGTGTCCGTGATCGCCTTGGCCACATCGGAGAGGAGCCCGCGCCGATCGGTTCCCTCCATGTAGAGCTTTACGAAGAATCGATCCCGCTTCTCGGCGCTCCATTCGATCTCGACGCGTCGGTCCTTGGAGAGGTTCAGAACATTCGGGCAGTCCACGCAGTGGATCGAGACGCCCCGGCCTCTCGTGATGTATCCGATCACTTTGTCGCCGGGAACCGGCTGACAGCACTGAGAGTAGCGGATCATCAGGTTGTCCATTCCCTGGAGTCGAACCCCCCGGTTCGATCGGCGGATGCGATCGGCGAGGCGCTCAAGTGCACTCGGGGAGCGCTGGACGACCTCGTGGGGATCCTCGTCGGGATAGAGGGCCCGGATGACCGCTGTGGGGCCCACGTCGCCGCGTCCGAGCGCAGCGAGGACGTAGTCGAAATTGGGGTAGCCAAGAGTCTTCGCCGCTTCACTCATCTTCGCCTGGGTCGGCTTCTCGCGCCGGGCTCTTCTCGCCTCACGCTCGAAAAAGTCCCTTCCGAGCCTGAGGGCGGACTCGTGCTCCTCCCTGCGGATCCATCGCCGAATGCGGCCGCGAGCCCTTGATGTCTTCACGAACGCAAGCCAGTCGCGGTTCGGACGCTGCCGCGGATCCGTGATGACCTCCACCGTATCGCCATTCCTCAGTTCGCGGGAGAGAGGCGCGATTCGACCGTTCACCCGGGCTCCCGCGCACCGGTGGCCGACTTCGGTGTGCACCGAGTAGGCAAAGTCGATCGGAGTGGCGCCTTGCGGAAGCGGCTTGACGTCTCCCTTGGGCGTGAAGACGAAGACCTCACCCTGGAAGAGGTCCATGCGAAGGAATTCCATGAATTCCTCCGGTTCGCTGGTGTCCTTCTGCCACTCCAGCACCTGTCGGAACCATGTGAGCGCCTCATCGACTTCGTCGGGCTCGTGCCCCTGCCCCGGGGCGGTGAGCCCCTCCTTGTAGCGCCAGTGCGCCGCAATGCCGTATTCAGCTGTGCGGTGCATTTCCTCGCTACGTATCTGAATCTCGTATCTGCGTCCGCCGGGCCCGACCACAGTCGTGTGGAGCGACCGGTACATGTTGGACTTCGGGGTTGCGATGAAGTCGTGGAAGCGGTCCTGGACGGGGGTCCACCGGCTGTGGATGACGCCGAGGGCCGCGTAGCAGTTCTGCACGCCATCGGTGATCACGCGCATCGCCATGAGGTCGTAGATGTCCTCGTAGTGCACCCCGCGGTTGACCATCTTGCGGTATATCGACCAGAGGTGCTTGGGGCGCCCCGTGACCTCGGCAGGCACCTCGGCCTCCGCCAGAGCTTCGTCGAGGGGCCGCTTCATCTCCAGAATCTGCCGCTCCCGCTCCCTTCGGCGCTGCCGGATCTTCTTGACGAGCTCTTCGTACGCCTCGGGCTCCAGGTATTTGAAGGCCAGGTCCTCGAGCTCCCACCTGATGGCAGCCATGCCCAGACGGTGCGCCAGCGGTGCGTAGATCTCGCGGGTCTCAAGCGCGATACGGCGTTGCTTCCCCGGCGTGAGGGCGTCGAGTGTCCGCATGTTGTGAAGGCGGTCCGCCAGCTTGACCAGGATCACGCGAGCATCGCGCGCCATCGAAAGGAGGAGTTTGCGGTAGTTCTCGACCTGCTGTTCGGTGTGCGAACGGAACTCCACGCGGCCGATCTTGGTGACACCGTCCACGATCGTCGCCACGCTGCCGCCGAACCGTTTCTCGATGTCGGCCAGGGAAACGGTCGTGTCCTCCACCACGTCGTGCACCAGCCCGGATACGATGGAGTCCGTGTCGAGCCCCAAGAGGGCCAGGGCGGTGGCTACCTCGACGGCGTGGCTGATGAAGGCATCCCCAGACGCCCGTCTCTGGCCCAGATGGGCCTCTCGGGCGACTCGAAACGCGTCCTGCACGGCATCGACGTTCAGTCGATCGGCGTACGACTCCATGGCCCGGGCCAAGGGGCGGGGCAGGCCTCGAATCGTGCGAGTAACCGCAGCTGTGGACATGTCTCAGCTACCCCTTCTTGCACACGACTGTTTCCCGTTTCTCGCCAACCCTCTGCAGTAGAAGGGGTTGCTGTGCGGCCTCTCGGGAGCCGTCTGCAGAGAGGCCGTAGTCGGCGGGCAGGCGCGGGCAGCCTCCCTCAGGCCGACGACGTCGGAGAGACGCTCAAAACCGCCCGTGGCACTTCTTGTATTTCTTGCCGGACCCGCACGGACACCGTTCGTTACGCCCCGGCTCCTTCGTAACCGTCACTGGGGTCCGCGATCGCTCCTCGCCTCGGTTGGTGGTCAGCTGCCTGTAGTCGCGGGGGGAAGGGACGCCGTCGAGCGGGCCGCTGCGGGCGGCGACGCCCCTGCGGGCGGCGCGGGAAATCCCCAGGTCGTCCACCCGGGTCGCACCGCGTCGCACTGCCCGAGACCTCCGCTCCGACTGGGCGGCGCGCGCGACCGTCCCGCCCACTACCTCCGACGGCCCCGAGTACTGGAGTCTCTGCGGCTGACGGATACGTTGCTGCGGCTGGCCGATTTGCGCCTTGAAGGTCAGGTTTGAGACCGTGGACCGTAGGTCCGACATGAGGTCCACGAACATCTCGTAGGCCTCTCTCTTGTATTCGACGAGCGGATCTTTCTGGCCCCATCCGCGGAATCCGATAGATGCTTTCAAATGGTCCAAGTCATAGAGGTGATCCTTCCACTTCCCGTCGATGATACTGAGCATGATGTAACTCATCACGCCCTCAGCTTGCTCCCCAAAGCCCTCGATCTTTCGGCGGAAGGAGTCGCGCACACCGGTGACCGCCTTCGAGTGGACCTCCTGACGTGTCCACTCGCGCTCGCCGTCGCCCTCGTCCGGAAGCTCCCTCACCACCGTAAAGTAGTCGAGCATGAGGCGCCTCTTGAGCCCCGCGAGATCCCAGTCCTCTTCGTGCTCGAATTCCAAATACGTGTCCACCGTCGACTCGACGGCCTGCTCGATCATCTCCCAAATCTCGCCCTTCAGATCCTCCCCGCCCTCCAACGCGAACAGCCTGCGATCATAGATCACCTCGCGTTGCTGGTTCATCACGTCGTCGTAGTCCAACAGGCGCTTGCGGGCTTCAAAGTTGTTGGCTTCGACCCGCTTCTGAGCCGTCTCGATCGAGCGTGTAACGAGCGGGTGCGTGATGACCTCGCCCTCTTCGGCGCCGAGCTTGTCCATCGCGTTTGCGAGCCTGTCTCCCACGAAGAGCCGCATGAGGTCATCTTCAACCGAGATGAAGAACTGGCTCGCACCGGGATCTCCCTGCCGCCCGGAGCGCCCGCGAAGCTGACGGTCGATCCGCCGCGACTCATGGCGCTCAGATCCCAAGATGTGAAGGCCGCCG
Source organism: uncultured Gemmatimonadaceae bacterium (assembly GCA_964572045.1). Taxonomy (GTDB): domain Bacteria; phylum Gemmatimonadota; class Gemmatimonadetes; order Longimicrobiales; family Gaopeijiaceae; genus CBDCKR01. Next base: position 54,617 of record CAZNEI010000006.1, read on the forward strand.
ACTTCGATTACATAGTCGTCCGGCTTGCCCTCGAAGTTCAGCTCCCGGGTGGGGTCCACGGGCAGAAGTTCTTCCGGATCGAGTCCACGGGCCCGTGCCCATCCGATCGTGCGGGGATCGACGACGCCGAGCCCGAGCTTAATGTCGGTTCCCCGGCCCGCCATATTGGTCGCGATCGTCACGGCGCCGGTGCGGCCGGCCTCGGCGACGATCTCGGACTCCCTCTTATGCTGCTTTGCATTCAGAACGTTGTGTCGGAGGCCCCGTCGCTTGAGCATACGCGACAACGTCTCCGAGATCTCGACGTTGGTTGTGCCCACCAGTACCGGGAGCTCCATCTTGTTCAGGCGCTCGATCTCGTCCATGAGCGCCTGGTACTTCTCACGCTTTGTGCGGAAAATGAGGTCGTCGCGGTCATCCCGGATGACGGGCCGGTTCGTCGGGACGACGAAGACGTCAAGGTTGTAGATCTGGTGGAACTCGTTTTCCTCCGTCTCCGCCGTACCCGTCATCCCGGCGAGCTTGTCATACATCCGGAAGTAGTTCTGGATGGTGATGGTCGCGAGCGTCTGGGTCTCTCCTCTTACTTCCACCCCCTCTTTCGCCTCGACCGCCTGATGGAGCCCGTCGCTCCAGCGTCGGCCAGCCATCTGACGACCGGTGAACTCGTCAACGATGACGACCGACCCGTCCTCACCGATGATGTACTTTTCGTCCCTTTGGAAGAGCGTGTACGCCTTCAGGAGCTGATGGATGACGTGGATTCTCTCGCTCTTCTCGGCGTACTCGCCCTCGAGCCGGGACATCATCTCCCGCCTCGCGTCCACCGAGAGCGACTCCTCTTCTTGGATGCCGCCCATCGCCTCGGAGAGGTCGGGCACGACAAACGCCTCGGGATCGCCCGGCGAGAGCTCGTCGAGGCCCGCGTCCGAGAGGTGGACGTTGTGGCCCTTCTCGTCCATCGCAAACAGGAGCAGCTCATCCACCTCGTAGAGGCGCTTCTCCCGCATGTAGTCGGCCTCGACCTTCAGTACAAGTTTCTGCACACCGGGGTCGTCCGCGAAGAGCTTGAGGAGCCTCTTGTTGCGCGGCGCGCCCCTCTTGGCGGCCAGCAGCTTCTCACCCGCCTCGAACTCCTTGCCCTGTCGAAGCTCCCTCTCGGCCTCGGCGATGAGCCCGCCGACAATTCGCGTCTGCTTCTTGTAAAGGCTGTTTACGAGCCTGTTGTACTGCCTGAAGGGCGCAGAAGTATCGCGGCCCACCGGCCCGGAGATGATCAACGGGGTCCGGGCCTCGTCGATGAGAATCGAGTCCACCTCGTCGATGATCGCGTACCAGTGCCTCCGCTGCACCCGTTGCTCCAGAGCGTGAACCATGTTGTCGCGGAGGTAGTCGAAGCCGAATTCGTTGTTGGTCCCGTAGGTGATGTCGGAGGCATAGGCCGCGGTGCGCTCCGGCGAGTGCGGCTCGTACCTGTCGATGCAGTCGACGGTGAGGCCAAGGTAGCTGTAGACGTAGCCCATCCACTCGGCGTCCCTCTGGGCCAAGTAGGTGTTTACGGTCACCAAGTGCGCGCCACGCCCTGCAAGGGCGTTCAGATAGAGCGGCATGGTCGCCACGAGAGTCTTCCCCTCGCCGGTGGCCATCTCCGCCACCCGTCCACGGTGGAGGGCGACGGCACCGATGAGCTGGACGTCGTACGGGATCATATCCCAAACGAGCTTCTGGCCCGTGACGACCAGCTCCGCACCCACAAGACGGCGGCAGGCTTCCTTGACCGTGGCGAAGGCCTCGGGGAGGAGCTCCTCGAGGACGTCCTCGATGATCTTGACGAGCTCGGCGTCGAGATCACTCAGCTCCTCCTGCAGTGCTTGGCGGCGTTCAGGGTCCTCGGAGCGGCGCTTCTCCTCGCGGAGGCCCTCCATCTCCGTCTCGACCACCTTCGTGGCCGCCTTGATGCGCGACCTGAACTCCTCGGTCTTGCCCCTCAGCTCCTCGTCGGAGAGCGCGTGATACTCCTCGTACCACCCGTTAATCCGATCGACCAACGGCTGGAGTCTCTTCGCCTCACGGACGTGCCGCGAGCCGAGAATCTTCTTGACTGCCGCCTTGAGCATGCTCAATCGACTCTAAAACCTCGTTTCGTATCGCCCGCTGTACCGGGTCCTGTTCCAGGGCAATTGCTACACCACAGCTCAAGACTTGTACCGCCTGGGTGTTCCGGGAACGGCCGGCGCCCTGGGTTCTGCTCCCCTTCGACTCGTCGGTTCGGCTCAGCCCCGGTAGAGGCCCTCACGCTCAATGATCGCGGCCACCCCCCTTGGAACGAGGTGGCGGATAGGTTTTTTCTCCCGGATCCGGCGGCGGATCTCCGATGACGACACGTCGACCCTCGGGACGGGCGCCAGCGTCCACTCAACGTCCACGCCCGGATCCACGTCAGCCGGGTCCCTTCCGTCCCGCTCGGAGACCCACAGCGGAGCCAGGCGGGTCACCTCTTCCGGCTCTTTCCAGGCGGAGAACTCGGCGAACTGATCAACACCGAGGATCAGCACGGGATCGATCTCGGGATGCTCGGCCCTTAGCCTCCGCAAAGTGTCCACGGTGTACGATGGCCCTTCCCTCGCAAGCTCCATGCTGCTCACCACCTGGCCTTCAACTCCGTCCGTAGCGGACAGGACCATCTGCAAACGGAGACCGGCGGGGGCAGTCCGCTGGTTGGGCTTGTGTGGAGGTTTGCGGGCGAGCATCCAGAGAACTTCGTCGACGTCTGGCCTCTTGGCGAGCTCTCGGGCGATCATGAGATGGCCGACGTGGGGGGGATCAAACGTGCCCCCGAACACGGCCACGCGGCGACGCTCGGCCCTAGCGGCCTCCATTGTCGAGCAGCCTGGCAGGCTCGGAGTCAGGGTAGAGCCGAAGCAGTTTCGCCCGCTCCTCATCCGCGTCCCGCATGTAGCCGATCCTCTCGAAGGCCTCAACCTTCCTGAGGACTGCCCACGGCACCCAAGACGAATCGGAGTAGGTGTCCTCCACCTCCTCGAAGTAGAGAATCGCCGAGTCGACCAGGTTCCGCTTCAGGTAGTGTAGTCCCGTGTTGTAGTCCTGCTCGGCCAGCTTGTCGTACATGTCCGCGGCGATCTCCGAGGCCCGCAACCCCACGACGGTTCCTGCGTAGTCCGACGCCACCTGCCGACACTGCGTGCGCGCCTGGCGTGTGAACGACTGGTCGCGATCAGTGATGGGCGATAGTTCCGCCAGAGATCGGCATATGCCCAGCGACGCGTGGGGGGCGGTCGAGTCGGCGGGAAAGCGGTCGAGCACGCGTTGGTACTCCGCCCGGGACTCGAGATAATTCTCCCTCGCGTACTCCACCTGGGCGAGCCGGAGACGCGCTTCGGCGGCGTGCTCGAACCCCGCCTGGATCACGACCATGTCGAGCGCGTCGAACGCGGCATCCCAATTCTCCTCCAGCATCGCCTGCACCCCGAGGTTGTAAACCTCCTGGACGGTCATGCCCTGAAACGGCATGCCCCCGCCGCAGGCGACGAATAACGGGCTCCAAACCAACGATGTGAGGAGTCTCCAGACATCGGTTCTCATGGCCGAGCAATACACCCATGGCGGGGTCAGGTTCGTGGGCGCGACTGGGATGCCTACCGGAGCGCCGATGCGGCAGTCAGAAAAGGGCGCACCTTGGCCGGTTGATGCGCCGAGTCAGAGCGAACCTCCCAAGATTCCCGTCTCCGGGGCCTTGGGACCGATCGAACCGGACGCTCGAGAACCCCGGGGACAGGCTAACAGCCCACTCCAAGGCTTCCGCCCGAGGGTCCTACGAAACGCAGCTCGTCATATCGCCACTGGGCTCGTTCCACCAGCGGGCTCGAACCCGTCCGGTCCACGCGTTGAACTTGGAGCAAGGCCCCCATCGCCTCCTCGCAACGGCCCAGGTCCGAAAGGGTCTCGCCCAGGTCGAAGTAGGCCATGGCCTGGAGGCTTCGAGGCTCGCCTAGGGCGATGGACCGCTCGATGTGGAGCAGAGCCTCTTCGTCTTCGTCGGCGTCGCGGAGCTCCCTTGCCAATCGGAGTGAGCAGCTGCCGATCTTCCAGTCCACCTCACCCCTCTGCCAGCGCTGAATCATGCGCCGGTATTGCTCATAGTGGAGCAGCGCGCGGCGACAGTCGCCCACCTCGTCGTACGCCGAAGCTGCCTCGAAGAGCACCTCGGGAATCGTGTCCCCCTCCATCCCGGCAATGGTGGACTGGTAGTAAGGCAATGCGGTGGCGTACTCTCCCGCCCGGAAATAGTGGCGCGCCAGAGGCAGTGCCATGTCCTGGATTGTAATTCCAGGGCGAATCGACATGGCCGTTTCCATGGCCGAAGCCAGGCCAAAGGCGTCGTCCCGCGCCTGCGCGGCCCGAGCTAGGCGGACCATGTCCGATACCGCCTGATCGGAGTAGCCGGGGTCTCGCTCGACAGCCTGATGGTAGAACTCACCGGCCTCGTCGATTCTGTCCATCCGAGCGTAGGTTTGGGCGACACGCGCAAGGGTTGGCGCGTCGTCGGAGCCTTGGCGGACCGCGAGGAGGTACTCGGAGATCGCCGCCTCGAAGTCCCTGCGCGCCACAGCCTCGTCGCCCCGGAGAACCGACGACTTCTCCTCCCCGGTCGAGAAGCAGGCGCTCAGCCAAGCGAAGAGGACGAGTGCGGGCTTTCTGGTCATGCAGACCCGTGCGGCAGAAGTGGACTGGGATCGCGCATCGGTCTCGACGACGGGCCGCGACGTGGTTGCAAGATCGACCCGGTAGCGTCAGCCATGACGACCGGCGCGCCTCTTGGCGCTCCGCGAGCCATCGATATAGCGATCATCGTTGAGATGTACAGTCCAAGTGCCAGTGGAGGTCCAGGGGGCGTCGGCGGCTCGCCGGCGAGCCGCCTCGCGGTCCGAGCGACCGCCCTCGATGAGCGAGCCTACGGCGAGGGAGAGGTGAGGCCTCCTGCATCAGTTCGTTGAGGGATCTCCGGCGACCCTTGAGGGTTCGTGACCTCGCATCTGGAGGGTCACCACCGGCCACTGGGAGGCTGCCATCACGAGGTAGCGGATGAAGAGGCTCGGAGGGCACCGCCGAGCCAACCGTGGCTCACAACCTCGTCCCGCCGCTCGTCACCCAATCCATCGTGCGGTGCAGACCCTCTCCGAGGGGCACGGCCACCCGGTACCCGAGCCGCTTCCGGGCTCTCCGTAGTGAGGCCAGGGAATCCCTGACGTCCCCTTCCCGGGGTGGCCCGTGGACAGCCTTCACGGACGCGCTGGTTGCCTCTCGAATCGTCTCCCAAAGGCGGTTGATCGAGATCCGCTCCCCGCAACCGACGTTGAAGACCTGGCCCGACACGAAGTCCGACGGGGCGCTACATGCGAGCAAGCTGGCCCGCACCGCGTTCTCCACGTAGGTGAAGTCGCGGGTCTGCTCTCCATCGCCGTGGATCGTGGGCGCTTCGCCCGCCATCGCCTTTGCGATGAAGATCGGGATGACGGCGGAGTACTGGGAACCCGGGTCCTGGCGGGGTCCGAAGATGTTGAAGTAGCGGAGGACCACGGTCGGGAGCCGGTAGATCAGGGCGAAGGCCCTGCAGTAGTGCTCCCCCGAGAGTTTGGCGGCGGCGTATGGAGAGCGAGGCCGAGGACGCATGTCCTCGGTCTTGGGCAGCGCTGGCGTGTCCCCGTACGCCGAGCTGGATCCCGCGTAAACGAATCGCCTCACACGGGCGTCGCACGCCGCGATCAGCATATTCAGGGTGCCCGTTGCGCAGGCGGCGTGAGTGGCGATGGGATCCCGGACGCTTCGCGGGACCGAAGGAATGGCAGCCTGATGGAGCACGTAGTCCATGCCGTCGCACGCCGCGACGCACGTCGAGGGGTCGGTGACAGACCCCTCGATCAGATGTATGCGGTCCCAGAGCCCCTCCAGATTCTCCTCCCGTCCCGTCGAGAAATCGTCGAGCACGCGAACCCTGGCCCCCCGGCCCACAAGGGCGCTGGCAAGGTTGGAGCCGATGAAGCCGGCCCCTCCCGTGACGAGATAGGCGCCCTCCGGATCGACGGTCGGCGGACTCATGGAGCCGAAAGCGTGCGAGGCCGCGCACTCCGAGACTGAACGAGCTCCCGGAAGTACGGAATCGTCTTCTTGAGGCCCTCGGCAAGCGGAGTCGTCGCCTCCCACCCCAGCACCTCCTTCGCTAGGGTGATATCGGGCCGGCGAACCTTGGGGTCGTCTTCCGGGATCGGCAGGTATTCGACGGTCGAGTCTGAGCCCGTCTCGGAAAGGACTAGGTCAGCGACCTCCGCGATTGTGAGCTCCTGCGGGTTGCCGATATTGGTTGGATCGACACGGTCGGAACAGAAGAGGCGGAATATGCCCTCAATCTCGTCGTCCACATAGCAGAACGACCGCGTCTGGGATCCGTCGCCGTAGATCGTAAGCGGCTCGCCCCGGAGCGCCTGCACGATGAAGTTCGAGATGACGCGTCCGTCGGCGGGTCTCATGGAGGGCCCGTACGTGTTGAAGATCCTCACGATGCGCGTGTCGAGCCCGTGATAGCGATGGTACGCCATCGTCAAGGCTTCGGCGAAGCGCTTGGCTTCGTCGTAGACACCGCGGAGGCCCACCGGGTTCACGTTGCCCCAGTATCGTTCGGGTTGGGGGTGAACGGCCGGATCCCCATATACCTCCGAGGTCGAAGCCAAGAGGAATCGGGCCGACTTCGCAAGCGCAAGCCCGAGCATGTTGTGTGCCCCCAGGCTTCCGACCTTCAGCGTCTGGATCGGTAGATCGAGGTAGTCGGCAGGACTGGCCGGAGAGGCGAAATGCAGTACGCCGCTGAGCACCTCGCGGATGTAGAGCGGCGTGCAGATGTCGTGGCGAATGAACGAGAAGCTGCCGTGTTGCTGAAGGATGGCGATGTTCTCCGGCGAGCCCGTTATGAAGTTGTCGACGCCGACAACGTGGTAGCCTTCACGCAGAAACCGGCCGGCAAGGTGCGAGCCAAGGAATCCGGCAGCACCGCTGATCAGGACGCGCTCCACGTCAGGGGCCGCTTTCCGCGTGGCGCGGGATGACGTCGAGCCCTGCGGGCGGGCGGCCCACCGAGTAGTATTCGAATCCCATCAGTGCCATGCGATTGGGGTCGTAGAGGTTCCTCCCGTCGAAGACCAGTGGTTGCCCCATTGCCGCCCGCATCCGCTCGAAGTCGGGACGGCGATAGGGATTCCACTCCGTGTGGATTACGAGTCCCGCGGCGTCTTCAAGCACCTCGTAGTCGTCTTCGCGGAACTCGATCCGGCTCCCGAAGCGGCGGGCCGCCTCGGCCGTCGCCTCGGGGTCGTGGGCCACGACGCGAGCTCCGCGCGCGAGCAATCCTTCGATGGTCACCAGGCTCGGCGCCTCCCTCATGTCATCCGTGTTCGGCTTAAAGGCCAAGCCCCATACGGCAATCTTGACCCCGCCGAGATCATCTCCCAGCCGGCGTGTGACGAGACGCAGGAGGAGACCCTTCTGGTGCTCATTGCACGCATCGACGGCCCGAAGGATCGAGGGGTCCAACCCCAATTCATCCATGGTCCGGATGAGCGCCTTCACGTCTTTGGGGAAGCACGAACCGCCATATCCCACACCGGGAAAGAGGAACCGGGAGCCGATACGTGCGTCGCTACCGATTCCCCGGCGGACAAGGTCCACGTCGGCCCCCGTCGTCTTGCAGAGGTCAGCCATGATGTTCATGAAGCTAATCCGAGTGGCGAGCATGGCGTTCGTTGCGTACTTGGTAATCTCCGCCGATGCAATGTCCATGATCAGGATCGCATTGCCCGTCCGGACGAAGGGCGCGTAGAGATCCCGCAACACCTCCGCCGCGTAGTCGCTCTCAACCCCCAAGACCACACGATCGGGCTTCATGAAATCACTGACGGCCGCGCCCTCCTTGAGGAACTCGGGGTTCGAGCAGACGTGAACGGTATGCTCCGTCTCCGCCTCGATCGCTTCCCGAACCCTCTCGGCGGTCCCAACTGGAACCGTGCTCTTGGTTATGACGATCTTCTCGCCGTTGATCGCCTGCCCGATGGTCTTCGCTGCGTCGAGCACGTGTTGTAGGTCGGCCGAGCCGTCCTCGTCAGGCGGCGTACCCACCGCGATGAAGAGAACCTCGGAGCTTCGCACTGCAGCACGTATGTCACTCGTGAAGGCGAGGCGGCCGGAGCGGAGGTTGCGCCGGACCAGCGGCCGGAGACCCGGCTCGTAGATGGGTATCTCGCCGTCGTTTAACCGGACAACCTTCTCTTCGACGACGTCGGCGCAAACCACGTTGTTTCCGGTTTCGGCGAGGCAGGCGCCTGCGACCAGGCCTACGTATCCCGTTCCGACAATAGCTATTTGCATATGGGTCGCCAGCGGTCCCAATGTGAGGCGAGCGTAGGTGTCCGGCTTCTCGACGTTCGAGCCAAGCGTCTAGTCCGGAGCGCAGCGGCGGAGTCGGGGCCAGGCGCAACCCGAAGGAGGGGAGTCGCGCACCACGGCTCGCCCCGGTTCTCAAAGACGTCGGAGATGCGTGACGCCGTGCGGCTCGCATCCCGGATCCGCCCGATGCGGCGCACGGTCATCGAAGAGGGGCTCGGGAGGCACCGGTCGATGTTCCCCAAGGGCTGGGCGGCACCGCTGGCACGGAACCTCAACGGTAGAATCCCCGAACCGCTTCCGCCACGGCTTCAACCCGGTCGATTCCCAGCTCTGGGAAGATCGGTAGGCTGAGCACCTCCCGGCAGAGGCTCTCCGAGACCGGGAGACGGCCCTCCTGATACCCGAGTTCCGTGAAGCACGTTTGCAGGTGGAGGGGCACCGGGTAGTAGACAGCGTTCCCCACGCCCTCCTTGGTCAGATGGTCGCGGAGCTCGTCCCTCCGACGAGCCCGAATTGTGTACTGGTTGTAGACGTGGGTATTGCCCGGAGCCGTGGTCGGGGTGATCACCTCCGCCACGTCCTCGAGCAAGGCACCGTAGCACTCCGCATTGCGCCGCCTTGCGAGGTGCCAGGACTCCAAATGTGGGAGTTTGGCAGACAGAACGGCAGCCTGGAGAGCATCGAGCCGGCTATTCGTGCCGACAATCTCATGGCGAAACCCCTTCCCTCCAGCGCCGTGCACCCGGAGCCTTCTGAGCTGGTCTGCGAGGGTGGAGTCGTTCGTGGAGATAAACCCCCCTTCCCCGAATCCCCCGAGGTTCTTGGTTGGGTAGAAGCTGAAGGCTCCGGCATCACCCCAGGCGCCGGCCTTCACCCAATCCGAGGTCCACGGCTCGCCCTCCGGCAGCCAGCCGTCTCCCTTCGCGTTCGCATCGCCCCCCCCCGTCAAACCGACGGAGGCGGCGGTGCGGCACTGCGCTGCCCCAATGGCCTGAGGGGCGTCCTCAAGAAGGAAACCACCCCGTGCCCGCACCAGCTTCCCCACCTCCCGCACCGGCGCCATTTGCCCGAAGAGATGCACCGGGATCACGCCCCGAGTGCGCTCGGTCCAGGCGGCTTCAACCGTTTCTCTCGTGACGTTAAACGTGCCCGGATCGACATCACAGAAGACAGGGCGGAGACCCGCATTCCAAACCGCACCCGCCGTTGCGAAAAAAGTGAACGCGGGGACCACAACCTCGTGGTTGGCGCGGCTCCGCAGTGTCTTCTGCCCATCCGATCCCATCGTCCATGCGCGCAAGGGCAGGAGAAGCGCATCAGTCCCGCTCGCGCATCCCACCGCGTGCTCGACACCCACGTATTCGGCGAGTTCCGCTTCCAGCTTCTCCACGCGCTCTCCCAAGGTGAACTCCTGAGAGCGGACTACGGCCCGCAGGGCCTCTTCCAGCTCGCTCTCGAGGGCGCCGTATTGCTGTGTCAAGTCGAAGAAGGGGATCGCCATCACTCGGCGCCATTGTCAGTTCGGGACGGTAGGGGGGGAGAATCCAGGAAGCCCTCCGAGGTGTCGCCCCGAGCTAGGCAGGCCACACGCACCTCCAGCCCCACCGGCCCCGCGCGGCAGTCAGGACGTGTCTCTTCGGCATCCATCCTCGAAGTCCTCGCCTTCCCCGACGATGCGACCACGGTAATCGAGGAAGTTCCCCGCTCTCGTGGCAGAGCACAAAGACGGAACGGCAATTCGCAGTTCGGAAGCGGCCCTTCCATGAGACCGTGACCTCCCGTGAGCGCGCTCGCCACCGCTGGCACAATCCCCTAGAGCGAGCCTCCCTTCACGATCCAGGATCCGGATCGGCCGCCCCTCGTGTCCAGGAGCGAGGCCGTCACGTGGCGGGCGTCCACCACCACATGCGCGGAATCGAGGACGCGCTGATAGTCCACCCCGCTGTGGTCGGTCACGATGACGACGGCGTCGGCGCCCTCCAGAGTGACATCGGTCAGCGGTACGGAAGAGAGACGGGCCCCGTCCTCGCAGAGGTCGGGGACGAAGGGATCGTGGTACTCGACGTGCGCGCCGTCGGCCGCCAGTAGTCGAACGATGTCGAGCGCGGGCGACTCCCGCACGTCGTTCACGTCCTTCTTGTAGGCCACGCCCAGGATGAGGATCTTCGAACCGTTCACGGCCTTCCGGTTTGAGTTCAACGCCTCCCTCACCTTGTTCACCACGAAGCGGGGCATACCGGAGTTGATCTCAGAGGCAAGCTCGATGAGCCGGGTCCGGTAGTTCAGGGTCCGCATCTTCCAGGCGAGGTAGTGGGGATCGACCGGAATGCAATGCCCGCCTAGACCCGGTCCTGGTGTGAACTTCATGAACCCGAAGGGTTTCGTCGCCGCCGCCTCAATCACATCCCAGACGTCCACCTCAAGGCGGTCAGCGATCAGCGCGATCTCGTTGACGAGCGCGATGTTCACAGCCCGGAAGGTGTTCTCAAGGATCTTCACCATCTCAGCAGCCTCGGTGGACGACACGGCAACCATCGTGTCGATGAACCGCCCGTAGACCGTGAGGCCGGCAAGGGTGCAGGCGGGGGTGGTGCCTCCGATGACCTTGGGCGTGTTCTTGGTCTTCCAGACCGAGTTTCCGGGATCGACCCGCTCTGGAGAGAAGCACAAGTAGAAGTCCTCCCCCGCCACAAGACCCGTATGCTCCAGCCTCGGTAGCAGAACCTCGCGAGTGGTGCCCGGGTACGTCGTCGATTCGAGCACGATGAGCTGTCCAGGCCGCAGCGACCCGGCCACGGCCTCCGACGCCGCGATCACGTGGGAGACATCGGGGTCCTGTGTTTTCGAGAGCGGTGTCGGGACGGATATCGAGATGACGTCGCACTCGGCTAGCCGCGACATGTCGCTGGTGGCTTCCAAGCGCCCCGTCCCAAGGACGTCTCGAATCTCATCATCCGTGACATCCTTGATGTGGGCTCTCCCCGAGTTCACCCCTTCGACGACCCTCGGAACGATGTCGAAGCCCAGCGCCCGGAGCCCCGACCTTGCAACCTCCACCGAAAGAGGGAGTCCGACGTGCCCCAACCCGATGACCCCAACCAAGAGGTCTCCGTTCTTCAGGTGTTCGAGGCGGGAATCTGCCATGAACCAGCGAGATGTGAATGGAGGAGGCGGACCGGACGCCGCGGGGGACGACCCGAATATGACGGGTCGGAAGGGCGGCTACAAGCGCTTCGGCAGCCGGGCCTGCGTCAGCCGAGGTGCCCTCCGTTCGAGAGCCGCACCGATCCCCCCGTCTCGTGACGCGGCATGCTTGCGATCCCCGCACGTCCGAACCAGCAAAGACACTCGCAGCAAGAACCTCAGCAGCCAGGTCCGTCGAGAGGAGAGCAGCCACGGGCGGCCCTCTGCTGCGTGGGAAGATGCGGAGACCGGTGCGCCCCTCGACAACGAAACGGGGGGATCACCGGCACGGTCAATCGAGCCCGGTCGAGGACAGGGGCGTGTCCAGGGCGGGAGGCGGCGTGGCTTACCCGAGTCCTATCGCATAGTAGTCTACGACAGCCTCGACCAAACCCTCGACGGTGAACGTCTCGGCCTCAATCGGAACCTCGTAGCCGGCTTTCCGGGCCGCCTCCGCCGTGACCGGACCGATCACAGCAGCCGGTGCGATCGGAGGGCCCCGGTGGAGCCGGTTGAATCCGTGCACGGACGACGGGGAAGCAAACGTAATCAGATCCACCCCCCTTTCGAGTCCAGCTCGTGCCTCCGGTGACACATTCTCGACCAAGGCGGCCCGATGGGTCGCGACCACGTCTACCGTTGCGCCAAGGGCCCGGAGTCCGTTGGGCAGAACACGCCGAGCCCCTTCGGCCACGGGGAGGAGGACCTTGCCGATCGGGCCGGTGGCGGCCAGGGCGGCCAGCGCCCCCTCAGCCACGTGCGAATCAGGGACGAGCGCCACACGGAGCCCTGCGGCTTCGGCCGCCCGAGCCGTCGCGGGCCCGATACAACAGACCCTCGCTGCGCCGACGGATTCGCTCGGCACCACACCGGCCTCTTCGGCTGCACCGCAGAAAGCGGAGACGCCGTTCGCGGAAGTAAGCACCACCCAATCGTACTGCGCCGCGCCGTGGACGGCGTTGGCGAGTGGTAGACGATCGCCAGGAGGGTCGATTCGAATGGTGGGAACGAGAAGAACACAAGCTCCGTGGCCTTCCAAGGCCCTTACCAGCTCGTTGGCATGTGGCTTCGGCCTGGTCACGACGACCGTCAGAGAGGCCAAGGCGGGGACTCCGACGGATGCTTCACGTGATTCGACAATGCTCATGTGTGCCCCGATCCACGAGCGGGTCGACGACATCGCCTCCAAGAATCGCACGGCGGCCAACCGCCACCGGCGCCCAGGGACGGGCAGACCTCGGTCGGGCGCGGATCTGGGAAGAGCTTCCACGCCGCGTGGGGGCGGCTGAGCCTGCCTCGCAGCAAACCCAGTCCGGCGCGCGTGAGCCCGCCGCCGATTCCATCCCAAAGAGTAAGCCTTCCGAGGCACGGTGGCCCGGCCGGCATCGGATGGTCGGCTCGGAGGAAGTGGGCTAGACCTCGACCGCCTTGGGTGGGGGCGCCTTGGTAATCCTACCGGCCTTGATACACGTCGTGCAGACCCTCACGCGCCGACGGGCACCGGCGGGCGTCACGATCTTCGCGACTTGAAGGTTGGGAAGCCAGCGCCTCTTCGTCTTGTTGTGGGCGTGGCTCACGTTATTGCCCGTCGTGGGCCCTTTCCCGCAGATGTAACACACCCGAGCCATCGTTTGTTCTCTGCGTTTCCGGTTCAGTCCCTCAACTGCCTTCGCTCTCGCCGCCTTCGCCGTCGCCACCCTCGTCCCCCTCCATCAAGATGTCCACAACCTCCAAGAACGATGGGGCGAAGGTAGCGAGGATCCTGTCCGCTTCTGTGATGGCACCTGATGCCACCCAGTCGTCCGCCACACTGTCGGACATAGCGTATACAGAGCCGATTACGGAGACCTGCGAGCCGCCGGGGACGGCCACGCTGTCGGCCACGACGCGTACGCCCATCTTGATCAGGTAAGGACCGGCGTGGTTCGGCATCTCGACAAAGAAGGCCTGGGAGCCCACGGCACTCTGGACCAGCAGGTCGTCGATCCGAATGACGCCGCCGGCTTGGGCCATAGGATCGGACCCGAACACCCCCGCGTCCACGGTGGGAGCTGAGGAGAAATCATCAACGTCGGCAGCCTCTTCTTCCACGACCGCCACGTCCAATTCGTCTGCCTGCATGTTTAGCCAATACAGAAACCCGCCGACCACGGCGAAGGTCAACAACATCAGGACAAGACCTCCCCTGTCGGATGCACTCGTTCGCGACCCAAGCCGTGCCATCGTATGCCGTGCTCCCCTTCTCTTTGGTCAGTGGAAGGCCACCGCCAGTCTAATCGACCAGCTCGATAAGCGCCATGTCCGCAGCGTCACCACGACGGGTCCCCGACTTGAAGATGCGAGTGTAGCCTCCCGGCCTGTGGTGGAATCGGGGAGCGATGTCGTCGAAGAGCTTGGCGAGAACTTCCCGGTCGGCGATGTGGCGCGCAACCTGACGGCGGGCGTGCAAGTCACCCCGTTTGCCCAGCGTGATCAGCCGTTCGACGAACGGACGGAGCTCCTTGGCCTTAGCCACGGTCGTCTCAATGCGCTCGTGCCGAAACAGCGCCGTGGCCATGTTCCGCAACGTCGCCTTCTTGTGGCTGGCCGTCCGGGAAAGAGCCCGGCCCTTCTTCCGATGCCTCATCTGCCCGGGGCCCCTACTCGCCAGCCTTGGCCAGCTCGGCCAGCTCCTCGTCAACGAGGAAGAGCTGACCGTCTTCACCCTCCTCAAGACCTATGCCCAAGCGAAGGCCGTGATCGTCCAGAAAGTCCGAGATCTCCTTAAGCGACTTCTTCCCGAAGTTCTCGATCCGCAGCATCTCTTCCTCAGAGCGCTGAACCAAGTCTGCCAACGTCTGGATATTCTGTTTCTGCAAGGAGTTACGGGACCGCACGCTGAGCTCTGCGAGATCTTCGATGCGACGGTCGAGAAGATCGCGCATCCGATCGGGAATCTCCAGAGCACCAGGAGGCGCCACCGGCGGGGCACCATCCTCACCGAAATAGAGCACGAACTCAAGGTGCTTGCGCAACAGCTCTGCAGCATAGGGGACGGCGTACTCGGGATCCACGGACCCGTCTGTTTCCACAAGAACCGTCAACCGATCGAAGTCGGTGCGCTGGCCCACCCGCGTCTCGTCGACGGAGAAATTCGCGCGCTTCACCGGATTGTAAATGGAGTCCACGCGCACCATATCCACCGGCGCACCCCGTGGAAATTCGTGCTGGTTCGCCAAGACGAACCCGCGGCCTTTGTTCACGTGCAGCTCAATGTTGAACTTCCGCTTGTCTTGGACCGTCAGCAGGTGATGGTCAGGATCGCGGATCGTGACTCCTGGAGCCGGCACGATGTCGGCGGCTGTGACGGGCCCCGCCTCACTCACGCGGATCTCGAGCGTTGCCTCGTCAACGTCATCGTCCAAGGTGACGACCAGGGTCTTGAAGTTCTGAATGATCTGGTGAACGTCTTCCACCACACCCTGAATTGTCTGATGCTCGTGCAGAACGCCTTGGATCCGGAATGCCCACACAGCCGCACCGCGAAGCGACGAGAGGAGCACTCTCCGCATGGAGTTGCCGAGCGTGTGACCGAAGCCCCGCTCGAGGGGTTCGATCACGAATTCAGCAGAGCGTCCATCGTCCCAGGTCCTGGCGACCTCGATCCGCTCGGGCAACACCAATCCGGTAAGGTCTATTTGCACGGAACCTCCGTTACTTCGAGTAGAGCTCCACGATGAGCTGCTCCTGAACGGCCAACGGGACGTCCTGGCGGGTGGGGAGACGCGTCACGCGCCCGACACGGTTCTTCTCGTCCAGCGCCAGCCATTCCACGAGGGTCGGACGAGTCCGGGCCTCGAGGCTTGCCTGCACGGTCGCCAGATCCCTTGACCCAGGCCGGACGGCCACTTCGTCACCCGGGTCCACCTGATAGGACGGTATGTCTACGACGCGTCCGTTTACCTCTACGTGCCGGTGCCTAACCAGCTGCCGCGCGGCGCTTCGACTCGGGGCGAAGCCCATCCGAAAGATGACGTTGTCCAGCCGGGACTCGAGGGCAACCAGCATGTTCTCGCCCGTGATACCGTCCCGGGTCGAGGCCTTCTTGAAGAGGGCACGGAACTGGCGCTCGTGGAGGCCGTAAATGCGCTTGACCTTCTGCTTCTCGCGAAGCTGCACGGCGTAGTCCGACTGCTTTCTCCTCCGTGCGTGAGCGGGCCCGTGCTGCCCGGGAGGATAGCCCCGGCGCTCGATAGCGCACTTCTCCGTGTAGCACTTCTGGCCCTTCAGAAAGAGCTTCTGCCCTTCACGACGACAGAGCTTGCAGACTGGTCCTGTGTACCGTGCCATTACTTGTCGCGCCTAGACCCGGCGCTTTTTGGGGGGACGACAGCCATTATGGGGAAGCGGGGTTACGTCCTGAATGGCCTTGATTTGCAGCCCGGCCGCTGCGAGAGCTTGAATGGCAGATTCGCGCCCCGAACCGGGGCCCTGTACGCGGACGCTCACGCGCCGTACACCCATCGCCACCGCCTCTCGCCCGCAACGCTCCGCAGCCACCGTCGCCGCAAAGGGGGTCGACTTTTTGGAGCCCTTGAAGCCCGCCTTGCCGGCACTGCCCCAGACGAGGGTGTTGCCCGCGCTGTCAGTAATCGTGACAAGTGTGTTGTTGAAGGTCGCCTTGATGTGGGCGACTCCCTCCGCCTCTACGATCTTCTTGCTGCGCCTACGCGGCGATTTCCGTCCTCGGGCCACTGGCGTCGTCCTCCTCGTCCACTGGGTCGAATGTTCGGGAGCTAGGTGGGTATCACCCTATTTCCTGGGTGCCTTTTTCTTCCCCGCGATGGCCCGTCGGTGTCCCTTGTGGGTCCGGGCATTCGTGTGGGTGCGCTGCCCCCGCACCGGAAGTCCCCGGCGATGCCTGAGACCGCGATAGCATCCGATGTCCATTAGCCGCTTGATGTTCATGGAGACTTCGGTGCGCAAGGCACCTTCGACCTTGTAGTGCCCCTCGATCTCCCGACGCAGCCTGGTGACGTCATCGTCGGTGAGATCCACGGTCCGGCGATTCGGATCAACGCCCGTACGCTCAAGAATCCGGCCCGACCGGGACGGCCCGATGCCGTAGATGTAGGTCAGTGCGACCTCGATCCGCTTGCTCTTCGGAAGATCCACACCCGCGATGCGTGCCATGCCACCGTCTTCTTGAGGTTATGCAAGAGGCCCGACGCTGCCCTGGGCCGTGCGGGTCCGTGCCCGTTCAGCCTTGACGCTGCTTATGCTTCGGATTACGCGAACAGATGATCCTCACAACTCCCCGGCGCCGGATCACCTTACAGTGCTCACAAATCGGCTTAACGCTGCTACGCACCTTCATATTCCCGCCTATCTCACTACGTTTCCAGCATAGCTTGTGATGATAATCGAAGCTGTCTCGCTCTTCAAGTCACTCCCGCGTTTTCGGCGGTCTTGAGCAATCGCAGATTCGTTGCACTAGGCAGGAATCTCCACAGGAGTCGCCGTCAGAATGCGGGGGCCGTTTGCCGTCACGGCGACGGTATGTTCGAAGTGGGCGGACCTGGTGCCGTCCTGGGTCACCACCGTCCAGCGGTCTTCCAACGTCTTGATCTTGTCGGTCCCCAGCGCGAGCATGGGCTCGATGGCAAGGACCATCCCCTCCCGGAGCTGAGGGCCATCGCCCGGGATGCCCAGGTTGGAGACTTGAGGCTCTTCGTGCACGTCTCGGCCCACCCCGTGCCCCACCAGATCCCGTATGATGTGGAGTCCCGTCCCCTCGACGCGCGCCATTACCGCCGCGCCGATGTCCCCGACGTGGTTGCCCTTGACCGCCTCTGCGATGGCACCGAAGAGCGCCTCTCGAGTGACCGTGAGGAGATAGCGACTCGACTGATCAATCTCCCCGACGGGAAAGGTCCACGCTGAATCCGAACACCATCCGTCCAGCTTCACGCCGACGTCGACCGAGATGATGTCGCCTTCACGGAGGATACGGTCGTCCCTTGGGATTCCATGCACGACCTCGTCATTCAACGATGCGCATACACTGCCCGTGAAGCCGTACAGTCCCTTAAAGGCCGGCACGGCGCCATCATGGGAACGGATGAAGTCGTCGGCGAATACATCGAGCTCGAGCGTCGAGACACCGGGCACAATGCGGGGACGGATCTCGCTGAGGAAGTCGGCGATAATCGCCCCTCCCCGAGCGATCACGCGGATCTCCTCGGGAGTCTTCAGGTGAATCATCGGGGGAGTCCGAGTGCGGCGGTCACGGCGCCTTGCACCTCTTCGACCGTCTGGTCCGCGTCGATACGGTGCACGGGTATTCCGCTTGCATCGTAGTACTCGATGAGCGGGGCGGTGACCTGCCGGTAGACGTCTAGCCGATTCTGAACCGTGTCACGGTGATCGTCGCTCCGATGTTCAAGACACGTGCCGTCGTTGTCGCACGCGCCATCGCGGATGGATGGAGCGAGAAAGACGTTGTAGACGGCACCACACTCCGGGCAGGACCGTCGCCCGGCGATCCTCTCGATCAGAGGCTCATCTTCGGCTTCGAGCACCACTACCTGATCGATGCTCAAGCCTAGCGGCCCGAGCATCAGGCTCAGGTCCGAGGCCTGGGCCTTGGTCCGAGGGAATCCGTCGATGACTACACCCGCCCCCTGAAGGCAGGCCAGCCTGTCACGCACCATCGCGACGACGACGTCGTCCGGGACGAGTTCTCCTACGTCCATGAAGCGCTGCGCCTCCCGCCCGAGGGGCGTACCATCCGACCTCGCACGGCGAAGCAGATCGCCGGTCACGACCCGTTCCCACCCCTGCGCCTCGGCGAGAAGGACTCCCTGCGTTCCCTTTCCCGCGCCCGGGGGGCCGAGCAGGATCACGTACATGGAGTCGCCCGTCCCGCCCAGCTCGCTACATGTACCGGGAGCGACCGCGCATCTTCACTCGGCCCTTCTTCATGAAACCGTCGTAGTGACGGAGCAGCAGGTGCTGCTGCGCCTGCTGGACCGTGTCGAGACCCACGCCCACGACGATCAGCAAGCCGGTGCCACCGAAGAAGAACGTCTGGATATTAAAGATCGCAAAGATCCAGAATGGTACGAGCGCGATGAACGCAAGGTACATCGACCCAGGAAGCGTTACCCTTGTGAGCACGCGATCGATGTACTCCGCCGTCCGGGCGCCCGGCTTCACGCCGGGCACGAAGGCACCCTGCTTCTTGAGGTTCTCCGCCAGATCCACGGGGTTAAAGATGATCGCCGTGTAGAAGTAGGTGAAAAAGACGATCAGCAATCCGTAGGTGATGTAGTAGACCGCTCCGGGCTGGAAGATGTCGGCCACGGTGTCGAGGAAGCCACCGGTCGGTCCTGCGAACTGGGCGATCGTGCCCGGCACGACGATGAACGACTGAGCGAAAATGATGGGCATCACGCCAGCCGAATTCACCCGAAGTGGGACGAAGCTCTTCTGGCCCTCGCGGATGCGCCCGCGACCCACGACCTTACGCGGGATTTGGACCGGGATCTTCCTCGCTCCCATGGTCATGGCGACCACGGCGGCCGTGATCGAAACCAGAACGACGAGGAGCATCACAATCGCAAAGATCTGGATCTGCCCGGCGACGAACGACTCCCAGGTCCGGGCCACGGCGGCTGGGAAGCCCTCGATGATCGAGAAGAAGATCAGGAGGGACATTCCGTTCCCGATGCCGCGCTCCGTGATCTGCTCGCCAAGCCACATGACGAAGACGGCTCCCACGGTGAGCGTGATCGTCGTCGTGAGGTTGAAGCCGAATCCGGGGGTCCGGACGGCGCCTGTACTGGTGAGGAAGGCCGCGTAGCTGAATCCTTGAATGGCACTCAAGAGCACCGTCACGTAGCGGGTCCATTGCGTCAACTTCTTGCGCCCGTCTTCTCCCTCCTTCTGCATCTTCTCCACGGTGGGGAAGACCGCCGACAAGAGCTGAAACATGATGCTGGCCGAGATATAGGGCATGATGCCCAGCGCCAGGATGGTCGCACGGCTGAGGCCGCCACCCACGAACATATCGTAGATCCCGAGGATCCCCCCCTGGAGGGCTCCGAACTGCTGCCGGAGAATCCCTACATCCACCCCCGGGACGGTGATGTGCGCCCCGAACCTGTAGATGAGAAGGATGAAGAGCGTGAAGAGGATTTTCTCTTTGAGCTCGGGGACCCGGAACAGACTTGGAATCGGGTTAGCCATCGGTCTCCGTTTCGGCTACTTCGCTGGCGGGAGGACGTCCGGACCGGGTCAGGACCTGGACCGATCCGCCCGCTTCCTTGAGCTTTTCTACAGCCTTGCTACTGAACTTGTGAGCCTCTACGAAGTACGCTCGGTCGACCTCTCCCATGGCGAGGACCTTGATGAGCCCCCGAGCGGACCGGATCAGCCCCACTTTCTCCAGCACCTCCGGGTTGACCACGGTCCCCTCGATGCGCGCGAGATCTCCAACATTGACGATTTGGTAGATCGTGGGCTTCCGCGGAGTGAAGCCGCGCTTCGGGATCCGCCGCTGCAACGGCATCTGCCCTCCCTCGAACCCAAGACGGATCGAGCCACCACTCCGGGATTTCTGGCCGTCCTGTCCGCGCCCAGATGTCTTGCCCTTCCCCGAGCCGGCGCCTCGCCCCTTTCGCTTTGAGCGGCGATGAGAACCACGAGCGGGGCGCAGTTCGTGTAGCTCACTCATCCCAGACCTCTTCGACCCTTACCAGGTGCGCGACCTGTCTCACCATCCCGCGAATGGCGGGCGTGTCGTTGTGTACCACCGTCTGCTGGTGCTTCCGTATGCCCAGAGCTTCTAAGACGCGGCGATGCTTCGTTCTGCGCCCGATCCCGCTCCGGACCTGGGTGATGGACAACCTACCGGTCATGGTCCTCCCTCAGTCCCAGGATGACTTCAACAGGGACACCCCTTTCGTCGGCCGCCTGCTCGGGGGTGACGAGATTCGTGAGCCCTTGCATCGTGGCTCGGACAACGTTGATGGGATTGTTACTCCCAAGGCTCTTGGTAAGGACGTCCCGAATACCGGCCGCATCCATCACGGACCGCACGGGTCCGCCCGCGATGACGCCAGTTCCCGGCGACGCCGGTCGCAACATCACGCGTCCAGCACCCCAGCGGCCGAGGATCTCGTGAGGGATCGTGCCGTTGCGCACTGGGATTTCGACCATTTCCTTCCGGCCGCGCTCGAACGCCTTTCGGATCGCCTCGGCCACTTCATTGGCCTTGGCGAGTCCGATACCGACCCGCCCATTCTGATCACCAACCGAAACCAGCGCGGAGAAGGAAAACCGGCGGCCCCCCTTCACAACCTTGGCGACACGGTTGATGTGGATCACGTTCTCCGTGAACTCGGACTCGCGACCGCGAGCCTCCCTACGTCTGTGTCTCCTGGCCATTAGAACTGCAGCCCTCCCTCCCGGGCGCCCTCCGCAAAGGCTTTAACGCGACCATGATATTGGTATCCCCCTCGGTCGAACACGACCGACTTCACTCCCTGAGCGACGGCTCTCTCAGCAAGGAGCCTTCCCGCCGCCCGCGCTTGCTCCACGCGCACGTTGGGTCCCTCGGCCTTGAAGGCGGCGAGGTGCGGGCTCCGCGTCGACAACCCCACCAGTGTCTTGCCGACGTCGTCGTCTACGACCTGTCCTTCACAGTTCTTCGAGGAACGGAACACAACGAGCCTCGGCCGCTCCCTCGTGCCCCAGATCTTCTTCCGGATCCGGGCGTGTCGCCGGGCCCTCTGCGCCCTTCGGTTCTTCGTGGCTCTGTTGCTCATGTCTCGCTTGTCAATTAGGTGCCGGCGGCCGCTTTGCCCGCCTTCCGGCGGACGCGTTCACCCTTGTATCGAATGCCCTTCCCCTTATACGGCTCGGGCGGACGGAAATCACGGATCTCCGCAGCGGCCTGGCCCACCTTCTGCTTGTCGATTCCTGAGACGGAAATCGTCGTCGGATTGGGGACATCGAGCTGCACGCCATCAGGCCCCCGATAATCGATCGTATGAGAAAAACCGAGGTGGAGCAGGATGCCCGAGCCCTTCTTCTCCGCCCGGTAGCCGACACCCTGGATCTCAAGGGTCTTGGAGTATCCGTTCTGCACCCCCTCCACCATGTTTGCCACGAGGGTGCGCGTGAGTCCGTGCAACGCTCGGTGATGGGATGCATCCGACCGGCGTGTGACACGGAGGGTCTGGTCGTGAAGGGCCACCGTGATATCCGGGTGGACATCGAAAGTCAGCTGGCCCCTACTCCCTTTCACCGTAACATGCTGACCCACCACGGTCACGTCGACACCCTGCGGCAACTCGATCGGTTGTCTGCCAATACGCGACATGAGTTCTATCCCCTACCAGACCAGCGCCATGAGCTCACCACCGACACCCTGCTGGCGGGCCACACGGTCCGACATCAAGCCCTTGGAGGTCGAGAGAATGGCCATGCCAAGCCCGTTGCGGACTCGCGGCACGTCATCGACGCCCACATACCGGCGGCAACCCGGGCGAGACACACGCTCGAGGTGTCTGATGATCGGTCCCTTCTCGTGATATCGCAGGTAGACGCGCAAGACGCCAAAACCGCCGTCTTCCAAGACCTTGTAGCCGTAGATGAAATGATTGTCCTTGAGCAGGCGGGCCACTTCGGTCTTGAGCTTCGAGACCGGCATGTCCGTCCATTTGTGCCCGGCGTTACTGGCGTTCCGGATGCGGGTGAGCATGTCCGCGATGGGATCGGTCATCATAGCCGTTCAGTCCTTTACCAACTCGATTTCCGAACACCCGGGATCTCCCCCTGGAGGGACATCTCACGGAAACATATGCGGCAGATGCCGAACTTCCGGATGTACGCACGAGGGCGTCCACAGCGCTGACAGCGGTTCCGGTGTCGCCCCGGATACTTGGGTGTACGGTTGTTCCTCTCGATCAGCGCCTTCCTGGCCATCCTGCTCCCCTGTCAGTTAGTTCGCGTGCTGCCCGATGGAGACAGGAACCGCCCCTCGGAAGGGAAATCCCATCTCACGAAGTAGGGCCAGTCCCTCGTCATCCTTCTGGGTGGAGGTGACGACGGAGATGTTCATGCCATGAATCTGGCCGACCTTATCATAGTCTATTTCGGGAAAGATGATCTGCTCTCGCACGCCCATCGTGAAGTTCCCCCGGCCGTCGAAGGCTCGGGTCCGGAGTCCCCGGAAGTCGCGCACGCGAGGTATGGCGACACTCACGAGACGATCCAGGAACTCGTACATCCGATGGCGGCGCAGCGTTACGGTCGCACCGATCGGCATGCCCTCACGGAGCTGGAAGTTCGAGATCGACCGGCGGGCCCGCGTTACAACCGCCTTCTGACCGGTGATGACGCCCAGCTCCTCCACAACAGACTGGAGAAGCTTGGCGTTCTTCGGTGCTTCACCCACTCCCACGTTGACCACCACCTTTTCGATCCTCGGGATCTGGTGCGGATTACGCCACTGGAACTGCTCGGCCAGCCTTGGGCGAACATACTCCTTGTAGTGCGTCAGTAGTCTTGGTTCCATCTCTCTAGTCGCCTTCAAATCCGTGGCGCCGTGGACGTCGACTCGGTGTGCTTAACGAGGCTCCCCGCTACGGTTTGGGTATGGGGTTACCGGTCTTCACGGCGATCCTCTCCTTAGTGCCATCGGCCTCAATCCGCATTCGGATTCGGCTCGCTTGGTCCGAAGCCGGATCCACCAGCATCACGTTGGAGATGTGGATCGGCGCCTCGAAGGTCATGATCCCACCCTCGGGGTTCGCCTCCGAGGGCCTCTCGTGGCGCTTCCGCATATTGACTCCCTCGACGACGACCCGGCCGCTGGCGCGAAGAACTTGGAGGACCGTGCCCTCCCTATCCCGAAAGTTACCGCGGATCACCTTGACCCGGTCGCCCTTGACGATCGCATAGCGTACTGCGTTCGTGCCCATTACAAGACCTCCGGAGCCAGCGAGACGATTCTCATGTACCGCTTTTCGCGCAGCTCTCGGCCGACCGGACCAAAGATGCGAGTGCCCCGAGGCTCGCCCTGGGGCGTGACGAGCACCGCAGCGTTTTCGTCGAAGCGGATGTAGGTGCCGTCGCGGCGGCGCACTTCCTTGGCCGTACGCACGATGACGGCACGGACCACTTCCCCCCTCTTCACGGGAGAGTTGGGAATCGCGTCCTTGACCGTCGCGACGATGACGTCTCCCACGCTGGCGTAGCGCCGCCGTGACCCACCCATGACCCGAATACACAGGGCACTCTTCGCGCCCGAGTTGTCAGCAATCCTGAGGATTGATTCCTGCTGAATCATCTTCGCGTCCCAAATGAGTGGTTCTCGGCAGCCCTTGCTACCTCGATGATCCGATCAGCTCCACGACGCGCCATCGCTTCTTCTTTGAGATGGGACGGGTCTCTGCGATTCTGACCACGTCGCCCTCCTTGTACCGGTTCTCCTCGTCGTGAGCGTGGTACTTCTTCGTTTTCCTCACCCGCTTCCCGTACAGCGGATGGGCGAATTGTCGCTCTACTCGTACGGTCACGGTCTTGTCGGCTTTCGCGCTGGTCACGACACCCGTGCGGAGCTTTCTCCGGTTGCGAGTGCCCTGAGTGGACGAGGCCTCGACCTGATCGACCTTCCCTTCCGTGTTTTCTGCCATCGATTACTCGGTCAGCTTCTCGGACTCTCCGGCTCGCTCACGCTCGCGGAGAATCGTGTGTAGGCGCGCGATGTCGCGCTTTACGTGTTGTAGGATCTTGGGGTTCTCGAGCTCCATCGTCCCCGTGCGGAACCGAAGGCGGAACTGCTCCTCCTTCAGTTCTTGCAGGCGGGCCAAGATCTCGACGTTGTCCCATTCGCGGATGTCCTCAGCCTTCATATCTGATCTCAATTCGGGGACTAGAGTTGGCGCTCACGTACGACGAAGCGTGTAAGTACGGGGAGCTTGGCAGCGGCCAACTGCATGGCACGCTTGGCAACATCCTCCGAAACACCCTCTAGCTCGAACATCATGCGTCCGGGCTTCACAACGGCCACCCATCCCTCGGGGTTACCCTTCCCCTTCCCCATCCGGGTCTCCGCCGGCTTGGCCGTAATGGGCTTGTCGGGGAAAATCCGAATCCAAACCTTCCCACCACGTTTGATGTGGCGCGTCATCGCCACACGGGCAGACTCGATCTGGCGGTTCGAAATCCAGCCGCATTGCGTGGCTTGGAGGCCGTACTCGCCGAACGAGACCCTGTTGCCCCGACGCGCCTTGCCGCGCATCCGGCCCTTATGCGTCTTGCGGTGTTTTACGCGCTTGGGCGCTAGCATCGCCTATCCCTCTCGGTCATACACCAGTCGAGTACGTGCGGCCGCGCCGCTCTTCAACCACCTCACCACGGAAGATCCAGCACTTCACTCCCACGGTTCCGTACGTCGTGACGGCCGGAACCTGTGCGTAATCGATGTTGGCCCGCAGTGTGTGGAGAGGCACGCGCCCTTCATTGTATCCCTCCGTGCGAGCGATCTCAGCACCCCCAAGCCTCCCTGCACACTGGATCCTGATGCCCTCGGCACCGCCCCTCATCGCGGATTGTAGGGCTCGCTTCATCGCACGACGAAACGAGATCCGCTGCCCAATCTGGTGAGCGACGTTCTCGGCAACGAGACGTGCGTCGACCTCGGGTCGACGGATCTCCTCCACGTTCACGGAGATCTCAGCGTTGGTGAGGACGGCCAACTCGTCGCGCAGCTTGTCAACCTCGGACCCACGCTTTCCGATCACCACTCCGGGACGCGCCGTGAACAGCGTAACGACGATCTTCGAAGGCTTGCGCTCGATCTCGACCTTGGAGAGTGCGCCGTGGGCCAAGCGACGGTGGAGGTACGTCCGGATCGTCGCATCCTCCTGGAGGAGCCGGGGGAAATCACGCTCGGCGTACCAACGGGACTTCCAGTCCTTGACGATCCCGAGGCGGAAGCCGAGTGGATGTGTCTTTTGTCCCATTCCTATTCCTTCGTATTCACGACTACCGTGATGTGGCTTGTCCTCTTGTTGATGCGAGCGGCCCGGCCCATGGCTCGAGCGCGCCACCGCTTCAGCGTCGGGCCCTCGTCGACGTAGGCTGAGGTCACCGCCAGATCGTCGACATCCAGAATGTCGCCCATGTCCTCGGCCTTGTTCTGAGCGTTGGCCACGGCGGAGCGGAGCGCCTTGACCACCGGATCTGCAGCAGCCTTCTTGGAGAAACGGAGGATGGCATACGCTTCATTCACGGTCTTGCCGCGAATCTGATCCACGACGATCCGGACCTTGCGTGGACTCATTCGGATATGACGAGCCACTGCCCTGGCTTGCATCCCCATTCCCTCACCTACCCACTCTGGATCGTTTGTCGGCCAGCTTTCCGCCGTGGCCCCTGAAGAGGCGCGTCGGGGCAAACTCGCCGAGCTTGTGACCCACCATGTTCTCCGTGACATACACGGGAATGAACTTGTTGCCGTTGTGCACGGCGATGGTGTGCCCCACGAAGTCCGGGGAGATCGTGGACGCCCGTGCCCAGGTCTTCACGACTCTCTTGCGATCACGCGCGTTCATCGCCTCAATCTTCGCGAGGAGTTTCTTGTCGATGTACGGACCCTTCTTCACGCTGCGTGGCATTTCACCGGCCTCTCCTCAAGCGCTGCGAGTTCGATCACTGCGTCGCCTTGCCCCGCTTACGTCCGCGGATGATGTACTTGTTCGACTGCTTCTTCTTCGGACGGGTCTTGGTCCCCTCCCGCTTGCCCCAAGGCGTCACCGGAGGCCGACCCCCCGAGGCCCTGCCCTCACCGCCACCCAGGGGGTGATCCACTGGGTTCATCGCAACACCGCGGACCTTCGGGCGCCGCCCGCGCCACCGGTTGGCTCCAGCCTTTCCGATGCTCTGCAGGTTGTGCTCAATGTTGCCGACCTGACCGATGGTCGCCATGCAAGTGTCGAGCACTCTCCGGACCTCGGTGGAGGGCAGGCGGACGGCCACGTACTTGCCTTCTTTTGCGACGACCTGCACGCCGGCACCAGCCGAGCGCGCCATCTGGCCTCCCTTGCCCGGCTTGAGCTCGATGTTGTGGACCACGGTGCCCAGGGGGATCTTGCCAAGCGGGAGTGCGTTTCCGACGCGGATATCTGCTTCAGGGCCCGACATGACGGTCGTGCCCACACGCAAGCCCCGAGGGTGTAGGATGTAGCGCTTCTCGCCGTCCAAGTAGTGGACTAGGGCAATGTTCGAGCTCCGGTTCGGATCATACTCGATGGTGGCGATCGTCCCGGGAACTCCAACCTTGTCGCGGCGGAAGTCGATCCGACGATAGCGGCGCTTGTGTCCTCCTCCCCGTCTCCGAGAAGTGATGTGCCCGTGGTGGTTTCGTCCGCCCGACTTCTTGAGCGGTTCCAGGAGGGACTTTTCCGGCTCCTTCGTCGTCAGGACGTCGGAGTGGTCGATGATCGAGCGGAAGCGGCTGCCCGGCGTCACCGGTTTGAATTTCTTGATAGCCATCGGCGTTACCCGACCTCGTAAAACTCGATGTGGTCACCTTCGGCCAGCTGGACCACCGCCTTCTTGAAGGCGGCGCGGCGCCCGACGTTGGGGTTGCGCGACATACGGCCCATCAGAGCACGCTTGGCCTTCCCGGCGTAGCACATCGTGCGAACCCGATCAACCTTCACGTCCCAGAGCTGCTCGACAGCTCGGGCGATTTCGATCTTGTTGGCGTGCCGGTTAACAACAAACGTGTAGACATTGTCGTCATCGATGGCCTGGGCCGACTTTTCTGTCACGACCGGCCGGTAGATCACGTCGTACACGTCACGCATCCTCCCCCTCCTCCTCTTCGCCGTCAGCTCCTCCCGAAAGCTCGACGATGCGTGCGTCGTAGTCCGCCTGAGACGCTCGGTGACGGCTCCCGACCTGCGGCTCGCCCCGGCGGCGGCTTGCCACGGCGTCTCGGTCGGCCGCCGACGGCTCGGCTCGGTCCAAAGCAGCCTTCTCGATCACAACCACGTTGGCCCGCAGGATGTCGTAAGCGGACTCCTGACCGAACGGTCGGACCTCGACCTCCGGCACATTACGACTGGAAAGATACACGCTCTCCCTGTGCCCGTCCGTGAGGATCAGGACACTCCCCTTCGCACCAATGACGGCAAGGAGCAGCAACAGCTGCTTGGTCTTGGGGGCCTCGAAGTCGAGGCCGTTCACCAAGATCACGCGCTGGTCCCGGGCCCGGGTGTTGAATGCCGAGCGGCGGGCCAGTGCCCGGACCTTCTTGGGGATCCGTTGCCGCCACGAGCGGGGGATCGGTGGGAATGCGACACCGCCGCCTTCCCACTGAACGGCCCGAATCGTGCCCTGGCGAGAGCGTCCTGTGCCCTTCTGCCTCCAGGGCTTTCCCGACCCGCCGGCAACCTGGCCTCGAGACTTGGCCGCAGCCGTACCCTGCCGCTGGTTGGACAGATAAGCCTTCACGACTTGATGGAGCACGTGTTCGTTGACGACGCCGTCAAAAAGCCACTCGGGCAGGTCTTGCTCTGCCCTTTGGGCTCCGTCGGCTTCGTAGTAGCGCGCTTTCAGCATACGTCACTTCTGGATCAACAGTAAGCTCTTCTTGGACCCCGGAACTCCACCCTTGATGAAGAGAAGGTTGCGCTCCGCGTCCACCCTCACGACACGCAGGTTGCCGAGCGTGACTCTGCTTCCACCCATGCGGCCCGGCAGCTTCTTGCCCTTGATGACCCGAGACGGATCCGTTCCAGGGCCCAGCGAGCCCGGGGTCCGTGACATGGGATGTCCATGCGAGGCGGGCCGACCCGCAAAGCCCCAACGCTTCACTACACCTTGGAACCCGCGTCCCTTCGACGTGCCGGTGACCTTGACCGAGTCGCCCGCCTTGAAGATGTCGACGGTGACGGACTGCCCGAGCTCGAGGCCGTCGTCCTCGGATACTGGGAACTCGCGCAGCACACGGGGGACCGCTTCCACACCCGCCTTGGCCGCATGTCCTCTCTCGGCCCGAGTGGCTCGGCTGACGTTCTTGACGCCAAAGCCCAACTGGACCGCGGAGTAGCCGTCGGTCTCGTCGGTCTTGATCTGGAGCACGGCGCAAGGCCCCGCCTCCACGACCGTCACGGAGACCACGGCTCCATCCTCTTCGAAGATGCGGGTCATCCCGACCTTCTTTCCGATCAATCCGGCCATCTAGTCGACCTTGATTTCAACGTCCACGCCAGCAGGCAGATCGAGCTTCGTCAGCGCGTCCACCGTCTGCGGTCGGCTCTCGACGATATCGATGAGCCGCTTATGCGTCCGAAGTTCGAACTGTTCACGGCTCTTCTTATCGATGTGGGGGGACCGTAGCACGGTCCAGCGCTGGCGCCTCGTGGGCAGCGGGATGGGGCCACGTACACTCGCCCCGGTCTTTTGCGCAGTGCGCACGATGTCTGCCGCCGTCTGGTCCACAACCCAGTGGTCAAACGCCTTGAGCCTGATCCGTATCCTATCCGCCATGTCATCCTCTCGTTACAGGCCGGCGGACCCCGGGAGCATCGCTACCGCGCCCCGGAGTTCGAGCGAAGGATGCCTTCTTCGCGTCCCGGCCTCCTACCTCCTCCCCACGACTGCCGCCCCCTCTTCACGGGCCGAAGCCCTCTTTCTCTGCCATCAGCCGCGGAGCCCTCCGGCGCTGCCCTGCGGTACTCGCCGGCTAGTCCAGGATTGCGGTTACGACGCCCGATCCCACCGTGCGCCCGCCCTCGCGG
>CAZNEI010000007.1:0-79051 GCA_964572045.1 uncultured Gemmatimonadaceae bacterium
CGTGATAGGGTGACCGGCAGGCCGGGGGACATGATCGAGGCGCGTGTCGGGGGTGGCGGGGGGATCGAGGCAGTGCTTGTCGACGGTGCGGGACCTCGCGATGGCTCGGGTTGGTGACGAGTCGACGCTTGAGGGCGTAACTCTCCATGCCTGGGCAGTCGGAGTTTTTCAGGATGCTGGTAGGGTGCTACACCGGGGCAGGGTGTAGCCGCCTGGCGGCCCCGAGTCTGCGAGCGACCCTCCGGAAGAGGGACTGCCAGGGATAGGCCGGGGAGAGGGAGATCCAGATCCGGCGTGTCGTCACGCGGATCGAGCCCTGCGATCTTGAGCAGCCTGACGCGGATGGTCCCCGCCTGAGCTCTCTCCAGCTCGGTGCCGGTCAGCCCGAACCGGCGGATGATCTCGATGATGACACCCGCGAAGGCCGAGAAGTAGGCCCGCATCTGGTTGGCTCGCATCTCGTGTGCGGAGGTTCGATCGGCGAAGAGGTCGAGCTGCTGCTCCTTGATCCGGTTCTCCATCTCCCCGCGTGCGCAGTAGAGCTTCTCGTAGAGAACTCTCGCCTCGAGCTCCTCGGCGGGGATGTCGGTGACAACGAACCGCGGGTTGGAACCACGCGGCCCCGGCAGCCACTCCGCCTTGCCCACCACGCGCCTCTCGCAACTCCAGCTGTCCAACGTCCGGTAACGCAGCTCCCCGAACCTGCGCGAGGCCTCCCCGCTCTCGGCGCATGCCGTCTTGGCCGCCTCCAGATCCTCTGCGATCCTCCGCTGCAGTCTCGGGTTGCGCGCCAGGCCGAAGACATAGCGGATCCCCTCCTGCCCCTCGCACCACGCCATGATCCGGTCGCGGCAGAAGCCCGAATCGCCGCGAACCGTGATCCGCACCCCCGGCCAGCGGGCCCGGATCCGCTCGACGACCCGCTTCAACTCCCCGAGCGCACCCTTCGCCGCATCGATCTTCGAGCGGCGGACCCGTACGGCGAGCACGTGGTTGCCGCAGGTGATGTAGAGGGGCAGAAAGCAGTAGCGCCGATAGTAGCCATGGTACTCACCTCCCTCCTGCTTGCCGTGCACCGGGTCATCGGTGGCGTCGAGATCGATCACGATCTCCTCGCGCGGTGTGGCGTGCATGTCCACGAACGCATCCACAAGTGTCTCATCCAGCTTGGCCTCATCGGCCGCCACCTTCCTGTAACGGTGGTCCCTGGCCGTCTCCAGCCTTCCCAGCTCCAGCCGGTTCAGCGTACTCGAGCCCGCCATGGCGTAGTCGCGGTCGCGGGACCGGGGCCGCTCCGCACCGGTGAGGTCCGAACGCCCGCACGCCAACGCCAGCATGCTGTCCCTGCGAATCACGTCGTGGTCGGTGAGATCCTCGTAGGCCAGCACGAGACCGAAGACGCGTTGCCGGACCAGAGCGTCCAGCGGGTGTTCGGTCCGGCTCGGATCCCTGTAGTCGCTGAAGCAGGCCGCCACCCGCCCGCACAGATCCAGAACCTTGTCGGCTTCCCGCAACAGAAGCGCTCCGCTGTCGGTCGACATCCTCCCGCCGTCGAATCGACCGGTGACCTGACGTCGGCCCATCCCTAGAAACGCAACCTGTTCCTGCGTACGCAGTGTCATGTCGGACAACCGCTCCGTGTCAAGGGTAAGCATATGACACATATACCCTTAACACGCTCTAGCGATCTGCCCTCAGCAACGCTGGTGTAGAGTAAGGGACTGGCGCGGTGCCCTTAGGGTCCGGTGTGTATTTGATCCGCTTGCTTTCGCGCGGTGCCAAGTCCGGCTCCCTTAGGTCCGTCTCTAGTCCCTCCTCGTCTTATGTTGCGGTCCGGATTATGTGGCGGAGTGCCTGTATCATCCTGCGGGGCATGAGAGATCTGCTTATCGCCGCAACATAATTTTCTGACAGTCAGAGCGTGATCAGGAAAGCCAGCAGCCCCTTGTTTGCCTTCCACGGGCGCGTTGCCCCAGACTCGGCGGTATCGCAGAGCGCCATCGCCTTGGCCTTCATTTCCATGTCGATCTCGGCGTAGATGTTGGTGGTATCGAGACTGGCATGGCCGAGCCAGGCACGGATGGTGTTGAGATCGACCCCGGACTGGAGGAGGTGGCAGGCGCTGGTGTGGCGGATCGTGTGAGGGGTGATCTTCCTTCTGGCAAGCGAGGGGACGCGGGCCGCAGAGCGTTCGACGAGCCGGTAGACCCCGAACCGCGTATAGGGCTTTCGCTGCCGGCTGAGGAAGACGGCGTCCCCGGCTGTCCGTCCCTGCACGAGTTCGACGAGCACGGCTTCGGTCCGGGGCCAGAGCGGACACTGCCGGTGTTTTCCGCCTTTCCTGTGAAACGTCGTTGGGGGTTCTAGGCAGCCTCTTGGACCTCGACCTCGAGCCCGAGCTTCTTCAGGCGCCGGAGAAGGTGCTTGGCCTGGCGTTGCTTGTCATGGATCTGGAAGTGGTTCGGTCCGAGGTCCTCGTGGGGCACGCCCCTGCTGAGCATGTGCCAGATCGCCACCAGGATCGCATGCTGGACGACGACGATCGCCTTCTTCGACCCCCCACGGGCCTTATGCCGGTAGTACAGGCTCCGGTAGTAGCTCTTGCGGCTGCGTGCCGCGGCCCACGCGACCTGCGAGAGTGCGGCCCGTAGCCAGCTGTTGCCTTTGCCGGTTCGTCCATGCCTGCGCTTCCCGGCGCTCTCGTGATTGCCGGGACAGAGCCCGGCCCATGAGGCGAACTGCTGGGGGGTCGGGAACTGTGACATGTCATCGCCGATCTCGGCCAGGATCGTTTCGGCCGATCTTCTCCTGACCCCGGGCAGGGTCTCGAGGAGGTGGATCGGGGCTAGAAAAGGGCGCGTGACCTCCTCGATGCGCCGATCCACCTCCCCGATGCGATACTCCAGGAAATCGATCCTTTCCAGATGGCCCGTGAGCAGGAAGCGATGATGGTCGCGCATCAGCCCCCTCACCGCTTCGGCGATCTCCTCGCGCTTCTTGGCCAGGGAACCGTAGGTCAGCCGGGAGAGGGCCCGCGGGTCGTCCTCACCCCTGGCCATGGCGTCCAGGATCGCGCGGCCCGTCATGCCCATGATGTCGGAAACGACCGAGCCGAGCTTGATGT
The DNA here is from genome assembly GCA_964572045.1 of uncultured Gemmatimonadaceae bacterium. Lineage (GTDB taxonomy): Bacteria > Gemmatimonadota > Gemmatimonadetes > Longimicrobiales > Gaopeijiaceae > CBDCKR01. The sequence goes on from CAZNEI010000007.1 coordinate 3,125, forward strand.
TGGCGAGTTCCAGAAGCTTGCCGACCCGCGTGACCTCCCGGCTCCGTTCCCGGATGAGCTGCTTGCGCGTCCGCGTCAGGTCCCGCAGATCCCGGAACGCGCGTGGCGGAACGAAGCTCCCCCTGAGCAGGCCGCACTCGAGCAGCTGCGCGAGCCACTCGGAGTCCTTCACGTCCGTCTTGCGACCCGGCACCTTCTTGACGTGTCGCGCGTTGACCAACATCAGCTCGAACCGCTCCTCAAGAACGGTCCAGACCGGATACCAGTAGACGCCGGTCGACTCCATCACCACGTGGGTCACACCGCCCTCACCGAGCCAGTCCCGCAAGGACTCCAGCCCCTTCATCGTGGTCCCGAAGGTGCGGATCATGTTCTCACGCTCCTGCGGACCCGCTCCCGGTGTGCGGATGCACGCCACCACCGTCTTCTTGTGCACGTCGAGGCCCGCGCACCGCTCGATCAACACGTCCATGCTTCGTCCTCCCCGGGAAAAAAGGTCCGCCTCAACAAGGGGAGGGTGCTCTGTGCGGCTACGAATTTCCTGTACGTGATCACACCCCGGACGAACCGGGCTGCGTCAACACTGCGGGGTTCCCCGAAGCACCCGGGTCATGTTGCCGTACGGGCTCATGGCACCAAGAAATCGGTCGACCTCTATCCCCCATCTCACGATAAAACCATTCATGCCAGCACGGCGACGAGTTTCAGCCCCGCGCGGGTGAGCGGAGATCATGAACGTTGCCGTGGATGTTGACGAGCGCGTGCCGACCGTCTTGTCGTCCGATCTGCAGGTCCCCGGCCACGAGTCTGGCCGCTTCGGAGACGCGTGCGCCGGTGTTGTAGAGGAAGAGGAGGAGGGCGTGTTCGATCCGCCCCCTCGGCGTGCGCCGATCCGGGATTTCCAGCAGATCGTCCATCTCGGTCCTGCTGAGCCAGCCGATCGGCTGCGGCGTTGCCTTTTTGGAGGCAATCGCGCGGATGCTGCCGCTCCACTCGAGGCGTCCGGGGTCGCGGCTGGCGACGAAGCGCGCGAAGGCGCGGATCGCAGACAGCCGCTGGTTGCGGGTCTGCACTGAGCAACCGCGGTCGATCTCGAGGTGGTCGAGGAACTCTCGCACGCGCTGGGTGGTGAGGTCCTGCACGGTGAGCCGGTCGACCGACTTGCGGGTCTTGGCGCCGACGAATGGGAGGAGGAGGGCGAAGGTGTCCCGGTAGCTCTTCTGCGTGTTGCGGGCGAGGTTGCGCTCGGTAACGATGTGCTCGGTAAGGAAGCGACGGAGCCAGGGGCCGAGGGTGCGCCGATTACTCATGGTTTTCCTCCGTTGACATGGGTGTCGAATCGAACCGAAGCCTCATGCAGCAGTTCGGGTGTCATGGACAGATAGACCTGGGTACCGTTGAGATCAGCGTGGCCGAGCCAGGTGGAGAGCACCGGCAGCAATCGCTGGACATCGGCATCCTGCCGGTACCAGGCCTCCAGCCGGTGAACGGCTGCGGCATGGCGCAGGGAGTGAAGGCACGGAGTTCGCCGTCCGTCATTGGCAGCGCTGATCCCGGCCTCCTTGAGCAACTTGGCAAACGCGTCCCGGACCGTGGCCTTGGCCAGAGGCGTGCCGTCGCGGTTGGCGAGGAAGGTCGAGGCCGCACCCTTGGGCAAGAACCTTTTTGTGCGCTTGGCGGCATAGGCCCGAAGCGCATCGGTGAGTTGCGGGCTGACGGGAACGAGACGGGTCTTGTAGAACTTCGTGTCGCGTATGGTGAGCAGTGCCTCGGGGAGGCTGACATCCTCGAGGGTCAGGCGCCGTGCCTCGCCTGATCGCAATCCCGCGCCGTAGAGGAGCAAGAGCAGCGTCTGCAGGGTGTCGGCGTCGAGCTGTGTCGAACGTTGCCGGCTGACATCGATGGCGCTGAACAGGCGCTGCAACTCATTACGGGAGTATACGTAAGGAGGTGCCGACCGCGGTCGTCGCGGCTCATCGTCGCGTGCTGGAAGCGGTGACCGGACCGCGTAGCCACGTCTGACTGCGTAGCGGTAGAAGCCGGCCAGGGCGCTGTACTTGACGGCTCGGTACGAAGTGAGCGGCCCTTTCCCGGCCAGAAAGCCCAGAACATCCGCTTCGGCGACGGCATCGCAATGGATGTTTCCGCCGACATGCTCGCAGAACTGATGCAACAGCCATGCGGTGGAGCGGAATGTCGCGCCATGGGTTCGGCGCCAGGCGATGTAGGCGTTGATCGCATCCTGGAGACTCATGCCAGCCCCTCGAGGTCGATGTCGGCGACCTCACGGAGGGTGGCGAGCTGCACCCTGGCGTATACCGCGGTCGACGAGATGCTGCGATGGCCCAGGTAATCGCCGACCTCCTTCATCGAGAGGCCGTGGTCGAGCAGGTGCTGTGCGGTAGCGTGGCGCAGCGCATGTGCACCACGACGCTTGCCGGTGACACCGAGACGATCGAGGCGTCTCCTGACAACGCTCGATATCGCATGGTGACTCATCGGGCCGATCGGAGCCTTTAGTGTGAGGAACAATGTCCTCACCGGGCGCGCGGGACGGATATCCGTGATGTAACGCACGATCGCCTGCCCGACGCCGGCCGAGAGTGGGTAGTGATGCGTGCGTCCCGGCTTAGGGCGGCGCACTCGCAGCGTCTCTTCGGTCCAGTCCACATCGTCCAGCTTGAGGCCGGCGACTTCGCCGGAGCGCAAGCCATACGCGATCAACACCATCAGAATGGCACGATCGCGCATGTCGGCCGGTCGGTCGCCCTCGGAGGTTGCAAGCAGGCGCAGCACCTCGTCCCGGTCGAGCCCCTTCGGGAGCGTTTCGCCAGGATGGAACCGCAACGGCATGATCCCGCCGACCAGTCCCGGTGTGCACCAGCCCCGGAGTTCGGCGAACCGGAAGAAAGTGCGGAGGCGCTGCACGTAAACATGGACGGTGCTCCGGGTGCAGCCGCGGGCGTGCCAGCGGGCAACAGCCCGATCGACATCGGCGATGCCGACCAACTTCAGGGCGAGGCCCCATTCGTCGAGCCAGTCGAAGAAGCGGTCGACCGTATTGCAGTATGTGCGGATCGTCTCTTCGGACCATCCGTGCTCCTCACGCATCCACGCAGTGAACACAGCAACCTCGCCAACGTGGGCGTGTCGCATCTTGATGGGTTCTTCGAACAGACCGGCAAAGCGGAGCCACCGCACCGCGTGGCCGATGAAACTCCGACGGTCCCGGCGCGATCGCGCGGGACCGCTCGACCGGCGGCGGTCGGCCGCGCCCTCGATCTGGCGCATGCTGACGCACCTGCCTGCACGCAAGTCCAGAAGGAGAACCAGGCTGAGCTGATGAGCTGCAATGATGCGTAGCGTACGCGGCCGCGCCCCTCCCTCTGCGCAATGCCGCAGGTAGCTCAGCCGTTCTTCCAGCAGCGGCGCACCGCGATGGCGCTCCATCGTGTTGCGGCTGATGAACAAGTCCTCGAACATGACCGTGCCTCCTTGTGGTGGATGAGACATGATCATGGCCGACGAAGGCGTGTGAGAAAATTATGTTGCGGCGATAAGCAGACCCCTCATGCACCCGCAGGATGATACAGGCACTCCGCCACATAATCCGGACCGCAACATAAGACGAGTTATGTTGAATTTCACATAACTCGTCGAACCGGGCGTACGGCTTTCCCGTACCCGGCTCTCAGTCGCGATCACGCCTTCGCCCTCGGAAGGTATCTGGTCGTCGGCGCAAGGTGCGTGAGGCTGTATTTCTCCCGCAGCCTCTTCTCTGAGAAGCGCACGTGTTCCCCTGACCGCACCTTGTGCTTCCGGCAGAACCACTGTCGCAGCCGCCTGACCGCGTGCTGGTCCACAGCCCTGTAGGCCGGATTGACTTGCCCGAGATTGAAGTAGTTCGCCCAGCCCGTCATCATCCGGTTCAGGCGCCCTACCATCTCCTCGGCTTCCAGCCATCGGAGGTTGCGGCCCGTTTGCTCGCTGATCCGGCGGCAGATGCTCTGAACACTCGACCCACTCGGACGTGTGCCGATATACCGGCTTCCACTTCCGGGACGATAGTTCCAGCCGATGCGATACCCGAGGAACTCAACCGACTCCTCGGGGGACCGGAGGCATCGGGTCTTCTCTGCGTTGATCGGTAGCTTCAGCCTCAACATGAGCCGGTTGACCGCGGTCAGCATCTCTGCCGCCCGGGCCTTTCCAAGCACACAGAAGTCATCCGCATAGTTCACGATCTCTGCACCGAAGCGCCGGGCATGGCCCTGCGCCTTCCAGCCAAGGATGAACCGCCGCATGTAGATGTTGCTCAGCAGCGGCGAGATCGGAGCCCCTTGCGGGGTCCCTTTCCGCTCTTTGCGCGCACGGTTCGTGCGGCGTGTGCCGCCCTTGCCGTCCTCCTCTATCACCGGCATCTCCAGCCACGCCTTGATGAGTCCAAGCATCCGCCCGTCGCTCACGCGCCGCGCCACGCTCTTCATCAGCTCAGCATGCGGTATCTCGCCGAAGTAGTTGGAGAGGTCCGCATCCACCACTTCGTGGTGCCCCCGGTTCAGCAACCCGTGGATCCGCTGCACCGCGTCCTTCGCGCTTCGTCCCGGCCGGTACGCGTACTGCTCCGGCTGCAAGTCCGCCTCGAATATCGGCTCCAGCACCAGCATCGCCGATGTCTGCGCAACCCGATCCCTCAGGCACGGTATGCCTAGGGGACGGAACTTCCCCGGCTGTCTCTTCGGGATGAGCACCTGTCGGACCGGTTGCGGTTCGTAGGTGCCTTCCCTCAGGTCCCGCGACAGTTCCCCAACCCACCGCTCCACACCCCGCGCTTCGACATCCGCAACCGTGACACCGTCCACTCCAGCCGCTCCGCCGTTGCGCCGGACGATCCGCCACGCCTCCAGGAGGAAATCCAACCTCCATACCTTGTCGGCCAGCGCATGGAACCGTAAGTCAGGTTCTCCCTTCGCTTTCGCGTGTAGCACGGTCTGGAGTTTCCGAACGCTTACCGCCGACCCTCTTAGACTCTCGTCAGTGGCCAAGTCCCTGCCTCCGTTCCGTACCGCTCGCAACTCAGGGCCCCTTCCCTCGACCGGCGTTACCCGGCGTCCTCAGTATTACGGGCCCATCCGCCACCCTGCCGGCCCAGCCTGCCCCTCACGGGGTCCCGGTTGCCGCGTGCACGGCACCGACAGGGCTTCCCGTGTTGCTGCACTCCCCATCTCCCACACGTACCGGCGCCAATACCCCGGCGGAAACCAGCCAGTGCTCGTGTCGTTCACTTCCCGGCCAGCCAGCGGCCTTCCCCTTACCGTCGGAGGGTCGGCTCCCGCATTGCCCGTTTCGAGGCCTGCTCAGCGTTCACTCGCGTTCCGGCCCGCATGGACGCTAAACCCCCTACCGACTTAGCTCCCTCCTTGGCTGTATCCGCCGTTTCCAGCTGCGTGCCCGTTTAGGAGGTCGCATATCGTGCGAGGCCCGTGCCAAAGTGCTTCAGCGCATATCGTTACCTCCATGCGTCGCTCTGGCTGCTACCGGCTGGAACGACAGTTGCCGGGCGGGATTCGAACCCGCTAGGAAAGTGCGCCTTTCCACGGCGCACGACGGATCCGGGCTAGGACCCGCCGGCCCCGGGTGACGGGAGCGCGAAGACCTGGGGGGCCCCTGGAAGCCCTCGGCACGCTCGCAGGGCCGCGCGCGCCCGCTTGAGGCCACCGTACTCGAGAAGTTCCAGCGTCTTCCGGTCCAGCGTCTCGTCGTCGAGCGGCAGCTCCGGATCGCCCCTGGCGTCGCGGCGGGAGGCCCGATGCGTGGAACCATCGCCCGCAACCACCTCCACCTCGGCGCCCCAGTGAGCCGGATAGGCCCCCTCGAAGCCCGCGTCCGATGCGACGGTGGTCTTCTCGAGCCAGGCTCGGAGGGGCCCACTTCCCGGCTCGGAGGGATCGAACGAGGCGAGGCCCGGGGGACCAAATGCGAGGCTCCTCGCGACACAGTACTGGATGCTGAATTTGGCGGCATAGGACGTGGCGGGTCGGGGTCGATCGGTCTTGTCGAGCGCGGCCCGGTAGGTGGCGATCCGTATCGAGCGGACCCCCTCGGCGACGACCCCGCCCGTGCCGGCCAGCCCCAGCGCGCCGCGGAGCTCGAGCGCCGCGTCGATGGCCGCGTGCGTGTGCCGACAGCAGGGATACGGCTTCATCGACGTCTCACGCAGCTTCCAGTCCGGCGCCTCGGCGGTGAGGGCCTCGGCCGCGGGATCGGGACAAAAGGCACGGAAGAAGCCCTTCGGGCCCTCGAAGATCTCTCCGGGACCGGTGAACCCGTGAGCGGCCAGCAGGGCGGCGCGCACCCCTGCGGCTGCCGCGTGTCCGGGGTGAAGGTGCTTGGACATCGTGGCGTCCTGGTTGAACTGCCAGAGCCCGGAGGCCTGCGTGCCGGCGTTGCCGATCGCCCAGACCCAGGCCTCCTCGTCGAGCCCCAGAACCGTGCACGCGGCGGCGGCCGCGCCGAACACCCCGGCCGTCGCAGTGTTGTGGAACACCCTGTAGTGGCCCTCGCCGAGAGACTCCCCGACGCGGAGCATCGCCTCGTATCCCGCGAGGACAGCCCGGAGAGCCAAGGCTCCCGTGCCGCCGACCTCCCGGGTCAGGAGAAGCGACGCCGGAATCACCACGCAGCCCGGATGCGTGACCGAGCTGCGATGGAGATCGTCCGTCTCGGTGACGTGCGAAAGCGCGGCTGCGAGGAAGATCCGGCCGTCGAGGTCCCCGCTCGTCCCTCCGTAGGCGAGGAGCGCGCGGCCGGCCGGCGTGCCGTGGCCGGCCACGGCCGATCCGAGCCAGTCCCTCACGTAGCGTTCCGCCGCCTCGAGATCGTCTGGCCCGACAGGCCGAGCACGGATCAGGCGGGCGAGGGCGCGAGAAAGGCTCATCGGACGGGACGAAACGTCGCCCGCATCGCCAGGCCGCGCTCGGGGTGAGCCGCCCAGAGCACGGCCTCGTCGCTTCCCCTCGTAGCCCTCCCGGCGATCGTGAACTCCTCCCCGCAAAAGAGGGGGCCGGTCGCCCGGTAGGAAAAGGAGCGGGGCGGCGCACCGATCCACCGGGATCCGGCATCCAGGAGAAGAAGGGCCGTGAGCGGCCCATGGACCACCAGGTCCCGATAGCCCTCGACTTCGGTCGCGTAGCGAACGTCGTAGTGGATGCGATGGCTGTTGAACGTGAGCGCCGAGAAGCGGAAGAGGGTCACGGCGTCCGCCGAGAAGGACTCGGACCACTCCGGGGGCTCGGAGGGTGGGCGGGCGGGCGCCGACCGACCGGCCAGGCTCTCGACCGGGTCCGAGCCGTCGCGGTAGACGAGGTCCTGCACCTCGTCGATCGCCAGCCGCCCGCCCTCGCTCGAGATTCGGTGGCGGACCCCGACGAAGACGAGAGGGCCCGACCGGCCCTCCTTATGCTCGACCGAGGCGACGGTAGACGTTCGCCGCACCACCTCGCCCAGCTCGAGCCCGCCGAGGAAGCGAAGCCGGCCTCCCGCCCACATCCGGCGCGGAAGCGGCACGGGCGGCAAGAACCCTCCGCGCACCTCATGGCCGTCCGGTCCGAGCTCGGAGCGCCGGGAGGCCGAGTGGAAGTAGAGCCAGTGCCAACCCGGAGGAAGCCGGGCCGAGGGGCCCAGTGCCTGCCCGGGGGGCCGGTCGAGCACGGCCGACATCTTCCGGGCGGGAGCCGCCGTGAGGACGTCCTCGTCCACTCGCTCCCGGCCCGTCCACCGCCGGAGATGGGAGATCCCGCGCCCGTCCGGCACCTTGTCCCCCGAACCCGGAATCGCGCGCCGTCTGGCGCGTTCGTTCATCTCGGCCCTCCCGCTTAGAACGATCGGGGCATCCCGAGAACGTGCTGCCCCACGTAGCTGAGGATCAGGTTGTTCGCCACGGGAGCGACGAGGTAGAGCCTCGCTTCCCGGAACTTGCGCTCGATGCCGTACTCCTCGGCCATCCCGTATCCGCCGAACGTGTCCATCGCCGCGTTGGCCGCTTCCCACGCGGCTTCCGAGGCGAGCAGCTTGCACATGTTCGCCTCGGCGCCGCACGGCTCGCCGGCTCCGTAGAGCTCGACCGCCCGGTCGCGCAGGGCCGCAGCCGCGCGCGTGTGCACGTAAGCCCGCGCAATGGGGAACTGCACGCCCTGATTCCGGCCGATGGGGCGCTTGAAGACGACGCGCTCCTTCGCGTATGCGGTGGCCCGGTCGACGAAGTAGAGGGCGTCGCCCACCGACTCCGACGCCAGCAGAATCCGCTCCGCGTTCATGCCGCTGAGGATGTAGGCGAAGCCCTCGCCTTCGCTGCCGATGAGGTTCTCGCGGGGCACCTCCAGCCCGTCGAAGAAAACCGCGTTCGTATCGTGGTTGATCATGGTGTCGAGCGGGCTTACGCGCATGCGGCCGGCGGTGTGGCGAAGATCGACGAGGAAGACGCTCAGGCCCCTGGTCTTCTTGTCGACCTCCTCCAAGCGCGTCGTCCGGGCCAGCAGGATCATCAGATCGGAGTGCCGGACTCGGGAGATGAAGATCTTCTTCCCGGTGATCACGTACCGGTCTCCACGCCTTTCCGCGAAGGTCGAGATGCTCGTCGTGTCGGAACCCGCATCGGGCTCGGTCACGCCGAAGGCCTGGAGGCGCGTCTCGCCCGAGGCGATGCCCGGCAGCCAACGGCGCTTCTGCTCCTCCGAGCCGTGACGGAGCAGAGTGCCCATCGTGTACATCTGGGCATGACAGGCCGCCCCGTTGCCCCCCGAGCGATGGATCTCCTCGAGTATGACGGCCCCCTCGCGGATGCCGAGCCCGGGGCCGCCGTACTCCTCGGGGATCATGCAGGCCAAGTACCCGGCTCGGGTCAGCTCGTCGACGAACTCCGCGGGGTACGCCCGCCCCCGGTCGAGTGTCCGCCAGTAGTCCTCGGGGTAACGGCCGCAGAGCTTCCGGATCGCGTCGCGCAACTCGCCTTCCATGGGCGGCAACTTGGAGGCGGGCCGGCCGACGCCACAAGTGGCCCGGCGGCTGGAGGAGCCGTCCGTGGCGCAGGGTCCGGCACCGGATCCCGCCAGCGAAGCTCCGCAACGAGGATCCCCCGAGGGGAGGGGCGGATCCGTCGTGCGCTCCCCCGGGGTGCCGGGCTGCACTCCGATCCCCACGTCCCATCTCCCGGGCGCCCGCCGCATCTTCGGCGGCCTCCTCCCTGCCCGTCCCGCGTCCCGTCTTGCCCTCGGCCGCCCGGCGCTGCATTTCAGACCCATGGAGGAACCCCTCACAGGCAGATCGGCCCCCGACCTCACCGCGCGCGAGCTCCACGAGATCTTCCGCGCCATCGTCTTGGCGCGTGCTGCCGAAGAGCGTCTGGAGGCGCTCTTCAAGCAGGGCCATATCACCGGCGGAATCTACCGCTCGCTCGGCCAGGAAGCCGGCGCCGTGGGCGCCGCCTACGCGCTCCGACGTCGAGCCGACGGGACGGGAGACCTGGTCGCCCCTACGGTCCGTGCCACGGGAGCCGTCTTCGTGATGGGCGGCACGCCGCTCCAGCTCTTCCGTCAATACCTGGCCCGCCAGACCGCCCCGACCGGAGGCAAGGAGTCCAAGGTGTACTGGTCCGACTATCGGCACGGGCTCGTCGGGCCCGTGTCGCCGCTCGGGACGATGGTCGAGGTCATGGCCGGCGTCGGCCTCGCCTTCAAGCTGAGGAGGGAGGACCGGGTGGCCCTCGTCTTCTATGGAGACGGAGCCTCGTCGACGGGCGCATGGCATGAAGGGCTCTGCTTCGCGGCCGCCGAGAGGTGCCCGCTCGTGCTCATGGTCGAGGCCAACGGGTGGGCGATCTCCTCACCCACGTCCGTGAACACCCGCGTCAGGAGCTTCGTGGAGAAGGCGCCGGGCTACGGGCTCCACGCCGAATCGGTCGACGGGACCGATGTCCTGGCGGTGTACGCCGCCGTTCGGCGGACGGCGGCCCGCGCCCGCGCCGGAGAGGGGCCCGGCATGGTGGAGCTCCGCTATTACCGGATCGCCGGGCACGCACAGCACGACGACCAGGAGTACGTGGACCCCGACGAGCTCGAGCACTGGAGGGCCAGGGACCCGCTGGCGCGTTTCCGCGAGAGGCTCCTCGCCGACGGCCGCGCCACGCCCGAGGAGCTCGGCGAGCTGGAGGAAGCCGCATTCGAGGAGGCGCGGGCGGCGGCCGATCGGGCACTCTCGGAGTCCGTCCCCGACGCGACGGCGGCGCTGAAAGGCGTGTACACCGACGTGGCCGCCCGTCCACCCTGGACCCGAGCCCCCGGCCTCGCGTAGCCCGGCCTCTACCCGTCCCCTCGCGAGCGCAACTGTTCCCTCCGCCGTCCGGCTCGCCCGCCCGACGGGCTCCACCGATCCCCGCCGGACTCGGGCCTGGAGCCGGTGGGCGCGCCGGAGATCGGACGGATTCCGGCTGGCCGGCCGCACGTGGCGGTACGTTCAGTCGTTGTGAGCCTCCTCGTACTCCCGTTGGGCGATCGTCCGCTCCGTCGCCTGCTTCTTGTCGCGCGCCCTCGCAGCTCTCATCGCCATCTCCCGGGTCGTGGACGACCGGACGCTCGGCAGCGAGATAAGCCGTTCGAGATCCCGACTCTGACAAGACGGGCACGATGGCTCGTCCCTGCCGAGAACCAACGTCTCGAACTCGCGCCCGCAGGCCTGGCACGCATACTCGTAGATCGGCATCGAATCTCTCCGCTCGGGGAGCCTCAAGTTCCCCAAACGAGCCCGCCGCGGCAAGCTCCGCCCGAACCGGTCGGACCCCAGCGCCGAGGATGTTAGATTCCGCATGGAGCCGGCATCGCTCACCGCGGCACCGCCACCTCCAACCGGGTGCGCGGCACGGCGGACGGGTCCACGCCGTCGGAGAGCTTGGGGGGCGAGCGATCGCAGACGGCCCCACTCGTCCGCCCCAAGGCCTCCAAGACCAGCCGATTCACTGACGAAGTGATCCCAGGAGTGGCACGCGCGTGCCCGCCGGTCGCCCGTCGGCCACCCACCAGACCCGGACTCGACATGACTCGATCAAGCCTCGCGTGGCTCTTCGCGACCCTCGTTCCCACGGCCTTGGCGGGCCAGAACGGCACGATGCACCACCTTCCGCTCGAGCCCTCGAACGTGCACTGGGGATACTACGACGCCAGCGTCCCCGCGGTCTTGAGGATTCGCTCCGGGGACTGGGTCCGCGTGGAGTCGTTGCTCGCTCGCGGACTGGGCCGAATGCGCGCCGCGGGCGCTCCGGAGAGCGACTTCAGCACGGCGATGATCGAGGTCGAGAACGCCGTCACAGAGAGGGGGCCGGGCGCCCATCCGCTCACCGGTCCGATCTACGTCGAGGAGGCGGAGCCGGGCGATGTGCTGGAGGTGCGGATCCTGGAGATGGAACTCATGATGCCGTCCGGCGTCTCGCAGTTCCGTGAGGGTGGGGGCGCATTGCCGGAGGCCTTTGAAGGGATGGGGCTGAGGCTCTTCCGGCTCGACCGGGAGGCAGGAGTCGCGCGCATGGGAAGCATCGCCACGATCCCGATGCGGCCCTTCTTCGGATCGATCGGCGTCGCACCTCCGCCGGAGTCGGGACGGATCTCGAGCACGGCTCCGGGCCGCCACGCCGGCAATCTCGACAACAAGGACCTGGTCGCCGGCACTACCCTCTTCCTCCCCGTCCACGTCCGGGGGGCGCTGCTCTCGTTGGGAGATGGACATGCGGCACAGGGTGACGGCGAGGTGAGCGGGACGGCGATCGAGACCTCGATGGCCGGCACCGTTCAGGTGTTTCTGCACAAACATGGCAACCTCAGGTGGCCGAGAGCCGAGACCCCGACGCACTACGTGTCGATGGGACTCGACCCCGACTTGGACGAGGCCGCGAGGCTCGCAACGCTCGAGATGGTCGACTTCCTGGAACGGGAGCTCGGCATCGACCGCCGTGACGCCTACGTGCTCTGCTCCGTGGCGCTCGACCTGCGCATCACACAACTCGTCGACGGCACCAAGGGGGTGCACGGGATGCTGGCCAAGTCCCTGTTCCCCTAGCGGCTGGCTGCCCGCGGACCGATCCACGGCCCCACGTCCTCCGCCCTGCCACTCGATCGTTTGCCCGCCGACCGCCCGCGATCTACGTTGTCGGTCTGATGCGCTGATCAAGCGCCTGCAACGGGTGGAGCGTGCAAGAGACCCACCCACGATGCCGATCCTGGAGGGGGTAGCCGTCATGAAGCTCTCTCGGCGCGACGCCATCCGAGTGTCGGGAACCACGGTGGCCGGCCTCTCGCTGGGGATGATGGGCCCCGAGACGATGCTGGGCCAAGCCGAGCAGCAGGAGTGGCCCGACGAACTCGTGGAGCAGACTCCCCGCGAGCGCGCGGAGCTCCCGCTCAACCCCGACGGATCGGCGCCCGAGCACCCCGTCTCGGCCCGCGACGACGGGATCACGGGTGTGATCTGGCGCTATACCGACGGCCAGCCTCCCGACATCGACTACGACTACCGCAACCTGTCGGTCAGACTCGATTCGCGCGGGTTGGCGAGGCTCGGGGGAACGCTACGCTTCAGCGACCTCGAGGCCCTGCCCCGCCACTCGATGACGACGCTCCTGCAGTGCGGCGCGCCGGTGCCCAGGGGGATCGTGACATGGACCGGCGTGCGCTTCCAGGACTTCGCCGACATGATCGGTGTCCGTGAGCCGGCGCACTACTGCCGCGTGATCTCGCACGACGGCTACTGGATCGACGAGGAGATGCCGACGCTGAGGCATCCGCAGGTGATGCTCGCCTGGATGCTCAACGAGGAGCCGATTCCCCCGATCAACGGCGCGCCTCTCCGCCTTGTCATCCCGTTCCGTTACGGGGCGCGGAGCATCAAGGCGATCTCCGAGATCACCTTCGGGTCGCCGGGCCTTCCCATGCGGGAGCCTCCCCCCAGAGGCTAGCGCCCCCGGGTCGTCGGCATCGGGACCTGCGCGAAGCGACGCTCGCGCGTCGGCTCCCCTGGAGGGGCGGTGAGGCTCTCGTGCCCGGGATCGTCAGATCGGTCGGATTTCCAGGACACGGATTCCGATCCCCTCGGGACACGCCGTATCCTCCACGTGAGTCCCCGTCACCCGCACGGCCGTGCCCGCACGGTACTCGTCCCTCACCGAGGTGAGTGCGTAGAGGCGGCCCTCGGCGCTCTCAAGAAGGGTGCAGTCCGCCGCCTCCCCCGCGATTCGGCCCTCGATCGCGAAGACGCCGTCCTCGTCGGTCACGTGAAACTCGCTCGAGTACGCGAACGGCTGCTGCCGCTCGTCGTCGTAGGCGAGGAAGAAGAAGTGTTTGCGGTCCCGGCTGGCCCAATCCGGGACGCGGATCCTCGCCACCAACGATCCCTCGGGGTCGGTGACGGCTCGATCGAGCAGCTCCTGGTTCCCGTTCAACGCTCCGAGGCCCACGAACACGGACAATCCGGCCGGGAGCCGGCTCATCCCGACCGTCACCGGATCGCCGGGCGGGCCCGCCGGAGGAGTCACGCTGAGTCGCGCCTCCTGGGGGGGAGTTTCCTTGTCACGCGGGATCGGCATGCGAGCGCCTCCGCTCGGGCGCGCCCCCGGACCGATGGGCCGACGGCGACGCTACGGGCGACTTCCGCGCCAAGATCGCATCGGTGGGCGGACAGATCAAGCGCGCCTTCGGGGGACCTGTGATGATGCCCCTCAAGCGCCTCGCCACACTCGCGACCCTGCTCTGCGCCGTCGCCTTGCCGCAATCCTCGCAGGCCCAGGCGCAAAGAGAGATTCCGACCTCGCTCCTCCGGCGCGTCATGCCCCTGGCGGACCGATTCGGCGAGAGGGCGGGCGACCCCCCCGTCATCCGTGCCTACGGTCAAGGCTCGGCTGACACACCAACGCTCGTCGGATACGTCTTCCTGACCTCGGATCTGCCCCCCGAACCGTTCGGCTACAACGGACCGGTCGAGTCGCTCGTCGGCATGGATCTGGACGGACAGGTCACCGGCGTGCTCGTGACCGATTACTGGGAGTCGATCCAGCAGAGCCTGGGCGATTTCCTGAGGAGGCCGGGATTCCAGGAACAGTTTCGCGGAAAGCAGATCGGCGACCCGTTCCGGGTGGGGGGCGACGTCGACGGCATCGCCCGGGCCACGATCAGCGTCCGAGCCCTCGCCAGAGGCGTGCGCGACGCATCCAGACGGGTGGCCCAGGCCTACTTCGAGGGCGCGGGCGTCTCGGCGACCGCGCCCGTCGAGGACCGCGAAAGCCTGCCGTGGCTGGAGATGCGGGACCGCGGCATCATCGAGTGGTTCCTGGCCGAGGATCCCACGGGATCCGCCGAGATCAACCTCGTCCACATCGACAGCGACGAGTTCGGCACGTTCCTCGTCGGCCCGGAGCGGATGGCGCGCGCGCGTCAGAGGATGGAGCGCCGCGGCACGGGCCACCTCATCGTCTACGGAGTCGACGGGCCGCGTCTCCGCCACTTCAAGAGGGAGGGCTGGATGATCGTCCAGGGCCAGGACACGGTCCCGGTCCCGCCCGACGACATCGTCTCGCTCGGCCTGGACGGCGGGGGGATGATGGAGGAACGGGTGATCCTGGTCGGGAGCATGATCATCGACGAACGCATCGACGTCACCCGTAGCTTCACGATCCTCTACGACCGGGACCCCGAAGCGGACGTAGTCGAGATCGAATATCTGACGCAGGCGGCCCGGCTCGCCCTGCTGGAAGCGGAGGATGCTGCGAGCCGCACCGCGGAGGAGGTCCCCGAGGAGGCGGAGGCAGCGGGGCGCGCCGACCCCGGGGGTACTGTCGGCGAGGATGAGCACGGCGGCCCCCCGGCCGCCCGTGCACCACCCGATGCGCCCACGCATGAGGAAGGGCCCGCGGAGGAGGTCCCCGAGGAACGGGTGGAAGCGCAGGTGGCCCCAACAGCCCTGGCCGAGCCTCCCGAACGGGAGACGGTGTGGGCCCAAACCCTCTCGGAGACTTCCTGGACGCGGGCCTGGAGCCTGGTGGCGCTCCTCGCGCTCGCGACCGCAGCGTTCTTCCTCAAGAGCGTGGCCCTCCGATGGGTGACCCTGGCCGCCACCCTCGCCTACCTCGGATTCGTGGACGGCGGGTTTCTGTCGGTGTCGCACATCGCGAGCGGAATCCGGGTCGGCGCCACCGTCTACGTGAGCGACTTGCCCCTGCTCCTCATCGTCGGCTTCACGGTGATTGCGACGCTCGTCTGGGGAAGGGTATTCTGCGGATTCCTTTGCCCCTTCGGAGCGGTGCAGGACTTTCTGGATCGCGCCGTGCCGGACCGGCTCCAGTGGCGCATCCCGCCCGGCGTTCACCGGTCGGGCCTCTGGATCAAGTACGTCCTGCTGGCCGTCGTCCTCGTTCCGGCCCTCCTCGGAAGTCGGGTGAGCCTGTACCAGTACTTCGAACCGTTCGGCACAGTCTTCTTCATGAGCCCTTCTGTCGTGCTCTGGAGCATCGCGGCGACGTTCCTGCTCGCGTCGGCGATCGTGCCCCGATTCTACTGCCGCTACGTCTGCCCACTCGGGGCTGCCTTGGCGCTGGGATCGCTGCTCTCGTTGAGGCACATCCGACGCGTCGAGCACTGCCACTATTGCAAGGTGTGCGAGGAAAAGTGCCCGACGGGAGCGATCAAGGGTGGGCGCATCGACTTCAAGGAGTGTGTGCGCTGCAACCTCTGCGAGATCAAGCTGATCGAGCGGGCAGGGGTCTGCGCCCACGACCTCGAATCGGTCCTGCCACGGCTCGTCCCCCTCACTCTCGGCGGGTCCGCCCGACGACCGGCCAGCAGCCCGTGACCTTCGAGCAAGCCGGCCCAAGGGGATTCGAACCCTGAGAAAGGCCAGCAAATCCGCGGAACAGCGGCCGTTCCGTAGCGTGCGACTCTTGCGTGCGATATGGGGTCGGCCTAACCTCTTAGGCTGGGAAATTTCGGCAAGCAAGACACTTATGAAGACGCTCGTTTCGGTCCCCATCGTCTTGGGCTCCGTGCTCATTCTGGCCGGGCAACCGGCCAGCGACGTCCCCACCGCATGGGAGGGCGCCCCGGCAACGCTTCGCCTTCTCGAAGCTTCGGGCGGACCCCATACGGATCGGAGCCTCGCAGCCTATCCGGGCCGCACCGCCGACCTCACCCCCCAGGAGCTCACGGCTGTCATCCGGCGTTACTGCCAAGTCTGTCACAACGACGCCTTGCTGACGGGCAACCTGTCGATGCAGGACTTCGCCGTCGAGCGGGTAGAGCAGTCGGTTCCGTTGACCGAGATCGGGGAGAGGATGATCCGGAAGTTGCGGGCCGGCATGATGCCGCCTCCCGGAATCCCTCGACCCGGAGCCGACACCCTGCTGGCCTTGGTCGAGACGCTCGAACACCGCATCGATTCTGCGGCCGCCGAGAATCCGAATCCGGGCATCCGGACGTTCCCGAGGCTCAACCGCGCCGAGTACGAGAGCGTGATCTACGATCTCCTGGCGCTCAAGGTGGATGCCGGAGACTGGCTGCCCTTGGACAGCAAGAGCGAAAACTTCGACAACATCGCCGACGCGCAGGCGCTCTCGCCGACTCTCTTGGAGGCGTATCTCAACGCAGCCACCGAGATCAGCCTCCTCGCCGTAGGCGATCCGGACGCGGCGGCGGTAAACCGGACCTACACGAGCCCCGAGTATGTCTCGCAGCATCCGTGGGACCACGTTGAGGGAACCCCGTTCGGAACCCGCGGGGGGATGGTCGTCGACCATATCTTCCCGGCCGACGGGGAGTACTTCATCGAGATGACGTTCCGTTCGGGGAGCAACTCCCGGCTGCATGATCTCGACGTGTCGATCGACGGCGAGAACGCCGCGACCCTGCCCTACGAAAGCTTCGGCCGGGGAGTCCCGCTGCGCACCGATCCGATCTTCATCAGGGCCGGCCAGCATCGGGTTTCGGTGGCCTTCATCAAGCAGTCCGAAGGTCCGTACGAGGACTTGATCCGGCCGCACGACTGGTCGCTGGCCGGCGGAGGATCGGGTGGCGCGGGCATCACGACCCTGCCCCATTTGAAGGACCTGGTGATCGGAGGGCCTCACAATCCCACCGGGGTCTCCGACACGCCGAGTCGCAGGAGGATCTTCAGTTGCCGCCCGACATCGCCAACGGAAGAGGAGGGTTGCGCCCGAGCGATCATCTCCGACCTCGTCACAAGAGCCTACCGCCGACCGGCCACGGCCGACGATGTCGACGGCCTGATGCTCTTCTACGAGTCCGGGTCCGCGGCAGGCACGTTCGAGGACGGGATCAGGAGCGCCCTTGAGGCGATCCTGGCGAGCCCGCACTTCGTCTTCCGGATCGAGCGCGAGACCGGCGTCCAGCCCGGGGAGAACTACCTGTTGAGCGACATCGACCTCGCCAACCGGCTCTCGTTCTTCCTGTGGGGCAGCCCACCCGACGAACGGCTCCTCTCGCTCGCCTCACGGGGTGAGCTGCGGGCGGAGGGAGCGCTTGAGCGGGAGGCGAGGCGGATGCTCGCGGACCCGCGCTCCGAGGCGCTCGGCCCCCGCTTCGTGAACCAGTGGCTGCGGTTGCCCGACGTGTACTTGAACCGCCCCGATCCCAACTTTTTCCCGAACTTCGACGAGAACCTCGCCCACGCGATGGTGGCCGAGACGGAGATGTTCTTCAACCATCTGGTGCGGGAGGATCGGAGCCTCCTCGAGCTCTACAACGCCGATTACACCTTTGTGGAAGAGCGCCTAGCCCGCCACTACGGATTCGAGGACGTGGCCGGTGACTATTTCCGTCTCGTGCCATCGGATCCGACCCGCAAGGGGATCTTCGGGCACGGCAGCGTTCTCGTGCTGACTTCCCTCGCCAACCGGACCTCGCCCGTGTTGCGCGGCAAGTGGGTAATGGAGGTCCTCCTCGGGACCCCGCCGCCTCCACCGCCGCCCGGGGTGCCGGCGCTGGAGGAGACCGAAGGTTCAGCCGACGGGAAATTCATTACCACCCGCCAGCGCATGGAGATGCACCGGGCGAATCCGGTGTGCAGCTCCTGCCACAAGTTCATGGATCCCATCGGTCTCGCGCTCGACAACTTCGATGTGACCGGCAAGTGGCGGATGCGAGAGAACGGCCAGCCGCTCGACACGCAGGGCGAACTCTACGACGGGACGCCCGTCTCGAATCCGGGCGAGCTGGTCGATGCACTGCTGGCGAGGCCGATCCCGCTGGTGAGAACCTTTACGCTGAACCTCATGGCATATGCCATGGGTCGGCGCGTCGAATACCACGACCAGCCGGCCCTCCGCAAGATCGTCAAGACCGCCGAGGAAGACGGATACAAGATGTCTTCCTTCATCCTCGGCATCGTCAACAGCGAGCCCTTCAGGATGAAGCGAGCGGTCGCTGTGGCAGAAGAGGATGCAGAGGTCGAAGCCATCGATCGACAGTAACCACCCATTACGTGCGAGGAGCATCGAGCGATGCAGTTCATCACTGGGAAGCATCTGTCCCGCAGGACCTTCCTCCAGGGCGTAGGAGTGGGGATGGGGTTGCCGTTCCTCGACGCGATGGTGCCGGCCGGACGCGGTGGACGGGCCTGGGGCAAGGGGGGCCGCGGCGGCTCGGCAGCGGACGATCCGATCCGTCTCGTCTGCATCGAGGAGGTGCACGGGCTCGCGGGCTGTAACGAGTGGGCGGCCACGCAGAACCTCTTCGCGCCCGCCACCACGGGGCGCGACTTCGAGCTGTTGCCCGAGAACGCGCTGAGCCCCTGCGCGGACTTCCAGGACTACATGACGATCGTCAGCAACACGGACGTGCGCATGGCGGAGGCGCTGGCTCCGCCCGAGATCGGGGGCGATCACTTCCGCTCAAGCGCCGTGTTCCTGACGCAGTCGCACCCCAAACAGACCCAAGGCTCGGACCTTTGGGTCGGCACGTCACTCGATCAGATGTACGCGCAGCGGTTCGGTCAGGACACGCCGATGCCGTCGATGCAGTTCTGCATCGAGAACCTCGACCAGAGCGGCGGCTGCACCTACAACTACTCGTGCGCCTACACCGACTCGATCAGCTGGGCGACCCCGAGCGAGCCACTGCCGATGATTCGAGACCCGCGGGTCGCGTTCGACATGCTCTTCGGCACGGGCGGGACGCCGGAGGAGCGGGCGGCGAGGCGCAAGAGTCGCCGCAGCATCCTCGATTGGATCATGCACGAAGTGGAAGGGCTCGAACGGCAGCTCGGCCCCGTGGATCGCGTACGCATGGAGCAGTACGTGAACAACGTGCGCGAGATCGAGCGCAGGATCGCGATGGTCGAGGAGCGCAACACATCGGGCGAGGCTCGGGAGCTGCCCGAAGCCCCGGCAGGTGTGCCCGACGATTTCCGCGAGCACACGCAGTTGATGTACGACCTCCAAGTGCTCGCGCTCGAGACAAACATGACCCGCATCACGAGCTTCAAGCTCGGCCGCGATGCCAACAACCGCACGCACCCCGAGAGCGGGTCCGACAGGCCGTTCCACCCCGCGTCGCACCACGGAGGCAGGGAGGAAGCGATCTTGGAGTTCAACAAGATCTGCCTGTACCGGATGTCGACGCTGCCGTACTTCCTCGAAAAGATGCAGAACACGATGGAGGGCGATCAGAGCCTGCTCGACAAGACGATGATCATCTGGGGGTCGCCGATGTCCGACGCGAACCTCCACAACCATCGGCGCTGTCCGCTCGTGCTTTTCGGACGGGCCGACGGTCAGCTGGAAGGCAACCTCCACCTCAAGGCGCCCGCCGATACGCCTATGGCGAACGTCATGCTGACGCTGTTGCACAAGCTCGGAATGGACGACATCTCCACGTTTGGAGACTCCAACGGCGAGTTCTCGCTCGGCTATGGCGGTGGCGTCGCGGACGAACTCACGAACGGCTAGGGCGATGATGGGAAGCAGAACACGGCAGAGGCCTCGTGGTCTTGTAGGTTCCTTGGCGGCTGTGGGGCTCGCCATGCTGCTCGCGGCGCACCCGCCGCCCGAGTCTCCGGTCGCCGACGCCGCCATGCGTGGGGAGACGCACTTGGTCCGGTCGCTCCTCTCCGAAGGCGCCGACGTCAACGCTGCGCAGGGCGATGGCATGACCGCCCTGCATTGGGCGGCCGAGCGCGCCAACGCGGAGATGGCCGGAATCCTGATCTACAGCGGGGCGAACGTGCATGCCGTGACCCGAATCGGTCAGTACACTCCCCTGCATCTGGCCGCCAGGTCGGCGGGCGATCGGATCGTGGGCATGCTGCTCGACGCCGGCGCGAATGTGTCGGCTCGGACGACGAACAGCGGCGCGACGCCCCTGCATCTGGCGGCGGCAGCGGGCAACGCGAAGTCTGTGGCCCTGCTGGTCGAACACGGCGCCGATCTGAACGCCCGGGAACACGCTTGGCAGCAGACGCCCCTGATCTTCGCCGCCTCCCTGAACCGGGTGGAGGTGATCGAGGAGTTGCTCGCCCGGGGAGCGGATCCGTCGATTGCGAGCGAGGTGATGGACCTCAAGCTGCAGAGCAAGCTCGACGAGGCGGCAGCCGAACGCTACAAGGAAGCGCTCTCCGGCTTCGAGGAGGAGGGGCAGGAGACGACTCTCGCGTCGCTTACGGTCTCCGACGCGCGCGTCGGGGTTCAGCCCCGTATTCGCACTCCCGGGGAGATGGCGGCGGCGACCCTGGCGGCTCGGAAGGTCTACGAGACCCGTGAGATCCCGACGGAGCCGAAGGAGGGAGACGACGACGCTTCCGGAGACGACGGCATCGGGCACCAGGGGGGCCTCACCCCCCTTCTCCACGCCGCGCGCCAAGGCCACCACGAGGCTGTACGGGTGCTGCTGGACGGGGGTGCCGACGCAGACCAGGTCAGCACGGGCGACGGCACGAGCCCCCTGCTCATGGCGGCCATCAACAGCCAGTACGACGTGGCGCTCCTGCTCATCGAGCGGGGCGCCGACCCGAACGTCGCGTCGGAGTTGAACGGGATCGCTCCGCTCTGGGCGACGATCAACTCACGGTGGCAGCCGCGCACCCGGTTCCCGCAGCCTCAGGAGCAGGGCCTGCAGAACGCGTCGTATCTGGACGTCATGAAGGCGCTCCTCGAAGCAGGCGCCGATCCGAACGCGCGGACGACGAAGCACCCGTGGTACATGGTCTATACCGGGTGCGGAAACCGTAACTGCGGGCTCGTGAACACTTGGGGCGCGACCGCATTCTGGCGTGCCTCCTACGGCACCGACGTAGAGGCGATGAGGTTGCTTGTCGAGTACGGTGCGGATCCCCACATCGCGACGATCAAGCCGCCGCCCCGGCGCCGCTCCGCCCAGAACCAAGCGGTCAATCCAGCGGTCGCCGAACTAACGGACTCGGCCCGCACAGCCCGCCTCAGGCAGCCGTGGTTCCTCAGTTCGGACTTCAAGCGCGAGAAGGAAAAGGATGCCGAGCAGGCGAAGAACCTGGTGGATCCCACCGACCCCTACGACCGCACAGGGGGGGTAGAGGACCAGTCCGGTCTGCCACCGATTCCGGAAGGGGGGCCGGGAGTCTATCCGATCCACGCGGCCTCCGGCGTCGGATACGGTGAAGGCTACGCCGGCAACGCACACCGGCATGCCCCCGACGGTTGGCTCGGGGCGGTGAAGTACCTGATCGAAGAGGTGGGCGTGGACGTGAACCTGAGGGACCACAACGGCTACACCGCGCTGCACCATGCGGCCGCCCGCGGCGACACGGAGCTGATCCAATACCTGGTGGACATGGGCGCCGACGTGATGGTGGTGAGCCGGGCGGGGCAGACGACGGTGGATATGGCGAACGGACCGGTGTCCCGGGTTTCACCCTACCCTGAGGCGATCGCCCTCTTGGAGGGCCTCGGAGCGATCAACAACCACAACTGCAAGTCGTGCTGACCTAGGCCTGCCGCGGCGGCTTCTCCCGGCGCGCCGCCGGAGGACGCAAAAGCAGCGCTAGCGGTCCTGGGCCGCCTCGATCGCCTCGCGTATTATCAGGTACGACCCGGTCGGAAGGCCGGAAGCGGGAGCGGCCGACAAGAGATCCAGCGCCGGCGGTTCCTCCGGCTTGCGGAACGTTCGGTGGCAGCCGGTGCAGGCCCGCTGTACGCCCGTCACGCCCTCCTCGACCGCACCGATGTCTCCCGCGTAGACGGCATCCAGCAGACCGCTCGCGGCGCTCTCAAGACGCTCCCGCGCTTCGCGGAATCCCTCCTCGTCCTCCCAGATCTCGTCCATGGCGCGCGTGTCGTCCCCACCCGAGCCCTGCGGAAAAACGTCGGCCGCCATCACGGAAAGCCGATGCAGCGCCGTGGCATGGGCCAGTATATGGCTCCGATACTCAACCTCGTCGTCCACGATCGCGATGACCGCGTCTCGGTGCGCCTCCAGCCCCTGCATGACCTTCTGACGGTACTCGATCACCGCCGAGGGGCTGTCCTGGGCCTGGGTTCCGATCGGAGACAGCACGACAAGGGAGCCCAGAAGGACTGACCGCACGAACCTCGTTGATGGAAGCTTCACAGCCTCTTCTCCCGTTGGCCGTTTGTCCGCCTGCCTCCCTAAACTAGGCGCCCGTCCTCGACCCGTCATGGTTCAAGATCTGTCTTCCCCCCCGGATCCATCTCTACGGGATGAGTTGTTTCGTTCTGATTTTCGGTTTATATTCGGTTTACGTGAGCCGACGAACCCCGAAGCGCGATGAGCCTCCCGAACCCGCCAACCAACCGCGCCAACGACGGGCACCCCACCGAACTTCACCGCCAGAGGCTTCGCCCGCTGAGGTCCCCTGCTCCGGTTCAGGTCAGGACGGGTTCCGACGGTCTGCCCACCGAGCTGCACCGACGTGGAAAGCGGTTTCGGGTGATCGCAGTGCGGGAACACTGGAGGATCGACGACGAGTGGTGGCGCAATCCCATCTCCAGGGAGTACTTCGCTCTGGTTCTTGAAGATGGACGCCCCGTCATCCTCTTCCGCGACTTGGTGTCCGGAGGGTGGTACGGCCAGTGAAGGTCCTCCGGATTCACTCGGCCGCTCGCAAGAGAGACGGGGTTCGGGTGCACGTCGATGGCCAGGATCCTCTCGAGCTCGCGCTTGAGGTCGTCGAGCGCTCAGGGATCCGGGAGGGTATCGAGCTAGGATCAGCCGAGGTCGCCCGTCTACGAGAAGACGATACGAAGTGGCGCCTCCGTCAGGCCGCACTACGCCTGCTGTCGTACCGCTCAAGAACGGAGCGCGAGCTCCGTGTCCGACTCCGGGCGAAGGGCTTTCCTCCTGCCCTCGTCGAGTGGTGTCTCCATCGATTGCGAGAACAGGAGCTGCTGGACGACCAAGCCTTCGCTTCGGCACACGTGCGCCATCGGATTCGCCTACGCCCGCGGGGACGCTCCAAGCTGAGAGAGGAGCTGCGCCGCAAGGGTGTGGTCGCACATGTCGCCGACGAAGCGATCACGGAGGCCTTTCTCGAAGAAGAGACTTCAGACGAGACGCTGGCCCGGGAGGTGGCCCTCAAGTGGGTCGAGCGTGGGGGCCGAGTCGTCGCAAAGGCCCTCACGGCCGCCCGTTTTTCGGAGGAGCGAGAAAGGACTCGACGCCGACTCTACGCCTTCTTGAGCCGCAGAGGCTTCGCCCCCGACGCCATCCGCTCCGCCTTTGCGGCGGCCGTAGAGAGAGGGCGGCCGACATCTGACTGGCGGGAGCTGAGCACTTCGGCGTCCGTGTCCGTTCATCCTCCCGCTCCCGCGCGGCACGCGGCACGTTTGTCAGTCGCACGTAGATCGATCCTCCACCATTCTCCGCAAGGCTCCCAGCTCGGAGCGCACCGCATCGCGAGCGCGACTCTCCGACCAGTTCCAGCTCCTCCAATCGGCCGGTCGCTCAGGCCCCCACCGTCTCAGGAGGCGGTTTGCAACCAGGCAGCGTCCCTCTTCTGTCAGCTCGCCGAGGCGGGATACCACGACGGGCGCCGCGTCGCTTCCCAGGGAGGCGAGGTACTCCATGTCGAGGTCCGCTTCCAACTCCTCGACCCGGTCGAGATTCCTGCGGACGACGTGCTCGGCCGGATTCAGAACCTGAAGTCCCGCCACCAGAGCGAATCCCGTAGCCAGCACTCCGAAGGCGAACGGCTCTCTGCGACCGCGCAGAACGGTGAGGCCGAACCACAACACGATCCCCGTCAGCCAAGCGAGGACGGCTGTTGCGATATAGCGGAGCTCCGTCATGCCGTAGGCGGCCTGATACGCGAACATCCGTTGCAGCGCAGAGGCTACGATGGCGAGGAGCAGAAGCAGGTGCAGGCCGGCCAGGCCGCCAAAGACCCGGCGCGCCTTCGGCCTACGGTCCTCGAGCAGGCCGTCGGCCGCCAGAAGCCACGGAATCGAGAGGGCCACGGCTGCGACGAGCTGGAAGAAGCCCGCACGAGCGTAGGCGGCGTAGGTCAGCCCGGGGGTGACCTCCACCCATCCGGCGCCAGCGAAGAGGTAGCGAAACTGCACAGCAACGAAGGTGAGGAACAGCAGGTTCACAAGGCCGAGGGCGGTGCCCACCTCCGGGATCGCGAGGGACAAACGCGCCCGCTTGAGCTCCCGCATCCCGTCGAGCCGGGTCCCGGACGAGAAGCCGACAAGGTATCCGCACGCCAGCCAAGACAGGATCGCCGCCCCTGCTAGGTGCGAGCCAAAGTCCTCGAGGTCGATCCTCATGAAGTCTTCGACCATGCTCGTGAACACCGGGTCGGCCGAGGCGAAGAGCGCTCCGAAAACCACCAACGGAAGTCCCGCGAGCAGAAGGCCCCCGATCGCCGCTTGCGCCACCCGTCGCGTGGTCCCTCGGGACACGTCGGTGCCGCTTGCTTGCCTGTCGCGCCGGCTGAACAGGCGCAGTCCCCCAAACGCAGAGCGAAATCCCGCACCCACCATCGCTTCTATCACTTCGGTTACGCTCGCGCGGCGGACCCATGCACGACCGCCGTGGAGCGCAGGCAGGGTGAAGGCGGTGCAGGCTGCGAGAAACGTTCCCAGGCGGAGAAGGTCGGAGCCGCGCCACAGGAGGGCGGCACCGGTGAGGATGCCCACCACCATCCACGTCGACGCTTCTCGACTCAGGAGACACCCGCCCCCCTTCGCCACGACCTGCACCGAAGCCGCAAGCCCCGCGAATAAGAGGAAGAAGTTGAGCCCGGGGCCTCCGGGGGCCCGGAGTAGATGGTCTCCGGCCACTCCCATCACGACGCCCGCACCGAGGATCGCCGCCACCGGCAAGGCACGATCACTCACGTTCCAGCTCCCGGCCAAAAGGCACTGACGAAGCCCGCCCGCCCCCGACTGCGGGAGATAGGGTCCCGAAGCGGCGATCACGAGCGTGGAACTCGCGGACAGCGGACGCGAGTTCGTCTTTCCCGAAGTCGGGCCACAGTGTGTCGGTGAAGAAGGGTTCCGCGTAGGCCGATTCCCAGAGAAGGAAGTCGCTCAGCCGCTTTTCTCCTCCGGTGCGGACCATCAGGTCGACATTACGGGTTCCGGGCGGGGCGTTCTGTGCAAGCGCGAGCGCGCGGCCGAAGGACTCCCGCGAAGGGGCCTCGATGCCGGCCAGAAGCGCCGTAGCTGCCAGAAGCGCCTCTCGGGCCGAGTAGTCGACCGCGAGCCGAAGGTGCATGGAGGACCCTCGTCGCGTGCGGGCCTCGACGGCCTCGATCTCCCTCCTGAGGGCGTCGGGTAGACGATCCCTACGCCCGATGACGCTGAGCCGCACGTCGTGCTCGGCCAGACGGTCCGACTCTGAGCGGAGATGGGACCCCAGGAGACGCATCAGATGGTCCACTTCGGCGCGCGGACGGCCCCAGTTACTGGCCGAGAACGCATACAGCGTCAGCGTCGTAATCCCCAGGCCGGGGGCGGCCTCGACCGCGCGACGGACCGCCGTGGCTCCGGCCGCATGGCCCGCCCGGCGAGGTCGGTCCCGGCTTCGAGCCCATCGGCCGTTTCCGTCCATGATGATGGCGACATGGAACTCGTCACCTCTGGAATCCACGGTGGTAGCGACCCATCGTGCCGAACTCGAGGCGGGTCCACGTATCTTGAAGCCACTTGTGTTCATAGAGTCACTCCACGAGATGTATGAGCCGGTGACTCAAGAGCCGCACCGACCGGGGGACGCCCTATTCCCGAATCCTTCCGATCAACGCTTCCATGTGATCCAAATACCTCTCCAGCGCCTGCCGACCTGCAGACGTCAACCGGTATTCGGTCTTGGGAAGGCGACCCTCGAAGGACTTTCGTATCTCCAGATATCCCCCCTCTTCCAGCCGTCGCGCGTGCACGCTCAGATTTCCGTCCGACGTTTCGATCCTCTTCTTGAGCTCCTTGAACGTCAGGGAAGCTTCCACCGCCAACGCGCTGACGATTCCAAGGCGAACACGCCCGTGGATGAGTCGGTCGAGGTCCACCGGACTGGTCTGGCGCGCCTTCCCTGCACGGCCCGCAGAATCCCGAGACGATCGAGGAGCTGGGCCCTCGTTTCGGGCCCTCGCACCCTCAGCCACCATGCCGCCTCGCGATGTTGATTCCGAACAGGATGTGCAGTCCTCCGAATCCCCCGGCCAACGCGAGGTTCGCGCCGGCCGGAGTGGCGAATAGGGCGAAGATCCCCAACACCATGAAGCAGATCCCCATCACGGGGATCACCGACACGGAGAAGGTCCCGGCCGTGACTACTGCGGTACCGTACAAGAGCAACCACGTACCGGGTATGAGGCCTTGAGCTCCTCCGAGCCAGAGCGCTCCCGTCAACACCGCTCCGGCCACGGCCGGAGGAAGAAAGCTCAGCAGGAACTTCCTGCCCGCCCCCGAAAGCACGGGCAGGTCGGCGCGCCTCGCCTTCCGGTGCATGGCCCAGGCACCGACGGAGACGGCGACCAAGCCTTCGATGCTCCACACGAGAAGCCATCCTTGCGGGGTGGGCCGACCCGCAGCCACCACGGCGGCGAGCAAGGCGGTCATCCCCATCCCCACACCACCCCATCCCGGCACCGCCGTAAAGGCGTGGCTCCGCTCCATCGTGCGCCGAATAAAGCGCAAATCCTCGATCGCGCGCTCGCCAAGCGCGATTGCCTCCGCCCTGTGTTTCATCCCAGAAAGTTCCGTCACGATGGATAGACCATAAACCTTGTACTTGATAATATCAAGTACTTTTTTTTGTCAAGTATAGATCGTCTGGCGTGACTCGGATCAACGAAGATCCCAAGCGAACACTACGGCCTGGCCCGGTGATATTGGGCGGCATCCAGGTCCTCCCCTTCCCTGTGGCGGCTCTCGGCGGGCGGAGTCCAGCTCCTGAATCCCTCGGGAGCCACATGGCACCCCTCCGGCCGGAGCAATCCACTGCAACCTTCGTTCCGCCGCAGGGGGCCTTGCTGCAACAACTACCGGATCCTCGCTGGGATCGGACCGCCTCACGCGGGGCGCATCTTTTCGCAAGTGCCCTGGTAGTAGGGCTACGCGCGTCATTTCGCATGGTCCCGGGTATCGAGGAATGCAACGGCGAAGGGGAACGTGGAAACGCTCGTATACGAATTCGGTGCCTGGCTCGACTCGATCGGATCCTGGGCGTACCTCCTTGCCCCTCTGACGATGACCCTGGTCGCCATCCTCCCCGTTCCCGCCGAGCTGCCGGCCGTACTGAATGGCATGATCTTCGGTCCTGTCCTGGGGACCCTCTTCACGTGGGGGGGAGCCCTGGCCGGCGCTCAGATCAGCTTCGAGCTGGCCAGAAGGTTCGGACGACCGCTCGCCGAACGAGTGGTCTCCGAGCGGTCCCTCGGGAAGGCCGACGAAATCGTCCTTGCGGCGGATTGGTGGGGCCTCCTACTCCCCAGGTTCATCCCCCTCATCGCCTTCACCCCGCTCAACTGGGGTGCGGGCCTCACTACGGTGCGCCGAAGCGTTTTTTTCTGGACGACGGCCGTCGGCATCTTCCCGGGTGCGCTGGTCTTTACGGCCTCGGGGGCGGGCATCGAGTTCCTTCTCGAGCGCTTTCCGGCCATCAGCTGGGTGACGGCCGGGCTCATCACGGCTTACGGGGCGCGCTCCTTGTATCGGAAGCGCTCCGCCCGACGCTCCGGGGCTCCTGAGGTGGGCTCGCCATCCACGTCAGCGGGCTAACGGTCCACCTATAGGCCTCGCTGGAGTGACGCCCAACCTTGAGCGTATAGGTCGACCGGACGGTTCAGGTACCCAGGATACCCTTCGTTGGCCTCGGCGGCCCGTCCGGAGAAGAGCTCCACGACCGCCACCGCGTCGGTTCCTTCGTAGAGCACCTCCCCGTCCGGAGCTACGGCCAGCGAAGGACCGCCGATATCGACAGCGAACTCCGGCCGAGGGCGGTTGACCGAGAGCAGATAGGTCTCCGCCATGACGGCGTTGGCCCTGAGCACGAGCCTCCAGCGCTCGTACGTCTCGCTGGGCGTGGCGCGGGGGACCAAGAGCAGATCCGCGCCCTGACTTCGAAGGAGCTGGGCTCCCTCGGGCCGATTGATATCGGAGCAGATCTGGATCCCGATGGTGATGCCGGGCCCCGGTATGGTCCTAGGCGGCTCAGTGCCCGGCACGTAGTGCGACGTCTCCCAATAGCCCTCCTCTGCCGGCAAGTGAACCTTCCTGTAGCGGCCAAGCTCCGCTCCGCTCGAGCCGTATAGAATCGCCGTGTTGTGCCTCTGGCCTGTCTCGGGGTCCGCGACGATCGCACCCCCGAGGAGGCCGATGCCCACCTCCCGCGCCGCCTCGGCCAGGATGCGCTGCCGGCCGCCGCCCGGCTCTTCGGCGTCGTCCGGCCTTACCGTCGTGGTCGCAGGAGACCAAGGGTTCAGCGGAAGCTCGGGAAGAACCGCGAGGCGTGCGCCAAGGGCACGGGCTTCGTGCAGGTGCTCTCGCAGCAGGACACCTGCCGGATCGGTGTGGAATACCTCGGTCACCAGCGCAACTGGGATGCGCTCGTCCATCATCGCTTCCTCTTTCCGAATCTCAATGTCTGGCTCGAAGGAGGGCGTCCCGAGGGGCCCCCGCCGGACAGCCTCGACGAGTCCTGGCTCCTGAAGATAGGCCCTGCGGACCTCCTCGGTATTCGGGCGCCACACCTCCGCGAGCGTCGACCTCCTGTTCCCACTCCATTCCGTGCGTCGCTCAGGTCGATCTTCGTGGCTTGATGCGCTAAATGGACGGCCACCACACATCCGACGATCACGGCGGACCGAAACCCTAAAGCCCATGCACGGGGCATCGAGCGACGCCACGCTGGAAGACGATCGGGGAGGCCTCGCATGCTCGCGGTTGCAAAGGGTCCGGCCCGAAGTCGTGCAATCGGCTGCAGGCATTGCAAAGCCGCTATTCTTCGGCTTATATTCGGACCCCGTTACCGTACAAAAACCGAAGATCGTGCCGACACCTCCCTATATCGAGCTTCACTGTCACTCCGGCTTTTCCTTCCTGGACGGGGCCTCTCGCCCCGAGGAGCTGGTACACAGGGCCCTGGAGCTAGGGTATCCAGCCCTGGCTCTCACCGATCACAACGGGCTGTACGGCTCAATGGAGTTCGCCCAGACGGCCCGGGCCGAAGGCCTCCAGCCCCTTACGGGTGCCGAGGTCACTCTGGCCCTGGACATCCCAGGGATTCCTCCGGGTCTGGACGGACTGGATACGGAAGATCCAAACGGCGACCCGCTGACCCGTGGCTGCCACATGACCCTCTTGGCCGAGACCCAAGTGGGATATTCCAACCTCTGCCGACTCCTGAGCGAGGCGCATCTGGGGAGCGAGCGTGGCCGTCCCACCCTTCCCCTCTCCTCCCTTTTTGCCCGTCCAGAGGGCCTCATCGCTCTCACCGGGTGTCGGCGGGGCCCGCTCCTAGCCGCCTTCAACGACAGCGTGGCCACCGCAGAGTTCCTGGCCCGGAATCTCCAGAGCGCTTTCGGGCCCGGACAGCTCTTCGTCGAGCTCCAAGACAACAAGCAGAAGGGGGACGGTTACCGGAGCCGAAGCCTGGGTCGCTTGGCCGATCGCCTGGGCATCCCCGTGGTGGCCACCGGCAACATCCACTATCACCGCCCTGAACGGCATCGACTGCAGGATGTCTTCGTGTCGGTCCGAAACCGGACCACCCTGAATGGATCCCACGCCCAAAGGCGCTCCAACACGCTCTTCTACCTGGCTCCCCCGAACGAGATGGCAAGCCGTTTTCAGAGCCGTCCCGACGCGCTGGCTCATACACTGGAGATCGCCGGGCGGTGTGCCGCTTTCGATCTTACCAAGGACCTGGGCTACACCTTTCCCGACTTCGAGGGGAGCGACCGAGGAGGAGCTCTCGAAACCCTGGCGGCGGTCTGTCTGGGAAGGCTTGAGGAGCGCTACGGCGGCACGAATTGGGAGGCTGAAGCACGCGAGCGGCTCTATCGGGAGCTCGCGCTGGTGGATCTCCACAGCCTGGCGGGTTTCTTCCTCGTCTACCGCGACATCATGGATCTGGCTCGTGAGGTGGCTGCCAAGGTCCGGGGGATCTCTCCACGAGCCGATGCCGGCCTGCCTCCCGGGCGAGGACGAGGCTCGTCGGTCTCGTCCCTCATCTGCTATCTCGTGGGCCTCTCCCACGTGGATCCCGTGAAAACCAACCTCTTCCTGGGCCGCTTTTTGAATGAGGCGATGCAGAGCGTCCCGGACATCGACCTCGACTTCCCGCGCGACATTCGCGAAGAGCTGATCCTGCGGGTTTACGAGCGGTACGGGAACGAGCACGCGGGTCTTGTGTGTACCTTTCCCACCTATCGGATCCGCTCCACACTCCGGGAGGTCGGCAAGGCCTTGGACCTCCCGATGAGCGACCTCGAGAAGCTCTCGAAGCTCGCGGAAGGGCATTCGAGCGGGAGTCTCATGCAGGAGCTCCATCGGCTTCCGGAGTTCCGGGAGAAGGCCAGCTCACCCTTGTGGCAGGCGCTCTGCGAGCTGGCCGACGACATCGGGGGCCTTCCCCGCCACATCTCCCAGCACGTGGGAGGGATGATCATCTCCAGCCGGCCTCTCGTGGAGATCGTTCCTCTGGAGCCGGCGGCGTGGGACGGCCGGGTCCTCTGCCAATGGGACAAGGACTCCTGCGACGATGCCGGGTTCATCAAGATCGACTTTCTGGCCCTCGGCATGCTCTCCGTGGTGGAGGAAACGGTGGACCTTATCGCGGAACGCCACAATCAAGCACCCGACCTCTCGCGCATCGACTTCGCTGACCAAGCAGTCTTCGACCGCATCTGCTCTGGAGACACTATCGGCATGTTTCAGGTCGAGAGCAGGGCCCAAATCCAGATGCTCCGGCGCGTCCAGCCCCGGAACCTCGAGGATCTGGCCGTCCAGGTCGCCATCGTCCGGCCCGGCCCCATCGTCGGAGGTGCCGTCAACCCCTATGTGCGGCGCCGGGAGCTGCTGCGCGAAGACCCGAACTTCCAGGTGCCTTACGATCATCCTCTCCTGGCCGAGGCCCTGAGTGAGACGCTGGGCGTCATCATCTTCCAGGACCAAGTCCTCAAGGTCTGCCAAGCGTTGGCAGGCTTCACCGACGGTCAGGCCGAGAGCCTCAGGCGCTCCATGAGCCGCAAGCGCTCAAAGGAGGCCATGGACGCGCACTGGGACGCCTTCAACGAGGGAGCGCGGGAACGTGGAGTCGACGAGGTCACGGCCCACAAAGTCTTCCAGCAAGTGACGGCCTTCAGCGAGTTCGGGTTTCCCAAGTCCCACGCGGCGGCGTTCGCATTCTTGGCCTACCAGTCGGCGTGGCTCCGTTACTACTACGGCACCGAGTTCTACGTGAGCCTCTTCAACAACCAACCCATGGGCTTCTACTCTCTCGACGCCCTAGGGCGCGACGCCCGGCGCCACGGCATCGGCATCCGCCTGCCCAACGTGAACCGGAGCCAGGTGAAGTGCACGGCTGAAGACAAGGACTTGAGGGTCGGGCTGGGCTTCGTCCGGGGCTGGAGCGTCACCGTTGCCGAGCGGGTAGTCGAGGAGCGAGATCGGCACGGACCCTTCCGGTCGCTCTCCGACTTTCTGCGACGGACGCCGGCGAGGCTGAAACGGCCTGCGGTGGAGAACCTAATCTGGGTAGGGGGCTTCGAGGGCTTCGGCCTCACGCGGAGGGAGCTCCTATGGCAGACCGGTCTCTGGCTCGGTCCCGAGGACGATGCGGGGCGGGGCGGTGGACGAGACGATCATCCCCAAGTCGAAATGGGCTTGGACAATCCCTACGCAGACCTCGCATTCTCCGATCTCAACGACACTGAGCGGATGGTCGCGGAGTACCGCACGCTCCGCTTCTCCACGAAGCTCCACCCCCTGTCCCTGCTCCGTGACGAGCTGCCTGCCAATATGGTCACGGGCGATCGACTCCCGGATCTTCCCAACCACTCCACCGTGACGGTGGCGGGCATCGTTGTCGCCCGCCAAAGGCCCTCGACAGCGAAGGGATATGTCTTTGTCCTAATGGAAGATGAGTCCGGTCCGATCAATGTGATCGTCAAGCCGGACATTTACGAGAAGTGCCGGACGGCCGTGCGGATGGAGCCCTTCCTCGTAGCCCGTGGCCGGCTGCAGAAGGACGGACTCACCACAAACGTGATCGCGTTCGAAGTGAAGGCTGTGCAGGTGCGTGAATCCGCCAGACCCGGGGAGACCCACTCCTCCCTCCCCGGCACGCTGGAGTACTGGGCCGAGCCGGAGCAGAGCGTGCAGGCGCCATTCCGGTACTTGACGGCGCTCCGGCAATCTCCTCCGGACGTCAAGAGCTTTGGATAGCCGCGATCCCTCGCTACGCCCGACCCGCACGTTCGAGGTAGAACTTCATCCCGTCCCAGTCTCCAGCGGCGTTGAAGGCGTCGAAATAGGCGTCGACCTCCTTCCTGGGCCGAAATGCGGCGAGCTCCTCGCGAACCTCCGCTTCGAATGCGGAGCGGTCGTTTGCCTCGCCCGCGGCGATCGCCTCCCTCACCCGCTCCTGGAGTGCCAGCAGCCGCTCCCGCATCTGCCGCACCCGGCCGCCGAAGCCCTCGTGCAAGCCGAAGTGCGTCGGGCCGATGAGTTCGGGGCCAATCGGCTCGATCTCGTCGAGAGTCTCCAACCATGCCGACACGCTCAGGCTCGGCGGAGGCGTCGGCGGATGTGTTGGAGCGCCGGGGGCGAGGATGACACCTAGCGCGTCACCCGCCAAGAAGATCCCGTCGGCTTCGGACAAGTAGGACGTGTGATGAGCGATGTGGCCGGGCGTGTGAAACGCACGCACCCCGGGGACCCCGAGCCGCATGGAAGGATCCCAGGCGCGGATGCGATCTCTGGGAACTGGCAGCACCTCCCCCCAGAGCCTGTCGTGCCTGTCCCCGAACGTCCGACGGGTGCTGGACACGAGCCTCTCGGGAGAGACCATATGGGGTGCGCCGTCGACGTGGATGTGGACGCTCAGGTGCGGGTAGCGCGCAACCAGATGTCCGCTGCCGCCCGCATGGTCCAAGTGAACGTGCGTGAGGAGCAGGTGGCGGATGTCGGCCATTCCGAGTCCCTGGGCCTCGAGTCCGGTGGCGAGCCCCTCGAGCGACGTGCTCGGGCCGGGATCGATCAAGACCGGCTCCGGGCCATCAATCCAATAGCACGCGATCATCCCCGTTCGACCGAGGTGCATCACGTCGATCGGGACGACCGACATCACTCAGCCCATTGCCTCGTGTCGCGGAGCACCACGGTGCCTACCGGTCCCCGACCGGCACGAAGTCCCTGCGAGCCACCCCGGTGAAGACCTGTCGGGGACGAGCGATCTTTTGCTCCTTGTCCTCCAGCATCTCCTCCCACTGCCCAAGCCATCCCACGGTGCGGGCGACGGCGAAGAGCACGGGGAACATCTCGACCGGGAAGCCTAGCGCCTGGTAGATCAGCCCGGAATAGAAGTCGACGTTCGGGTAGAGATTCCGGGAGACAAAGAACTCGTCCTCAAGGGCGATGCGCTCTAGCTCGAGCGCGATGTCGAGCAGGGGATTCCGCCCCGTAACCACGAACACCTCCTCCGCCGTCCGCCTGATAATCGTGGCCCGAGGATCGTACGCCTTGTAAACCCGGTGCCCGAAACCCATCAGGCGCTCCTTGCGGTCCTTCACACCCTCGATGAAGCCCGGGATGTTGTCGATGGACCCGATCCGCTTCAGCATCCTCACGACGGCCTCGTTCGCCCCACCATGAAGCGGTCCGAAGAGGGCTCCCACGGCACCGGCGAGAGCCGAGTAGGGATCCGCCTGGGAACTTCCGATCACGCGCATCGCCGTCGTCGAGCAGTTCTGCTCGTGGTCGGCGTGCAGGATGAAAAGCACGTCCAAGGCCCTCTCCAGGACCGGATCGACGGAGTATCTCCCGGCCCCATCCCCAAAGAGCATGTTCAAGAAGTTGGCCGTGTAGGAGAGTTCGGTGTCGGGAAAGACGGTCGGCAATCCCTGCGAGTGTCGATAGGCACGCGCAGCCACGATCGGCATCTTGGCGACCAGGCGGTGGATCTGCATCCGACGGTGCGCGGGATTCCGGACGCTCCGAGCGTCGGGATAGAAGGTGTTGAGGACCGTGACTCCACTGATGGTCATGTGCATGGGGTTCGCATCGTGGCGGAACCCCCGCATTACCATGTCGAAGTTCTCGGGCACATGGGTGTGTTTCGTGATGCTCTCGGTGAACTCTTGCAGCTCGGACGTGGTGGGCAGCTCACCGTTGAGGATCAAGTAGGCCACTTCGAGAAAGGTGCTCTCGGCGGCGAGTTGCTCGATCGGGTATCCACGGTGCTCGAGGATCCCCTTCCTACCATCGATGAAGGTGATCGCGCTTCGGGCGGAGGCCGTGTTCTTGTAGGCGGGATCGTACGACATCATTCCGAAGTCGTCGTCGGTGACCTTGATCTGGCGCAGGTCCATGGCGTTGATGACGTCGCCCTCCCGGATGTCGATCTCGTACTTCCGGCCTGTCCGGTTGTCTCGAACAGTGAGCGTACGCCTCCCGCCACGTCCGTTGTCAGCCATTTGGTCTCCGATAGTGGCTGATTTGATTCCTCAAGCCCGGACACTCGACCCTGCACCAGGCTGCAGAATAGCATCTAAACGTAAGGGATTACGCACACTCGATGAAGTGCATCTCGCCGGGGGTCCGGACGGGCGCCTAGAAGACGGTGCCATGAGCTCGCCAGTCAAGCAACCCAGCCTCAGGAAGCGAAGCGCGGGCCGGACTCGGCCTCGAAGATCAGGGATCGCGCCCCCTGCCCCGCCCCCCCGCCATCTGCCGACTCCCAAGCACGGGCGAAGGTGGCGGGTGTCCCCCGAGGGCGCCGCCTTGCGGGGGCTGCTTGGCACGGTCACAGCCGTCGGGGCCCCCCCGGGCGGGTCTCCGGGCTGGAGCGCCGAAACGTCAGTCCATCTCAGGCGCCGCCCCTTCACGCCCAGTCTACCCGGGGGCAGAAGCCTTGCCGTCGGGACTCAGAACCCGAGGGCCACCTTGGCCGTAAGGCCCACGCCACCGTGGGCGATCAGCGTCGGCTGTACGACCGGGCTTCGGTAGGACTGCGGCTCCACGTCGACCCATCCAGGCACCTCGAAAAACGAACCCACCAAGGCGCCAAGAAGGAAGCCGGCGGCGGCTCCGAACACGACGGTGATGCGGCCGAAACAGACTTGGTCCCGCAGGTCTGAGCACTCGGACTCGGTAAAGGGGAAAACCGTCCCGGCGCCCGCGAGTGTGCCGACGGCCGAACCCAGCATCGCACGCGTGCCGACGCGAAACACCTGGACCCGATCGACCAAACCCATGCGGAGTGAAACTCTTTCGCGCTCGAATCGGGTGGCGACGACGATGGAGTCGCCGGGATGGATCCGGACGAGCCATCCCTCCATCGTCGCCGACTGTCCACCGTGGACCCCGTGGTGATCGACGCGGACTCTCTCGCCTTCCTTGGCAAGCTCCTGAGCCTGAACTCCACCACTCCACCCGGCGCCGAACAACGCGAGGGCTAGCAGCGCTCGATTCATAACGTCCTCGCGGCCGGGGAGGGGCTCATCCGGGGGATCTCCAGGTTGAGCTTATCCATCCACACTCGGATCTGACAAGGACCGGGCGGCCGCGGGGGCGTTTCCGAGGAGGCTCTTCCGTGCACGCCCCTGACCACACCAATGGGGCGGTACACGTCGGGCTTCCGACGTTGCGGGAGCCACCCGGCCGCCTCGGCACCTCCGCGACACGGGCGTGCCGGAGCCCTGGCACCGCGGGCGCGGAAACCACGAGGCGAGTCGCCATCGACCCGCCCCTTTCTCAACGACTCGGGCGCAAGTCGATGAGTCGATGGCCCCGCATGGTCACGTACTCTCCGATGGTGTGCTCCACAGGCCGACGGAAGAGGGGCCCATTCCACACGAACGTATGGTACTCACCTCGTTCGCCGGAGGGATCGGCTCCAAAGTCCGCGATCTCCCTCGCAAGTTCCCTAGTGAGGACCTTGCCGACCCAGTCGGGGTCGCCTCCGTCCAGAGACACGCTCACGACCCTTGCCTCGTAGCCGAGCTCGATGACTTCCCTCACGAGCTCCTGAGGATCCTCCCCCCAGAGAGGCTCGATGTGCCTGAGCCCGTGGCCTGTGATACGATCCTCGTACCAGGCACGAACGTCTTCCAGATGGATGTTCCCCAGGACGACTCCCGTCACCTGGTCGTTCACCAGGCGTTGAAGCGCTCCCCGAAATGCAGGCTCAAATCCCTCCTCC
The DNA here is from genome assembly GCA_964572045.1 of uncultured Gemmatimonadaceae bacterium. GTDB lineage: Bacteria > Gemmatimonadota > Gemmatimonadetes > Longimicrobiales > Gaopeijiaceae > CBDCKR01. The sequence goes on from CAZNEI010000007.1 coordinate 40,024, forward strand.
CCCACCGGCAGTACGATCGGCTCGAGCTCGAGGGCTTCGAGATGTGCCCGGACCAAGGCAACGCGGGTGCCGTGGAATGTGATGCGCTCCGTGGGCCCGTCGTACAGGCTCACCCCGTATCGGACGTCCCACCCCTCGCGCCGCGCTCGGTCAAGCGCGAGCGTCGCGTCCTTCCCCGAGCCCGTCAGGAGCGCGACAGGCCGGCTCCTCAGGGCCACGGTACCAAGACCTCGCGATAACGCTCGACGTGCTCGGGAAAGAGTGCCGGATGGACTGCGCCGGCGAGCACTTCTCCACTCTCGGCGATCCGCGGCCCAGGGCGATTGAAGTAGGCATTCCCGTCTGCGACGAAACAGCGGCCCTCGGCAACTGCTGGGATCGATCGGATCCCACGCGCGACCTCCGGGTCCGCGAGGTCCTCGAGCGAACGGGCCACGCTGAAACCGCACGGAAGGACCACCACGATCTCCGGGTCCGCCGCGGCGATGTCCGGCCACGAGACCTCCGCGAAGCGGTGTGCGGTCCGCATGATCACAGGCTCCGCTCCGGCCATGCGGGCAAGCTCGGGCATCCATCCACCCGCGATCATCGGAGGGGCCAGCCACTCGATGAGGGCGACGCGACGCGGCGAGGTCTCCTGCATGCGTGCCCGGAGCACGGCGAGCCTGCGCTGCATGTCGCGGACCACGCGACGGCCCCGCTCCGGCACGCCGAGGCCGTCGGCGACCCGGAGGATGTCGCCGTAGACATCGCTGAGCCGCGCGGGATGCAACGAATAGACGCGCGTCGCCGGAAGGCGCAGGGTGCAGAGTGCTTCTTCTACGTCGCCGAGCGAGACCGCGCACACTTCACAGTGGTCTTGGGTGACGATCACGTCAGGCTGCAGGCGTCTGAGCTCGTCCACGTCCACACGATAGACGCTCAGACCGTCCCGCACGATTTCACGGACTCCGCGATCGATCTCGGCGCTCGTCATCTCGATACCGACCTTCGGGGCCGAGAGCCGCGGCAGGCCTTCCACATCGGGCGGGTAGTCGCATTCGTGCGAGATCCCGACAAGGCGTTTCCGGAGGCCGAGCGCGCAGACGATCTCGGTCGCGCTCGCAATCAGCGTGACGATCGTCGACGTCTCAGCGGGGGACTGGTTCGTCATCGTCGCTCCAAATGATCGAGTGTGCCTGTCGTGTGATACGCGAGCCGAATACATCGGAGCTTCCCGCCCGACGGAGATCGCCCCGCGCCCTCTGACAGAGGAAGAGAGCATTCGGCGACATCCCTCGCTCCAACTGCTGCCTTGCGAGCATGCCGGCACCTTCGGGCCGCCACTAGAAGATCCGGATCCAGCAGGCGCGCCGCCCCCGAGCCGAGGGAGTTCTATCGAAGTGGCAGCTTGGACAGGCGCTCGCGGAGCCAGTCCGAGGCCTCGTTCATTCCCCGGCTACCGCCGCCTTTCGGGATGCGAGGCGACAACGAAAGAAACGACCGAGCGCGCCGGCTTGGCCGCAGCCGCGGGTCATGAACGGAAACGCAACCGCGTGCCTCCAATGCCGGGAGGGGGACTCGAACCCCCAAGGGCCGAAGCCCGCCGGATTTTGAGTCCGGTGCGTCTACCAATTCCACCATCCCGGCACCTTTCCTTTCGGGGCTGGAAGCTACTGCAATGCCAAATCTCCGCAAAGATCCGGGCAGAGGGGCTCTTGGTCCTGCGGGGCGAGGGAGAGGCGCGAGGGCCGAAGAGGCGCGTTCATTTGGGGAGCAGCAGCGGAGAGAGCACCCAAGCCGGTGATCGACCCGCATCGGCGCGGTGCGGCCGATCGGCCCAACCCCTTCTGCGGGCAAGGTCCAGTCCACCCGTGCGGGATCCGGTCCAAAGAACGCACGAGGGCCGCCCAGATCCGGATCGGCAACCTGGAGGAGCTCGCATCCGAGCGGGATTGAGTCTAGAGCGGGCGCTCGATTGCCGGGGGCGGCGATCCGGCGGATCTTCGGAACGCGTTCCGAGCCCGAATGATCCGTGGCCACCCTGAAGCAACGGAGCTCCGATGCAGCTTTCCGCACTGGACTGGTGGGTCCTGGCCCTGTACGGCGTGACGGCCCTGTCGCTGGGGTTGGCCTTCGCAAGGAAGGCGGGCCAGGGCACCGAGGAGTACTTCCTGGCTGGCCGGTCGATGCCATGGTGGCTAATCGGCACATCCATGGTGGCTACGACGTTCTCGACGGACACGCCCAATCTGGTCACCGACCTCGTGCGCACGGGAGGAGTGAGCCAGAACTGGATCTGGTGGGCCTTCGTCATCACGGGGATGTGCACGGTCTTCTTTTACGCCAAGCTGTGGAGGCGTTCCGGCGTCCTTACCGACATCGGCTTCTACGAACTCCGCTATTCCGGGAGGCCCGCCGCCTTCTTGCGCGGATTCCGGGCGCTCTACCTCGGCGTCTTCTTCAACGTCATGATCATGGCCACGGTGACGCTCGCCGCCATCAAGATCGGTGGCGTGCTTCTCGGGGCGAACAAGTACCTTGTCGTTATGATCGCCGGAACCGCCACGGTTCTCTACTCGGCCACGTCGGGGCTCTGGGGTGTCCTGGTAACAGACCTCCTGCTGTTCGCCATCTCAATGATCGGCGCGGTGGCGGCAGCGTACTACGCCTTGAACCTGCCCGAGGTGGGCGGACTCTCCGGCCTCGTGACCCACCCGGCCGTCAGTGACCGGTTGTCCTTCCTCCCCGACTTCTCGGATCCCTCCGCTGCCGCTGCCGTCTTCATCGTCCCCATCGCCGTCCAGTGGTGGAGCACTTGGTATCCCGGAGCCGAGCCGGGCGGCGGAGGGTACGCCGCCCAACGCATGCTCGCGGCCAGAGACGAGGAGCATGCCATGCGGGCCACGCTCTGGTTCAACGTAGCCCACTACGCGCTGAGGCCGTGGCCGTGGATCCTCGTGGCCCTCGCCTCACTGATCATCTATCCGACACTCACGGACCTCCAGGCGGCGTTCCCGGGGGTGGATCCTTCGGTGATCCAGAACGATCTCGCGTATCCGGCAATGTTGGTCTTCCTGCCACACGGGCTCCTCGGCCTAGTGGTCGCTTCGCTCGCCGCAGCATACATGTCGACGATGAGTACCCACCTCAATTGGGGCGCCTCGTACGTCGTGGACGACGTGTACCGCCGCTTCGTAGCCCCGGACCGTGAAGAAGGGGACTACGTGCGGGTGGCCCGGATCACCACCGTGGGATTGATCCTGCTCTCATCTCTCGTGGCCCTGCAGCTCGAAAACGCCATGCAAGCGTTCCAGATCCTCCTGCAGATCGGAGCCGGCACGGGCCTCGTGTTCCTGCTCCGCTGGTTCTGGTGGCGCATCAACGTTTGGAGCGAGATCTCGGCGATGGTGATCTCGTTTCTGGTCGCCGTCTACTTCGGCTTCGTTCACATGCGCATCGGGCTCGAGGCGTGGGATCCCTCGGCGACCCTGGTCACGGGGGTCGTGATCACGACGATCGGGTGGCTGGCGGTGACGTTCCTGACCCCGTCGGTCGATGGCGATACGCTTGAGAGCTTCTGGCGCAGGATCCGCCCTCTCGGTCCAGGGTGGCGGACTGTGGTCGACTCCGACGTGGCGGTGGAGGCCGGGGCCGGCCACACGCCTTGGGAAGTCTCCCGCAGCGACGCCGCGGACTTGTCTGTGGCTCCCCGAGCCGACGGCGCGAAGCGCGATCTGGTGGCCGAACGGAAGGGCGAGTTCACGGCAGGCCTCCTCGCCTGGTTTCTGGGCTGTACGATGATCTACGCCACGCTTTTCGGCACTGGCTTTCTCCTCTACGGGCGGATGGGGTCGGCGGTTGGCGGCCTGATCATCGCCGCCGGAGCGGGCTGGGGGGTGTTCAAGCTTCTCCCGAAGGTTCGCTTCCTACCCTAGCAACCCGACCCTTCGGGCGCGGCATCGTCTGGGGCCACCGACCGGAGTCCGAGGCCTCGAGCTGAGCACGCATGCCGACCCTGGGCTCGCGGTGCGCGGTTCTCCATGGGCTTCGCCCTGCGGGCCGGGCCGGGGTGTCTTGCGTGTGACGGCTTTGGTATTTTTCGATGTTCCTTCATTCGCGGGAACGCGACTCCCCCTCCAAACAGAGACCACCATGACGAGCGACCCGTTCGGCGCGCTGACGACGATCGATCTCCCCGAAGGGCCCACGTCCTTTTATCGCCTCGAACGGCTGGAGGAGACGGGGCTCGGAGACCTAGGCCGACTCCCCTTCTCCATCCGCGTACTTCTGGAGAACGTCCTCCGTCACGCCGGAGGCCGCTCGGTCGGAGAGGAGCCGGTTCAGGCCGTGTCCGCATGGAGCCCGACGAATGCGGGCGCCGAGGTACCGTTCATGCCCACCCGCGTGGTATTGCAGGACTTTACCGGCGTTCCGGCCGTCGTCGACCTGGCCGCCATGAGGGACGGGCTCAAGGCCTTGGGCTGTGATCCGAAGCGCATCAACCCCGTTGTACCCGTCGACCTCGTCATCGACCACTCCGTGCAGGTCGACTTCTTTGGCACCCCGGAGGCCTACCGACGGAACGTCGAGCGCGAGTTCGAGCGAAATCGGGAGCGGTACTCTCTGCTCCGATGGGCCCAGCACGGGTTCGAGAACTTTCGAGTCGTCCCCCCCGGAACCGGCATCGTCCATCAGGTGAACCTCGAGTACCTGGCTTCGGTCGTTCATCGACGAGAGGAACAAGGAGCGTGGATCGCCTATCCGGACACCCTCGTCGGCACCGACTCGCACACGACCATGATCAACGGGCTAGGGGTCGTCGGCTGGGGTGTGGGGGGCATCGAGGCTGAAGCGGTTCTCACCGGCCAGCCCTACTACATGCTCCTGCCTGAGGTGGTCGGCGTGAGGTTGACGGGAGAGTTGTCGGAAGGAGCCACGGCGACGGACCTCGTCCTGCATGTCGTGCACATGCTGCGGGCGCATGGCGTGGTGGGACGCTTCGTCGAATACCTGGGTCCAGGCCTCTCCCACCTTACGCTCCCCGATCGGGCGACCCTAGCGAACATGGCGCCCGAGTACGGGGCGACGATCGGATTTTTCCCCGTGGACGCCGAGACTCTGACCTACTTGAAGGGATCGGGGAGGAGCGCGCAGCTGGTCGAGAGGGTCGAACGGATCACCAAGGAGCAGGGCCTCTTCCGCACCGACCAGACTCCCGACCCCGAGTACACGGAAATCCTCCACCTGGATCTTTCCACGGTGGAGCCCAGCGTGGCGGGGCCGAAGCGCCCCCAAGACCGTATCGCTCTACCCGACCTTCCTGGGGCCTTCGCGCGTGACCTTCCAACCCTCGTGCCCCCGGGATCCACATCGGGTCGAAACGGGAAGCGGGTCGTTGCGATGAAGGTGGACGGACGAACACACCAGATCGAGGACGGCAGCATCGTGATCGGCGCCATCACGAGCTGCACCAACACCTCGAATCCGTCGGTCATGGTGGGAGCAGGACTCCTCGCCAAGAAAGCCGTAGAGCTCGGCCTCGAGGTGAAGCCCTGGGTCAAGACAAGCATGGCGCCCGGATCCAAGGTCGTCACCGACTATCTCGACGCCGCCGGGCTCACGGTGTACCTGAACCGGCTCGGCTTCGACGTGGTCGGATACGGTTGCACGACGTGTATCGGGAACTCTGGGCCGCTCGCCGATCCCGTCCGCGAGGCGGTGGAGGAGAACGGCCTGGTGGTAGCGTCGGTCCTCTCCGGAAACCGGAACTTCGAGGCGCGCATCCATCCCCAGGTCCGAGCCAACTATCTGTTGTCTCCCATCCTCGTCGTGGCATATGCGCTGGCCGGTCGGATCGATATCGATTGGGCGACGGAGCCGGTGGGACACAGCCGGGAGGGCCGGCCCGTGTTTCTCAGGGACCTTTGGCCCAGCTCCCAGGCCATCGGCGAGACCGTGCGCTCGTGTGTCCGGCCCGAGATGTTCGAGAGCCGCTACGCCGAGGTGTTCGAGGGGGACGACTTATGGAGCGCGCTTCCGGTCCCCACGGAGGAGGACACGCTGTACGACTGGGAGCCCGACTCGACCTACATCCGAAATCCGCCGTTCTTTCACGGAATGTCGCTCGACGTCGCGGATCTTCAAGACGTCCGTGGTGCACGGGTCCTGGGCATCTTCGGGCACACCACGACCACCGATCACATCTCCCCCGCAGGGGCAATTCCGAAGGACCAGCCGCCCGGAGCGTATCTGCGGGAGCGAGGAGTCAAGGCGTGGCAGTTCAACACGTTTGGAGCGCGACGCGGCAACCACGAAGTGATGATACGCGGCACGTTCGGCAACGTTCGGATCCGCAATCTCATGCTCGACGACCGGGAGGGAGGCTACACGATTCACGTCCCTAGCGGTGAGGAGACTTCCATCCACGACGCCGCGATGCGCTACCAGGCGGAAGGTACGCCCCTGCTGGTGCTCGCCGGCCGCGAATACGGAACGGGCAGCTCAAGGGACTGGGCCGCGAAGGGAACAGCGCTGTTGGGTGTCCGTGCCGTGATCGCCGAGAGCTACGAGCGCATCCACCGCAGTAATCTGGTCGGCATGGGGGTGCTGCCCCTTCAGTTCGAAGACGGAGAGAGCGTCGAGTCGCTCGGTCTGACGGGCAGGGAGCGGTATGACGTCACGGGCATCGCCGACGGTCTCACACCGCATGCGCGGCTGCGTGTCGTGGCCACGGCCCCCGATGGCATCGACACGGCCTTCCGCGTCGTCGCCCGGCTCGACTCCAATGTGGATGTGGAGTACTACCAAAACGGAGGCATCCTGCACACGGTGCTGCGCAGGATCGCTTCGGGCGAGATGTAACGCCCCCCGGAGGCTCGCAATCCGGCCGGGCGAGCACGACTTCCTCGGCTCCGGACGGCCACCCTTCGGGGCGGACGGGCCGAGTTCTGTTCGCCCCGTGGTCAGCCGGGCGGCTCATGGTCGGAATCCCGAAGCGTCACGGGCCGACCCAGGATCTCGGCCCAGATCACGGCCTGCCGCATCCTGCCCCGCCCCGCCCCCGCCAGCGTCCGGCGCACGCTCCCCGCCCTCGGGGGCGTAAGAGGCTTGCCCTCAGCCCTCCGACGTACCTCGTCGCCGAACGCTGAAGCCGCGACGGAGTCGGGCACCCGGATGAAGCGCTCGGGTCGAGGCTCTGGCACGGACAATGGCCGAGGAGGCGCCGTGGGATCCTCCGGCTGCCACGCCATCGGGTCGCGGGTTTCGAGGCGCCAATGCTCGCGATGCAGCGTGGCCTCCCGGGACTCGGGAGTCCGAGCAGGAACCCCGGTGCGAACATGTTCCGAAGTAGACGGCTCCGCACGCGCGGGGGGCCGCTCGCCTCGAGGCGCTCGCGCGGGCGGAAGCCGGGTCGTCGTGGGCGGAGAGCCGCCCCCTGCCAGAGTAGTGATCTCCTCCCACAGCTGGTCCGGAACCATCCCCTCGGCCGAGGCCTCCGTCCCCGCTGCACTCGGCGGCTCAGCTTCAGCGGTGGTCGGGCCCGGCCCGGCCCTTCTCCCCCGACCCGCCTGCTTTCGCTTCCTGCGAGCCCTTGCATCCATCATGGAAATGAGGATGAAGAACGCGATGACCAGGATCTGGAACAGCCCGTCGTCCATTATCGCCCTCGCCGAGGGTGTGAAGCGCTGCCGCTAGGCCAGCGGCTCGCCATCCACCTCTTCTCCACTGGCGATCGCCTTACGCATCGACGTGTCGGACTGAATGTTGTTGTAGCGCACATAATCCATGACCCCCATGTTCCCCTGACGGAACGCGTCCGCCAGCGCCATGGGCACCTCCGCCTCGGCCTTCACGAGTTCGGCGCGCATCTCCTGGACCCGGGCCTTCATCTCCTGCTCAAGGGCGACCGCCATGGCCCGCCGCTCCTCGGCTCGCGCTTGGGCGACTCTCTTGTCGGCTTCCGCTTGGTGCGTCTGGAGGTCGGCGCCGATGTTCTTGCCGACATCGACATCCGCGATGTCGATCGAGAGGATCTCGAAGGCCGTACCGGAATCGAGTCCCTTGGCAAGCACCGTCTTGGATATGTCGTCCGGGTTCTCGAGGACCTGCTTATGCGAGTCCGCAGAGCCGATCGACGAGACGATGCCCTCGCCCACCCGGGCGAGGATGGTATCCTCTCCGGCGCCCCCTACCAGTCGATTGATATTCGCCCGGACCGTGACCCGCGCCTGGGCGATGAGTTGGATCCCGTCCCTCGCCATCGCAGCCACCTTGGGCGTGTTGATAACCTTCGGGTTCACCGACACCTGCACGGCCTCGAAGACGTCCCTACCGGCGAGGTCGATGGCGGCCGCCCGCTGGAAGGAGAGCGCAATACTCGCCTTGTCGGCGCTGATGAGCGCACGGACTACACGGTCGACCTGGCCTCCGGCGAGATAGTGCGCCTCGAGGTCGTTTACGCTGAGCGGGACCCCCGCCTTGGTCGCCCAGATCAACGGGCGGACGACGGCGGGAGGGCTCACCTTGCGGAGACGCATCCCCACGAGGTACCCGATGCCCAACCGGACGCCGGCCGAGATCGCCTCGATCCAAAGGCGCACGGGAACCGCCCAAGCGAGGATGCTGACGAAGAGGAACGCCGCGAAGAGTACGAATAGACTGAAGAAGTCGAGCTGCTGCATCGATCGATCCTTTCCTTGACCCGCGCGACCCTCGGGCTACCCCCGCCCGCCGGCTCCCCCGGGATTGCGTTGCTGGAGCCCCTCCGCCGCCTAGGCGGGGTCCCGATCTCCTTCCTCGACCGGCTCCGACTCGGGCTTCGAGGCCGCCTTGAGCTTCCTACCTCCCACGGGGCGGACGACGTGCCGGTAGCCCTCCGCCGCCACAATCCGCACCTGTGTTCCCTGCTCGATCCACTCCGATTCGGAGACGATGTCGATCCTCTCGTCGCCGAAGAGGCCGACCCCGGAGGGCCGGAGGTCGGTGACAGCGACGCCCTCACTGTCGACCAGCTCCGTACGCGTCGGACCCGATTGGTATCCGACGGCCCTGTCGGTCCGTGTGCCCAGGAAGATGCCCGAGCGATAGAGGCGCCTACTCTTCGGAAGGTGTCGGAGTATGGCCCATCCCGTAACGAGCAGAAGCAGAAGCGTGGTGCTGAGGATTCCCCCGGCTCTGCTGAAGTCCTCCACAGTCGGCAGGCCGCCCAAGAGGCTCATGTAGATGCCCGCGGCCATCCCGACAAGGCCCAGGACTCCGAACACGCCGAAGCCCGGAATGATCATGACCTCGAGAGCCAGCAACAGCGCGCCTGCCCCGAAGATCAGAAGATCCTCCCACCCCGCGAGACCCAGAATCAGGTGGGACCCGAAGAAGAGCGAGAGGGAGAGAAGTCCGGCCGCTCCGGCGAGGCCGACCGACGGGGTCTTGATCTCGATGATGAGCCCCAGGAAGCCCAGCGAAAGGAGAAACGGAGAAACCACAGGATGCGAGAAAAAGCGGACGAGGCGCTCGGCCCAGTTGACCTCCATGTCCTGCACGGTGGCGCTGGAAAGCTGGAGGGCACCCAACAAGGTCGACAAGTCGGCCGTGTCGTGCGCGTACCCGAGCGCCACCGCCTCTTCGGTCGTGAGCGTCAGGAGCTTTCCTTCCTCCACCACGTCGGGGATCGCCAGTGATTCGTCGACCATCGCCTCGGCGACCCTGGGGTCGAGACCTCTGGCCTCGGCCAAGGCACGCATCTGGCTCCGCATCGCGGATACCACCTTTTCGGAGGCCTTCGTGCCCGTCCCGTCGACCGGGGTCGCCGCTCCCATGACGGCCCCGGGCCTCATGTAGATGCCATGGGTCGCGAGGGCGATCAATGCCCCGGCGGAGAAAGCCCGACGATTCACGAACGCGTAGACGGGAACCTGGGCGTCGGCGATGGCGTCGGCGATCCGTTCGGCGGCGTCGACGCGGCCTCCCGGCGTATCGATGTCGAGTACGACAGCGCTGGCCCCGACCGCCTCGGCCTCGCCAATCGAGCGCTCGATGAAGGGAGCGAGGCCCAGCTCGACCACGCCAGTCACCGGGACCCGAACGACCCGCTCTTGCTCCTGGCCGCACGCAGGCGCGGGAAGCCCGAGCATCGTCCCCAAGACTACGGTCGCAAGGGTCTGGATTCTCCGCGACATTCTCTCTTCTCCCCCGAACTCGGCCCGACCATGGACCGACGTAACCTACGTCGGTGCGCCAGCCCTCACAAAGCAGAGGCCCTCGCCCGGCCACCGGATGCCGGGGCTATCGACTCTTGGACGCCTCACTAGTCGGGCAGTTCGACGCCAAGCAGAACACACGCGTAGAAGGACCCGCGGATCGCTCGCGTGTAGTCGCCCTCGCGGATCGCTTCGCGAGCCACGTCAATGAGTCGCGCCGCCCTCCCCAGCACCTCCTCCGAATAGGAGTCCGCGGTGGAGATCCTTGCAAGCCCGCCCTCGGCCGAAGACAACAGCTGGGCCGCCACAAGAGGGGGCGTCACCTCCCGCAGGTAGTCCGACGTCCGGAGAACCGCGGCAAGAGAAGATGGGCCTTCACCCTGCTCCCTGAGAACCCATGCCCGAGTGAGTGCCTCCTGAGCTGAGTCGAGACGGCGGCTCAACCGCTCCGGGACTCCCAATGAGGAGAGTTGATCGACACGGATCCATGTGGAGTCCATATCGATGAGCAATCGCCGCAACCCGTCATCCCCAAGCCGGCCGTACAGCAGCGGCACGACCTGGCCGTAGACCTCGGCACGAAGAGCCCTGCCCTCGGAAGGCGATCGCGCCCAGGAGTCCTCCCATTGCACGACCGGCGTCTCGGAAAAAGAACCTCCTGATTCGACCCATAGGTCCGCGAGGCCGATCACGGGGCCACCCAGGTCGATGGCTGCCCTGGTCTCCTGAGCCATGAGAGCCGCCATCGGGTCGGAGACGGCGTCGGCACAGCCGCCTGCCAACAGGAGAGCCGCGAACAGGGACGGCAACGCCACGGAGCGGGGGCGAAGCGGGGGAATCTTCATCACTTCAAGCTACCAAAAACCGGTCATGTGAATCAATTCTCAAGGAGCGCCTCCGGCACACTGTGAACCGACCCTCATACCCGCCCGTGCCCCGGAGGGTCGCCGGTTGCCACCCGGTTGGGCCCTCGGTAGGTTTTCGTACGAACGGGGCAGCAGGCTATGTCGGCCAGGATGCTCAACGTGCCCGGGCGAGGTCTCATCGGCATCCGAAGACCTGATCGTTGCGCTTCCAGGAGGCGTACTCGGTGCTCCCCAGGCTGCGATACGACGCCAAGCTTACGAAGATCCTACGCGTCGGGTCAGCCGTTTTCGCCGAGAAGGGCTACAACGGTGCGAGCATCCGGGATATCTCGGCCGCCACCGGCATTAGTCTCTCGGGGCTCTACTACTATTTCCAGAGCAAGGAAGAGCTGCTCTTCCTCATACAGAGCCACTGCTTCGACGCCCTCCTTAGACGCCTCGACCAGGACCTCGCGGGCGTCGGGGAGCCGCGAGACCGCCTCGCAGTGATCGTGCGGAATCACCTGCACTTTTTCACCAACAACATGCCCGAGATGAAGGTGCTCTCGCACGAGGCCGACGCCCTGACAGGCGAGTACCGGAGCCAAATCGCCGAACGGAAGCGGGCGTACGTGCGCGCCGTGCTGGGCTGCGTCGGCACGCTAGCGCCCGATCTCGAGCCGGAGGACCTGCGGGTGTCCACCTTTTCGCTCTTCGGAATGATGAACTGGATCTATACGTGGTACAAACCCGGCAGAGATGTCCCGGTTGAGCGGCTGAGCTCGACCGTGCTGAAGATCTTCCTTCAGGGCGTGGGGAGAGCCTCGGCCTCGCAGCAGCGGGCCGAACCGATCGCGCCGTCGTCTGGAGAGGGGGCCTCCGTGTGGACGGATCCGTAAGCTCGGACCGCAGGTCCGGCACGCACGCTGGGTCCGTCATCGTGTTATCGTTTCGGCTGACGCGCCAAGGAAGCAGATATATCAAATGACTGACAAGACCCTCGTGCACTACGACGTCGAGCGCGGCGTGGCCGTTCTGACCCTCGACAGCCCACCCGCCAATACCTACACCCATGAGATGATGGTGCAGCTCGATCAGGCGATCATCCGAGCCCGATTCGACGACGGTGTACAGGTAATCGTGGTTACGGGCGCAGGGGAGAAGTTCTTCTGTGCGGGGGCCGACATCCGGATGCTCTCGGAGGTCACCGCGGGCTTCAAGTACTGCTTTTGCCTCCACGCCAACGAGACGCTGAACCGATTTGAGCAAACGCCGAAGCCGGTCATCGGAGCGCTCAACGGCCACGCGGTGGGGGGAGGACTGGAGATCGCCCTTGCGTGTGACATCAGGCTCGCACGCAAGGACGGAGGTCAGTGCGGCCTTCCCGAAGTCGCTCTCGGCGTGCTGCCGGGCACGGGCGGCACGGAGCGGCTTGTTCGGCTCGTCGGGAAAGCGAAGGCCATCGAGCTGATGGCGTCGGGAGAGGTCTTCGACTTCAATCGAGGGCTCGAGCTCGGACTCATCAATCGGATCGTCGAAGCCGAAAGCAGCTCCGCGTTCAAATTGAAGGTCATGGAGTACGCGCGGCAGTTCACCACCCCCAATGCGGCGGTGAAGGCCGTGGGCAACATCAAGCGCTCCGTGCAAACGGCTCCGAGCTGCCCTTCGAGTTGGCCCTGTCGCTCGAGCGCGAGCTCCAGCAGCAGCTGTTCCAGAGCAAGGATGCCAAGGAGGGCCTTTCCGCCTACGTGGAGAGACGGAAAGCCGCGTTCACGGGCACCTGAGGTGCAACGTTTGATGGCCGATTCCGGATCGCCAGGGTTAGGGTGGTCAAGGCGCCGACGGGCGCGCGCGCCGATCGACGGCAGACCGCGCCGCGGGGACCCGCAGACGGCTCGCGTGCCGACCAACAAGGTCCTCCGATCTCCGATACCCCTTCGTTGCTATGGAGGCCTGAGACGATGAAGACGGCCTGGATCGTAGACGCAGTGCGCACTCCCATCGGACGGCACGGGGGTGCGCTCGCCCGGGTTCGGCCCGATGATCTCGCCGCGCAGGTCATCCGGAGCCTCGTCGATCGGACGGGAGTGGACCGGGCCGAAGTCGACGACGTATTCATGGGCTGCATAAACCAGGCCGGCGAGGACAACCGCAACGTCGCCCGAATGGCACTCCTTCTCGCTGGATTCCCCGTCACCGTGCCTGGTGTGACCGTGAACCGCCTGTGCGGATCCGGACTGCAAGCAGTCAACTCGGCCTATCACGCCATCCGAGCGGGGGAGGGAGAGATCTTTGTCGCCGGCGGTGTGGAGAGCATGAGCCGGGCGCCCTTCGTGATGCTCAAGCCGGAGCGCGCCTATGCCCGAGGGCATCCCCAGGCGGCCGACACGGTTCTGGGATGGCGCTTCCCAAACCCGGCGCTGCCGAGCCACTGGACGATCAATCTCGGTGAAACCGCGGAGCTGGTTGCGGAGGACTTCGGGATCGGACGGGAGGCGCAGGACGCCTTCGCCGCCGAGAGTCAGAGGCGGGCCGGCGAGGCCATGGACGCAGGACGCTTCAACGCCGAGATCGCCCCGGTGGAGGTCCGTGGGCGCGGGCGCAAGTCTCTGTCGGTCGAGCGTGACGAACACCCTCGGCCCGGCACCACGGTCGAAGACCTCGCACGGCTCAAGCCGGTCTTCAAGCAAGGCGGTACCGTGACCGCCGGAAACGCTTCCGGCATCAACGACGGGGCAGCGGCTCTGCTCGTGGTCGAGGAGCGACGTGCCGTGAGCCTCGGAATGAGCCCGCTGGCCCGGATTGCAGCTTCCGCGGTTGCTGGTGTAGAGCCGGACCGGATGGGGATGGGGCCCGTTCCCGCGAGCCGTCTCGCGCTGAAGCGTGCCGGAATGGCAGCCGCCGACCTCGATCTGGTCGAGCTCAACGAGGCGTTCGCGGCGCAGGCGCTGCCGTGTATGAGGGAATTGGAGCTCGACTCGGAGCGAGTCAACGTGAACGGAGGCGCCATCGCCCTCGGCCATCCCGTGGGCTGCTCGGGAGCCCGAATCCTCACAACCCTCGTCCATGAGATGTCGAGACGGGATGCCACGACCGGAATGGCCACCGCGTGCATCGGTGTCGGACAGGGGATCGCTACGGTCCTCTCCACATGAGAGCTGCGATAGGGCGGGTCGCGGTGCTCGGGGCCGGTACGATGGGCCACGGCATCGCGCAGGTCTGCGCCGGCGCCGGCGTTCAGACGACCCTCTATGACATCGATCCGGCCGCGGCCGAGGCGGGATTGAAGCGGATCCGGGCCAACCTCGCCAAGGGAGTAGCTCTCAAGAAGATCAGGCCCGAGGATCGTGGTGCGACGCTTGAGCTCGTCAAGCTGAGCTCCGACCTCACCTCCGCACTCGACAACACTCCGCTCGTCATCGAGGCGGCTCCGGAATCGCTGGAGATCAAGGAAAGCCTCTTCCGGACCGCAGAAGCGAAGGTGGGAAAGGACACGATCCTCGCCACGAACACCTCGTCGCTGAGCATCTCCCGCCTCGCCCGCGACCTGGACCGCCCACAGCGCTTCTTGGGCATGCATTTCTTCAACCCGGTCCACATCTTGGAGCTGGTGGAGGTGGTCAGGGGCGAGGAGACTTCCGACCAAGCCACCAGCGCGATCGTGGACTTCGCCCGTTTCATCGGCAAGGAGCCGGTCGTGGTCAGGGACTCTCCTGGATTCGCCTCGTCGCGGCTCGGGATCATACTCGGCCTCGAGGCGATCCGGATGGTGGAGGCAGGGGTCGCGAGCCCCGCGGCGATCGACAAGGCGATGGTGCTGGGCTATCGGCATCCGATGGGTCCGCTCAGGTTGAGTGATCTGGTCGGGCTCGACGTACGGCTCGACATCGCCAAGTACCTTCATGGCACCCTGCAAAGCGAAGCGTTTCGGCCGCCCGACCTCCTCAAGCGAATGGTCGCCGAGGGCAAACTCGGCAAGAAATCGGGAGAGGGCTTCTACCTCTGGGACAGCGAATGAGCGACGCGCCGCTCTTGGTGGAACGGAACGGAGCTCTCGGCGTCCTCACGCTGAACCGACCGGACAAGCTCAATGCCCTGGATCAGCGAACGCGGCAGCTTGTCGTAGACGCGTTGCAAGATCTTGCTCACGATCAGGACATCCGGGTGGCGATCCTTCGTGGAGCGGGCGAGAGGGCATTCGTCGCGGGAGCAGACGTCACCGAGTTCGCGTCGCGCACGCCGACCGAGCAACGCGAGGTCTATCGGCGGCCCCGCGTGTACGAAGTAGCGGCCGCGTTTCCCAAGCCTCTGATCGCTGCGATCCACGGATTCTGCGTCGGCGGTGGGTGCGAGCTGGCGCTAGCGTGCGACTTGCGCGTGGCCGATCGTACGGCACTCTTCAGTCAGGCGGAGATCCGACTGGGCCTGATTCCCGGGGCCGGGGGGACGCAGCGCCTCGCGAGGCTGGTGGGGGCGGGCCAGGCGATGCGGATCGCCCTCACCGGAGACTTCATAGAGGCGGACGAGGCCTACCGGATCGGGCTGGTGGAGTTTCTGGTCGCCGAGGGGAAGCACTTCGATAAGGCGCGCGACCTGGCGGAGCGCATGGCTCGCTGGAGTCCCGTGGCTCTGCGTCTCGCCAAGCAATCCGTGCGGGCCGCTCTGGAGACGCCGCTCTCGGCCGGACTAGAGTTGGAGCGAGAGCTCTTTCTCTCCGCCTTTACGAGTGAAGACGGGAGGGAGGGCGTGCGGGCGTTCGTCGAGAAGCGGAAGCCGGAATTCAAGGGCCGATGAAGCTGAAGGTGGTTCGCACAGCCACGGTCGCATTTCTGCTCCTGGACGGCTTTCTGACCATGTGGCCCGGACTGGTGCCCTTCAACCGCGTGCATCCGCTCGTCCTCGGGCTCCCCTTCGTCATGGCTTGGCTGACTCTCCTGCTTCTTCTGGTCGGCGTGGCGCTCTGGGTGCTCGAGGTGGCCGAGCGGCGCGCCGGAAACCGATAAAGCCGCGCTCGTGGCTCGCTGGCAGATCGTCTCGGGCATCATCGCCCTCTACTTGCTCGTCACCCTCTGCGTCGGGCTCTTTGCGGGCCGGAGGAGCACGAAGAGCGTTCAGGGGTTCGTCGCGGGCGACCGGAACTTCGGGTTCTGGGCCTTTTACTTCGTCACCGGAGCCAGCGTCTATTCCGCATTCGCCTTCCTGGGCGGGCCGGGATGGGCCTACGGGCGGGGAGCCGCAGCCTTCTACATCCTCAGCTATGGAGCGCTCGGGATGGCCCCGTGGTACTGGATCGGGCCGAGGGTGGCCGACCTAGGGCGGCGCCTCGGCTTCGTCACGCAGGCGCAGCTCATCGTCGGACGCTTCCCCTCCCGGGCGCTGTCGGTGTTGATCGTATCGCTCACGCTCTTCGCTCTCGTGCCCTACATCACCCTTCAGATGCGAGGGGCCGGCATTGTGATCGAGGCGGTGACGGAGGGTCACGTGCCACTCGCTCTGGGCGCGGCTCTGGCCTACGCGATCGTGGTTGCCTATGTGCTCGGCCGCGGGGTGACGGCCGTGGCATGGACCAACACCTTCCAGGGAGTGTTCATGCTAATCATCGCATGGACGCTGGGAATCTACCTCCCGCTCCACCTCTATGGAGGTGTCACCTCCATGTTCGAGGGGATCTCCGCCCAGCGTCCGGAGCTCCTCGCGGTGCCAGGCCTCACGGCAGAGGGTGAGCCCTGGACGTGGGGCGGCTATACGACCGCCATTCTCGTCAGCCTGATCGGACTTCAGATGTGGCCCCATCTCTTCATGAAGGCCTTCACAGCGCGTGACGATGACATCATCCGGAAGACGACGATCCTCTTCCCCACCTTTCAGCTCTTCCTAGTTCCCGTGTTCATCATCGGGTTCGCGGGCGTGCTCTTCCCCGAGCGGCCCCCAGCAGACGACTTTATCTTGCCCTTCATGGTGCTTAGGACGGAGCTCCCCCCGCTGGTGGTCGGATTGTTCTGCGCCGGGGCCCTCTCCGCCTCGATGAGCACGGGTGACGCGCTTCTGCATGGAGCGGCCTCCGTGGCGGTGGAGGACGGGATCCGGCCGTTCGCCGCCCTCACCGATCAGCAGCAGCGGCGGATCATGCGCGCCCTAATCGTGGCCGTGGGAGCCATAGCCTACGCGTTGGCACTCGATGAGCGGAGTTCGCTCGTGGGACTCCTTCTGGGCTCATATGGCATCGTCTGCCAGTTCGCACCCACCGTCCTCGCCGCGCTCTTTTGGCGGCGTGCCACGACAGCCGGAGCGTTGGCCGGACTGTTGGCCGGCTCCGCCGTGGCCGTCTTCTTCTTCTTGAACGGCTCTCTTAAGCCCCTGGACCTGCACGAGGGCGTACTGGGCCTACTGGTCCACCTACCGATCCTCGTACTTGTGAGCCTGGCTACTCGGCCTCAGGATGAGGAGCATTCCTCGGCCTTCGTCGGACGTGGAGGCACCGGATGATTCCAATGAGCCACGACACCCAGCCTCCGAGCGGCGACCAAGCTTCCCGGACCCAGCTCGCCACGCTGCGGAGCCAGATCATGCAGCTGGACGACGACCTCATCCGCCTCATCGGCCGGCGCCGAGACCTGGCCATGGAGATCGGGCGAGTGAAACAAGTCCTGGGTCTTCCGGTGCTCGACCCGGCCCACGAAGCTCAGGTCGTGCGGCGCGCTGCCGAGATAGCCCGCAAGCGAGGCGTCGATCCAGAGCTTGCCCGCGAGGTGATCCGGCGCATCATCTCCGCTGCCCGTCAGGCGCAGAGCAGCCCTTCTCCCGAAGGCGGGTAGCTCGTCTGCGGAGATCAGTCATCCGCGCGCCGGACGGCGGAGCGCGGCATACCCAGAACCGCCACGACATCCAAGGCCCTACCGACGGGAACTCGGAGGGGGTATGCGGGGCCCGGAGGCGTAAAGTCGCGGACGAGGTGTGGGTTCAGCTCGTGAATACGCTCGGGTGACACGCCGACGGCCGTCGCGACGTCTGCGAGGCGGGTCTCGCCCGGCGTCCAGACGATATCGTACAAGTAGGGCTCGGCACGCGTCACCTCGAAGCCGTACTTCGAGGCGTACCGTGCCACGTACGTGGCCGCCAGAAGCTTCGGCACGAAGTTGGCGGTCTCCGACGGCAGGAGATCGATGATCTCCCAGTAGAGGCTCTCATCCCCCGCGCGTCCCCGCGCATGCCGGTTGAGGATCTCGGACACCCGTGTTGGGCCCGCGTTGTAGGCCGCCGCGGCGAGATACCACGATCCGTACCGCTGGAAGAGTTCGCTAAGGTAGTCGAGGGCCGCGTCCGTAGCCCGCACCGGGTCGCGCCTCTCGTCTACGTAGGAATCAATGCGGAGTCCGTACGCCAAAGCCGTTGGGCCCATGAACTGCCACACCCCGAGTGCCGAGACATAGGAACGGGCGCCTGGAACAAAGCCGGACTCGATCAGGGCCAAGTAGATCAACTCCTCGGGCATGTCGCGCTCGCGAAGCTTCGCCGTGATCATCTCCGAGTAGAGGCCCTGCCTCGAAAGAAGCTCCTCGAAGGCGGCTTTCTGCTCGGTAATGAACCGACGCGCCCAAAGCTTGACGCGCTCGTTCATCTGAAGCGGCAGCTCGGCTGACGCCAGCTCCCGTTCGATGTCGGCCAAGACCGCCGGTACAGCCTCTTCGCTCAGCCATGCGGCGTCGGCACCCGCGTCACCGGTCTCGGTGAGCATCCGGCAGGCGACGAACACCGCCGAGAGCCCAAATACGGCGCCGGCAGCGAGCCGTCGCGGCCACGCTTGTCCCTGCTTCATACGGTAGAAGATCTTCTCACTGTTCTCCTCGCACCCCTGCGGAGAGACGTGAGGCAAGATCCACGCCAGACGCGAGTATCGGAAAAGCGGAGAAGGGAATCCGGGCCCGAGCGAACGTGCTCGGCAAGAGGAAGCCTGCTCGGTAGGCGGCCCTCGCGGGGCACGCCTCAAGAAGACTGTTCGGAACTTATCCGATGGCGTAAACCGATACTGCCTTGCGCCGACGGTACGTCTCGAACTTCACCACGCCGTCGGCTGTGGCGAACAGGGTGTCGTCTTTGCCGCGAGCGACATTGCGACCTGGGTGGAAGCGAGTCCCGCGCTGCCTCACGATGATGCTGCCGGCGCTGACCCGCTCTCCGCCGAAGCGCTTCACACCGAGTCGCTTCGCATTGCTGTCGCGGCCGTTTCGGCTTGAGCCTACGCCCTTCTTATGTGCCATGAGACATCCCTCGGTGTGCCTACCCGGGGCCCACTACATCCTGATGTCAGCGATCCGGACTTCCGTGAACTTCTGTCTATGACCTTGCTTCTTGCGGTGGCCCTTCCTGCGCTTCCGCTTGAACACAATGATCTTCTTGTCCTTCCCGTGGCGGAGTACCTTGGCGGTGACCTCGGCTCCACTGACCACAGGGCTGCCCACCTTTACATCGCGACCGTCCGAGGCGAGCAGGACGTCGTGGAAGGAGATCGTGCTCCCCTCCTCCACCTTCACGGACGGAATCCACAGCCTCGCCCCGCGCCGTGCCGTGAACTGCTTCCCGCCGGTCCGAAAAACCGCGTACATACCACGCCTTATTCGCGGTGCCAATTGTCATTTGCGATAGCTTGCAAAGCTCGCGGAACCTCAGAAGGAGGTCAAGGCGTCCCCCTCCCGACCGTTGGCGCCCCTAGGCGGCGGCGTACCGCGCCGTCACATCTGTTTCGGCCGCCCCCGATAGGATCCGGAAGTCATCCTCCCGAAGAAGGGGATCATCCCGCATATCGAGGGACAGCTTGGTGCCTCGTCTTAGCCTCCGCAGAAAATCCAGCTCCTCGTTAAGGATCCAGAGGATCACTTCGGGATGCATTCGGATCAGAACCTTCCGCTCCTCACCTCTCGCTGCCACCCGCCTGATCGCCTTCTCGATTCTCCGTACGACGGTCGCGGGGGTGTAGACCCTGCCGCCTCCGTTGCAATGGTCACAACGCTTGGTGAGCGAGTTGAAGAGCGAGGGCCGGACCCGCTGACGGGTCATCTCGACGAGTCCAAGGTCCGAGACATCGAACGCCTTGGTCCGGGCTCGATCTCGGCCGAGATGCGTCCTCAGCTCCCGTAGCACCTGTTCGCGATCTCGCTGCGACTCCATGTCGATGAAGTCGCACACGACGATGCCTCCGATGTCCCGCAATCGGAGCTGGCGCGCGATCTCCCGGGCAGCATCCAAGTTGGTCTTGAGAATCGTGTGTTCGGGGTCCTTCTTCCCCGTGTAGCGTCCCGTGTTGACGTCGATGGACACGAGCGCCTCGGTGGGCTCGATCACGATGTAGCCCCCCGAGCGAAGGTCCACCTTCTTGTGGAAAGCCCCTTGGATCTCTTCGCCGACCCCGTGCTTGTCGAACAGCGATACCACCTCCGAGTGTAGACGGACACGGTCCTTTAGATCGGGGGCCACGCCCTTCACGTATCGGAGAATCTCCTTGTAGATCGCCTTGTTGTCGACAGTTATCGACTCAAAGCGGTTGCTGAAGAGGTCCCGGATCACCCCACTGATGAGCTTGGCCTCCCGATGAAGGAGGGCCGGAGCCTCCGACCCCTCACGCTTCTTCAGGATCTTCTTCCAATTGCCTCTGAGGCGCTTGAACTCCCTTCGCAGCGTGTCCTCATTGAGCTCCTCACTCACCGTACGGACGATGACACCCCCACCGTTTCTGGGAAGGATGCCGGTGGCGAGCTTGCGCAAGCGGGCGCGCTCCCCCCGGTCCCCGATCTTGCGGCTGACTCCCACGCGGGACGCTCCGGGCATATAGACGAGGAATCGTCCCGGCAGCGAGACTCGCGCCGTCAGGCGGGGGCCTTTGGTTCCGATCGGCTCTTTGGTGACCTGCACAACCAGCTGCTGGCCCTTCTTGATCAGTTGCTGGATTCCCGAATTCTTCTTCCGGCGCTGGCGCCGGGCTCCGCCGCCGCTCTCGTCACCGTCCTCCTCTGTCTCGACGTCGGAGACATGCAGGAACCCTGCCTTGCCGGTGCCGATGTCGACGAACGCGGCTTGAATGCCCGGCAGTACGGCCTCCACCCTGCCCAGGTAGAGGTCGCCGAGCAGACGCCCTTGGTCGGGCCGGTCGAACATCATCTCGACCAACCGTCCGTCTTCCATGAGCGCCACCCACGATTCGCGGGCACTGGCACTCACGAGGATCTCTCTCCTCAAGTTAGCTCTCCTTGGTCGGCCTATCCGTAGCCGATCCCGCCGGTGCGCCTGACTGCCCCGGCCTCGTCCCTCCCTCGTCCGAGGGAAGAGCAAAGCCGGCCGCGGTTTGGGCGCGTGCTGGGCGGGCCAGCGGCCCAGATACGGCTCCATGTCATGCCAGCGCCGGTCCGCCTCCCGTCCCTTCGACAAGCGACCGACCGACCACTGGACCCGAATTCGTTGATTTCCCAGCCGATCTCGCAGACCCCACGCCATCGCACATTCTTCGCTCCAACGGCGCGATCCCTCGTCCTCCACCCGTGATTTGGGATCGGCGCGGCTCATGCCGCGCATCAAAGGCAGAGAGAACTCCGCCGTCGGGACCTCCGTCGGGAATCGACGGACGTGGCCTTCGAGGTAGGCGTCTGCGAGACGCGAAGCGCCCCTTCGCGTGAGCCTCCGTGGTGACCCGCGGCGAGTTCGGCCGGGTGTGCGGGGAATCCCAGATACTCCCTTCGAGCCGCTCCCGCTCGGAGTGCCGTCGGGATACCGCGCATGGAGCCTCCCCTCGCCTCGGATTCCTCCACCTCATCATGCCGCTCTTCTCGTCCTCTCGCACCCCTTTGGAAACGCCCCATCTCCGAGTGGGATCAGCCTTCTTGCTCTTCCTCCTCGTGGGCCGCATTCCGATCCGGCACGAACCTGAGAGCGAAACCCGCGATCAGCGCGACCAGGCCAGCCGTCACGAGCCAGGACACTTCCAGATAGATGCCGGCGAAGCTGAGAATCGCGCCGGCCGCGAAGAACCGGATCCTCCACTCGAGAAACCGGACGGCCGGGCGGGGGCGGCGGCGGGAGAAAAACACGCAGGGCGCCTACCTGGCTACCCGATCCAAGAGGCGGACGCCTGCTCGGCTTTCGGCAAGGTGACTGGTCGGCACGATCCGACCGCGCAGACTGAGGCGGAGCGCCACGTCAGCCGAGGTCCTATTCCCTTCTGCCACGAAGCCCTCGCCCGAAGTCTTCGGTGGCCGTGTGAGCTCCCGCTACGGGTGCGGCATCACCTCCCGCCTCCCGGTTAGCGAACCAATCATAGACATACGCCACCGCATCGGTCGTGGCCGTGCCGGGCCCGAACAGCCTCCCCACACCCCGTTCCGACAGAGCCTGCATGTCCTCCTCCGGGATGATCCCTCCTCCGGTGAGGAGCATGTGATCCGCACCCTCTTCCTCAAGCAGCTCCAACACCCTGGGGAAAAGCGTCATATGAGCACCCGACAGGACAGAGAGCGCCACCACGTCCACATCCTCTTGGATCGCGGCATTCACGATCATCTCCGGCGTCTGGTGAAGGCCCGTGTACACCACCTCGAATCCGGCGTCCCTGAACGACGCCGCGATAACTTTGGCGCCACGATCGTGGCCGTCCAACCCGGGCTTGGCCACGAGGACTCTGATCTTCCGATCCTGCGGCGACATGACTTGCGTTTCGTTGCTCCGGCTTAGTTGTCCGATTAGGCGCGCGAACTCCGACGGTGACCCGAATCTAGGGACTCAGGCTCGATGCCAGAAAGCCGCTGCGTCGGATCTGCGTGGACCGGACAGCTCCTGCAATCCCGGCTCCCGGTAATGTAACTGGGTGCGCCGAGCCCGCGTCTGCGACCAACCTCGCACTCGGCGACGCGAAGAACAATGTCAATCTGGCGGCTGAGTGATCCGAACCAAAGTCCTACAAGCCCGGGTGGATACGGGCAGCGGAGGAGTGCGGCTCCCCGCGATGGGGAAGTCGTCCCGCGGTGTTGTCCTGTGCAGCGCGTGGGGGCTGTGAGCGGAAACGGCAGCACTCATCGAGAGGGTGTCCGTGAACTCTTCTGCCGGTACCCTTAGGGAGGAGGCCGGAGAGCGACCCGAGAGCCGCTCCTTCTTCGACCGATCGAAACCCGGGAGCCTTAGAAGAACACAGGCTCCTTGTAGCTCCCGAAGACGACCTCCATGGCGTGCCGAATCTCATACAACGTGCAGTCGGCGCGTGCGCAATCGAGGATCGCCGGCACGACGTTGGTACCCGAACGGGATGCACGCTCAAGTGCGGCCAGAGTCTGGCTGACCCGCTCGTCGTCGCGCCGCTCGCGGAGCTTGGCCATGCGCGCGCGCTGACGCTCCTCTACAGCCGGATCGATCCTGAGCGTGTCGATTTCGGCAACTTCCGAGCCTTCGGTGAAATCGTTCACACCCACCACGACTCGACTGCGCGACTCGACCTCATTCTGCTGGCGTAGCGCCGACTCGGCGATTTGCTTCTGGAAGAAGCCCGTCTCGATCCCCGGAACGACGCCACCCAGCTCGTCGACCTGCCCGAAGAGGTCGAGGGCTTCGGCCTCGAGCCGATCCGTGAGGGACTCCACAAAGTAGGATCCGGCCAACGGGTCGATTGTGTTCGGGACTCCGCTCTCGTAAGCCAGAATCTGCTGCGTGCGAAGCGCAATGCGGACCGCCTTCTCGGTGGGAAGGGCCAAGGTCTCGTCCATCGAGTTCGTGTGCAGAGACTGGGTCCCGCCCAACACGGCCGCCATGGCCTGATAGGCGACGCGCACGATGTTGTTCTCGGGCTGCTGAGCCGTCAGGCTCACCCCGGCCGTTTGCGCGTGGGTCCTCAGCCTCCAGGCGTCGGGGCTGGTGGCGCCATAGGTATCACGCATCACCCGGGCCCAGATTCTCCGCGCGGCCCGTAACTTCGCGATTTCCTCGAAGAAATCGTTGTGGACATCGAAGAAGAACGAGAGGCGTGGCGCAAAGCGGTTCACGTCGAGGCCCCTCGCGATGCCCCGTTCCACATACTCGAAGCCGTTTCTCAGCGTGAAGGCAAGCTCCTGGGCCGCCGTCGCGCCTGCCTCCCGAATGTGGTAGCCGGAAATCGAAATCGGGTTGTATTTGGGCGCGCGCTCCGAGCACCACTCGAACATGTCGACGATGCAGCGCAGGGCGGGCTCCGGAGGGAACACCCAGGCGTGCTGCGCCTGGTACTCCTTGAGGATGTCGTTCTGGACCGTACCTCGGAGCTTTTCGGGGGGAACACCCTGCCGTTCCGCCGCAGCCACATAGAAGCAGAAAAGGATGACGGCCGGACCGTTGATCGTCATGGAGACCGAGACCCGGTCGAGAGGGATGTCCCGGAAGAGCGTCTCCATGTCCTGCAGGGACGAAACGGCCACGCCGCAAACGCCCACCTCGCCGAGGGACCGGGGGTGATCGCTGTCATACCCCATGAGTGTGGGGAAATCGAAGGCCACCGACAGACCCGTCGTGCCGTGCTTGAGGAGGTACTTGTACCTCCTATTGGTCTCTTCAGAGGTGGCGAACCCAGCGAACTGACGCATCGTCCACAGGCGGGTGCGATACATCGTCGCGTACGGTCCCCGCGTGAACGGAAACCCTCCCGGAACGCCTAGAGCCTCCTCGTAGTCCTCAGCCCCCCCCCGATCGAGAGGCGTATAGAGAGGCTTCACCTCCAACCCCGACTGCGTGGCGAAGAGCGTGTCCCGGGTGGGAGTCGCTTCGAACTCCTCTCGCCAGGCACGAAGCTGTCGCTTGAGGCGCTCGATCTCGGCGTCTTGCTCCGCCACCCGCTCCAAGAGGTCGCGGGGGGCCACCATATCGCGCTGTAGCGTGGGCATGCCCTAAGTGTACACAGGTTGGCCGGAAATGTCCCGAAACGGACAACCTACGCGGCTCCTCCCGATCTCCCTCCCGACCCCGTTGGGGACTTGGAGGAGGACCGAGCAGCGTTCAGCTCTCTATCGCCAACCGAGGAGCTGTCCAATAATGGAGGAGGAGACGGAATACGGTGTCGCCTCACCCGCTTGGATGCGGTCCAATCCCGCATCGAGTAGCGCCGCTGTCGTCTGGTTGTTCCAAAGGATCCCGCGCAGCTGCCGGTCCGCCACCTCACGCACCCGGACGGCCGCCCGAGCCCGCCGCCGGATCCGGAGCTCGCCCGACTCCTCGAGGAACGACCGGTGCTCATCGATTGCCGCCATTAGCTCGGCTACGCCCTCCCCCGTCTGGGCCACCGTCTTGACCACCGGAATCTGCCATGCAATCGGCTCGTCGACCCCCAGATCCGGCGCGGACTTCCGCTTCTGGCCCACCCGCGACAGGTCCAACCCGTGGTGGGCAGGAACCTCGCTCAGCGCCTTTCCGGCCCGGAGGTGGAGTGCCGCCCTCAGGTTCCTGAGCAGGAGATCGCTGCCACCGCGGTCGGCTTTGTTGACGACAAAGATATCGGCGATCTCCATGAGTCCGGCCTTCATCGCTTGGATGCCGTCGCCCGACTCCGGAACGAGGACGACCACAACCGTGTCGGCCGCACCCGTGATCTCGAGCTCGGTTTGACCCACGCCGACCGTTTCCACCATGATCCGGGGGAGCCCGAACGCGTCCATCAGGTCCACGACCTCTTTGGTCGTCGTCGCGAGCCCTCCCAGAGACCCGCGCGTGGCCATGGAACGGATGAAGATGCCCCTGTCGGTCGCCAGATCGTTCATCCGGATCCGATCGCCCAGCAACGCACCCCCGGAATAGGGCGAGGTGGGATCCACCGCGACGATCCCCACCTCCTCTCCCCCGGTGCGGTACAGGGCCGCGAGGGCGGCGATGAGGCTCGATTTCCCCGCGCCCGGGGGGCCGGTCATTCCGAGGCGGCGCGCCCGAGGCCCGGGGCGAAGAGCCTGGTGCAGGAATCCCTGAAAGTACGGTCGCTCGTCCTCGACCACAGAGATGGCCCTGGCCAACGCCAGGCGCTTGCCGGCCCGGAACGCGTCCAGGAGGAGGACAAGGTCGTCGGGCAGCGGGCTGAGAAGCTGTTCGGTCATGAGATGGAGTCCCGGAGGCCGATCCGTCGGAGGTGGCGGAGGGGAGTCACCAACCGGTGCGCACCCATACAGGGCGCGCGCAAAGTGTCGCCTCACGCCGAGAACGGTTCCGCCACGGTGCTGAGGGGCGGTTCAGGTGGGGAGGGCGGCCGGGCAACCAGGGCCGGAGGCCCGAAGATGACGGCTCGGCTCCGGTCCCGCGATACAGCGACCGCCGCGGGCGGCGGCCACGTGGCGAACCCCAAGCCGTCGGAAGGGAGCGCGTCCTGCCGGGGCTCGGCGGATCAAGCGATTCCGATCGCGTCACGTCGCATGCGCTCGGCTGAAGCGTCCGATCGATCATGTCGCTAGAGCATAGCAGTGGCGAGGCCCAGAAGGAGCAGGAAGCCCGTCATGTCCGTCAAAGCCGTGAGAAAGACTGTCGATGCCACGGCCGGATCCTGCCCCCTTCGGTGCAGGAAGCTAGGAATGAACGACCCGGCAAAACCAGCCATGGCGATATTGCCCCACATGGCGAGCAGCACGACGAGTCCGAGGAAGGGATCGGTGCCCGCGGCCTCGGCCAGCGCCGCCGCTCCGACAGCCACCACCGCGCCGATAATCCCTCCGTTCAGCAGTGCGACGGAGAGTTCCTTGCCGATCACGCGCCCCCGGCCTTCCAAGGGGCCGCCCGTCGTAGCCAACCGGCGCACCGTGACGGCGAGCGCCTGTTGACCGGCATTGCCACCTAGGCCGGCCACAACCGGCATCACAACCGCAAGCAACGTCGCGGCTGCGATCTGGTCCCGGAACACCCACACCACCATAGCGGCGAAGCTGGCCGTCATCGTGTTCAGCAGCAGCCAGGGAAGCCGGGCGATCACCGCGCCCTTCGGGCTCCCGCGAAGCTCCTCTTCGTCGGAAACCCCGGAGAAGAGGAGCAGATCCTCGGTGGTCTCGGCCTCGAGCACATCGATGACGTCGTCGAAGGTGATCCGGCCCAGCAGGGTCCTGTCATCGGACACGACCGGGATCGAGACAAGGTCGTACCGGTGGATCAAGTGCCCGACATCCTCCTGGTCTTGATCCGGAGTCACCCAAGCGACGATCGGCTCCACCAGGCGCCGAACCGGCTCGTGCGTGTCCGCGAGGATCAAGTCGTCAAGAGGCACGGTCCCAAGCAGCCGGACCTCTTCGTCGACTACGAACACGGTGTAGAAGTCTTCCACCTCGCGTCCCTGCTGGCGCACGGCATCGATGGCCTCCCCCGCCGTCAGCGTGCCAAGAACCGAGACCAAGGCCGTGTTCATGATGCCTCCGGCCGTCTCCTCGCCGTACTGCAGGAGGTCGCGGATTTCTCCCGCCTCGTGCGGTTCGAACTCGGCTAGGATCCGATCCCGGTCCTCCGGCTTCAGATCGCCGACGAGATCGGCCGCGTCGTCGACCGGCAGCTCCTGGAGTAGTTCCGCCCCCTCCGCGGATCCGAGGGCGGCCAACAGCACCCCCGCCTCGCCTTCCTCCATCTCGGCCAGAGTCTCGGAGGCGAGCTCTGAAGGGAGCGTCCGCAAGGCTTCGAGGCGTGCGCCTTCGCCCAGTGATTCCACGACGTCGGCGATGTCGGACGGATGGAGCCCAGCGAGAAACGTCTCAAGGACGCCCACGTCATCCTGGTTGACGAGGGCCTGCAATCGCTCGCGGAGAGCGCGAGCATCCGTAGCCCGGGTGGCGCTCATATCCCCGACAGTGGGGCGTTCACCACGCTTCGTCCAGTAGTTCCAGAAGGAGTCGCTCCTGGAGGCGGAACATCTCGCTGTCGAACCGGGCATCCGTCTCCGTGTGGTCGTATCCTAGGACGTGAAGGGTCCCGTGGATCGCCACGCGTGCGAGCTCCTCAGCGAGGGGAACCGAGAGCGCTCGGGCCTGCCGCGCCACCTGCTCATGGCCGATGTAGATGTCTCCGAGGACTGGCTCACCCTCGTTGTGGAGTGTGAAAGCAATGACGTCGGTGGGCCGGTCCTTGCTGAGGTAGGTCCGGTTGATCTCCCGGATCCGCACGTCGTCGAGTAGGGTGACCGAGACCTCGCCCTCGGCGACTCCCCCGCGACGCAACGCCAGCCGCACGGCTGACTGAAGCAGGCCCCCGGGGACTCCTTGGGCGTCCCCGAGCGAGACTTGGACCTCCAATCGACTACGCCCGGTCGCCGCGGAGGGCGTCCTGTCCCGCCCCCTCGGCCTCCGCCGCCGCTTCGCCTCGGACCAGGGGGCGCGGCTCGGCCTCGGCGATCCTCTTCCGACCCCTGCCATCCGCGTCGGCCGAGGCTGCCGAGTCCGGAGCCCTCGTGAGATGCCGGGTACTCGGATAATCGATGCGGTGATGGTAAATCCCGCTCAACGCCTTCGTGAAGGTCTCCTTGAGCAGGCTGATCTCGCGGAACGTCAGGGGAGCCTCATCGAGCTGGCCGTCCGCCTGCTTTCCCGCGACGATCCCGTCCACGAGGTCACGAACTCGCTCGGGCGTGGGCGCTTGGAGCACGCGCGTGGCCGACTCGATCGAGTCGGCCATCATGGCGATCGCCGTCTCCTTCGACTGCGGCTTCGGGCCCGGATACCGGTACTTCTCTTCGTCGACGTTCTTCTCGCCAAACTCCTCCCGTGCTCGCTCGAAGAAGTAGGCGATGCGCTGCGTACCGTGGTGCTCGGCAACGAAGGCCTCAACGACCTTGGGCAACTTCTCCTGCTGCACGAGCCTTAGGCCTTCCGTTACGTGCTCTCGGACGATCGCCGCCGAGACGTCGGGCTCGAGCTCGTCGTGCGGGTTTCGGCCCTCCGGCTGATTCTCTACGAAGTACTGCGGTTTGAGAACCTTCCCGATGTCGTGGTAGTAGAGGCCGACACGGCAGAGAAGGCCTTGGGCCCCGATGGAGTTAGCGGCCATCTCGCCCAGGTTCGCCACGTTGATCGTGTGGGCGTAGGTCCCAGGAGCCTCGAGGGAAAGGCGACGCAGGAGCGATCGGTTCGGATCCGCCCACTCGAGGAGCGTCTGGTCCGTCGTGATCCGGGTGAACCACTCGAAGACGGGAATGCAGCCCATCGCAACGATGGCGCTCAAGGCCGCGTTCACGCCCGCCCAACCCAACGAGGCGGCGACCGGACCGGGCGAGCGCCCCTCCAGCAGGGCGAGAGCCAGAAGGGTGACGGCATAGGCACCCGTTATGATCGCTACGAACACCCACCACTGGGCCCGGCGGCGCACGACGCGCACGCTCATCGCCGCCGCGGCTCCACCCACGATCGCCGGGAAGAGAGCCTCTGTACCCTCGAACGGCGGCTGCGCCACGGTCAACACGGCCAGCACCAGCGCCAGGAAGAGAGCGATTCTCGAATCCCACAGAACCGCGACGGTCAGGGTAACGAAGGCGACGGGCAACGCCTCGGTGGGGAACCCGTTCGTTGCGATCAGCCGCGCCAAGACGAAGTACGTGACGATCAGCCCAGCTTTCAGGATCATCCAGCGGAGCGAAGCGTAGATGACGGGCCGGATGAGGTAGAGAAGGACACCGAAGACCGTGAGAATGGTGAGGTTCAGGAGGAAGGCGCCGAAGACCGACCGGAACTGCAGGCCGGCCTCTTCGAGCAATCCCCGCTCGCGGAGCTCCGCCTCGTAGGCGTTCAAGCGCTCGAGCGCCTCCGTAGAGATCGGCTCGTTGGCCCTGACGATCGCCTCCTGCTCGACGACGTTCCCCTTCGCGGTCGGGACGGCCTGGCGCGCCTGGTCACGGTCGGACTCGGTTGTCGCCGAATCAAAGTTCAACGAGTAGACGGTGTGGCGGATCACGATGAGCCGGAGCAACTCGCTGAGCTCTGGGCTCGGAGAAATCAGTTGGCCGACCACTTCGTCTTGGAACTCACGGCCCGTGAGGACCTCGCCGCTCGACACAGAGCGGCGGCTTTCGGCGTCGATCTCTTGGAGCAGGACCTGCTCCGCCGTCAACTCTTGAGCCTCGCTCACCTCCATGATGCCCTGGTTGGCGTACCGCCGGGACCCCGAGATGGAAGTCTGGCGTAGGAGTCGACGGGCCTCCGGGTCCATCAGGAGCGTGGCTCGGTCCAGCCCCGCCGCCACCGATGAGGCGAGCAGGAAGCGCCTTAAGGTCTCGGGATCTCCTGCGGCGGCGAGCGTGTCGAGCTGATCGAAGAACCGACCCAGTCGAGCCGCCATGGTGTCTCCGGCTTCAGGTCTGAAGCCGAAGGTGGGCGGAACACCGGCCGCTGCGTCCGCCCGCTCGCGCTGCAACTCTGCGGGGGACTTCGGCACGAGGAAGGGCACCTCGGCGATCACCGGCTCCGTCAGGACCATTCCGACCGAGTAACGGCCTACCGGCGAGCGTCCCATCGGCGGAAAGAGGGCCGTCACAATGGCCGCCACGGCCACAAGGAGCAGCAGGCGCACGCCGTGATGCAGCACCCCGTCGGGCCACGGGGGCATGGGCTCCCTGGAAGCCCCGTGCGAGAAGGGGATCTGGCCGCGGGCGTAGCGGGTCAAGAATCCCCCTCCGAGTCCGATCTGGCGTAGGCGCGGATGATGTGCTTGACCAGGCGGTGCCGGATCACGTCCATGTCGTCCAAATAGACGAGCTGGATCCCATCGATCCCACTCAGGACCGCTTCGATATGGAGGAGCCCCGAGTCTTCCGGGCGGGCCAGATCGATTTGGGTCTTGTCGCCCGTGATCACGACTTGCGAGTTCAGTCCCAGGCGTGTGAGGAACATCTTCATCTGGGCCTTCGTCGAGTTCTGGGCCTCATCGAGGATCACGAACGCGTCGGAGAGGGTGCGGCCTCGCATATAGGCCAGCGGGGCGATCTCGATCGTCATGTCCTCAAGGGCACGCCGCACCCGATCCACCGGCATCATGTCCTCCAGAGCGTCGTAGAGGGGCCGCAGGTACGGGTCCACCTTCTCCTGCATGTCACCCGGCAGGAAACCGAGGCTCTCACCCGCCTCAACCGCTGGGCGGGCAAGGATGATGCGGCGCACCCTCTTTTTGTAAAGAGCGTCCGCGGCGGCAGCCACGGCAAGGTACGTCTTGCCCGTGCCCGCGGGACCGATCCCGATGACGATGTCGTTGTCGAGGATCGAGCGCAGATAGATTCGCTGGCCATCTGACTTGGGCCGGATGACCTTCCTCGTGCCCGGAAGCGCGATTCCGACCGGATCGCGCGGATCGATCAGAGTCTCGCGAGCGCGGGCACCGACACCCTCTGCGAAACGCGCGATGTCGTCGGTGTCGAACGGCGTTCGCAGCCGCGAGAGCTCGATCAAATGCTGAACGACGGGGACCGCGTGCTCAACCGCCGCAAGCTCGCCCGAGAAGATCACGTGATCGCCCCGCAAGGTAAGCCGGACCCCGAAGAGACTGGACACCTCCTGCATGTTGGCGTCGTTTACGCCCGTCAAGAGGAGAGGGTCGACTCCTTCGGCGTTCAGCCTATGCTCTACTACGGTGCCCTGCCCCAACGTCATTCGGCGCCTCCGTGCATCGATCGGCCTCAATCGGACGATGCCGCGCTCATTCGGAGGCCGAGTTCGGCCAGATCCGAATCGCCCAGCGGAGTCGGCGCTCCCTCGAAGAGTGCCCGTGCCGCGGTCGTCTTCGGAAACACGATCACGTCTCTGATACTCTCGGCTCCCACGAACTCGGCGACCATCCGATCCATCCCGAGCGCCACCCCACCGTGCGGTGGCGCGCCTGACGCAAGGGCGCCGAGGAGGAACCCGAACCTGTGGTCGATCTCCTCGTCCGTCATTCCCAAGGTCCTCAGGATGCGACGCTGCATCTCCGGATCATGGTTGCGGATACTGCCCGAGCCGAATTCCACTCCGTTGTACACCAAATCGTACGCGAGACCCCTGGTCTCCAACGGCGCGGAGTCCAGGAGGTGGACGTCGTCGGGGTGGGGCGCGACGAACGGATGGTGGTTTGCCGCAGGGTCTCCGCCGGGCCCCGCTTCGAAGATCGGGAAGTCGACGACCCAAAGCCATGCATGGTCCCGTTCGCGCTCAAGCCCTAACGCCGTGATCGCGGCCGAGCGAGCGGCGGAGAGTGCCGGTGAGGTGACGCGGTCGTCTCCGGCCGCCACCAAGGCGAGGTCGCCAGGCTCCATTCCCAGCGCTTCGAATGCGGCCTCATCGAGGAACCGCGACAGGGGGCCGGAGCCTCCGTCTTCACGGGCCTTGGCCCACAGGAGCCCCGGGACTCCCGCTTCCTTGGCACGAGCCTCGACCGCCTCCACCTGCTTCCTCGACAGGCCGGCACCGCCCTTGAGGAGCAGGCCGCGGATGCGTCCCCCCGCCTCGACGGCGGCGCTCAGGATCACCGATCCGCCTCCGCTTAAGATGCCGGTCCAATCCTGGATCTCGAGCGAATAGCGGAGATCCGGTCGGTCGGTCCCATATCGCTCAAGTGAATCCCGGTAGCTCAACCGCGGAAAGGGCGTTTCGGCTTCCACACCGGGAGCTTCTCCGCCGAGGGCCGCCATGAGTCCTTCCACCCACCCGAAGATGTCGTCGGGCTCCACGAAGGAAGCTTCGATGTCGATCTGCGTGAACTCGGGTTGCCGATCCGCGCGGGGATCCTCGTCGCGAAAGCAGCGGGCGATCTGAAGATAGCGGTCGAAGCCGGCCGCCATGCAGATCTGCTTGTAGAGTTGCGGGCTCTGTGGGAGCGCGAAAAACTCGCCCCGATGCACCCGACTCGGGACCAAATAGTCACGGGCCCCTTCGGGGGTCGGCTTGGTGAGTATCGGCGTCTCTACCTCGATGAAACCCAAAGAGTGCATATAGTTGCGACAGGCCAGGATCAGACGGTGCCTGAGCCGAATGTTGCGCTGGAGCTCCTTGCGCCGGAGGTCGAGGACACGGTACTTGAGCCGGAGCTCCTCCGAGGGGAGCTCCTCTTCCGGGGTCTGGTAGACGGGAATCGCAGGTACGTCGGCATCCGTGAGTCGCCGGAGGGACTTCGCGCGGATCTCGACGTCTCCCGTGTCCAAATCGGGGTTTCGAGCGTCGCGCGGCCGAGCCACGACAGGCCCTTCGACCACGACTACATCCTCTTGGCCAAGCCGGTGCGCCAGCTCAAGCGAGGACGCCTCGGTCCAATCGGGTCCGAGCGAGACCTGAACGAGCCCCGTGAAGTCGCGAAGGTCCAGAAAGACCAACCCTCCGAGATCCCTGCGGCGATGGACCCAGCCCGCAAGCGTGAGTTCGGTCCCCTCGTCGTGGGCGCGAATTCCGCCGACCATACGGGAGCGGAGGGCGGTGCGCTCGATATCGATGTCGGTCATTGCGGTGTTGTTCTCAACGCCTTCGTTTCTCCGCAGGACCCTGGCCTTCCCGCCGGCGGCGCCGGAACGCGAAGCCGATCAGGGATACACCCCAGTCCGTCGCTATGCCGAAGACACCGCCGGGCGGCGATCGACGAAGGCCGCTTCCCCGCCAGGCGGGAACTTCGGGTGCCATCCGCCCGGCAGCCCCGATCCGCGCGTGATGCGGCCAGGGCGGTCGGGGTGCGCGATCCACCTCGGGGGAGCCGGCGGCCGCATGCCTGGACCGTCCGACCCGTCGCGCTCCGGAGTCGTGGGTGACGCCCAAAACCCCCTCACAGCCAACAAAAAAAGAGGACCGCCCCACCCTATGGCGGCCGGCCCCAACCCGTGAATGTTGTCCACTAAGGACTCGACGTGGAACAGCGCCCTGTCCTCCTTTCACTCGGAGTGCCCCAAGTGTAACCTGGCTGCCAGGACGATACAAGAAACCTGGTCCCCACCTTCCTTTTCGGGGACTCGAGGCGTAGGGTGCGTTATCTTCTCCCCTGATCCCGCAGTCCGAAGCAGACGTGGCTCCCCGTCCGACACCCGCTCCTTACTCCAACGCCGTGCACGCGAAGAAGACCGACCTTCTTGGCCTCACACCCGCTGAGCTCGAGGCGGCATTGGCCACTCACTTCGAGTCCCGCGCCCAGCCATCGTACAGGGTCGAGCAAGTCGAGCGGTGGATCTTTGAGGGCTCGGTCGAGAGCATCGAAGGCATGAGCAATCTACCGGCACACGAGAGGGTCGCGCTTGCTGCCAGCTTCCTGCTCGGCGCCGCAGTCGCCGAGAAGGTGTCCCGCTCCAGGGACGGCACGGTCAAGCACCTCTGGAAGCTCGGTGACGGCGAACTTGTCGAGTCGGTGCTCATTCCCGCAGGCAATCGATTGACGCTGTGCATCTCGTCGCAGGTGGGCTGTGCACTGGGGTGCACCTTCTGCGGAACGGGATGGGCCGGTTTTCGGAGGCACCTCAACACCGGCGAGATCGTTTTCCAATTCAGGGCGTCGCGCACGTGGGCTGCCCGAAACGGCTACGGTCGGATATCCAACGTCGTCTACATGGGCATGGGCGAGCCCCTAAGCAACAGAAGGGCCCTCCATCCGTCTCTGACGATCCTCAACCAAGGCTACGGGCTTGGCGCACGCCGCGTCACGATATCGACCGTGGGGGTCGTGCCCGGCATCCTCGAGCTCGCCGAACGACCCGAACAGTTTCGGCTGGCCGTATCCCTTCACGCCCCCGAGTCCGAGTTGCGGCGGCAGCTGATCCCCCTGGAGAAGCGGCATCCACTCCCCGAACTCTTGGAGGCCCTGCGCCGCTTCGACGAGGCCGGCGGGCGCCGCATCACCTTCGAATACACCATGATTCGCGGAATCAACGATGCCTTGACCTTGGCTCCGAAGCTCGCGGAGCTAGCGGCCTCGCTCGATGCGTTCGTCAACCTCATCCCCTTCAACTCGATCCCGTACCAGGATTGGCGGGCCAGCACCGGCGAGCGGATTGAGGAGTTTAGAGGGATCCTCGAAGAGCGTGGTGTGGCGGTGTCGGTGAGGGTGCCTAGAGGCAGGGACATCGATGCGGCTTGCGGACAGCTGCGTGCGACGGCTCTCGTCGAGTCGGCGAAGCGCCGGGACCCGTCTATACGTTGATCGGAGCAGAGTTGCGGAGCCGGTGGCGCTCAGCGGATGCGGGAGAAGACCCGACTGCCCCTCACTTCGCGAATCCACGGGAACGGCCTCGTGGAGCCCTTGTTGTACGAGAAGTAGATGAACGAGGCTCTCCCCTCGAGGCGCCATCCCTCTAGGAGCCCCCAGTAGCGGGAGTCGAGGCTTGTGTCGCGGTTGTCGCCCAGCATGAAATACCGGTCAGCCGGAATCACGATCGGTCCCCAGTTGTCGCGCGTCGGGCGGTAGGCGGTGCGGTCCACCGCGTCTAGGAGGTAAGGCGTCTGCCACGCCATCCAAGGGTGTGGAGCGTCTCCCGCCGGATCCGAGTGCCTGGCGTATGGCTCGTCCTGCGACACCCCGTTGAGGAGCAATTCGCGGTTGCGCATCTCAACCGTATCGCCGGCCATCGCGATGAGTCTCTTGACGAGCTTTAGGTCGGGCTCGTGGGGAGGATCGAAGACGATCACGTCCCCCCTCCTGACCTCGGAGTATCCGGGGATCCGCAGCTGGGTGCCGGGAATCCGTGTCCCGATGGCCGCGCGATTCGCGATGAGGAAATCGCCGACGAGGAGGGCGTCCTCCATCGACCCCGAGGTGATGACGAACGTCTGAAGGAGGAACGTTCGGATCAGGAGGAAGAGCACGGCGGCGATGAGCAGGGACTTCGCCCACTCGGCGATCGGGTTCCTGCCCCCGTGGCGCCTCGGTGCGGAGGCCTCCTCAGGCCTGTCGACCTCTTTGCGTTCCCTGCGGCCGGTCCTGCGCGAACTTCTATTGTCCATACTCTGACGGGGTCGGTTCCATGGTCAAGGCAGATACTGGCGAAGGTCCCACCATGGGACCTCCTCCTCCGGAGCACTCTCGCGTTCCGGAATTGCGGGCTCCCACTCCCTTCCAAGCAATACGGTCACGTCGAGGTAGAGGTTTGTGTCCGGCTCACTCAACACCGACCGCGACCCGAGCGCCTCGCCCACGGCTCGGGCAGCCTCGAGCTCGCCTGACCGATCCAGCACCACCGTCGAATCCCGTCCGAACGACTCCGCATTCCCGAAGTAGACGACGTCGAAGCCCAGATCCCGCAGCTGCTCGGTGGCCACGCGGGCCATCCCCGGCTCGCCTCCGGCGTTGAGCACCTCCACCCGAATCCGGCCCATCTGACGAATCGTCGGGCTGGGGAGCTGCTGCGCAGGCCGTGGCTGCTCGGGGAGTGGCTTCCACTGCGAGACCGCCGAACCGATGAAGACGCCCGCCGCCAGGACAACGACCAGAAGCATCAGAGCTCGGACGCGCTCGCCCATGCCTTCCCTTTCGCCAATACGTTCCAGAAGCCCACCGTCTCCGGACGAACCGGCCTTCCCCGGTCGAGAAGGTACCCAATTCGGAGCCTTAGGATCTCCTTGACGACGAGTTCAAGGTCTGCGGGCAGCCGGCGCCTGGCTTCTTCACGCCACCTGGGTCGGCCCTTCCTACCCGGCTCGAGAAAGTCGGCGGCGTAGAGTGCCATGCCCATCTCGTCGAGGCTTGAGCTGCCCAGCGTATGGAACGCCACCGCGACGAGCAACGGCCCGTCTCTGACGCCTTCTTCGTGGAGCCGCCAGGCTGCTGCGGGCCCGTGCAGTACGCGACCGGGAAGATCGAGAGGCTCGAAGATCGTCCACCCCAGATCCCCGCCATTCATCTCCCCGTTCAAGGCCTGCCTGAGCCGGCTGGGTTGCTCGTCCCGCAACATGTCATGAAGATAACCCAGAGCCGTCCAGCGCTTTACGTCCTCGCCCGAAAGACCGTGAAGCTTGCTCCAAGTCTCAAGGAGCCTCGCCACCCGCGCCATGTGGGCTCGTCGTCTCTTGCCCGCCACCGCCCAATCCGGTAGGTCGCCGCGAGCAGCCGCGGTGATCAGCGGGTGGAGTCTCGACCCTCCACTCATATCGATACCGACGTCGACTTCGGATTCAGTGCACTCTCCCAGGACACGAAGGGGATACGCGGATCAAGCATCGGAGCCCGTCGGCTTGGTCGTCGGCGGCAACCTAGCGGCGCCATCCGAGACCGTCCAGTGAATCTCGACAGGAATCTCCGCCGCGGTGCCCGCGACGCCTCCGGGGCGATATTCCGGCGGCGCCTCCGCCTGCTATCTTGACGTCATGGCCATGGCGTGGGATCCGGTACTGACGGCCGCAGTCGCTCGCGAGCTGAGGGAGACGCTCTCGGGCCAGCGGCTGAAAGCGGTCTTCCTCGACCGCGGGGCCGGAGCCCTTCAGGCGTTC
Source organism: uncultured Gemmatimonadaceae bacterium (assembly GCA_964572045.1). Classification (GTDB taxonomy): domain Bacteria; phylum Gemmatimonadota; class Gemmatimonadetes; order Longimicrobiales; family Gaopeijiaceae; genus CBDCKR01. Next base: position 77,407 of record CAZNEI010000007.1, read on the forward strand.
TTCCGAGGGGTCACGCTCCTTGTCGACCTGGATGCGTCTCGGATGCATCTCGAGCTCCTTCCGGCCGCCCAGCCTCCAGGCGGGTCCAGGGCTCTTGCGTGCCGCGTCGCCACCGTGGAGTCACTCCCCGACGAGCGGGTCCTGGTCTTCGTCCTTCCCAGGGTGCGGGGGCGGCGGCGGATCTTCCGGATCGTCTTGGACCTGACGCCGAAGCGCAGAAACGCCACGGTCGTCGAGGGAGATGACTGGACAGTCCGGCACACCTTAACCGACAAGGGCGGTAGACGTGGGCCCAGGGCCGGCCGGCCATACCCCGTGCCGAGCTCAACCCGACAGGGGCTGGAGGCTCCTCTCACGGTGGAGGAGTGGTTCGCGATGCTCAGCCCCGAGAAGCCGGAGGCGAGAGGTGGGGTGCTCCTCCGCAATGTGGCGGCCACGTCTTCCATAAACGTCGGGGCCCTGCTCGCCGGCCCGGGCGGAGAAGGAGACCATGGTGATGCGGAGATCCTCGCCTCGGGGCATGCGCTCTGGCTCCTCCTTCGCGGCGTCGCCTTAGGTTCGCGGTCGACCTGGGCTGACGCGGCGGGAGCGCCGTGCGAGGAACACGCAGGCATCGACCACTCGGCGGATGGGGCATACTTGCTTCACCGTAACCGGGCTGTTCAGCCCTACCCCGTCTGCCTACCCGGCTACGCGTGCCGCGAGTCGCCATCTCTCCTGGAAGCGATACGCGAGAGGAGAAGGGCCGAGCGCCCGGCTCCCCATCTGATTCCGTCCGTGCTGACCAGCGCGCTGGAGCGCGCTCGGTCCGCCGCCCTTAGGCGGACCGCCAAGCTCCGGCGACAGCTGGAGGACACGCCCGACCCTCCCTCCCTGAGATCCAAGGGAGACCTGATCCTCTCCCACTTGGCGTCGATCGAAAGGGGGGACTCCGAAGCGACCCTTTCGGGATTCGACGGTAAGGAGGTGTCGATCGCGCTCGATCCGGCTCTCACGCCACAGGAGAACGCGGCGCGGTACTACGACCGCGCCGGGCGAGCCGAGCGGGCGGCTGTGCGTCTTCCGGGGCTCATCCGTGCGAGCGAGCAGGACGAGGCGACCCTAAGCGCCCTTCAAGATCGGGTGGAGCGCGGCGAGGGGACCGCGGCGGAGGTTCGTGATGCAGTTCCGGAGGGGGAGCTCCGAGTCCCGAGCCGGCGCCGGGAAGCAACCCCCACTCTTCCGTACCGGGTTTACCATACGTCGGGAGGGCTTGAAGTGCGGGTCGGACGAAGCTCAGCAGCCAACGACGACTTGACGTTTCGACACTCGCGACCCGACGACGTCTGGCTCCACGCGCGCGACTCGTCCGGAGCCCACGTCATCCTGAGATGGACGGAAGACGGGCCACCCCCTGCACGGGATCTCTACGAGGCCGCCGTGCTGGCGGCGCTGCATTCCAAAGCCAGGACCTCGGGCAGCGCTCCGGTCGACTGGACTCGGCGCAAGTACGTTCGGAAACTCCGCCGATCCTCTCCGGGGAGAGCGGTCGCGGAACGCGTGAAGACCCTCTTCGTCGAGCCGGATCCCATCCTTGCCGGCCAGCTGAAGGCCTAGCAGTCCGTGGATAAAGTCCATCCCGCGAGGTCTTTGGGAGTGAGTTAAA
>CAZNEI010000008.1:0-75558 GCA_964572045.1 uncultured Gemmatimonadaceae bacterium
AGTTAGCCGCTCCCCTCACCATTAACAACATTCTGTTCGTTACACTACACTAGCGACCCAAGAGACATCGGATGAGCCTCAGTGTGCATCCTCGTAGCGCCTAGCCGGACCGCAAGCACACGTCGGGGGGGCGAAGCGGAACCGGCGCAGGGACCCGAGCACCTCCAGATTCCTCGCGCCCCTAAGGCGACAAACACTCATCTCTCGGGCTCGCCTTCGTATCGGCAGGCGGCCAGCTTGAAGCCCAGGCACGTGAGCATCGGAAGCCGGGGGTATCTCGCGTAGTGTGGATCCTCTTCGGACCGCCGACAAAGGAAGAAGGTCGACCCCCGCCGGTTCTTGACACGCCGCATGAAGCTGCAGCGCTCGCAGAGTCCGATCGTCGTCTTCACAAGCGGATGCCCAGGAGCGCGGCCTGCCGTTCCGACCTCCCCCCCCGGTGCGAAAAGAGGCCGGCGCTCCCGCAGCGGGTGCACTGCTCCGAGACGGTAACGTGGCCGTGCGGGACTCCAAGGGCTAGGGCCCGCGATACGAGGACCGCACGTACGTCCGCCGGGGCGGGACGGCAGGGAGCGGGAAGGCCAAGGGCCTCGAAGACCTCTGGACCCACCTCGTAGCAGCGCCCGCAAATGGCTGGGCCGAGGTGCACATGGAGATGTGCGGGCTTCGCCCCATATCGCTCTATGAGCGTCCGCACACCCGAAGCCATGATGCCGTCGGATATGCCTCTCCATCCGGCGTGAAGCAGCGCCACCACACGCCGGCCCGGATCCACCATATAGATCGGGACGCAATCGGCCACAGTGACCGCCAACAGCACGTCGGCCTCCGCGGTGGCGTGCCCGTCCGCCGCACCGGCATCTATGTGCACACCCGGCGGAAGAGCGCCGTGCACGGCGACCGTGGTGCCGTGGACCTGGCGTGCATGTGCTATCGCCCGAAAGCCCGTCTCATCGAGCAGGGCCTGCCATCTCTCGCGTCCTCGCGCCGGAGGGGCATCTCCAAAAAGCCTCAGATCGAAGGGGTCTCCTGCGAGCCCGGCGTGGGTGATGCCGACCATCACCCAAGGGAACTTCTCCTCCCACTCGGGGACAGGGTGAAGAGGTACGGGGGAACGGGTCACCATCTCGGAAACTCTCGGGTCCGGGAGCGGTTTTCAAGCAGGCTCACCCGCGCCATCCCCAAGGCGTCCTTCCGGGCGCTAAACACCTCTACGCGCGGACGGCAGGACTTCTCGGCCGACCGAGAGCACGCGCAAGCCGAGGTTGGCGCCGAAGGAGAGGCTGGACCCTTGGCGGGGCACGACTCAACGGCCGCGGGCCGCGCGGCCGAGATGAACCGCTTCGACTCCATCCGTAACAGGGGGTGTAGAGACCGTGTCGGGGGGTGTCCCGGAGGCCGAGAATGCTACTAGCTTAGGGGCCCGATTCGGAGTGCCCTGACGAGCGCACGGAGGCACCTCACCCCGAAAACGATGCAAGAGAGACACTTCGACAGCCAGAATGCGGGTTACGTACAGGCCCTCTACGAGGAGTTCGCCCGCAACCCCGAGGCCGTATCCGAAGAGTGGCGGCAGTTTTTCTCCCTGGGCCCGAGGGCCGCACAGGACGCTGGGTTGATCGTGCCCGAGAGCCTCCCCGGGAACGGCAGGACAGCGAGGATTAGGGCACGCTCCGACAACGCGCCTTCGGCTGTCTCCGCGCGCCTGACAGCTGCCCGAGTCGAAACGGAAGCCGTGCGCCGCCTGCTCCCGGTCGTGGCTAAAGCCACGTCGTTCGTGCAGGCGTATCGCGACCACGGGCACCAGCTCTCGCAGATCGATCCGCTCGGGTCTCTTCCCCCGGGGCATCCCCAACTCGATCCGTCTTTTTTCGGCACAAGCCTTGAGGAGCTTCGAGAGCTGCCGGCCTCCCTGGTCATGGACGGCGTGGGCGACGAGTCGCTCGCAAACGCCCTGGAACGGCTCCGGCGAGCCTATTGCGGCCCCATCGGCTACGAGTTCGAGCACCTTGAGGATCCGGCGGTCGTTCGATGGCTCTGGGAGCAGGTGGAATCAGGGATCCACGCGCGTCCCATTGATGCGGGAGACCAGGTGCGGCTTCTTCACCGGTTGACCGAGGTTGAGAGTCTGGAGCAGTTCATCCACAAGTCGTACGTGGGGCAGAAGCGCTTCTCGATCGAGGGGACGGATATGATGGTGCCCATGCTCGAACTGGCGCTCGAAGTGGCAGCCGCGGGCGGAGGGGAGCGTGCGGTCCTGGGGATGGCCCACCGCGGCAGGTTGAACGTCCTCGCGCATGTTGTCGGCGTAGCCTATGAGGACATCTTGCGAGAATTTGAGGGGAGCGAGGCACAGGGCGCCTTCACGGTAGAAGGCACGGGTGACGTGAAATACCACCATGGGGCGGAGCGAGAGCGCACGTTATCCGACGGATCCACGATCCGGGTCACGCTCGCTCCCAACCCGAGCCACCTTGAGTTTGTGAACCCGGTAGTCCAAGGCATAGCTCGCGCCTTCCAGTACCGGGGTGATACGCGGGACGCCGAGCGTGACACCGCCGTCGTGGTGCCGATCCTGATCCACGGCGACGCCGCCTTTGCAGGCGAGGGCGTTGTCGCCGAGACCCTGAACCTTGGAAGACTGAAGGGCTACACGACCGGCGGAACGATCCACGTCATCGTGAACAACCAGATCGGCTTCACGACGCTGCCCGAAGACGGGCGCTCGACCCGCTATGCCAGCGACCTGGCCAAGGGCTTCAGTTTCCCAATCATCCACGTAAACGCTGACGACGTCGAGGCGTGCCTGACCGCCGTGCGCCTCGCCATGGCGTACCGGGCCGCGTACCACGATGACGTCGTAATCGACTTGGTCGGCTACCGCCGATACGGCCACAACGAGGGGGACGAGCCGACCTATACCCAACCGCTGGAGTCGAGGAGGATCACGGACCATCCCACGGTCCGCACCATCTACGCCGACAAGCTCGTGCGAGCGGGCGTCCTGAGCATGAAGGATGTGCAGGCGACGGCGGCACGGGTGTCCGTGCGCCTCCGAGCGGCGCAGGACACGGTGCGGAGCGAGCCTCAGGCACCGCGTGATGCGATCGACGACGCCAACCTGGGACCCCCCCGAGGCGCGGTGCCGCAGATCCCGTTCGACGTGCTCAGAGAGGTCAACGCGCTGGCCACGGCGACGCCGGTGGGCTTCAAGCCAAACCCTAAGCTCAAGAGATGGCTCTCCAGGCGAGCGGGGGAGTTCGGCTTGACCTCCGCTCTCGACTGGGGTCACGCCGAGTCGCTCGCATTCGGTTCACTCCTCCTGGAGGGGATTCCCGTTCGGCTCACCGGTCAAGACTCGCAACGCGGTACGTTCAGTCACCGCCACCTGATGCTACACGACTCCGAGACTGGCCGACAACATATCCCGTTGGCGAGGTGTGGAGCGGCGCGCTTCACTGTCCACAACTCTCCCCTCTCCGAGATGGCGGTACTGGGCTTTGAGTACGGCTACAGCGTGGCATCGAACAAGAACCTCGTCCTCTGGGAAGCACAGTTCGGCGACTTCGCCAACGCCGCCCAGGTCTCGATCGACCAATTCGTCTCGTCGGGTTGGGAGAAATGGGGGCAGATTTCCACCCTAGCGATGCTCCTTCCGCACGGCTACGAGGGGCAGGGACCGGAGCACTCGAGCGGGCGCCTTGAACGCTTCCTGCAGCTGTGTGCAGAGGACAACATACGGGTGGCGTTCCCAAGCACCCCGGCTCAGTACTACCACCTCCTTCGGCGCCAGGCTCACGTCCGGCCGAAACGGCCCCTCGTCCTCATGACACCCAAGGGGCTCCTCCGTCATCCGAGGTGCAGCTCCTCGGTCTCCGACCTGGTGGAAGGCAGTTTCCGACCCGTCCTGGACGATCCTTCGGGCATCGACCCGAGAGCCGTTACCCGCTTGCTGCTCTGTTCCGGAAAGCTCTACTTCGACTTGGAAGGCAGCGAGGCACGCAAAGGCTTGGCCGACATGGCTCTCGTGCGCCTCGAAGAGCTCTATCCCTTTCCGGCAGCGGAGCTGGCGGAGGTCCTCGTACGCTATTCCTCCCTGCGGGACGTAGTCTGGGTTCAGGAGGAACCCAGAAACATGGGGGCGCTCTCCTACATCGGTCCCCGCCTCCGAGCCATCGTGCCGAGAAAGACGAGACTCAGCCACGTGGCTCGCCCCGAGCGGGCGAGTCCGGCCGAGGGGAAGTACATCGACCACATAGTAGAGCAGGCCAGGGTCATCCGGGAGTCACTCAGGGCCGGGCCATCGTAGCCAGAGGAGCCGGCCTCACCTCACGTCCAACGGATAAGGAGCTTACCGAAGTTCTCGTTGGCCTCCATCATCCGATGCGCGGGGGCGGCCCCTTGAGGCGGGAAGGTGCGGTCGATCACGGGGCTCGCCCGGCCGTCGGTGAACATCGGAAGGACGCGCTCCTCAAAGGCGGCGGCCAACGCCGCCTTTTCCTCCAGGGGCCGGGATCTCAACACAGTGCCCTTAAGCGTGGCGCGACGACTCATCAGGGCCCTGAGGTCGATCGACGCGACAGGCCCACTTGGCACTCCCACCACGACATGGCGGCCGCAGTTCGCCAGGGCCCTCTGATTGCCCTCCAGGTAGGATCCCCCTACGAGATCGAGGATAACGTCGACCCCACGCCCTTCCGTGAGTTCGAGGACTCGCTCGGGCCAGTGCTCGTCACCCGCCACGGCGTGATCCAACCCGAGTGCCGTCGCCCGCTCCAGTTTTTCGGATGTCCGGGATGTGCCGAGCGTCCGTGCACCGAGCGCCTTCGCAATCTGCACTGCGGCCGTGCCCACTCCGCTTCCCACCGCGTGGATAAGGAGGGTCTCCGCCGCCCGCAGTTCCATCTGCATCACTGCCGCATCGAAGGCAGTCATGAATGCCTCGGGTATGGCGCCCGCTTCGACGAGGTCGATAGTATCGGGCACGGGCACGACAGCGCTGCCGTGGGTTTTCACGCACTGCGCATATCCGCCACCGCCCAGGAGCCCCATCACGCAGTCGCCTACCTGCCACCGCTCCACCCCAGGACCCAGCGCTTCCACGACACCTGCGAACTCCAAACCCGGAATGTCCTGGGGCCAACCCTCGGGGGCCGGATAGCGCCCCTTCCTCTGCAACAGGTCCGCCCGGTTGACGCCAGATGAGGCAACGCGCGCCAAGATCTCGCCGACCCCTGGGGTCGGTGCGGGAGCGGACCGGACGCAAAGGACCTCCGGGCCTCCGAACCCCTCCAACCTTACGGCTTGCATGCTGCTTCTTTCTCCCATGCCCGCTATCATAGGCGAATGAGACCGTGACACCAGACCTCAAAATGCTCCTGCCCATCGAGCTCGATCGACCCCTCGCTTTTCTCGATTTGGAGACGACCGGACTGAACGTCCGGAACGATCGCATCATCGAGATGGCCGTCCTTCGCGTCTCGCCCCAGGGGGACGTACTGGAACGCGTCCGTCGTTTCAATCCCGGCATCCCCATTCATCCGGAAGCCACTGCCGTGCATGGGATTGGAGACGAGGACGTCGCCTCCCACGCTCCCTTCGCTGCGAGGGCCAAGGCACTGCATCAACTCCTGGACCCCTGTGACCTAGCTGGCTTCAACGTCCGTAGGTTCGACCTCCCGCTTCTCCGGGCTGAGTTCAAACGTGCGAACATCGAGTTCGACTACGCGTCGCGTCGGATCATCGACGTGCAGGGCATCTTTCACCATGAGGAGCCCCGGGACCTCTCGGCCGCAGCGCGATTCTACCTCGGACGCGAACATCAAGAGGCGCACAGCGCCCTCGGCGACATCCGGACTACGGCTGCCGTCCTAGCGGCTCAGATCGACCGGTACAGCGAGTTGCCGCGCAACATGGACGGACTTCATCAATACTGCGATGCGTTCATGCCGATCCAGACCGAAGTCCAGCGGTGGTTCGTTGTCTCCGACGAAGAGCGTGTGTTTCGCAGAGGAAAACACAAAGGGCGGACCCTCGTGGAGGTCTCACAGACGGAGCCGGACTACCTCGAATGGATGCTCGGCGCTGAGGATATGGACGATGAGGTCCTCGACCTCGTCCGAGAGGCCTTGGCAAGAGCAAAGCCGCCCACCTAACTCTACGGCCTTCTGGACGAGTCAGGGACTGCGCCGAGGGCGGGGCCGACTGTCCGGGAGGGTTCTATCCGGACTGGAGTCCGTTATGCTGCGCACCACCCAGACGACCCGTGTCGCGATGCTGCTCGCCACTCTCGCGCCGCTTCCCGTCCAAACAAGCGCTCAATCCGCGCCGATACGGGAAGAACAGCTGTCCCACTTCCGGCCTCGCCTGATCGGGCCCGCGGTTGCGGGCGGGCGAATTCATGACGTGGAAGCGCTCCCGGACGATCCATCGACCATCTTTCTTGCTTCGGCTTCGGGAGGCCTGTGGAAAACCACCAATCGTGGCCACACGTGGCGCAACGTCTTTGTGGACAAGGACGTGAGCACCTTCGGTGACGTGGCGATTTCACCGTCGAACCCGCGGATCATGTACGCTGGCACGGGCGAGCAGAACAACCGGCAGAGTACGTCTTGGGGAAACGGGGTTTACCGGTCCGATGATGGAGGAGAGACGTGGCGCCACCTCGGTCTCGTCGAGACCCGTCACATCGGAAAGGTCCTCGTCCAGCCCGACGATCCAGACGTCGTGTATGTGGCGGCGCTCGGAAACCTCTGGATGGGAAGCCAGGAAAGAGGGGTGTTCCGCTCGCGCGACGGTGGAGCAAGTTGGGATCGGGTGCTCTTTGTCGACGAGTATACGGGCGTGGTGGACCTGGTGATGGACCCCCGGACTCCCAGCATCCTCTATGCCGCAGCCTACCAGCGTTTGAGACGCACATGGGGCTTCAATGGGGGCGGACCCGGTAGTGGAGTATACCGGACAACCGACGCGGGGGATACGTGGACGGAACTCAGCGGTGGCATCCCCGCCGGGGACAAGGGCCGCATCGGTCTGGCAATCTCCGAGTCGAACCCCACGGTGTTGAACGCCCTCATCCAGCACGCAGACCCTGGGGAGCAGGGGACCTACCGCAGCGAGGACGGAGGAAACTCTTGGAGGCGTATAAGCCCGCTAAACCCCCGGCCCATGTACTATTCCCACATCCTCATCGATCCGAACGATGAGGATCTTGTCTACGTGCTGGCCACTTCATCCTACAAGAGCGAGGACGGCGGAGCCTCTTTCGTCGAGATCGCCGAGCGTCCCACCTACGACGTGGGTGTGCACGCTGACCACCACGCTCTCTGGATCGACCCCGGCGACTCGAGGCATATGTACCTGGTCGGCGACGCGGGTCTCTGGGAGACGTACGACCAGGGCGCCAACTTCAGAAAGGTGAACAACGTTCCGATTGGGCAGTTCTATGCAATCGGTGTCGACAACCGAGATCCCTACTGGGTCTACGGCGGCATGCAGGACAACCACTCTTGGATGGGGCCTTCTGAGACCCGCAGGTGGATCGGCATCGTCAACGACGACTGGGTGCAAACCGGGTTCGGGGACGGCATGTACCAACAGGTGGACCCGACGAGTCATCGCTTCGTATACGCCAACTCAAACGGTGGCGGGTATTACCGGATGGATGCAGTAACCGGTGACATCCTCGACATTCGCCCTCGGGCACCCGAAGGAGAACCTCCCTACCGGTGGGACTGGGTGTCACCGAGTCTCGTGTCGAGGCATGATCCGTCCGTCGTCTACTTGGGCGGCAACCGGCTCTTCATCTCGCGCAACCGGGGCGAGTCGTTTGCGAGGACCGAAGATCTGACCCGCGATATCGACCGCGATGAACTCCGGCTCATGGGCGTCTACGGATCCGATATCACGCTCTCACGCAACGACGGGACCTCAAGCTACGGGGAGATCGTCGGGATCGCTGAGTCGCCGTTGGACCCCGAGGTCCTATGGGTGGGCACCGACGACGGGAACATCCAGCTGTCCAGGGACGGTGGACGAGGTTGGCGCGAGGTGGGCCGCAACGTCCGCGGCGTCGCCGACGGCACCTATGTGAGCCGCCTCGTCGCCTCGGGGAGGGACGCCGGAGTCGCCTACGCGCTCTTCGACGCCCATAGAGATGGGGACTTCGATCCCTATTTGTTCCGAACCGACAACTACGGCCAGAGTTGGGTGCCCTTGATGGCCGGCCTGCCGAGCGGCTCGCTGAACTCGCTCGTGGAGCATCCCGATAACACGGACGTGCTCTTCGCCGGTACTGAGCACTCGGTGCTGGTCAGCACTGATGCGGGAGCGAGCTGGGCCAAGATGCCGAACCTGCCCACCACACCCGTCGACGACATCGTGATCCATTCGCGGGAGAAGGACCTGGTCATCGGCACGCACGGTCAGAGTGTCTGGATTCTGGATGACACCAGCCCGTTCGCGGAGTGGACAGCCGACGTGGCATCTGCGCCAGCACACCTCTTCAGCATCCAGCAAGCGACGATCTTCAGCTACCGCAAGGACACCTCGTATCGAGGCAACGCGGAGTTCGCCGGAGAAAACCCGATCTCCGGAGCCCTCCTCACCTACAGTCTGGGGCCCGGGGGCGGTGAAGCCCGGCTGCGGGTGACGAGCGGCAGTCGGCTGATACGAGACTTCATTGTACCTTCCGAGGCCGGGATCCACCGCGTCAACTGGGACTTGCGGCACGCGCTCTCCGACGAGCCAGAGCCGTGGCGTAGGCACGACAACCCGCGACTGGCCCGGTCGATCGCCGAGGTGGGACCTTGGGTGTCTCCAGGCCGGTATACTGTGACGCTCACGGCGCGGGGCACCGCATCCACCCGGACGGTGGACGTGAGGGGTGATCCGCTGATGCCTATCACGCAGGCCATGTACGAGGAACGGGAGACATTCCTCTTGGAACTTATGGACTTGAAGAAGCAGATCGAAGCCGCCCGACCTGGCCTCACTTGTTCAGGGTTCGGGTCCGGCGGGGGTGGGAGTCCAAGGCCGGAGGGCAGGGATCGGGAGTTTTGTGCGATCCGAAGGGGTGCAGAGGCGCTCTTGGGGGGCCTGAACGGCGGAGCTGTGAGGCCGGGTACTCTCTATCCTCCAACCCCCGAATACCGGGGTCGTAAGACCGCTCTCGAGGCACGGCTGGCTCGACTCTTGGAATCCACGTAAGCCACAGAGATCCAATGTACGCCTTCTTTCTCCAAGCCCATTCCGGCTTCCGATACCTGATCCTGCTTGCGGGCGTTTTGACCCTTCTGTATTCCGTATACGGAGTCCTATCCAGACGTCCGTACGACAGGCGCATGCGCATCCTCTCCTCCAGCTTCGCGGGGCTTCTGCACTTCCAAGTCCTGCTCGGCATCGCGCTGGCTTTTTCCGGGCAATTCGCTCCAGTGCTGATCGGTCACATCTTCATGATGCTCTTCGCCGCCGTGGCGGCTCAGGTGCCGGTGTCCGTTATGCGACGCCGCCCAGAGGGGAAGACCTTTTTGCCGCACGCCGCCTGGACGTTGGTCGCGTTGACGATGATCGTTCTCGGCGTGAGGGCGATCGGGCGGCCGCTCTTCGGTTAGCGTGCCGTTCTCCCCGGCATAGGCGCGGGCGGCATCTCCAGCTCGTGATCGGCTCCAGAGATCGGCTTCATTCTGCCGGTTGACATGTCGGCGACGGTGCAGCCGCCTCCGCGCTGACCAACCATCAGGGTAATGACGCCAACGACAGGCCACAGCCACGCGGACCCCGGGTCCGGGGGCGACCTTGATCTCGGGTTGGTCATGGGCGGAGGTGGGGCTCGGGCCGCCTACCAGGTGGGACTCCTCCGTTTCCTCGCACGCCGCTTCCCCGCTCTGCGTGTGCCGATCGTCACCGGAGTTTCGGCCGGAGCGATCAACGCTGCTCACCTCGCCTCGCACCACGGCTCCTTCAAACAGGCCGTGGACGAGTTGGTCTCGCTCTGGAAACGGTTGAGGGTCGAGGACGTCTACCGGGTTGATACGCCGTCGTTGGCATGGGCCGGTGTACGGTGGGCACTCCAACTCCTGTCCGGCGGCGTCCGCCGAGCGGCCTACGCGAGGGGGATCGTGGATACGGCGCCGCTGCACGCTTATCTGACCGAAGTCATGCACGCCGTGAACGGCGAGCTCACTGGGATTCAGTACAACCTTGCCGTCGGACGTCTCAAGGCGGTTGCGATCAGCACGTCGAGCTATACCACAGGACAGTCCATCACATGGATCCAGGGCGCCGATCTTCGGGACTGGAGTCGACCTCAGAGGCGTTCAAGACAGACCGTTCTCACGGTCGATCACGTCATGGGGTCGGCCGCCCTCCCCCTCTTCTTTCCGGCCGTCCGCATCGGTGAAGAGTACTATGGAGACGGTGGAGTGCGCCTCGCCGCACCGCTTTCCCCGGCGATACATCTCGGAGCCGAGAAGATCCTCGCCGTCTCTACCCGCTACGACCGCACGGAGGCTGAGGCGCGCGTGGCCGCAGTGACGGCCTATCCGCCTCCGGCTCAGGTGCTGGGTGTCCTGCTCAACGCGGTCTTTCTCGATCTCCTCGATCAGGACGCGCTGAGGCTGGAACGGCTGAATTCCCTTATCGATCAGGTGCCCGAGAGCGGTCGAAGGGGCCTACGGCCGATCCGCCTCCTGGTCCTGCGTCCGTCGGTCGATCTCGGACGGCTCGCCAACGAGTTCGAGTCGGAACTGCCATGGACCTTCCGCTTCCTCACGAGAGGCCTTGGCACGAGACAAACCACCACTCCCGATCTCTTGAGCCTCGTACTCTTTCAGCCCGACTACCTGCGCCAGCTCATTACTCTCGGTGAGGCCGACGCCGAGGTACGAGCCGACGAGATCGAGGAGTTCATCTCGGCGAGTGGCCAAGGCAGCTGATCCGTCGGCAGGTGCGGCACGGCGCGTTCAACGAGACCGGGGGCCGCCGGAGCGGACCGCACCGGTTAGATTCCGGTGGTGGACCGCGAAGGGTCTTGGCGGCCGAGCCGCCATTCAGGGGGATCGGTCATGTCGCAGGAGCCCAACAAGAGCCTAGCCAGCGAACAGGAGGCTCGGCAGGTTGCCGAGGCCGCACGGGAAACGGAATGGAAGAGTCGGAGCTTTGCCCGGGGTCTGTTTGAGGGCCGGCTCGACCTCGAGCTCGTGCATCCACCGCCGGCTCCGACCCCCGAACAGCAGGCCAAGGCCCGACCGTTTCTGAAAGCGCTTGAAGAGTTCTGCGTCGCTCACGTCGACGGTGACGCGATCGACCGCGAGCGCTGGGTTCCCCAGAACGTACTCGACGGGCTCGCAGAGATCGGCGCGTTCGGCATCAAGATCCCTGAGGAGTACGGAGGGCTGGGTCTGTCTCAGTACCACTACAACAAGGCGCTCGGCCTCGTGGCCAGCCGGTGTGCCTCGACCGGCGCCTTTCTTTCCGCCCACCAGTCCATCGGCGTCCCTCAGCCCCTCATCTACTTCGGCACCGAGGATCAGAAGACGAAGTACCTTCCCCGGCTAGCGGGTGGAGAGCTTTCTGCGTTCGCGCTCACAGAGCGGCACGTCGGCTCGGATCCGGCCAATCTGTCCACCACGGCCAAGCTCTCGGAAGACGGCGAACACTGGATCCTAAACGGCGAGAAGCTCTGGTGCACCAACGGACCGCGCGCAGATATCATTGTCGTCATGGCAAGGACCCCGGTGAGAGAGGAAGTCGCGCAGAAGAGGCCCATCAGCGCATTCATCGTCGAAACGGCGTGGGAGGGCGTGGAGGTCGGGCATGTATGCACGTTCCTCGGCCTCAACGGCCTCTCCAACGGCGTCCTCCGCTTCAAGAATGTGAGGGTGCCGAGGGAGAATCTGCTGTGGAGAGAGGGCCGAGGGCTTAAGCTGGCACTCATCACCCTTAACACGGGCCGGCTTTCAATCCCAGCGTTCTGCGCGATTGGAGCGAAGGGTGCGCTTCTGTCTTGCCGGCAGTGGGCCTCCGAACGCTTCCAGTGGGGGGCCCCGATCGGCAAGCACGACGCCATCGCGCAGAAGCTCGGCACGATGGCCGCAAATACACTCGCCCTTGACGCCGTTGTTGACCTGACGGCCCGTATGGCCGACGCGAAACTCTTCGACATCAGGCTTGAGGCGGCTATCGCGAAGATGTGGAATAGCGAGACGAGCTACAATGTGATCGACGACGCCGTCCAGATTCGGGGCGGCCGGGGTTACGAGCAGGCCGACTCGCTTCGAGCCCGTGGTGAGCATCCTTATCCCATCGAGCGTGCTCTGCGGGACAGCAGGATCAACCTGATCTTCGAGGGTTCCAGCGAGATCATGCGCCTCTTTATCGCCCGGGAGGCGGTTGACAGCCACTTGAGGGTGGCCGGAGTCATGATTGATCCCAGGGCACCCACAGGGAAGCGCGTGGCCGCCGTGTTGCATGTTGGGTTCTATTATGCGTGGTGGTATCCGAGCCGCTGGATCACCTGGGGACGCTGGCCGCGGTACCGAGAGTTCGGGCCCCTCGCCGGCCATCTTCGCTACGTGCACAGAACGGCCGCGAAGCTCGCTCGGTCGATCTTCTGTGCGATGGTGCGCTTCGGCCCCAAACTCGAGCGAAGGCAGGCGGTCCTCGGGAGGATCGTGGAGATCGGGGCCGATCTGCTCGTGATGGTGTGCACGATCGTGCGAGCCCACAGCTTGGTCGGCGAGAATCCGTCGGACAGGTCGCCGCACGTTCTGGCCGACCTGTTCTGCCGGCAGGCGAGAGGCCGCATCGCGGACCGCTTCCGTCGCCTTTTTCGGAACAACGACGCAACTACGTACAAGGTGGCGCAGCAAGCGATGGACGGCACGTTCGCCTGGGTCGAAGAGGGACTGATCGAGGCGGACTGGAGACCCACCCCGGCGCACTCCACCGACGACACTCCATCGGCCAAGCCGCCGCCGAAGGCCTAGCCTGGGCTCCGTGCCTTGGTGGAGTTAGGGCACGAGAGCCTCGCCCGACTGTCGTCGGTACAAGCGGTCGTAGACGGAACTCCGCCCTAGAAGGTCTCGGTGCGACCCCTCGTCGACGATCGACCCCTTGTCCAGCACAACGATGCGATCGGCCCGGATCACGGTCGAAAGCCGGTGAGCGATGACCAGGGTTGTGCGGCCTCGCATGAGCCTCTCCAACGCGTCCTGCACCAGTGCCTCGCTTTCGGCGTCCAGACTACTTGACGCCTCGTCGAGGATCAGCACCTTCGGACGCGCCAGCACGACCCGGGCGATCGCGACCCGCTGACGCTCACCGGCACTGAGCGTGACGCCACGCTCCCCCACCAATTGGTCGAGGCCATCCGGCAGGCCGGTGATAAACTCGCTCGCGTGTGCGACCTCAGCCGCCTCCCGGACCTCCAGTTCCGTTGCGTCGGGGTTGCCGTAGAGGAGGTTCTCGCGAACCGTCCCCGAAAAGAGCATGGGTTCCTGGGGCACGATGCCGATCTCACGCCTCAGCTCACGGAGCGAGAGGTGACGCACGTCAACGCCGTCAAACGACACGGAGCCCTCTTCGACATCGAAGAAGCGGGGGATCAGGGCCGCAAGCGTGCTCTTGCCCACACCCGAGCTCCCCACTAGCGCCACCGTCTCCCCTTCTTCCAACGTGAGCCAGATCCCGTCCAGGACTCGGGGGAGCTGGGGGCCGTAGCTGAAGGAGACGGCCTCGTAGCGCACCGTTCCGCGAGACGGCCGGCGGAGCGGTCTCGGATCAGGAGGTGAGACGATGGCTACCGGATGATCGAAGAGCTCGAAGATCCGTCGGGCAGCCCCTGCGGCCTCCTGCAGATTCCCCCAGAATCCGGCGAGGGAAGTGATCGCTCCGGAGATGGTCACGGCGTACAGGAGAAAGGCCACGAGCGTGCCCGGGGTGAGCACCCCCTGGAGCACAAGCCGACCTCCTTCCCACAATACGACGACGACCGCCCCGAACGCGGCGAAGGTCACGGTGCCGGTGAGGCTTGCCCGGGCCACCGCCCTCTTGAGCCCTTCGTCACGGGCCCGGCTCACTTCGGCCTCGTACAACCGTGCTTCACCTTCCTCGCGCGTGAAGCTCTGTACGGTCCGGATCTGTGTAAACACCTCTCCCGCCCGGGAGACAGCGTCAGCCAAGCGATCCTGGATGTGCGTGCTCAGTCGGCGAACACGGCGGCCGAAGAGCCAGCCCAAGAGTACCGCGAGCGGGACCACGATGAGGGTCACGAGCGTGAGACGCGGATTGGTGATCGTGACCAGCACCAGTGCACCCGCCAGGAAGGCACCCTGGCGGATCATCTCGGGCACGCCAAAGCGCAGCACGTCCTGGATTAGCCCCGAGTCGGACGCCAAACGGGAGGTGAGCTCACCAACCCGTCTCGACGCGAAGAAACCGGGCGGCTGGCGGACGAGCGCCCGGAAAAGGTCTCGTCTCAGATCGGCGACGACTTGTTCCGACACGGCGGCGGTCAGGTAGCTCTGTCCAAAGTTCACCACCGCCTGAACGCCGAAGAGAGCCAGCAATCCGAGTGCGACGCGGTTAAGGAGCCCGGAGTCGCTGGCTAAGAACGCCGCGTCAAGCAACTGCCGCACGATGAGCGGAAACGCCAGTCCAATACCCGTGCTGACGAGCATGAGGAGCCCGGCCCCCAGGAGGGCGAGGCGGTACGGTCGGATCCGCGGCTCCAGACGCCGAAGGAAACCCAGCGCCTTCTCCGCGCTCAGACGCTCCGGCGCAGGCATGGTAGCATCCACTTCTCTATTGAACGCATGACCGAACGGATATCTTGGCAGGTGCGTCGGGGGTCGGCCCGACGAACATAATCTGCGAGGGTAGGCGATGGACACCGTGCATCACCATAGAGGCTTCTTCATCACCACGGTTTGGACTCTGGGGCTCCTCTGGTTGGGGAGCGTGGTGCACGCCACGGGATCCAGCCTTGCCTGCCCGGACTGGCCCACGTGCTACGGTACGATGATGCCCGACATGACGGGAGGAGTCTTCTGGGAGCACCTGCACCGGCTGGTGGCGGGCGGCCTCGTCTTGATCTTCGTCGCGGCGACCTACACGGCCTGGAAGTCCGAGCGGCATCCCCCGGCTCTGAGGTGGTGGGCCGTAGCCGGCATCGGGCTCCTTCTGGTTCAGAGCATCCTCGGTGGCCTGACGGTTCTCATGCGGCTCCCCGACTTCATATCCACCGCACACCTCGCCCTCGCTTTCCTCTTCCTCGCCCTGGCCACGGCCCTGACCGTGGCCACATCTCCGCGATGGACGTCGGGTATGGGGCCCACGAGCGGCCTGGCCAGCCTACGAACCGCCGCCCTCGGAGCGACTATCCTCACGTTCCTCCAGTCGGTCCTCGGAGGCGTCGTGCGACACATGGATGCCGGGCTCGTCTGCCCAGACATGCCCTTGTGCCTCGGCCGGTGGGTGCCCCCCCTTGAAACAGCCACCGTCGTCGTGCACTTCGGGCACCGGGTGTTGGGGATCGCCGTGCTTGCAACCCTCCTTGTCCTATCGGCGCGAGCGATTCGCGAGCTTGCACCGTCGACGGCGAAGACGATCGCCGTGGGAGCCGGCGTGCTCGCGGTTCTCCAGGTGGGCCTCGGGTTCCTGACGGTCTATATGAGACTTGCCGTCGTCCCCGGGTCGCTCCACACCCTCGTGGCCGCCACGATCTTGAGTCTCACGACGGCACTCGCGGTGATGTCATGGGCTCCGGCAGTTGCTGCGTCCGATTCCGCCGGGGCGGGCACCGCGACTGAAGCGGCAGCACGGGCCTGACATAGGTCAGGCCAGCGGAAGTGAGATCTCCACCTCGGCACCGCCGGCCATGCGGTTCCTCAAGTAGAGGCGCCCGGCCTGAAGCTCCACGGCCCGGCGCGCGTGCCACAAGCCAAGGCCCAGTCCTCCCTCGGAGGTCGTGTAGAAGGGATCGCACGCCCTTGACAGCGCCTCCGCCGTGAAGCCCGGCCCATCATCCCGCACGAGCAGCCGTCCCCACCCTCCCCCGCTCGACACGGTCACGACCACTCGCTTTCCTTGACCGAACGCGGCGGCGTTGTGGAGCAGGAGGTACACGGCGTCCAGTAGCGACTCGGCGTTCGCGCGCACCCGGGCCGGACCCTCCTCCGAAACCTGCACCGACACGTCCCAATTCGCCTCGAATTCGCGCACGGCCTCCGCGGCGACCTTGACCAGGTCCTCCTGAGCCATCCCTCCAGTCGGATCCTGAAGGAAAAAACGCAGATCATCGACAGCCGCTACGGCTTGCTCGGCGGCTTTCCTGAGTGAGAGGCTTCGGTTCTCGAACGCCGCCGACAGCGGGCCATCGACGTTGTGGCGAAGGTACGACCCGATGCGCGAGAGGGCGAGCCCGTACGCCTCGCCCAGACCGCTCTGGTCGCGCTTCGAGGAGACGTCAGGCCGTCCAGCCGTGGCGGATCCCCTCGTCCGGTTTGAACGACGTCCGACCCAGAAGCCAATCAAGGCCGCCAGGACGACAACCATGACCAGGACTGCCGACGACTCGTTCATAGATCTCCGTGATCGAGGTCACCCCCCAGAAGCCCCATACCAGAGCCAGATGCCGGATCCGTTACGGGTCCTCCGCGGACGCGCGCGGCGGTACCTCCCACCGGCAATAGGCGTCCCCTCGGGACTCGCAAGCAACGTGATCCACTGTTGGCACGCCGCGGATCGTGGCACCGAGCACGGCCGAGCAGAGGCCCGACACCAAGGCGCATGCACTGCCGCTCGGATCACTCTGCATGAAGAGGAGCGCACACCCCTCCATGGTGAATCCATCTCCAGCAAACCCCCCCACTCGCCTGCCGAAGAGCCCTTTCAGACGTCCGCGCACTCGCCGGCGCGCCACGGCTAAGGCGAGTCGGCGCGGCATAAAGCGACAATGCCGATGACTTGGCCGGTGGGCAAGACGCGTTCCACACTCGAAGAAGATGTCCGCTGAGTCGGGCCTCTTCGCCACAAGGCGGACTAAGTTGGCAAATTCCTGGTCGGAGATCTTCCCTCGGCGTTTCGTCTCCTCCTGGTAGATGAGAATCTGCCGCTCCACGACCTCACTGAGGCCGAGTCGGCGGGGCATGGTGATCGACGTGTCCTCCCCCTCAAAGACCTCGGAAGGACGATCATGCGCTCGAATGACCTGCAGCATGGTGAGGGCGACCACGACCGCAACTCGCTCGGGTCCGTCGGCGGCCAGTTCTTCCTGCACTCGGCTCTGGGGCATTCGGTAGTGTCGTGAATTGTGAGTTTCGAGGGATCGGTATGGCCTCCTACCGCCGCACCCTGGGGAGGTGGTGGCTCCGGCCAATCTTGCTCGGCGCTCCTCGGCCGGCAACGCATGGGCGACAAGTCCCTCGGCTCCCGATGTTACCGGCCATGCAGAATTTCACGGAAGTGGCCGCCGAAAATGTCTCGCTTCGGATGACGGAGGGATGGCTGGATCCCGGCTTCGGGGTGTCGGGGAGGGTCTTCGGCGGCGTGGATATGTCGGCGTCTTCACTGATCGGTGGGGGCGCGATGATCGGCAGGGAGACGCGGGTGCCGTTGCGGCATTACCTGGAGCAGGGGATGAGCAAGGCCGCGATCGCGCGGCAACTCGGCATCAACCGGCGGACGCTGCACCGCTGGATCGCGGCCGGCCAGCTGGGCCGGGAGTTGGACGATGAGGCCGTGCGGTACGGCCCGCGACGCCGGCGGTCCTCGAAGCTCGATCCGTACAAGGAGATCATCGACGCCCAGCTGCCGTTTGACCAGATGAAGGCCGTGGTTCTCGGCGACCGACGGGAGGCGGGTGGGCGGCTGGTCGAGAACCCGGAGTTCCTGCGCTTCAGCCTTCACTGGGGCTTCCGCATTCGGGCGTGCCGCCCATACCGGGCCCAGACGAAGGGCAAGGTGGAACGCCCGGTCGGCTACATCCGCAAGAACTTCTTCTACGGCCGCTCCTTTGTCGCGCTCGCCTTCGCGCAAGTCCAGAAGATCGATGAACAGGGTTTCGAACATGATCGTGCCTCCTCTTGGGGTGGAGACAGGATCTTGGCTGAACGACTCCCAGGCAGAAGATCATGTTGCCGGGATGCGGCGGGTTCTCATCGGCAGCCGGACGATGCGGACGGCCCGCAACATCTTCGGTGGCCATTGACACGATTGTCCGGCCTCCGGCAGCCCCGTAGCTTGCGTCCCACGTACCGCCCGACCTTCGACGCACCATCAACACGCGCATTGAGCGATCGGCAAGCATGCACCGGTACTCTTCCTACGACCCGCCCGAGTACGTGCGATGGGTCCCCAATCCGGACCTCGTCGATCGGTATGAGCAATCCCTCCAAGAGGATCCGGACAAGGCCGAGGTGGCCGTCGGCATTGACAAAGCACGGCTGGTGGCGCTGTATCGCGACTTGGTGCTGACGCGCCTGCACGACATCATGCTGAGGAGGTGGGTCCGGCATGGCGTGCTCTCAAAGGCATGGCTGGGGACCGGCGAGGAAGCCGTCACAGTCGGTTCCGTCTCCGCGCTCGACCGGAACCGAGACGTGGTTTTTCCGATGGTCCGAAACGCCGGCGCCTGCCTCATGATGGGCATGCCGGTCGCGGACCTCTTCAGGGCCTACCTCGCGACCGCTGACTCTCCCAGCTGCGGGCGCGACCTGCACGCCGGAGACCCCTCGCTGGGCGTCGTCCCGCCGATCAGCCACATGGGCACGAGCGTGGCGATCATGGCCGGGGTGGCGCTGGCGTTCAAACGGCGGGGCGAAGATCGTGTCGCCATGACCTGGGTCGGAGACGGAGCGACCCGCACAAGCGCCTGCCACGAGGGGATGAACTTCGCCGCTGTGCAGGGTGTCCCAGCCGTCATTGTCATCCAGAACAACCAAGTGGCTCTTGGAACCCGGATCGACCGACACTCGGGTGGGGACATCACCCGCTGGCCGGAAATGTACGGAATTCCCTCATGGACAGCCGACGGGAACAATGTACTGGACGTCCTCGCCGCCACAACGCTGGCCGTCCAGCGATGCCGGGAAGGCCGGGGACCCGCTGTGGTTTCGGTCGAGACGTTCCGGATGGGAGGACACGCCACGCACGACGAAACCGAAGCCCGGGCCACTTTCTCGCCGCAGGTGTTCGAGTTCTGGGGGCGCCGCGATCCCATTGGCCTTCTCGAAGAGTTCATGAAACGGCGAGGGTTTTCCGAGGCCCGACTTCTGTCCGTTGAGGCAGAGGCGGCAGGGGTCGTGGAGTCGGCCGCAGAGGCCGCTGCGGCGTCCTGCGATCTTCCCCCCGATCCCGAAATGGCGATCTACGAGGGCTTCTCTCAGGAGAGTCGGCAAGCGGGCTTGCGGTGCCGCTTCGCGGGAGAATTGGGGGCCCGCTGTCCCGAGCGACCCTTGAAGCCGCGCATCTGACGGGACATATTCATGAGCCAGGGATCATTCTTGGCGTGGAGCTTGCCGGCCAAATCGATCGCTGTCACTAGCTAGCGCATCCACTGGAATCGCCCATGGTAGAGTCGAACGGCAGCAAACAGTGTGCGGCGGACGTCCTCGAGGAGCCCCTCCCTCAGTTAAGCGACGAGGAACTCGTAACGGCTCACCTGAAGGGCCGCGTCGGAGCCTTTGAGAGCCTCTATCACCGCTACCGGGATCGGTTGATTCACTTCGTCACGCGCAAGACCGGTGACGGTGACAGGGCCCAAGATCTCGTGCAGGAGGCCTTTATCCGAGTAACCCGCCACCTCCACCGGTTCGACACAACGAAAAAGTTCTCTACGTGGGTATACACGATCGCCAGCAATCTCTCCAAGAACGAACTCCGCAACCGTTCCCGCAGCCCCCTCATCCTCTTCCAGCGGCTTACGGGAAACTGGGACGACGATCATCGTCCGCTGCAGTTCGAAGACTTTCGCATGAGGCCTGACGACCTCTACCGAAAGCGATTTCTGCGGCGGCTCGTCGAGGACACCGTAAGAGAGTTGCCAGAACACCACCGCTTGGTATTCCGACTCCGCGAGCTCGAAGGGAAGAGCTACGAGGAGATCGCCAAGATCACAGGGGTCAACCTTGGCACGGTCAAGAGCCGGCTCCACCGCGCCAGGAACTCATTCGCGCAACGGATCGAGCCCTACCTCAACTGACCTCGATGGCCCAGGACTAGGGCATGTTCGAGAACCTGCGACGCGCCTTCCGCGAGGCTGTAGACAACTTCAAGGAAGAACTGGGGGCGGATGACGCTTTGGAGGCCGTAGACCGTATGCTCAGCCAGATGAAGCGCGAAGCCGAGCAAACCAAAGCGGAAACAAAGCGGCTGGAGGCGGCGATTCAGAGTGCGAACGAAGCGGCCAACACCGAGAAACGCAACGCCCAGACGTGTCGGCGCCGGGAAAGGATGGCTCTCGAGATCGGCGACGAAGAGACCGTGCGGGTCGCCAGAGAGTACGTCGCGAAGCACGAGTACCGCCACGGCGTTCTGAAACAGAAGGCTCACGCCCTCGGTGAGGAGCTGGACATGAGGCGCGCGGAGTTTGAGGAGATGATCGAGTCGATCAAGGCTGCCGAGAACAGCGGCGCGACGCTCGCTGCCACGGCCCGGCGAGCCTCGGCCCGGAACTCCGTCCACCGAGTGGGGGACTTGTTCGCGGAAGTCGACCGCATCGCCAGGGAGATCGAAGGGGATGACGCGCGTTTGGAGGCCGAGCGCGAAGCGAATGAGGAGTTGAGCGAAGACGGCCTTCGAGTCGACCCTCTCGATTCCAGTTCTTCGGCCACGTCGACCTCCACGGATATCGACGCAGAGCTGGAGGCGCTAAAGCGCGCGATGGGGAAGGGCGCCTAACGTGGCAGCGGGGGCCGGTCGACGTTTGTCAGATCCGGCTCCAACCCACATCGGCAGCAGACTACTGGCGAACCGGCGGCCTACGCGAGAGGGCAGAAGCAGGCGATACCGCGCACAATCGAGCCGTGCGCGTGCCCGACGGCCGGGACACTCCTGGCCAGGGCCCGATCTCGCCCAGTAGCGCTGACTTGCGGATCCCTTAGATTTCCTGTCCAGAGACTCGGGGCAGAGAAACCCATGTTCGACCCTAACGGTGCTCAATGGAGAATTGGATCGGCGTTGCTATTTGGATTGTGATGGGAGCCTTTGTCGGCCTGCTAGCGCGGATGGTCGTACGACTGCCGGAAGAGACGGTCGGCCACGTTCCGCTCCTCATGGTGCTCGGTGCCAGCGGCGCTGTGATCGGAGGCATGCTGGGAGTAGGGATCTTCGAGTTTGAAGAACCCGTTGCCTTGAGTGGCGGCGGCATGGGCGGCGCGCTCGTGCTCTCCGCCCTGATGAGCCTTGTTTACCGCTGGGGGATACGGGGTCTCATCTGACGGCAAGAGTGCACCCTGAGCAGACGAAGGACGGCGTCCGGCGGCTTGGCGCCTCCGCCTCGAAATCACCCTGGAACCTAGCCAACGGCGGATTCACCCGTTGCCGGCGGCGGTCGGCTTGGTGGCAAGACCGAGGCACCTCCGCGGGCCGACAACCCGCGGTATGGCAAAGGATGCCATCGCACCCGCCCCGATCCTCGTTTACCGCTAACAGCCGAATCGCAAATTCAAGGGTCTCGGCACGACTACGTCTCGGGTTGGAGCGAGAAGATTCGAGAGAGCCGTCCGTGACGACCAAGAGGTCCGCCAACCATCGGAGGGAGTTCCGCGGATTGGCCCTCTTGCACTTGATGTGTGAGGAACGAGGGCTTGCTCCGCCCTGGCCCCCCTACGCGGCGGTGGATGAAGGGGCGAAGAGCAAGGACCTGCAGTGTCGACGGCCTAATCCTGCACCACAAGCATAGCCCCAGCGCGTAGAAGAGCTCGGGCCTTGTTGAGCGTCTCTTCGTATTCGCGACCCGGATCCGAGTCAGCAACGATTCCGGCGCCAGCCTGAACGAAAGCCGTGCCGTCCTTAACCACGACGGTCCGGATCGTGATCGCCGCGTCCATGGCGCCACCCCCCCAGCTGAAGTGCCCAACGAGCCCAGCGTATGGGCCTCGCCGGACCGGCTCTAGCTCATCGATGATCTCCATGGCGCGCACCTTGGGAGCCCCCGAGACCGTGCCCGCAGGAAAACACGCGCGAAACACGTCCATCGACGACAAGCCCGGACGGAGCTTCCCCTCCACCTGACTGACGAGGTGCATCACATGGGAGTAACGCTCCACGATCATCAGGTCCGGAACGGACACCGAACCATACTCTGCGACGCGCCCCACGTCGTTCCGCCCCAAGTCCACGAGCATCCGGTGCTCCGCTGACTCTTTCTCGTCGGCGACAAGATCGTGTGCCAACGCCCGATCCTGCTCGGGGGTTGCGCCCCTGGGGCGGGTACCGGCGACGGGGCGCACCGTCACGATATCGTCCTCGACCCGGACCAAGACTTCTGGCGAACTCCCAACCAGGCACAAGCCATCTAGCTCCAAGAAATAGAGGTAGGGCGAAGGATTCAAAGACCGGAGTGCCCGATACAGGTCGAACGCGCCCGCAGGAAGCGCCATCTGGAGGCGCTGGCTCAGGACGACCTGGAAGGCGTCACCTGCCGTAATGTAGTCGCGGATCCGCTCCACACCGGCCTCGAACTCCTCTCGACTCATGGTACTCGCGAATGTCGGATCTTCACCCGGCTCCGGACCGAGTTCGAGCGGGGGCGGAGGCGACTCCTCGGTCAGTCGAGTCACGAGTTTCCGCGTCTTTGCAGCCGCATCGTCGTACCGCTTGCGAAGATCCTGATCGTCGGCACCCTCGTCCACTTCGACCGTGGCGATCGCCATGGCGCGGCCAAGCAGGTTGTCGATGGCCAACACCACATCGATGAACACGAACAAGCCATCCGGAAGGTGTAGATCGTCCGGGGGCGGGTCGGGCAGATGCTCAATCTGTCGCACCACATCGTATCCGAAGTAACCCACAGCCCCCCCCCAAAGGCGCGGCAAGTCACTGGTCGCCAGCGGCTGGCGCGACCTCAGCCGCCGATCAAGATCAGCCAGAGCGCTGTGAGTCGGGACGGGTCTCCAACCGTCGCGTGGGGTCCATATCTCGGCCCGATCACCGACTAGCCGCCACGCTTCGGTGGGCTCGCTCCCAAGGAACGTGTACCGGGCCCATTGTTCGCCCCCAACGACCGATTCAAGGAGGAAGCCGAAGGGAGGGCGTCGGAGCTTGGCATAGGCGGTGACGGCGGTGTCCACGTCGAACAAGAACTCCCGCCACACAGGGAGGACACCCGTGCGCGTGGCCTGTGCCCGGAACTCATCGAAGCTTGGTTTTAGCTGCATTGGACCGCGTGCGTCACATGACAGGAGCCGCAGAGCGCGGCTTGGAGAACTAATGAGTGGAGCGTCAGAGGGAAAGGTCGGGAGGGTCGTCACCGTCGTGGCACATTGGCCGATGTCCTGGTTCTTAAGGGCGGCCGCCATCGATCACTCAAGGTCCCCTCACCCCGTCGACCCAGCCGAAGCCGTGTTGGAAGGGGTCGAGGCTTCGCTCGACCAGGCGAGAGGAAGCTCCACGCTCGCGCACGGACCGCCCGCTGTGACGACCGCGCTTCCAGGAGCGCGCGAAGCTGATCACGAACGCCGGATTCGAAGATGTCGTCGAGATCGGGCGGCAAGACCGGCCGCAGCCATACGCGCTTGTCGGCCACCGGCTCTGCTGCTTCACCGAAAGGACCGCATCGGCATACAAGGTGAGAATGGGGCCGGAAGGCAATATCGTGGAGGCGCTCGATGAACGATAGGTGACAGCCTCGTCGAGCCGCTCAAGGGAGCCGAGGCGATCGCAGTCGTGCTCCTGCACTCCTATGCGAACGCCCAATACGAAGAGAGCGTCGCCGGCGCTCGCTGCGAACTCACCAGCCCGTTGTCCGTCTCCGCCCGGTTGTTCCCCGAGTACCGGGAATACAAGCATACGTCCACGGCAATCATAAGCCCCCGAGCGGCGCGGCCTTGCCCGGATCACCGCGAAGGGTCACGCACGGTGCTTCGACCGCCGCGTGCGAGAGAGGTGATCCACCTAGAGTCGAGGAAGTCGAGAGGACAGCGGTCGTGTCCGAGTACCGCTCCACTAGGTGGATCCCTCCAAGAGGGTGGCTTACGGCGGACACCCCGCACTTCCACCTTGAGACACACACACAACAGGACCTCACGACGTGGCGCTTTGAGCGATCAGGGGCGGAGATGCCCTTACCTTCAGTGGTGCTCTCAGTATGCTATCTTGGAGCCGGTTGGACCGCTCTCTCCCAGAAAGACCAGATGAACCTGAAGGACATCCGACTCACTCCCAGCCGTTCTGCCGGGAACGACCGGACGGCCTCGGCCGGACCGGCTTTCGGGGAGCCCCCCTACCGGTGGGCGGCCCTCTCGGCGCTCGGGGTGGGGACCCTGTATGTGTTGACCCTTGCGCCCACGACGGCCTTCTGGGACACCAGCGAGTACATCGCCACGGGCCACATCCTCGGGATACCTCATCCACCCGGCAATCCGCTGTTTGTGGTGCTGGCAAGGACTTGGGACATCCTCCTGACGCCGCTAGGGCTCACAGTGGCCACCCACATAAACCTGTTCTCCGCGTTGATGAGCAGCTTGGCCCACGGCCTCTGGTTCCTGACGCTCTACCACGTCCTGGGGTTTTTCTCGGAATCTCGGCCCGTTCGGCTCCTCGGCGCCCTGGCAGCAACACTGCTCAGTGCTACCGCATTCACCGTCTGGAATCAGTCAAATGTGAATGAGAAGGTATATACGGTCTCCCTCTGCACGATCGCGCTATTGACGTGGCTCGCCTTCCGCTGGCGGGAGAACTTGGGGAAAGGCAGGGACGACAATCTGCTCGTCCTCATGGCGTTCATCCTGGCTCTTTCGGTCGGGAATCATCTGATGGCGTTCCTCGCCGCTCCGGCTCTCGCCGTGTTCATCCTGCTGATCTCGCCGCGGACCCTTCTCAACTGGCGACTCTATGTGGTTGGAGCGGTCGCCGTGTGCCTTGGCCTCTCCATTCACCTGTTCCTCCCGCTCCGATCGGCGTTGGATCCCGTCATCAACGAGGCTGACCCCACGTGCTCCAACGTCCGGAGTGCTCTGGCGAGCATCGTCACATGGGGACAAGCAGGGTGCGCCGAACTGTCGGCCGCCCTGACCCGTCAGCAGTACGACAAACCCGACCTTCTCCCCCGACTGGCTCCCCTGTGGGCACAGTACGCCAATTACCTCCAGTACTTCGACTGGCAGTGGGCGCGGGGGATAGCGGGGTCCGAGACGGTGTTTCCCCTCCCGAGGCTCCCCTTCACCGTCCTCTTCGTCGGGCTCGGGGCGATCGGAGCGACCCAGCACATCCGTAGGGATCCGGCCTCGGGCCTCTACACGCTGATTCTCTTCGGTACGCTCTCGGTGGGCCTCGTCTTCTACCTGAACTTCGAGTACGGCTACTCCTTTGCGTCGCCCACGCCAGGGGTTGACGATCGCGAGGTGCGGGAGCGGGACTACTTCTTCATCGTTGGCTTCTCTATCTGGGGGCTCTGGGCCGGATTGGGCATTACCGTTCTCTGGCGCCGGTTGGCCAAGCGGCTCGGCGGCTCCTTGCCCCGAGCAGCACCCGTGCTTTGCCTTGCCCTCCTGCCGCTCCTGTTCAACTGGTCGTGGGCCACCCGAAGGGGCGATTACTCGGCCAGAGATTGGGGCTACAACCTCCTCATGAGCGTCGAACCCTACGCCGTGCTCTTCACCAACGGGGACAACGACACCTTCCCCCTCTGGTACCTCCAGGAGGTCGAGGGGATTCGACGGGACGTCACGGTGATCGTCACGTCGTACCTCAACACGGACTGGTACACCAAGCAGATCCGGGATCTGACTCGACCCTGCCCAGACGGCGTGGATCCTGAGGCAGACCGGACGAGGATCACTTGTCAGCGTCCCTACCGGAGGATGACGTCGGTGCCCGCTCTGTACACAAGCAATCGGGCCGAAGCGGAAGCAGTGGGCAAGATCGCGATTGTGACGGACACCCCGGTGACCGTACCCGAGAGGGCGATCTTGGCGCTCGACGACACGCTCATCGAGCGGGTTGCGGGCCCGGCGGGCTACGTGAGGGTGGACGAGTCGCGGGACTTTACGCTTGGCCCCGTGATCGCCCGGCTGGACGGTGGCACGGTGGTCTTCCCTTGGCAACAGTTCGCGTTGGCGCTGATCCAGAACAGCATCGGTGATCGGCCCATCTACTTCGCGTCCAGTGGCAACGCGGCGCGCTCCTTGGGCCTGGTGCCTTACCTCGTTCGGCAGGGCCTCGCCTTCCGCCTCAACCCCGGCCCCCCTGACTCAAGCCAGCGCAACGTCCCCATACAGGACCGCGGCATCGTACCCGTGACGGGCCTCTGGCTCGACGAGGAACGGACCCGCACGCTCGTCGATCAGGTGTTCGTTCATCGGGGGGGCATCCCGGACGCGTGGCCGCACTGGCCGGACCGTTCCACGATCGGCATCCCCAACTATTACGCGTGGACCTACGCCGCACTCGTGCATAGTGGGAGGCAGAGGGGCGATCCTGGGGCTGCGGCTCCCTACGAGGAGCGGTTGGCGGCCTGGCAGGCGCTCGCGCGATAGCGTTCGGAGCGGCGCGGCGCGTCAGCTCAGTGGACGCGCAGCTTCCCTACGCCGCTCCTCTTGATGGCCGTGCGCGGCGCGCCGGTTCGGTCCACAGCCAGGTCCACGATCCAGTCAAACGATTCAGGAATCGCTTCCAGAACGTCGCCCCGGCAGAAAAGGAGGATCTTCGGCACGCGTGAGAGCAGGCTTCGAAGGAGCCCAGCTGCGCGAATCCTCATCTCAGGCTCTAGGCGGTCGAAGGTATCGCCAAGGAGAACCTCCTCGAATGCGATCCTGTGGTCGGCGCCAAGATCGATGAGCGCGAGCCGAAGCGCGAAGAGGTAGGCCGCCACTTCTTCGTCGGAATTCGGCCGCCGGGAGCCCTCGTCCCGCACGACCGTCGGCTCCCCGTCCGCCGTGAGACCGATCCCGAGCACGCCGCCGCCGGTGAGGCGATTGAGGTATCGGCCCGCCCTGGCCGCCAACGAATGCTCGGCGTCCCCGATGAGCCTCTCCCTGAGGGCCTCCAGGGTGCGGCGGCGGCGCTCCTTGTTCTCGTCATGCGGCTGGCCCCGATTCCGGGGTCGCGCCGAGCTCTCGCGGGCCGACGAAGCGCCTGTTGATCCGAGGGCCAAGAGTGTGTCCTCGGCCTCGGCCAATTCCGGGAGCCGAGCTCGCAACCTCTCAAGTTCCTCGGCGTGTCTCTCGATGGCCGCCTGAAGAAGGATCGCCCTGCCCTCCAGCTCCTGCAGATGCGAAGGCTTGAAGTCCAGCTGCTGCCGGCGCCGCTTCCACCAACTGCCGTCCTGCACGACAGACTCCCACTCCTCGCGTAGCCCAGTCACCACAGAAGCGAATCGCTCACCGAGCAGACGATCACACGTAGGGCAGGCGGTCTCGAATCCTCCTTCTTCGAGCTGTTGAAGCCGCAGTTTCAGCTCACGAGCCCGATCGCGATACGCCAGGAGGTTGGTCTCCGCGTCCTGCCGTTCCCGGAGCCAATCCATTTTGGCAACTTCCATGTCGCCACTCACCTCGGCCTCATCGGCTCGTAGTCCGCGGATCTCACGCTCCTTGGTTCTCACGGCTTCGGGAAGTCGACGCAGCTGGTGGACGCGAGCCCGAAGGGTTCCCACGCTTGGGTCCGTAACCTCCCCACCCTTCTCGCGGCGCCCGTCCTGCAGTGCAAGAAGCTCCGTGTCCACCCCATCGAGGCCGTAGCACTGCGCCAGCACACGCACCACGCGACGCCACGCCTTCGCAGGTTCCGCCAAGCCGTGCCCGGCGACTAGCGTCGCCAGCCGCTCGTCACCCTCTGTCAGGCGGACGGCGAGCTGTTCGAGGATTTGGCTGCGAAATGGCCCGCTGCCGCCGACGAGCGCGACGAGGCCGGGACCCAGCTCGCTTGCGAGTCCCTGAAGGCCTGGCGACGACGTCTGCCGATCGAGGCTGCTCAATGCAAGGCTCCGCTAGGGCCGCGTCGCGGGGAGATAAGCCTCCACAAGACACACCACGTCTTCAAGGCTCTTCCGAGGCTCACCGAGGTGCTCCGGCAGCTTCGACGCCAAGAGTCTTGAGACGACCCCGCCGGGGCCCCTGACCGGCAGTCCGATCTTCAAGTTGGACCTCAAGGTGCAAAGCCCTCCTCCGGTATTCCGGCAACAGCCCCTGCAGCAGGTCGAGGCTCTCGGGAGGGAGCCCCTCGATTCGAATTCGCACGATCTTCTCATCGATTCCGCCCGGCACTTCGTCGAGGACTTCCCGGATTCGCTCCCGCAACCGCCCCGGACGCTTTGGCTCGTACGGGATCGAGGCCAGAGCCACAACGGGACGCCCGTGGATCGCGTGAAACCGAACTCGCCCGGATTCCAACTCGCACGTCAGAAAGCCCTTTTGCTCCGCCGCTTCGTCCCACGGCGTCGGTCCCACCCGTTCGAGGGAACCTGCATAGTGCGCGGCTCCCCCTACCCGGCGACAGCGATGTTCGTAGCCGAGCGCCACGTAGTCCCACTCGGAGGGATCCAACGCCAGGATAGCGTCGTCGCCTCCGTCCGTTGATCCGTAGCCGACCAGCACGTTCCAGCGGGCCTTGCGGTGGGGGGCCACCGGGGACGGTGGCCCCTGCAGCGCGGCCCGATGCGGCACGAGCGTCACGTGCAGGCCCAACTGGGAATAATACACCGAGCGCGTCGTTGCGGTCTCCGCTTCGACGAAGGCCATCGTGTCGAACGTGGCGAGGGGCCCAGGATCCCCGAGCGAGGCCGGCGTGTCGCGGGCTCCGGCAGCCAGGAGCACGGGCGTCCCTGGCAGCGCTTCCCGGATTGCTCGAAGCCCCTGCGCAAGCGCAACCAGTGCAGAATGGGGGGGCTCTGGACGATCGAACACATCGCCAGCGACCAAGACAGCGGCGGGCTCAAGACCGATGACTCTGTCGATCGCTCGGTGAAAGGCGCGGGCGACATCCGCCTCTCGAACGTTTCGCCCTTGCTCTATTTGGCCATACGCCCTGTACCCCAGGTGCAGATCCGAGAGGTGCGCGACCATCACCGAAGCAGTCCCTCGTAGGGGCCTTCGGCGCTCCCTTCCTCCCGCGCCTCATCGGGCGTTGAGAGGGTCACGTCCTCGGGCACCTCCCCGGAAGCGCCGACGGGGGATTCGAGCCCCTCTCGGCCACCCTCCAGGATCCACCCGTGCATCAGAGCGGCACCCGAGAGAGTCATCAAGAGAAACAGCAATAGAGACGGGGCTCCCAGACGAGCGAGTCCGCTCGAACCCGTCACCAGGACCCCGAGCGCTCCCCCCAAAGCAGCCACGGCGCCGGGCTCGACCCGGCGGCGTGCAGTGCGGACCGTGGAGATCGCCGCGAGGAGCCGCCCGCATGCGTAGAGCGGCAACGCCGCGACGAACGCGAGCCCGAAGGCCTGGGTTGAAGCGCCGCCACCGAGACCCTCGCCCAACGTCCAAGCGACCACAAGGGCCGACGCGGCGGCGAACGCTACCAGCACCGCCAGCCACCGCCTGCGAAGGGATCTCACGGCCTCCGGTCCCTCCGAAGTGGGTCGGGCGGACAGCCCGATCCCAAAGGACATGAGTTCAACCGCGGCGATCAGGGCCAGGGAGCGAAGCATGCCCTGGCCCGTGAACAGCAACAAGGCCACGGCAACGACCGCAGCCGTGCCCGCGGCAACGCCGACCACAAAGGACGGGACCCACGCCAAACGATTCCTCAACGAGCCACCGATCTCTGCGGATCGACCTCGCTCGCAGCCTTGGCACAGTCGGGCACCACGCTCTGTTTTCCCTCTAGGGTCGCACTAGCTCTTCAGCGTGGACAAAGGCGGCCGGACGGTCCCGCCTTTCGCGGATTGTAATGATCGCCATAGGCTCCGACAACGTGAGGGGCGGACAACTTGCCGCTGAGGTCTCGGTCCCCGAGGTCTCGTCGCTGCGAGCTCCTTCAAGCATCCTTCGCTATGAAGCCGGAGGTGGACGGATGCGTGGGATCGATCGTGCCAGCCATCGGCCGCGCGGCATCCACGCCCGGGCTCTTGCCCGCCGCGTCGTTCATCCGACTCCTGCGCGCCGTCGTCACTTTACGGCTCCGGGTTGCGTTGGGTCCGCCGATCTCCGAAGCCCCGAAAGCCGCGCGACGCCGTTCTGCGGACGGCGGCGATCTCCGATCCGGGCCGGTGCTGGCTTCCAAGGGGGTGCTCGAAGCCCGCAGGGCCTCACAGCCACTCGCGAAACGCGCCTTCCGGGGCTCACCGCGCCTCGCGGTATCGGGCCGGTGATCGGCTCAGACTTGGCGGGGTGCCCTCCGAGCGGGGGAGCCTTGGTGTGGGGTTCGGGCGTGACCGAGTGAAACTGCCCCGCGCTGCACCGCCGAGGGACGTGGGGATCGTGCCCCGGGCGGAGTCGGCGCTCTTCCCGCCGGGTCGGGAATCTGATCCTATCGGACGGCACGTCCTCGTTCGCCCGGCCCGAGACACTCTCCGATCAGGAGGCGGCCCGTCGGGCTACGGAACGCCGCGGCCCAGGGAACCTCGCCGATCGGTTCTTCCACCCGGTCAGGCGGGGAGCCCCGGCGTGGCCGGATCTCCAGGGCACCCGCGGGAACCGAGAGCCCTCCTCCTCCAGGAGTCCACCGCCACCTTGAACCTCTCGGCCTGAGATGCGGGCGCCCGGGATCCTCAGGGTTTCGGTGGATGAGGGCATGACGACCTTCCTGATCACCGCCAACCTGACCTGGCTGCACGATTCTCGGATCTCATACGACTCCGCGAGAGACTGCAGGGCCGCCTCTTAGGCCCCCGCTTCCTCGTATAGGAATCGATAGGCCTCGAAGCGTCTCGAGTCGATCTCCCCCGCATTGACTGCCTCCAGCACCTTGCAGTCCGGCTCATGTAGGTGGCTGCACCGCCTGAAACGGCACGCCGACGCACGGGAGCGGAACTCCGGGAAGCATTGGCCGAGTTCCTCTTGCCTCACACCCCAGACGCCCACCTCGCTGAAGCCCGGGGTATCGGCCACAAACCCGCCGCACTGCATCCGGATCAAGCGGGACGTTACCGTCGTGTGTCTGCCACCGCCGCCCTTCCCACTCAACTCGCCGGTCCTGAGCTTCTGGCCAGGCTCCAGCGCGTTGATCAGGCTTGATTTGCCGACGCCCGACGGGCCCGCTAGGGCTGAGATGCCGCCGCAGACATGCTCCGCAAGAACCTCCAGCCCCTCGCCGGTCAGCGCGCTCGTCTTCGCCACGTCGTAGCCCGCAGAGGCGTAGACGCTCTCCATCTCGGCGGCCGCGGCAGCGGCGCCCTCAAGATCCATCTTGTTGAGCACCACCACGGGTGTGACACCTGCGTACTCGCCCGCCACGAGCAGATGATCGATGAGATGGCGCCTCGGCTTGGGTCTGGCAGTGGAGACCACCACGAGAAGCCGATCCGCATTGGCGACAAGTACCTTTACCGAACGACCGCCGGACCGACTGCGGACGATGGAAGTCACGCGCGGGAGGACTTCTTCGATGACGAAGCTTGCGTCACCCGCCTCTGCAACCCTCACGCGATCACCGATGACCACCTGGTCGCCGGTCCGCTCCTCCAACTTCAGACGGCCGCGCAAGGACGCCTGCACAACCGTCCCGTGGTCGAGTGCCACGGTATACACTCCACCGCGGGCCAGGTGGACCATCCCGATCAAGAGGCGCACCACGAGGTGTCTGGACACCGAGCAGGGAGCCCCCGAGGCCATACGACAAGGAAAACCTGGCTGACCACCGCGATCGTCTCCTCGCGGGGCCAGCCAGGCTCTTCCGAGACGCGGATCACGCAGCGAACGACTCTAGCGCGTCTCCCTTGCGGCCCTCGCGAAGCCTCCGGAGTGCCCGGTCGCGTAGCTGTCGAATCCGCTCCCGCGTCACTCCAAGTATGTTCCCAATCTCCTCAAGAGTGTGCTCTCGCTCACCCTCGAGGCCGAAATACAGCCGGAGTACACGTGCATCGCGAGCCTCCAGCGTGCTCAGAGCGTCGCCCACGGTCTCGGTGAGAAGTCGGCTTTCGACATCCTGTTCCGGCTCCGCCGCCTCTTCGGTGATGAACCGCTCGACAAGCTGAGAGTCCTCACTGTCGCCGATGGGAGCGTCGAGCCTGATTTCAGCGGCGTTAAGGGTTTGCAGCGATTCGATCAGCGCCGGCGTGAGGTTCGTCGCCGAGCTTAACTCCTCGGACGTGGGCTCGCGGTTCAGTTCCTGCTTGAGGCGCTCCTTTTCGCGAAAGATGCGCGCAAGGTCGGAAGCCCGGTTCAGAGGCACTCGAACCGCGCGGCCGTGGTTTGCCAGGGACGCGAGGATCGCCTGGCGGATCCACCAGACCGCGTAGCTGATGAACTTCACCCCTTGTTCCGGATCGAATTTCCGGGCAGCCGTCACCAACCCCACGTTCCCTTCTTGGATGAGGTCCGTCAGGGCAACGCCCCGGTTCTGGTACTTCTTCGCGACGCTGATGACGAAGCGGAGATTCGCCCGCGCCAGCTCCTGGATCGCGTCTTGGTCACCCATCTGAGCAAGCGCTCCGAGCTCCTTCTCCCTGTCGGGAGTGATGAGCTCGTGGCGACTCACGTCGCGCAGATACTGATCGAGGGCGGTCTTTTCTTCGATGCTGGCGTCGAAGCCGGCCAGAGGATTGGCCCGGCCCTTTCGTTTTCTTCGCGTCGTAGCCGTAGCCATCGAATATCTATGCTCCTAACCACTCGGGTTCTCTCTGTGAAAAGCTACCCCTCTCGACGGAATTCCGACGAAACGTAGGCAGCCTAGAATTTTATGCTAATACCTGTTTTCTGTCCATATGTTCAAGCTTGGGGGATTCCCGGTCGCGGGACACACCTGGACTTCGGACGGCATGATCGCGAGGCCGGGAGAGTGATCCGGCTGGCCGCCGGAGCGTACGCCTGAGATGCGCCGAGCAACGTAACGCCAGGCTTTCTGACGGCCGACACGAGGGCCCCGCGGCCGGAGGCGTGACGCCCTGGAGCTAACTCCGGCGCGTGACGCGTGTGAGGAGATCCTCCCGGTCGAGCGAGCGGCGCTCGAAGGTGAAGACGCGCAGGACGCGTGCGGTGGTGTAGAGCTCCCGTGCGAGACGCGGCAGGTCGATCAGGCCGGGCAGGCCGCCCGGACCTAGCCGCTCGACCTCCCCTGAGCGCCTCTGGACAAGGAGATCCAGCTGAAACATCGCCCGCTTGGCCGGAAAATCGATCACTACCTCACCCGGCTCCAGCCCCACCTCCTCCGCCAGTCGGTCTTCGACCGCCCTCTTCATCGGCGTCTCGGAAACGACCCAATCCTCGACGACGCGATCGCCCAGCTCCGCCGCCGTGACCTCCAGTGCCCGCTTGGGCAGTCTCCGGGCCCGGAGGGCCGGGAGCCACCGCGTCGAGAGTCGTTCCGCCACAGGGCTGTCCGCTTCATGGGCCCGGCGCGCCGTCTCATAGACCAGTTCCTCATCGGTAGGCCCGACGAGTTCTTCCGGATCGAGAATCCCGCCTCGAACGGCTTCATCCACGATCCTTTTGTAGAGTGCCGTCGCAGCACGCACACCGTGATGCCAATAGACGTTCCGGAACATCTGATACTTGGCGAAGAGCAGCGACTCGAGGGCCGCCACGGCTTTCTCGAGGACTCCCACCTCCGGTTTCCCGGTCTCGGGATCCGAGAGTACGGCGATGCCCTGGAGGAGCCTGTCAACGTCAACCTCGCCATAGGGCACACCACAGAAGCGGGCGTCTCGCCGCAGGTACTCCATCTTGTCCAAGTCCAGGCTGCCCGCCACAAGGCCCCGCAGCGGGTTGTCGCTTCGCCCCCGGAGCAACTCATAGATGCGCGGGCCCGCGTCAGGTCCGATCGTCGCGAGCGCGTCGTTGAGCTCAGGAGAGTCGAAGAACCGCGAGGAGATCGCCTCGTGATCGCCGGGAAGCAGAGCCGATTCCAGCTCCTCCAGAGCGTGGGAGAACGCGTAGTGTCCGATATCGTGCAGGAGCGCGGCGTAGGGCACGAGGCGCGCATCGTCGGTGGCCCGCTCCGAGATGCAACCCCTCTCCCTGAGCCGGCTGATCGCCGTGACGGCCAAGTGATAGACGCCGATCGCGTGATCGAATCGCGTGTGGGTGGCCCCAGGATAGACGAGGTGCGCAAAGCCAAGCTGCCGAATGTACCGAAGCCTCTGGAACGCCCGTGTGTCAACGATGCGCACCGCCGTCGCATCGAGTCGAATCGTATTCCACATGGGGTCGCGAATGACCCGGTCACCACCGTCCTGAAGCATGGCCGGAAGGTTAGCGCGGGGGAGCGGCCGGCAGCAATGGCTCTTTCGGTCGGCGCTCCCTATATTCCCGAAAGAAAAGCGAAAGTCCGGAGGGTCCGTCCGGACTCAGGACCGAGTACGGGAGGCCGCGCAAGCAATGCCTTTGCGCCGCATGCCCGGACGGCACGATGACGGAGTCGGGGCAGCCCTACGGTGAGAAGAAGGAACGCAGGCGTCGGCAGGGCTTCTCGGCTTGGGTCGGCCCGGGTGGTTCGGCCGAGTCTCGTCTTCAAGTCAATGAGGAGTCGGACGGGGTCTGGGCACGGTCATTCCTCCGAGCCTCTACAGGCTGACCCGCCCGGCCCCCGTGGCCATCTCATGAGCGTACCCGCCTGCGCACTCCGAGCATACGTGCGTGCCCACGCCGAAAACCGGCCGGGTGTCTATCGGATGCTCAGTGCGGCCGGCCAGCCGCTTTACGTGGGCAAGTCGGTGCAGGTACGGACGCGTTTGCTTTCGCATCTCCGGGTGCATCACGGCCGCAAGGCCGCAACCCTGATCCGCCAGACGGGTCGCATCCGCTGGGAGTACGTCCCCAACGAACTCTCGGCGCTGGTGAGGGAGATGGAGCTGATCCAGCGCTGGCAGCCACGCTTCAACGTGCGCCACAAGAGCAAGCCCAGATACGGCTTCGTGAAGCTGACCCGTGAGGTTGCGCCGCGTATCCTGCCGGTTTCGCGCGTCATCCCGGACGGGTCCCTCTACTTTGGCCCGTTTCCTCTCGTGGGGCGGCTAAGGCGCACGGTTCGCGAACTCGCACACACCCTGGGGCTGAGGGACTGCTCGGCCACCACACCCGTGTTCTTCGATGATCAGCTTGACCTCTTCCCCCAAGGGAGCGCCCCGCTCTGCATGCGGGCAGATCTCGGAACTTGCCTCGCCCCGTGTTGCGGAGCCACCAGCGGAGACGTCTATTCTCGGCGTGTTGCCATCGCTCGACGGTTCTTGGAGGGTCGGACCCGCGATCCGCTCACACGCCTGGAGAGGCGGACCGAGGAGGCGGCGCGCCGTCTCGACTTCGAGTACGCCGCCATCTTGAGGGATCGGATCTCGCGCTTTGGGGCCTTGCAGAGTCAGCTCGCCGCCTTCAGAGGCCGTATCGAAGGCTTGACGTTCCTCTATCGGATCCCGGGATTCGCCGGCGACGATCGTCTATTCCTGATCCGTCGGGGTCGTATCCGCCGCGACTATCCGTACCCGCAGTCCGAGCGGGAGCGGAACGAGGTGACCCAGGCAGTGGAAGATGTGTACCAGAGTGCCGAGCGGGGGCCGGCGGCACTCCCCGCACGCCAGGTGGCGGAGGTCATGCTGGTGGCCCGGTGGTTCGAGCACCATCCCGGCGAACTCAACCGGACGGCCACACCCCAGCGTTGGCTTGAGGAACCGGCCATCGGACGGCAGTGATGGATCACCTAAAGGGATTGCGGGTCGTCGACGTCACACAGAACCTCGCCGGACCTTACTGTACGCAGATCCTCGGCGATCTCGGCGCCGACGTCGTGAAGATAGAACCGCCAACGGGAGACTCGGCGCGCGCGTGGGGACCCCCGTTCTGGACCAGCGAGAGTCCCCTTTTCCTGTCTGTCAACCGGAACAAGAGAAGCGCCCGGATCGACCTGAAGGGAGAGCGCGGCCGGGAGATCGCCTGGACGTTGATCGATCGTGCCGACGTCTTCGTGCAGTCGCTCCGTGCCGGTGTCGTCGAGTCGCTCGGGTTCGACTACGAGTCGGTCAAGGCGCGTCGGCCAGAGATCATCTACGTGTCCGTGACAGCGTACGGACAGACCGGTCCGCTCAAGAACCTACCCGGTTACGATCCCCTTATGCAGGCACAAAGCGGCATCATGTCCGTGACCGGACACCCCGAGACGGGGCCGGCCCGCGTCGGTGTTTCCATCGTGGACTTCGGCACTGGAATGTGGGCGGCCTTAGGGGCCCTGGCCGCCCTGAGCGAAAGGGCCAAGACGGGTCGGGGCTGTCACGTGACCACCGCCCTGCTCGACACCGCACTTGGATGGTTCTCGTATCACGTCATGGGGCATTGGGCCAGCGGCGTGGTGCCGGGGCCGATGGGGTCTCAATTCGGGATGATCGCTCCCTACGGTGCGTTTCCCACCCAAGACGGGCAGTTGATGATCGCTGCGGGAAACGACGCCTCGTTCGGTCGGCTGTGCATCGCTCTTGGGCTCGGGGAACTCGTGGATGATCCCCGCTACGGAAGCAACCCGTCAAGAGTCGAGAACAGGGAGGATCTCTTTCGGGTCGTGGCGAAGGTCACGCAGAGACACACGACGAGTGGGCTTTGGAGCCTGCTCGCACAACAGGCCGTTCCCGCGGCGCCCATCCAGGACGTGGCCGCAGTCGTTGCGGACCCGCAGGTTCAAGCGTCGGGCATGCTCCGTCGTGCCGACCATCCAGGGATCCCCGACTATCAGGACGTGGCTATCCCGGTTCGTTGGGATGACGAGCGGGCACAGGTCCGAAGCGCCCCGCCGGAGGCTGGAGAGCATACAAGAGAGGTCTTGGTTGAGCTCGGATACGGGCCGGACGAGATCGACGACCTCATCGCGAAGGGGGTAGTGGCCCCCGCCGAGTGACCGGCGGTTCGCCTCCGAGGTCCCTCACTGTTCGGTTTCTTGGGCCTTCGTGGTCGCGCCTGCGCTCACGCAGAGCTCCGCGACGGCTCCGTAACGGAACTACGGAGCGCGCGGCCCGCACCTACTAGGCGCGCCGCCGGACATTGCCGAGGGACGGCCTAGCCACGGACCGGTGCTTGGAGGGCTTCGTGAACGGAGTCCATCTCCTCGGCGGCCCCGTCTGGAGGCGATGTCGCGAGGCTGACGCCGATGGTGGCGGCGAACCCCACCACGAACCCCGGGATCATCTCATAGAGCTCGAAGAACCGTTCTTTGAAGAGCAGGACCCAAAGCACTGCAGCCAGGAACCCGCTCACCATCCCGGCGATCGCCCCCGCCCGTGTCGTGCGCCGCCAGAAGAGCGAGCAGAGAACGACCGGGGTGAAGGCACTCGCAAGCCCGGACCAGGCGAAGAGCACGAACCAGAAGATGGCACGGGTTTCGGTGAGAGCAGCGGCGAGGGCCATCGCCCCGATCACCACCGTGACACCCTTTCCGTAGAGTGAGAGCCTGCGCTCGCTGACGTCAGGGCGGAAGACCTGTTGAACGATGTCCCGCACCACCGCCGAGGACGCCAAGATCAGGAGCGAGTCCACGGTCGACATGATAGCGGCGAGGACCACTACCAGGAATATCCCTGTGAAGAAAGCCGAGAAGAGGGCGCTGCTCATCACCGGAAGGATCGTCTCTTGGTCGAGGAGGCCGGGGAACAGGACACGCCCGGCCATTCCCCCGAATACCGCCCCGAGATCAAAGACCAGAATGCAGAAAACCGCGATCTTGCCACCGTGAACGATGTCGCGTTGTCCCCGAGCCGAGATGAAGCGAGTGAGCAGCTGGGGCGAGCCCATGAACGCGAGGCCGATCGCGATGAAGCCCAACACGTCGATATAGCCCCGCAGGCTGAGGCCGGCGGGACCCATCGATCCGAGGAGCGCCGGGTCTTGCGCTCTTAGGCCCTCGATCAGTGCCGACCACCCGCCCACCGCTGCGATGCCGACGACCGGAAGCACCGCCAAGCAGGTGAACATCAGGACGCCTTGAAGCAGGTCACTGTAGGCCACAGCCTTGAAGCCACCCACGGTCGTGTAGTAGAGGATGACGGCCGCGCCGATCCACACACCCAGCGAATAGCCTGTATCCAGGAACGAGTTGAAGGCCTTTCCCGAAGCGGTCAGCTGGGCCGCAGTGTATGCGGTCACCATACTCACGATGATGACCATGCTGACCAGACGGATGACGTGTCGCGTATCGCCGAATCTGGACTCGAGATAGTCGGGAACCGTAATCGAGTCGTACCGGTCGGTGTATTCTTTGAACGGGCGGGCCACATACTTCCAGGCGAGGAGCACGCCGAGGAACTCTCCCAGGACCACCCACAGGGCGTGGAAGCCGACGGCGTAGCCCATTCCGGTAAGCCCGAGGAGGAGCCAAGCGCTCTCGCCCGTAGAGTTCGAGCTAAAGGCGATGACCCAAGACGGGAGCTTCTTCTCGGCGACGTAGTACCCGGCCACACTCCCCGAAATGCGGCTCGCCCACAAGCCGAGGCCCAAGAGTACGAGGAGGTAGACGACAAGCACCCCGATGATAACGGTCACCGGCTATCCTTTCACTCTCGGGGGTGGCGAGCGCGGGGACCCACGTTCCGCGGCGGCGCGCCCGCCCATCAGCCGTCGTTTACGCGACGGCACGCCCGCTCCAAACGCTCCAGCCCTTCGGCGATCTCGCTCTCGGTGACGAGCAGCGAGGGTCCCATGCGGATCACGTGGCCACGGAGTCCTCCGGTCCCGACCAAGAGGCCCGCTCCCCTGGCGGCCTCCAGAAGAGCTCTCGACTTGGCCGGAGAGGCCTCCTTTGTGACCGGATCCTCCACCAGCTCCAACGCTTGCATCAGGCCCATACCCCGGACCTCGCCGATCCACCGGAAACGCTCACGCAGCTCCAGGAGGCCTGCACGGAGCTGGTCGCCCCGCTCCTTGGCTCTGCGAGGCACGTCTGCTTCGACCATGACCTCCAGCGTAGCGTTGGTCGCCGCCATCGCCACCGGGTTCCCCCCGAAGGTCGAGATCGTCTTGGACCGCCACGAGGCCGCGATCTCCGGCCGCGTGATCGTGGCGCCCACCGGCATCCCGTTGGCGATGCCCTTCGCCATGACCATGATGTCGGGTTCGACGCCCGAGTGCTCGATGCCAAACCAGTGTTCCCCCGTTCGACCGAACCCAGCCTGCACTTCGTCGGAGATGAACAGCCCCCCGTGGGACCGTATGACCTCAGCCGCGCGGGTGAGGTATCCCTCCGGAGGCACGATGTATCCCCCGACCCCCATGATGGACTCGGCAATGAAGGCGGCCGGACGGCCGTTGGTGGTCGTCTGAATGACGTCTTCGAGATCCTTGACAAAGGCCTCCGTACAGCTGTCGTCGCACGGCGGTTGGCAGAACGGGCAACGATACGGGTAGGGAGTGAGCGTGTGCTTGATCCCTGGAAAGGTGGACGCCATCGGCCGCCAATCGCTGACGGCGGTGATGTTGGTGGCCAGGAAACTGCGGCCGTGGTACGCCTGGCGGAGCGCGACGATCTCCGTGCGGCCCGTGTGGATGCAGGCCATGTGGATCGCCGTCTCGATCGCTTCGGTACCGGAGTTAGTGAAGAACGTCTGACTCAACCGGCCGGGGGCAAGCCCGGCGAGTCGCCGCGCGGCCTCCACCTGGGGCTCGGTGACGTAGAGCGTGGACGTATGGCCCAGGCGAGCCATCTGCTCCTGAGTGCGGGCCACCACCCTTGGATGGCAGTGGCCCACCGAGGTGGTCAGGATGCCACCGAAGAGGTCAAGGTACTCGCGTCCATCGGCGTCCTTGACGCGTACGCCCTCGCCCTCGACCAGCACGAGTGGCTCATCATAGAGGGGCTTGGCGCATGGAGAGACGAATCTGCGCTGGGCCTCCATGACCTCTTGGCTCTTGCTCGACGTCGCGACTCCGCTAGGCTCCATGCGCGCTTCCAGGGTGTCGTAGGGGTAGGGCATGTGGCCGTCGGGCAGTCCGACGATCCGGCGGAGAGTTTATTGCCGGTTCAGGAGGTGCGCCAGTGCGTCTGGAACCGGTGGCGCTCAGGCGGTGCTGGGAAAAGCAAACGTGGCGCCCTCGCGAACGCCACTCGACGGCCAGCGCTGCGTAATCGTCTTTCGACGTGTATAAAAGCGCACTCCGTCGGGGCCGTACGCGAAAAGATCGCCGAAGAGCGAACGCTTCCACCCGCCAAAGCTATGGTACGCCACGGGTACGGGGAGGGGGACGTTGACGCCGACCATGCCGGCCTTGATGCGGTCGCCGAAAAACCGCGCGGCCTCGCCGTCGCGGGTGAAGATGCACGCTCCGTTGCCGTATTCGTGTGCGTCAGTCAGGTCCATCGCCTCCTGCATGCTCTTGGCGCGGACGACGCAGAGAACCGGACCGAAGATCTCATCGGTGTAGATCCGCATATGGGTCTTGACGTTGTCGAAGAGGCAGGCCCCGAGGAAGAAACCGTTCTCGTGACCCGGAATCTCAAGACGCCGGCCGTCCACGACCAGGTCCGCTCCCTCCTCCATGCCAAGCTCGACGTAGCCCCGGACTCGCTCGTACGCCTCACGGCTGACCAGGGGGCCCATGTCATTGCCGAGCTGGCAGCCGGCACCCACCCTCATCCGCCCGATGCGCTCCTTGAGTCCCTCGACCAACGCATCCCCGGTCTTCTCGCCGACAGCGACGACCACCGAGATCGCCATGCAGCGCTCTCCACAGGAACCGTAGGCGGCACCCATCAGGGCGTTGAGCGTGTTGTCCATGTCAGCATCGGGCAAAACGACAGCGTGGTTCTTGGCGCCGCCCAGGGCCTGGACGCGCTTTCCGTTGGCGGTGCCTGTGCGATGAACGTACTCGGCGACGGGTGTGGATCCCACGAAGCTGACAGCCTGCACCCGCGGGTCGGTGAGCAGGGTGTCAACCGCTTCCTTCCCGCCGTTCACAAGGTTCATCACCCCGTCCGGCAGCCCCGCCTCCCCCAAGAGTTCTGCGGCCAACATCGGTGCGCTTGGATCCCGCTCCGAAGGCTTCAGAACGAATGTGTTCCCGCATACCAACGCGATGGGATACATCCACATGGGCACCATCGCCGGGAAGTTGAAGGGCGTGATGCCACTGACCACGCCGATCGGTTGAAACTCCGACCAGCTGTCGATCGAGGGGCCGACATTCTTGCTATGCTCACCCTTGAGTAGCTCAGGGGCTGAGCAAGCGTACTCCACGTTCTCAAGACCGCGCTGGAGCTCGCCCGCCGCGTCCTCCAGGACCTTTCCGTGCTCCTCGCTGACTAGCCTTGCCAGGCGGTCGCGGTTCTTCTCGAGCAGCTGCTTGTAGCGGAACATGATCCGTGCCCGCTTCGCAGCGGGGGTGTCCCTCCAGGCGGGAAACGCCGCCTCGGCGACGGAGATGGCCGCTTCGACCGTCTCCTTGTCGGCCAAGGCCACTCGGCGGATGACGGCGCCCGTGGACGGATCGTAGACGGCCTGCGCGTCGCCGCTCAGGGGTGAGACGGCCCGACCGTTGATGAAGTGGCCGACGACCGGGATCGCCGTGCGCGTCTCGGGTGCTGTCATGGTGTCTGTCATTTCCTGCCTACCGGCTCGAGAGCCCTTGATCGGGCCGACCTAATCTAAGGAAGCGATGCCCCGTCACAATACGCACCGGGCGCACCGCTCGTCTCGGTCCTGCGGCCCGGAGCGAGGCGCCTAGAGGCCTCCTCCCCTCATGCGCTCAAGGGCTTGGGTCGCGGCGCGGTGACCCGGCTCGAGCTCGAGCACCCTCTCGTACGCCTCCACAGCCGCGTCCGCCTGACCTTCGAACGTGTGGATCTGCCCCCTGAGGAGCCAGGACGGGACGGATTCGGGATGGTGCTCGAGGTTAAGCGCAATCACGGCCAAAGCAGCGTCGGCATCATTCCGAGCCAGCACTTGCGCGACCCTCTCCAGGGAAGCGGGCCCGAAGTCGTAAGCACCCCTGCCGAAGTAGTCCTCCCGGAGCTCGTCGTAACGGGCCTTCACAGCCCCGAAACCCCCTTCGTCCGCAGCCCAGGTCAACTCCTGCACGAGCGTAACCGGTGCGGGCTTGCCCGCGTGGCAGGTTACGCAGGCCACCTCAAAGTTGCGCTCGTCGCGGTCGGCGAGTCGCGCGATGTGGTCGGCGTTGATCGCCTCTAGCATCGCCATCATCGCTCGCGCCGTTCCCTTGGCCGGCTTCTCGTCAGAGGCAAAATCGTCGTCCGGGGAGTCAAGGTCGTCGGAGACGGTGTGACAGTGGGCGCACCCGACGCCGAGGGCATCGGAGAAGCTCCCCATGATCCCTATGAGCTGACGGCGGCTAATGTCGTCGGGCAGGAGCTGAAGGTTGCTGAAATCGTCAGGGATCCCTTGCGCGGCCACGGGGACCGCCGTAATCGCGCCGAGGAGCAAGCCGACCAATGGACTCACGCGCGCTGCAGATCTGGCGACAATGATCAATGGGGTCCTCCCTTCGACCGAAAC
Source organism: uncultured Gemmatimonadaceae bacterium (assembly GCA_964572045.1). Classification (GTDB taxonomy): domain Bacteria; phylum Gemmatimonadota; class Gemmatimonadetes; order Longimicrobiales; family Gaopeijiaceae; genus CBDCKR01. The sequence continues at coordinate 42,734 of CAZNEI010000008.1, forward strand.
CACTCCCCGAACGGGGTCCTTCCCCGTCCGGACCACGGAGATCGGCGCGTCTTGTGGCGGCCGCATCGCGCGGGGCCACGGTGCCATGGATCACGCGATCTCACGGCTCACCCATCTTCCGGATCACGTCGAACTCCTCCGGCGCGACCGGCTGAACGGAGAGTCTGGAGTTTTTCACAAGCACCATGCTGGTGAGCGCAGTCACCGCCTTGATGTCCCGAAGCGATACCTCTGACTCGAACTTCTTCACGAACTCGATGTCGACCATCCACCAGCGCGGCTTGTCTTCGCTCGACTTCGGGTCATAGTACGTGCTCGTCTCGTCGAATTGGGTAAAGTCCGGGTATGCCTCCTTGATGACCCGGGCGACACCCACGACGCCGGGCGGCTTCTGCTGGCTATGGTAGTAGAGGACCTCGTCACCCTTCTTCATCGCTCGCATATGATTCCGGGCTTGGTAGTTCCGTACACCCTCCCAGTAGGTGGTCGCGTCCCTCTTCAGGTCATCGATCGAATAGACGTGGGGCTCGCTCTTCATGAGCCAATAGGACTTCGCCATAAGGTCCGTTCACTCGGTTGGAGGCCAACAGGTGGGGAAGAGCACCTCGCCCTGCTCGGCACGATCGTCCTCTCGTTCCACAGGGCTGGAGATTACGTGGCGGATGGGACGATTGACAACCATAGCGGTCGCTACCTCGGTGCTGCCTCCCTCACACCCGCCGGCACATGCTCTTCGAAGCGGCTGAAGTTCTTCTCGAACATCGCAGCCAACCTCTTCGCGGCCGCGTCGTAGTCGACTCGGCTGGACCAAGTCAGGCGCGGGTTGAGGATTCCCTCAGGCACGCCGGGCACCTCGGCCGGAATGTGCAACCCGAACACCGAATCGGCCTCGGTGGCCACCCCCTCCAGCTCACCGGACAGCGCGGCACTCACCATCCTCCGGGTGAATGACAGTTTCATTCGGCTCCCGACGCCATATCCGCCCCCGCTCCACCCCGTGTTCACGAGCCACACGTTTGAACCGTGCTTACGAAGTCGGTTCCCAAGCATCTTCGCGTACTCGCCCGGGTGGCGGGGCAGGAATGGCGCTCCAAAACAAGCGCTGAAGGTCGCCTTGGGCTCGGTAATCCCGCGCTCGGTCCCCGCCACCTTCGCCGTGTAGCCCGACAGGAAATGGTACATCGCCTGCTCGGGCGAGAGCTTGGAGATGGGAGGCAGCACGCCGAAGGCATCCGCCGTGAGGAATACAACGGTCTTCGGGTGTGGCCCGAGGCTCGGAACCACCGCGTTGGGAATGTAGTGAAGGGGGTAGGAAGCGCGGGTATTCTCGGTGATGCTTCCGTCGTCAAAGTCGATCTCACGCGTCGCCCCGTTCAGGATCACGTTCTCCAGGATCGTCCCAAACATCCTGGTGGCCCGATAGATTTCGGGCTCGCGCTCCGAGGACAGGTTGATCGTCTTCGCGTAGCAACCTCCTTCGAAGTTGAAGATCCCCGACTCGCCCCAGCCGTGCTCGTCGTCTCCGATAAGTGCTCGCTCCGGGTCCGCAGACAGAGTCGTCTTGCCCGTACCCGACAGGCCGAAGAACAACGCCGTGTCCCCTTCGCGTCCCAAGTTGGCCGCGCAGTGCATCGGCAATACGCCCTGGTCGGGCAACAGATAGTTCATCACCGAGAAGATCGACTTCTTCATCTCCCCGGCGTAGCTTGAGCCCCCGATCAAGACCTGACGCTCCTTGAAGTTCACGACGATGAACGTCCCGCTCTTCAGCCCGAACTTCTGCGGATCGGCCACGTATCCCGGAGCGTGAAGCACGGTGAAGTCCGGCTCGAACCCGGCGAGCTCCTCTTCGGTGAGTCGAAGGAACATGTTGTAGGCGAAAAGGTTGTGCCACGCCTTGTGGTTTACCACGCGGATCCGTAGTCCGTGACCGGGGTCGGCACCAACACGGGCGTCGCGCACGAAGAGCTCCTGCTCGTTCAAGAACCCTACGACCTCTTCGCGAAGCCGATGGAAATGCTCTTCGCTTAGGGGCACGTTGACGGCGCCCCAGTCGATCGTTTCGCCGGTCACTGACTCGTTCACGGTGAATTTGTCGTCCGGCGAGCGGCCCGTGTGTGGAACCGTCTCGGCCGTGAACCCGCCCATATGCGCCAAGCGGCCCTCACCCCTCGCCAGCGCCTGCTCGCAAAGCTCGACCGGAGAGAGGTTCCAGTGCACCGGCTTCTGCGGGTCGAGTCCGGGCACGTCTCGGCCCACACACTCCGTAGCCTGACCTCCGATCACCCGAGAGACTCCTTCGGCCTGCGTCGCCATTGATAGGGTCCTCTCATCGTCATTCTCATGTTGCACGGACGTGGGTCTTGAGGCCCGAGGACCGGATTTCGCCACTAATTCTCTATACATCCGGTCCCCGCGTCCACCGCCGCTCCTCTCGACAGGCTCGGCCCTCGCCGACCGAGAAGCTCACAATCCAGAGCCCTGACGAAGCGGATTCCCTACCGAGCAAGCTCGGATCGATTCGCCGGCTTGGCCGGCCTTGCCAGGGGAAGCCTTCGTGTCATACTCCAAGGTCGCACAGCCGGGAACTGTTCCGCGGAAGCCCGGTCCGATGCGACCGATTAGCTTAGGCGAGCGACGGTGAGTGTCAAACAATGCGACCAGATGCCCATGGCCCGAAAGCTCATTAGAGGGCTGGTCCTCCTTGCTGGCTTTACTGCGCCTGGAGCGGTCCACCTCGAAGGACAGACGTGCCCGCACGGCCGGATTTCCTTCATCTTCATCAACAGTCACCCCGTCTTCGACACGGCAAACTTCGGCAACGGGAAGTCTTTCGGGTGGCTCTTCAATTTCGCCAACTGGCTCCACATGGAGACCGACGAAGACGTCATCGAGGGGGAGCTGCTCTTCGGCGTGGGCGACTGCTACGATCCCTTCCTCGTCGCAGAGTCCGAGAGGATCATTCGTCAGCTGGACTTCATTGCGCGGGTCGACGTCTTCGCGGTGCCCCAGGATGATGGCTCTGTGCACATCGTCGTCGATACACAGGACGAATGGACCCTCCAGGTCACGGCCCGGGCGCGCTTCGACGAGGGCTTCGAGTTCAACGGGATGGACGTCGCCGAGGAGAACGTGTTGGGCAGAGGGGTGGCTGCTCGCGCGTTTTATCGAGAACGGCGCGAGGCGCGGGAAATCGGTGGGGCGATCCAGACCATACAGTTCATGGGGACCCGTTGGGATGCACAGCTCCGCGCGGGAGAAACCCGAGTCGGTCCCTTCTTCCAGCAGGCCTTCGTATATCCGTTTGTGGGCGAAGTGGGGCGGTACACCGCCACGCAGTTCTACAGCAGGCGAGAGGATGGCTTTGCCTACAGCCTGCCGGACGGTGGCACCTACACGCACATCGTGACCCCTTTCGTCAGAAAACGGGGAGCGCTGACCGTGGGCACCCGTCTAGGAGAAGCCGGCCGGCTCACCACCCTCGGACTCGGGGTCTCCCGAGATGACCTCGATTTCACACCCTTCGAGGGTGGGCCCGAAGCCGTTCGCAATCGCGACTTCGCCAACGGCGAGCCAGCCCCGCCCGAGCTGGCCGCATTCACATCGGGACAGACCCGTGGCAGCGCCGTCACCCGCCTCAGCATCATGCTCGGGCGGAGGAACCTGCGGTTCGAGCGGAGAGCCGGTCTCGACGCCCTCCGCGGCGTCCAGGATGTTCCGGTGGGCGGAGAGGCTTCGCTGACGCTCGGTCGAAGCATCGGGTTTCTCGCTTCGGAGGCAGGCCGGGAGGAGAACGACTTTCTCGGGCGCATCCGTACTTTCGGATCGGTGGCGCCGGGCCGCTGGGTCCTCGCGGCAGGCCTGGGCTTCGAGGTGCGCAGGATTCTCGACGGCCCCGAGCAGGGATGGCGCGACGCCATCGGCGAGTTCGACGTCTACGCGTATTGGCAGCCAACGGAGGTCGGTCGACATACGCTCTTTGCGCGGTTCTCCGGGGCCGCTGGCTGGTCGATGACCACTCCGTTCCAGGTGACCCTGGGAGGTCCGTTCAACCTCCGGGGGTACGGGCTGGACCGCGCCCCGGGCGGCCGTCGGGTCGTGGGGTCGCTCGAGGATCGGATTTTCCTTGTCTCCCCGGGCTCCGGACTCTTCGACCTCGGGGCCACGGTGTTCGCCGACATCGGATCTGTCTGGGAGGGCGGCGCCCCGTTCGGAGCTGACTCGGGCCTCGGCGCGAGCGTCGGAGCTGGACTCCGCGTCGGCTTTCCTGCTGGCACCCACGGAGTGATCAGAATCGATCTCGCCGCGCCGGTGACGGGACCCGACGCATTCACGAAGCCCGTCTTCCGGATCACGGCGGCGGAGCTGCTCGGTCTGCTTCAAGGATTCCAGGATCCGCAGCTCAGCCGAAGCAGTCGTTAGCCGTCGGGCGCGTTTGCCGCCCGCGTCGGGAGCAGTCCCGCTCGCGACCACCCGACGAAAACGGAGGGTCACCCGCGCCATCAGCGCTCATCCGCCGCTGGACAAAACTAGACCTTTACTCCGGAAACATACTTTTGTAGGTTTGGTGTTACCCGTTGCCGCGCGTGCTAAGCTGTTTTCGCCTCCTCGTTTAGCGCGTCGGGCAACGGCATGGTCTTTGCCAGCGTCGCGAACCTTCCCCATTCGAGAGACGGCGCCCGCAACGAAATGTTTTCGACTTCCCGTGGCTTAGATTCCTTCGACCAATACCTGCAAGACGTCGAGGAATACCCACTCATCCAGGATCCCGCCGAGGAGCGGGCCCTGGCCCGCCGGGCTCGGGCCGGCGACAGGGAGGCCGCTGAGCGCCTCGTCACGGCCAACCTGCGGTTCGTCATCTCCTACGTGAAAAAGTACCAGGGGCGGGGCTTAGGTCTAGCCGAGCTCGTCTGCATCGGCAACGAGGGTCTGCTCAAGGCGGTAAAGAAGTTCGATCCAGACAAGGGCGTGAAGTTCATCTCGTACGCCGTCTGGTGGATTCGGCAGACCGTACTACAAGCCCTCGCGGAGCAGACTCGATCCGTCCGCATCCCCTTGAACCAGAACTCGAACCTGGCCAAGCTGGCTCGCATCGATACGGCACTGACGCAGCAACTCGGGCGATCGCCGACGATCCAGGAGATCGCTCGCGAGATGGACGAGCCTATCGATACGATCCGTGCGCTCCGTCGCGTCGCGGCGAGCGAGCTGAGCCTCGATGCGCCGATCGATCGGAGCGACGGCAACAGTGCCAGCTTCGGAGAGAGGTTCGCAGGAGCCGAGGCCATTGACATCGAGGCGGACGTCGAAGCGATCGCCCGACGGGATTTTCTGGAGGTCATGTTCGACAGCTACCTGACCGAGCGGGAGCGCAAGATCCTATACCTGTACTACGGTCTGGATGATGGTGAGGAGCGGACGCTGGAAGAGATCGGATCGTTGCTCGGCGTCACCCGCGAGCGGATCCGGCAGATTCGCAACCGGGCATTCGAAAAGCTCCGCGAGAGCCCCCAAGGTGACTCTCTCTCGGGATTCTGGAGCGCGAACTGACAGTTGTCGACGCTTGCCGTTCGGCGACAGGCCACGACGATTGTGCGTCAACGGCATCTGAGCGGGCTGGCTCGCGTGCCCTCCGAGGTTGGACTCGCACTTCGACTCCAGTGGAACGAGACCGTTGATTCCGGCAACCAGCTTCCCGGCTCCAGCGCAGCGATGAACACCCTCGCGGGTCTCTTTGCGGACCAGGACTACTCAGACCCGTACTTTCGTTCAAGCGCACAGCTGAGCTACGGCTGGACCCTGGGCAGCCCCTCATCCACCCTCCGGTTCTCGGGGCTCTGGGAGCGCGATCGCTCAGGGGAAAACGCCGTCGCTCAGAGCTCAATCGGGAGCGGAATTCATCGGCCCGTCCTGCGAATCAACGACGGAACCGGTTGGGCCCTGGAAGCCACCTATTCGTAAAGGAGCACGGCCAAGGGCCTCAAGACCCGGGCAACCGCACGGATCGGTACGTTTGGCAACCAAGGCCATCGATCGCTTTGGTGGCGGTCCAGCTTCGAGCGCCATTTCAGTACGTTGGCCGCGCGCATGGAGGGGCGTCTGAGTCTCGGATTCTCCTCCGAAGAGACTCCGGTCCAGTCGCTCCACCTGCTGGGAGGACGCCACACGCTCCCCGGCCATGCCTACCGGTCCTTTGTCGGGAACCGCCTTGTCAAGGGCCGCCGGAAATCTGACACTTCTGGCCACCGAAAACCTGACACTTTGAGGTCCGCCCAGCGGAGGGAGCGAAGCGACCGGAGGGGGGCGGACCTGGAGTCTCTGGTGGGCACCCATCACAGGGTCTCTCGATCGCCGGAGCGCTCGGCTGACATGGCCCGGGCGGCCGTCGGGTGGATCGCTTTGGAGAGTTCGGCGTGGCGTCGCATCCGGTAGCTGTTGCCGCGGATGTTGACGATATGGCAGCGGTGGAGCACCCGGTCCAGCGGTTGACGAGCTGGAAGAAGAGGATGGCGCCGCTCCGGGTGACCGGGAGGTAGCCGATCTCGTCGACCACGAGAGGCGCCGGGTGAGTCAGGGTCTTGAGACGCTGGTTCAGCCGTCCCGCGGCTTGGGCCTCCTCGAGCGAGTCGATCAGGTCGGTCAGGGTGCCGTAGTAGACCCTGCGCCCGCTCTCTGCCGCGGCAATGGCTAGGCTGATGGCCAGATGCGTTTTGCCGACGCCGGGCGGGCCGAGAAAGACGACGTTCTCCTTGCGCTCCACGAAGCCGAGCTCGTGGAGCGAGTCGATCTGTTCCCGCTTGACGGAGGGCTGGAAGCTGAAGTCGAAGTCCGCGAGCGTCTTGATGGCCGGAAGCCGGCTCGACCGCATCGCCGTCTGCAGGCGGCGGCTGTTACGGAGCGCGATCTGGGCGGAGAGGAGCCGCTCGATCGCCTCGGCTGCGGTCGTGCCTCCGCCGTCCACGCCGACCAGGATCTCGTCCAGGGCCTCCAGGGCCCCCGGCATCTTCAGGTCGGCCAGTTGGGCCGCGATCCGCTCACGGCGCGAGAGCGGCTTCACTGCACGTCCCCCGTGATCCTGGCGTATGCGGCCAGTGGGCGCTGTTCGACGTCGACGACGGGCGGCAGTGCCGCTGCCCGCGTGCGCGTTGCCCCTTGAGGGTCAGGCTTCGGCACCACCACCGACCGGTACGGCCAGGGAGTCAAGGGTGTTAGATGCGGTCGCTCCCGTTCGAAGCGGTCCGCGGGCCGCTCCTTCAGCGTGCCGTGGATCCGGACGTTGGCGTCTCGGTCGAGCCACCGGAGCACGCGCGCGTTGAGATCGTCGTCAGAGACGAACTCCCGACCATAGAAGAAGCTCTCGCGGATGTACCGGATCGGTCGCTCCACCTTGCCCAGTGATGGCTGAAGCGCAGGAACTCCGGGTTCTCGACCAGCCGGCCGCCCTCTGCACGGCCGTCCTCGATGATCACCGCCTTCATCTGGTCGAACAGCAGTTCCGACGGGACGCCCCCGAAGTACCGGAACGCCGCCTCCAGCCCTCCCATCACCACCGGCATCGTCTGGCGCTCGTAGTAGTTCAGCCACATCAGCCGCGAGTAGCCGAGCACCACGATCAGTGCGTGCCGCTTGCCCCATGGCAGCCGGAAGTCTGCAAAGTCCACCTGCCCCTGGTGGCCCGGAGGGGTCTCGAACCGTTCCACAGGCTCCTCCGGAGGCCGCGGCCGAACCCGTCGCACGTACCGCTTCACCTGGCTGTAGCTGCCCCGATAGCCCGCATCCTGAACTTCCTTGAACAGCCGCGTGGCCGTCAGCTTCGGATACTCGGCCAGCCGGACGTCAATGATCGCCTTATAGGGGTCCAGCTTCGACGGCACCGGCGGCCTCGGCCGATACCTCACGACTTCCTCGTCCAGATCCCGGTCCAGCTGCCCCGTCGCGATCCAACGATATATCGTGTCGCGGCTCACCCCCACATGCCGGGCGATCGGCGCCTTCGTCATCCCCTGCTCCAGGTAGTGGCGCAGAAGAACCCGCTTCTCTCTCCCGATCATCGCGTCTCCAGTCCTGAATGAAGACGCCAGCGTAGAGCACCGTCCGCCCAACCTCACGAACCCTCTCGTCCACCGCCGAGAACAACCCCCGATCAACCCCCCGAGATGTACGACTTTCGACGGCCACAACTGTCGAATTTTGAACGGCCGCCAACACGCCTCTTATGCCTTCGGATCGAAGCTCACGGCCCATGCTCGCGCCGTGGCTTGCCATTCGCGCCTTCGCGGCCACCGGCGCCACGCGCCTCTCCTGCGATACCCTGCCGGAGGGTTGGCCCGTTCGCGGCACCGGCGGATTCAAGAGCTCGATGGGAACGGGCATCGGTCTAGTAGGATGGAACCTCCTTCACGTCGACGTGGGGCGCGGCCTCGGCGAGAGTGGCGGGTGGGAATTGCTCCCGTCCGTGCGGCGGAGGCTCTGGGAGTGGCTCTGACGTCCTGAGCGGGTGGCCCCCCACGGACAACCGGACCCTATCCGGAGATGCACGTGCGAGGGCGACTCCTTCTGCTGGCACGGCCCTGAGGCCCGTCTGTCAGAAGGGCCGTGCCTCCGGCGGAGACCGACGGCTGTCGTCGTCGGTCTCTCCAAGACGGGGTAAGCCGTCTATGACGAGAAGGCAAGGCTCGTGACCGAGGCAACACCGAAGGTCCGGGAGTCTGAGAACGTGGAGGGCCTGATCGAGCTGACCATGCCCTCCGGGAGCCATGCTGTCCCTGCTCCCTGGCCCTTGCTGCGAATGCCGGTAGTAGCCTGAGATCTCAGCCTGACGCGCCTCCAACTGTAGAGTGAGAGGGGAATCGTGCCGGACCCCAAAGAAGTGGTCGGAGGTTCAAGGCCCGGACGGCAGCGCCCCGCTCGCGTCGCAGTTCACGGCGGTGGACGCCGAGGGTACCAGCTCCTCAACGCGGCAGACGGCATGTTCACCGATGCGCGTACAGCGCCGAAGCTCCGTTGTCCGCTTCCAAGATCTTGGCAAGCCCCGTGGGGAGGGCCACGACCTATCTCTTTGTGTCGTACCAAGAACCCCCCACATCCCCCTCGGCGACCAGAGGCACGTCAAGTTCTACCGCCCCCTCCATACGAGAGATGACGAGCTCGGCGACGGCATCCTCCTCGCCCTTCGGAACCTCGAACAGCAGCTCGTCGTGGACTTGAAGGAGCAGACGCGCCCCCGTATCCGCCGCCTTCAGGGCGTCGGATACATCGATCATTGCCCTCTTGATGATGTCTGCCGCTGTTCCCTGAATGGGTGTATTCTGTGCAACTCGTTCGCCGAACTGCCGCACGTTCCAGTTCCGGGCTCTGAGCTCGGGAACGTAGCGCCGCCTTCCCATGAGCGTCTCGACGAACCCCATCTCCCTGGCCCTGGCGATCTGATCGTCAAGATAGGACCGAACACCGCGGAACCGCGTGAAGTATTGGTCGATGAACGCCTTCGCCTCGTCCCTGTCGATCCCGAGTTGCCGTGCGAGCGAGAAGGCACCCTGACCGTATAACGTGGCGAAGTTGATAGTCTTCGCCTGCCCGCGTTGCTCAGACGTGACCTGGTCGAGGGCCACACCGAAGATGACCGAGGCTGTTTGTTTGTGGACGTCAATGCCCTTGCGAAAAGCCTCCACGAGGGGCTCATCCCCTGAGAAGTGGGCGAGGATACGCAATTCGACCTGCGAATAATCCGCACCGTAAAAGAGGAATCCATCATCCGGGATGAAGCCCTTGCGAATCTCTCGCCCCAGATGCGTCCGGATTGGAATGTTCTGGAGGTTCGGGTCGCTTGAGGAAAGGCGTCCTGTGGCGGCCACCGTTTGGTTGAACCGGGTGTGAATCCGCCCCGTTCGGCGGTTTACGAGTTGGGGAAGCGCGTCCACGTATGTCGACCGGAGCTTCGCAAGCTCACGGTACTCGAGCATGAGTCTCGGGATCTCGTGGCCCTGACCAGCGAGTTGCTCGAGGACCGAAGAGTCGGTCGAGGGTCCGGTCTTCGTGCGCTTGATGACGGGAAGGCACAATTTCTCGAACAGGATCTCGCGAAGTTGCGGGGTGGAGTTCAGGTTGAACTGCGTCCCGGCCACCTTGTAGATCTCCTGGCGGATGAGCGTCAAGTCCCGGTCGAGCCGCTCGCTCATCTCCTGGAAGAAGTCAGTGTCGATGCGAATCCCGCGGAGTTCCATCTCCGTCAGGACCTCAACCAGCGGCATCTCCAGCTCATCGAAGAGGTCGGCCAGAGCCCGATCCTCCAAGTCCTCCTTGAGGCGGTTCGAGATCTGAAGCGTGGCGCCAATCTGAGCGACGGCGTAGGCACACGCGGATTCCTGGTCCACGCCGGCGAAGCTGACGCGCTTCTTTCCGGTCCCTACGATCTCTTGATGGCGTGGCAGGGAGAAGCCGAGAAGGTCTCGACAGAGGGCCTCCAGGTCATGAGCCCGGCGGCCGGGATCCAGGACGTAGGAGGCGACCGTCACATCAAAGGTGATCCCGCCTAGTATCACGCCCGATCGCGCGAGGGCGAGGGCCGAAGTCTTCAGGTCGGCTCCCACCTTTTCGATCGACGGATCTTCGAGAAGCTCCACGAGGGCGCTGAGCTCCTCGACATCGAAGTTCGGGAGATTGGGGATCTCCGTAGACTCCAAGGCCAGCCTGGGCTCGCCGGGGGGTACATGCCCAAACGACAGGTAGAAGATCTCACCTGGGTCCACGGCCAGGGCAAGGCCCACGAGCGGCGTCCGATGAGGATCGGGGAATGCGGTGTGGACGGCCAGGCCCAAGCGACCGGCCGACCGGGCGTACTGTACGACGGAGGCCACTCCGGATGCTCGGGTGACAAGAGTGTGTCTCGGGGGATCAGGGACCGGGACCGGGCTCGGCGTTCCTGTCCCCTCCCGCGGCCTGGGGGGGCCGCGGGGTACGAATCGCTGCATGAGGCGGTGAAACTCCATCTCGACAAAGAAGCGATGCAGCCGCTCAGCGTCGGGCTCGCGGACCTTCAGCGCCTCAAGGTCGAGCGCGACGTCGAGATCGGTCATGATCGTCACCAACTCCTTCGAGAGGCGCACGTCTTCGGCGTGCTCGGTGAGCGACTTGCGAACTCGAGTGCCGGGAATCTCGCTGGCATGTTCGAGAATGGCCTCGATGCTCCCATACTCTCCCAGGAGTCGTCGCGCCGTCTTCGGCCCCACGCCCTTCGCACCCGGGATGTTGTCGGAAGAGTCGCCGATGAGAGCCAAATAGTCGACGACCTGCGTGGCAGGGACACCGAACTTCTTGTGAGCGTTGCTCACGTCCACCCACTCGGGCGCCACGCCCGTCCGCCCCCCGCGACCGGGGTTCAGGAGGTGGATTCCCGGACCAATCATCTGGTACAGGTCCTTGTCGCCCGAGACGATCACCGCCTCCAACCCCGCATCCCTCGCCTTCAGCGCCAAGGTCCCGATAACGTCGTCGGCCTCGTAGCCAGCGAGCTCCACCAAGGCTTCGTTGAACCCCGCCAGCAGCTCACGGACACGAGGGAGGCTGGCTCGCAACTCGTCGGGCATCTTTTCTCGCGTAGCCTTGTATGCCGGATAGACCTTGTCCCGGTGGCTGTTTCCCGCATCGAAGACGACCGCGAGGTAGTCGGGCTGATATTCGTCACGGATCTCGACCAGGAAGTTCGCAAATCCGAAGGGGACGGAGGTGTTCTCCCCTTGGGAGTTGGTCAGCGGCCGGTGAATGAACGCGTAGAAAGCCCTGTAGATGAGGGCGTAGGCGTCGATCAAGAAAAGACGGGGAGCTTGCTTCGTGGGGATATCCATCACTGCGAAACGGAGGTGCGTACGTCGTCAGGCCGACCGATGCCAAGGGCTGGCGAGGAGCCCCGGGATGCGACGACAATCCCGCCGCGCCGACCCCCATTCGGTTCCGCAGGAGGGGGCCGGAAGGGCTCTCCCGAATCGGCTTCCCCGTTGCTCGGGCTTCGGGACAGCTCGCCCCGCTTGGGGCGAAGAGGAAGCCGCGCGTGAATCACGCTTCCGCTGTTCCTCCTGCACGCCTCCACTGAGATCACGGACTTGCGGTCCGCCTCCTTCCAGCTCCGAGGCTATCTCCAACTCTCACTCGGACACGGGGCTCAGGAAAACGGCCCTGCGGACATTCGGTCCGCAGGGCCGTCCCACTCATCCGGACAATGAGCTGCTAGGACCGCACAACGTTCGTAGCCTGGGACCCCTTCTCGGTCGTGGTCACCTCGAACTCCACCTCCTCGCCCTCCGTGAGAGTGCGAAATCCCTCACCCACAATCGCCGAAAAGTGGACGAACACGTCCTCACCGTTCGGCTGAGAGATGAAGCCATACCCCTTAGAATCGTTGAACCACTTGACGGTCCCTCTGGACATATCCGACCACTCCTTGTGCAGCAAGAAACGTGGGTGCTCCGGCGCGCCGGGTCCGTGGCCCGGAGCAGCGACCGGACCTGACGACCCGCCGCAAAGGTTAGAAGGTTAGGTGGCACACGGGCCCAACGTCAAGCAAGCTCGCCCGGGTCCCGGCCTTCCTCAATCCTCTGGGTAGAGAGACCGATACAGGTGAAGGTTCCGCGTGATGTTCTTGACGTATCCGCGCGTCTCGTCGAAGGGAATTCGCTCCGTGAACCTCAGCGGATCTTCCGCCTCGGGGAACCGGCTCCATCTCCTGGCCCGGGTGGGACCGGCGTTGTAAGCCGAGAGGGCAAGCGGCAGATGGTCGGGTCCGTAGCGACGCTCGACCTGCGTCCAGTAGGTGGTGCCGAGGTGCAGATTGAGGTCGGCTGTCTCCAGACTCTCGGGGGTGAACCCCTGAATGCCCTGCCTGGCAGCCACCTCGCGTCCCGTCGCGGGCATCAACTGCATCAGGCCGATGGCGCCCGCACGTGAACGGATCGTGGGAGCGAACGCCGACTCCTGCCGAATCAGCGACGCGAGGAAGAGCGGATCGACGCCCGCCTCCTGCGCCTCTCGCATCACCATCTCCCGGTACGGAAACGGATAGAGCACCCTCAGAAGTCGTTGGCCCTGCGGGGCCCCGTCACTGAGCAGCTTCCAGCCCAGGCCGATGCCTTCGAGGGTGAACCCACGCTCGATCAGGTTTTCTGCTAGGTCCAGGCTCACCGGCACGGATCCGTTCACGCGCGCGATGAGCTGAGCGACGACACTCTCCGCTCCTCGGTCCAGGCCGGCCTCGATGAGAAGGTCGAGGGCTGCGAGCCCTGCGCGGAGCCATTCCGGGGGATCGGGGCTCGGTCCGACGGGACCCGGCACACGGTAGGGCAGCCCAAGGTGCTCTGCGGCGAGCACTCCGTAGTATGACGCCGGGCTTCTCCGGAGGATCATGTCCAGATATCCTGCTGCCTCCTCATCACGGCCCAGGGCCTCCAGACTACGACCAGCCCAGTAAGCCGCCTGATCCCATCGCCTACCGTTCGGGAAATCGTCCAGATACCCCTTGAACACCTCGGCCGCCGCCGCCACCGCACCTTGCTGAAGATGGATCTGACCGAGCCGCATCCGCGCGCGGCCAGCTGGGGCGCGCGCCGGCGCCATCGTCGAGGCGCGCTCGAACCCCGAGAGCGCTTCTGCATACGCCCCCCGGTCCTGAGCCGAGGCAGCCCGCCTGAACACGATGTCCACGGCCTGAAGACTCTCCGGGAAGCGGTCTAGGATCCAGCCTTGGATCGTAAGCACGGCGTCGCTCCGGCCTTGTCTCCTGCGGGTTCGGAGCCACTGATCCAGCACCTGCAGCTCAAAGTCGGCGTCATCCGTCTCGACCAGGATCCGGTATTCGCGGACGGCCTCCTCATGACGGCCGACCGCCGATAGCAAGCGAGCAATGGTCAGGGCCACCCCGGGGTCCAACCTCTCTGAGTCGGGCAGCAAGCCATCGTACGTCCGGTACGCTCGCAGGGAGCCTCGGCTGTCGCCGGCGCGGTCCAGAGTCAGTCCGGCCAGGAGCGCAACCTCCCTGTCTATATTCCCCATCTCATTCAGGGCCGTCGCGGCCCGTGCACCGCTCTCTCCGCGAGGATGGACGGCCAGCGAAGCCCGGAATGCCTCGCGCGCATCGGCAGAATCATTCCGGGCGAGGCTTGCCGCACCGATCGCTGAGAATGCCCACCCCCGGCGCTCAGGGGATGTCTGGGTCTCCAGAAGCCGCCGAAACACCTCTAAAGCTCGGGCGGTGTCTCCGGCCGCCAACAACGTCCTCCCCTCTACCTCCCACGCGGCATCAAAGGCTGCGGAGTCTAGTTGGATCCACGGCAGCAGCTCTGCGACGCGCGCAACCTCTCCGTGCCCCGAGAGCCACTCGGCGACTTCGAGCGCGGTCCAGCCCGCCAACTGCGCAGAGGCGGCCTCCCCGACCCTTATGGCCTCCAGCGCCGCCTGCCGTCGCCCGGCCCGAGCCGCTGCCCGAGCCTCCCGAGACGCCTCGGGTCCCAGGCGCTCCTCCACTCCCGCGTTGCTCCGGTAGAGCCGAAAGTTGTCTGCCGCCGCCGCCCACCGCCCGGCAGCCTCCAGGCCACGAGCCAGCAGCCGCCGTCCCTCCCCCTCCTCGAGGGCATCCAACCACTCGGCCCCCTCCAGGGCCCCGACGACGCCCGACCAGTTTCTCCATCCCGCGTCCGCGCGGGCCAGAAGCAGCGTCTCCGAAGGAGATCGCCCTTCCGCAGCATCGCCCTTGGAGCGCAGCAAACGACTGGCGTGCCAGTAGCGGCCAGCCTCCACCTCCGCTCTTGCCGAGTCGAAGACCGGATCGCTCGTCAAGTGGGGCATCGCGGCCGGGGTCTCGTCCGAGGAAGCACTTCGAGCCTCGGAAGGGGACGACGTGCTCGCCCACAGGAGGACGAGCAGAAGAAGAGGACCGCCGAATCTCACCGCGCTCTGCACCTTGATCGCCTGCTCCAAGGACAGCTGAAGGTCTTCACATGCTAGATGATAGGGCATCAGCGCCCATAAGCGCCCCAAGTGCCCCGGCTCATCTAGACACCGAAGCGAAGGGGGCCGCCCGTGCAGGCGGCCCCCTTTCCACTGTCGCAGCGGGTGGTGCGACTGCGCGTGCGCGCCTCAATCTACACCGCTCGATCGGCCTCCACCGAATGAAGGGCGTCGATCATCTTCTGCGCCGACTCCTCCATGTCGATCACCAGGCTGTCGATCCGGGACACGAAGTAGTTGTGCGAGATGCTGACCGGAATGGCGATAACGAGTCCGGCAGCGGTCGTGAGCAAAGCCACCTTAATCCCGCCGGCTACAAGCGTCGCCTCCACTTCACCGGCCGCCTCGATCGACTGGAACGCGATGATCATGCCGATGACCGTTCCCAAGAACCCGAGGAGGGGTGCGACGTTCGTCAGGGTCGCGAGAACTACGAGGCCGGTCTCAAGCTTGCTCAGCTCGATGAGGCCTTGGTTCTCGATCGCCTTCATCACACGGTCCGTGCCCTCCTCTTGTCGGTCAAGGCCGGCATAAAGGATCTTGGCTGCGGGGGCGTCGGAGTTCCGGGTCGCCTCCATCGCCTCATCGATGCGATGCTGGGCCAGGAGCTCGTCGACCTCGCCCAGGATCTTCTTGGTACGGACGGACTTCATGAGAAGATCGAAGAACTTCCAGATGATGACGATTGCGCCGATCACCACGCAGAGGGCCAGCGGATAGCGCATGAACCCGGTCTCGCTCCACACAAACTGCATCTGCTCGCCCAGAGTTTGGTCCGGTTGATCCATCCCCGGGAGCTGCAGCAGCGCGCTGTAGACACGCATCACACCGACCAAAGGGACCTCCAGCATAGGGTTTATCCCAGTGCGTCCTGGCCCGGCCGAAGCGCGGAACAAGACCCTCGTCTTCTACGGAGTCCGAATTGTGGAGTGGGCCGTCATGCGTGTCAACCCCAAATCGCCAAGAGGCTCTTACGTGTTGCCTCCCAGACGCCTAACCCCGTCGGTGTCCGCCCTCGTTTTTCGAGGTGGGAAGAGACCCCTTGTGCCCCGTCCCGCTCGCACCGGGTATCGCTTCCACTGCGCAGTGAAGAGCGGAGGTCCCATGTCCCCAGCTGAGGAGACCTGTGCGGGGCTCGCCGCTCCCGACCCCCATGTCCGTCGAGTCCAAGGAGCGCGGTGGCAGCCCCTCGCCCTCGATACCTCTACATTCGCCATGTCCATCCTTCCGACGAATAGTGTCTCTCGAGAACATCGGCCTCCGCCCGCTCCCGACCCGTAAGCCCGGTCCTATGCCATTCTCCCCCCAGTACCTCGCTCAGGCCCGCGACCACCGCCTCGCGGAGGACGTCCCAAGGGGGCGTCTCTTCCAGGACTTCTTCCAAGCAGATAGGTTTCGACACGGACTGGACCTCATTCGAGAGGCCTCGAAGGAGCTCTTGTCCCGGACCCACGAGAAGGGAGCCGTGCTGAAGGATGGCTCCTCCGATACGGGCTTGAGCGCTTCCAATGAGCTTCCGGCCCCCGACCGTCACCTCTCCCTCGGCGGGCCGCTCGAAACAGGGTCCGGCGGCGGGGCGCGGAGTAGGACCGTCGGCCCGAGCCAGGCAGGCCGTTACCCCCAAAGACGCGAGACCGCGCACAAGTCCCGAGTTCGCCATCCGATAGACCGTACGGAGCCTCACGCCTCGCTGTATGGCAAGCACCAGGGCGTATGTGAGCTCACGATCGTGCAGCACGGCCCGCCCTCCCGTGGGTCGACGCACGAACTCGACGTCTATCCGCCGGGCTCTCTCGACATCGTAGCGACGCCGAGTCGGCTCGTTTCTACCGAAGGAAACCGTCGGCTTTGCCCACTGGTAGAGGCGGAGCACACCCTCTCCTCTGGAGAGGCATCGCGCCAGCGCGTGGTCGACGGCCATGTTGCGGGTGCCGACGGCCGCACCGTCCTCGACCACCCGCCAACGAACCTCACCGGGGTCGGGAGCCTGTGTGGGCCGGCGGATCCAGAGTTCTCGGCGGGCCACGGACGCCTCCTTGGCCCAGGGACTCTCGCTCAGAAGTCGTACGATCCCCGACCTGGGTCTAGGATCTCCACTGTCGCGCGATCACCCACAAGGGTGCGGAACTCTTCCGGGTCCTGGTCCACAAAGGGCCATGTCTTGTAGTGAATCGGGATCACCACGGAAGGGGCAATGAAGTCGACCGCCATTGCCGCGTCCTCGGGTCCCATGGTGAAGTTGTCGCCGATGGGGAGCAGCGCGATATCGACGTGGTCCTTGAGGAGCTTCATGTCGAGGGTGAGCGCGGTGTCCCCTGCGTGATAGACGCGCTTGCCTGGGCCCAGGTCGAAGAGGAGGCCCGCTGCACTTGTGGTGAACCGCTCGGCCCCTTCACCGTGGATCATTCCACCGTGGTGAGCGATCGTCATCTTTACGCGACCGAAGGGAAAGTCCCAGCCGCCGCCGATGTGCATAGGGTGAACGTTCGCGACCCCCCGACTCTGCACGTAGGCGACGAGCTCGAAGCTCCCCACCACCGTGGCTCCGCTCGATCTGGCGACGGTGAGCGCGTCCGCGAAATGGTCCTCATGGCCGTGCGTCAAGAAAACGAAGTCGGCTTCCACGTCGGAGGCCTGGACCTCCGTCCAAGGATTGTCGTTGAAGAAGGGGTCCATGACGATGCGCGTGCCGTCATCGGTCGTGAGCATGAACGTTGCGTGACCATAATAGTCGAGTCTCGCCATCGTCGGGTCCTCTTCACTGTCGTGGGGAGTCTTAGAGGTTGTTCCGCTCGAAGCCGGGCCTTTCGGCTAGGCAGTGTCCGTGGTCGGGTCAAGCGTAGTCCTCAAGGGGTGGGCAAACGCATACTAGGTTCCGGTCTCCGTAGGCGTTGTTGACCCTCCGAACCGGAGGCCAGAACTTGTGGTCTCGCAGCCAGGGCGCGGGATAGGCAGCCTTCTCGCGCGAATACTCATGATCCCATTCCGTGGCCGTGAGCATCGCCGCAGTGTGGGGGGCGTTCTTGAGCACGTTGTCTCCGGCGTCCGCCTTGCCGGACCGGACTTCGTTGATTTCAGCGCGAATGGCGATGAGGGCGTCACAGAACCGGTCAAGTTCCGCCTTCGACTCGCTCTCCGTGGGTTCCACCATGATCGTGCCCGCCACCGGAAAGGACACGGTGGGCGCGTGGAACCCGTAGTCGACAAGTCGCTTCGCCACGTCCTCGTCCGAAATCCCGCTGCCTTTCTTGAGCGGACGCAGATCAAGGATAAACTCGTGCGCGACGCGTCCGTGCTCACCCCGGTAGAGAACTTCGAAATGGTCCTGCAGTCGGTGGGCCATGTAGTTGGCATTGAGGATGGCCATTTCCGTGGCTCGGCGCACCCCATCCTTTCCGAGAAGCGCGATATAGGCCCATGAGATCACAAGGATCCCACCACTCCCCCACGGGGCCGCCGACACCGGCGGGATCGCCTTGGACCCGCCCGTTTCGACAAGCGGGTGCCCCGGCAAGAACGGTGCGAGCTCCGAAGTCACACAGATTGGCCCGACGCCCGGGCCGCCCCCTCCGTGGGGGATCGCAAACGTCTTGTGGAGGTTGATGTGGCAGACATCGGCGCCGTATTCACCGGGCCGACACAGACCCACTTGCGCATTGAGGTTCGCACCGTCGAGATACACACGCCCGCCGCGTTCGTGCACAATCTCGCAGATCGTGCGAATCTCGGTCTCGAAGACTCCATGGGTCGACGGGTAGGTGATCATGATGGCCGCCAAGTCCTGGGCGTATCGATCGGCCTTCACCGTGAGGTCGTCAATGTCGATGTTGCCCATCTCGTCGCACTTCACAACCACCACCGTCATTCCAGCCATGACCGCGCTGGCCGGATTCGTCCCGTGGGCCGACGAAGGGATCAGACAGATGCGACGGTGTTCCTCTCCGCGGCTCTCGTGCAGCGCGAGGATTGCTAGGAGACCGGCGTATTCGCCCTGGGCACCCGAGTTGGGCTGCAGCGAGGTGGCGTCGAATCCCGTGATCTCGGCCAGCCAGGTCTCCAGATCTCCAAGAAGCACCTTGTAGCCTTCGGTCTGGTCCGCGGGAGCGAAGGGGTGGATTCCCGCAAACGCGCGCCAGGTGACAGGGATCATCTCCGTCGTGGCATTCAGCTTCATCGTGCACGATCCGAGCGAGATCATGCTCGTGTTCAACGACAGGTCACGACCCTCAAGGCGGTGGATGTACCGCAACATCTCGGTCTCGGAGTGATGGCTGTGAAAGACCGGATGCTCCAGAAACGGGGACGTCCTCTCCAGCGCGCTAGGGAGAGCCGGCGACGCCTCCTCGGCCAGCGCGCCGGCACTCGGCACACCGCCCCCCCCGGGCCCTCCCTCGCCGAAGACGCACATGAGAGCCTCAAGGTCCTCCGGCTCGGTCCTCTCGTCCAGGGCGATCCCTATGGCCCCGTCGCCGTAGTCGCGCATGTTGACCCCCAACGCTCGCGCTCGACGGTGGAGGTCGTCTCCCGTCAAGCCGTTCGGCACGACCTTGAGAGTGTCAAAGAAATGCTCGTGGACCAGGCGGTGCCCAAGCCTGCGAAGGCCATCCGCTAGCGTGGCGGCTAGGTGATGGATCCGCGTGGCGATGCGTCGCAGCCCCTCCGGACCGTGATAGACAGCGTACATGCTGGCCATAATGGCCAGAAGCACCTGCGCCGTGCAGATGTTAGAGGTCGCCTTCTCGCGACGGATGTGCTGCTCCCTCGTCTGCAGCGCCATCCGTAGGGCGCGGCCCCCATCCGCGTCGACGGAGACACCGATGATCCGGCCGGGCATCTTGCGCTTGAAGCGGTCGGTGGCCGCGAGGTAGGCGGCGTGTGGGCCGCCGTAAGCCATCGGGACCCCGAAGCGTTGCGTGCTTCCGACCGCGAGGTCGGCCCCAAGCTCGCCAGGGGGGGTGAGGAGCGTCAGGGCCATTATGTCGGCCGCCATGACGACACCCGCCCCGTGCTCGTGAACGGCATCGCAGAAGGCGCGATAATCGTGTATCGCCCCGTCCGTGTCCGGGTATTGGACCAAGGCACCGAAGAGCCGGTCGCCCAGCGACGGCAGATCGGCGTTGTCGTGCGTACTGACTACGATCTCGATCCCCAGCGGCCCGGCACGCCCCTTGACAACTTCGATGGTCTGAGGGTGACAGGACTCGGATACAAAGAAGCGATTGCGCTCGTTGTCTCGGGTGGCCCCGAAGAGCATGGACATGGCTTCGGCAGCCGCCGTGCTCTCATCAAGGAGAGAAGCGTTCGCGATCTCCAGACCCGTCAAGTCGGTAACCATGGTCTGGAAGTTGAGCAACGCCTCAAGTCGTCCTTGGGCGATTTCGGCCTGATAGGGGGTATACTGCGTGTACCAGCCGGGATTCTCGAAGATGTTTCTCGAGATTACGCCCGGAACCACGGTGTCGGAGTATCCCATCCCGATGTATGAGCGGAAGACCCGGTTCTTGGAGCCTATCTCTTCGAGGCGTCGCAGCAGCTGATGCTCCGGGGTGGCTTCAGGGAGGTCCAGATCGCCCTCGAAGCGGATCAACGGGGGAACCGTTTGGTCGACCAGTTGACTGAAAGAGCCGACTCCCAGTGAAGCCAGCATCGACTCCACTTCCCCGTCACGAGGACCGAGATGTCGACTGGCAAAAAGACTCTTCGCACCTATGTCAAGCGACATATCCTCCCTCGGGAAGCGTCCTGCCGCGAGCTCCGTCGCTGCGGTAGGACCAAAGATACGGCTCCTACTCGCCGACCAAGTCCTGGTATCCGGGCGCGTCGAGGAGGGCACTCACGGCACTCTCGTCGGACACCCGGAGCATGATCATCCAGCCCGCGCCGTAGGGGTCTGTGTTGACAAGCTCGGGATCGTCGTCCAGGGCCTCATTCACGGCCACGACTTCTCCTGCCAGCGGGCAGTAGAGGTCGCTCACCGCCTTCACAGCCTCCACGGTCCCGAAAACCGCCATTCTGTCGAAGGTCTCCCCCGGCTCCGGGAGCTCGACGAAGACAATGTCCCCGAGCTCCCCTTGGGCGTAATCGGTGATCCCGACCTGGTAGACGCCAGCTTCATCGGCGGGCCTGAGGTACTCGTGTTCTTCCGTATACCGAAGTCCCTCGGGGATTTCGGACATCGTTCCTCCAGTAGTCGAGTGTGTTCGGCGGTCACAATAGAGGATTTCGGAGAAGCGTCAAGGTTGAACGAGGTCGGCCCCGAGCCGGGCTGAGGACGGGCGTCGCGCCTTTTCCCGCGCAGGGCCCGCGGGTAACTTCCGACCGTCAAGCAATTGCGGAAACCCATCCCGTCGCCGTGCGGGAAGAGACAGCTTTCATGCCTGTAGCACTTGTGAGTGAACCACGTCCGGCGGTCACCTCGTTGTCTGAAGAGGAACGCATGTTCCGCGAGGCTGTCAGGGACTTCGCGGAATCAGAGGTCGCCCCGCTTGTCGCCGCCATGGATGAAGCCCAGGAGATCGATCCCTCACTCCTGCCCATGCTTTTCGAGTTGGGCCTAATGGGAATCGAGGTGCCGGAGGAGTTTGGCGGGGCGGACTCGGGCTTCTTTACGTCCGTGCTGGTCGTGGAGGAGCTCTCCCGGATCGATCCATCGGTCGCGACGCTGGTCGACGTGCAGAACACCCTCGTCGTCAACGCTATTCAACGCTGGGGGGCGGACGAGCTCAAGGCCCGCTATTTCCCGCTCCTCGCAAACGAGATGGTGGGGGCGTATGCCCTTTCGGAGCCAGGGAGCGGATCGGACGCATTCGCCCTAACGTGCCGTGCTACGCCGGACGGGGACGATTGGCTCCTCACCGGTCGGAAGCTCTGGATCACGAACGGGAGCGAGGCGGGCACCTACATCGTCTTCGCGACGGTCGATCCCCAAGCCGGCTACAGAGGGATCACAGCCTTCATGGTGGATCGCGACTTGGAGGGATTCTCGGTCGGAAAAAAGGAGGACAAGCTGGGCATCCGGGCCTCTTCCACCACCGAGATCATCCTTGAGAATGTGAGAGTGCCAGGTCGCAGGGTGCTGGGCGAGGTGGGCCGAGGGTACAAGGTGGCTATCGAGACGCTGAACGAGGGTCGTATCGGTATCGGCGCACAGATGGTTGGCACCGCTCAAGGAGCGCTGGACCACACGCTCCGGTACGTCCACGAACGCGAGCAGTTCGGCCAGCCCATCGGGAAGTTCCAGGCCGTGCAGTTTCAGCTGGCCGACGCGGCCACTGACCTTGAGGCCTCTCGGCTCCTGGTTTACAATGCGGCTCGGCTTAAGGATGCCGGTGGCGACTTCGCCGTACCCGCTGCGATGGCCAAGCTGCACTCATCCAGGATGGCCCAGCGGGTGACGTCCCTGTGCATCGACCTCTTTGGAGGGTACGGGTTCACCCGCGACTATCCGGTGGAAAAACTGTACCGGGACTCGAAGATCGGCACGATCTACGAGGGGACGACGAACATGCAGCTTCAGACCATCGCCAAGGCTTTGCTCCGATAATGCCGGGTCTCGGGGTTTGGGAGCTAATCCTCATTTTCCTGGTGGTGATGTTCTTCTTCGGTGCCAAGCGGATACCGGTGATCGGGCGGGGCCTCGGCGAAGGGATCAGGAACTTCAAGGGTGCGCTCAAGGGAGGCGACGATCCGCCCGCAGACCGCGCGTTGAAGTCGCCCACCGAAGACGACGACCAGCAGTAAGCCATTCCCTCTGCTGAGGTGTCGTCCCTCCTCGAAAACGTCGTCGTCGTCCTGGACGAGCCCAAGGACGTCGTCAACATAGCCGGGGTGATGCGCGTCATGATGAACATGGGGCTGTCTCAGCTCCGGCTGGTGAACCCCGACGAGTACGATCTGCGCCGCATCACTGGCATCGCACACCGAAGCGCAGAGCTGGCTGGGTCTACGCAGACCTTCGAGACTCTCCGGGACGCCTTGATCGACACGGTGTTCGTGGTCGGCACCTCCGCCCGCCCGCGGACGGCTCCGCGCAACTACGTGAGGCCCCGGGACGTGGCCCGTAAGGTGGCCCGAAGGGCCCTGCACGGCCCGGTAGCGCTGGTCTTCGGCCGTGAGGATCGTGGGCTCACCAACTCAGGTCTGGACCTCTGTCACTCCATCGCCGTGGTCCCTACGGCTACTGCGTACCCCAGCCTCAACCTTGCCCAGGCCTGCCTCGTCCTCTGTTACGAGGTCCACCTCGCGCTCGTAGAGGAGGCCCCACTCCCGGGTTACAAGCGGGACGCCGGTCCGGCCACGCACGCCGACTTGGAGCAAATGTATGAGGCTTTGGCCCGCGGCTTCGAGCGCATCGACTTCTTCAAGGGCGATCGACGCCCCGAGGGTGTGCTGCGCACGCTGCGCACGCTGCTCAACCGCGCCGAACCCGACCTCCGCGAAACCCGCCTTCTGAGCGCCATCGGCTTCGAGATGGAGCGCCACTCGGACCGAGCCAAGATACCTGAGGATCCAGCTGGTTAGGCGCCTTCGCTTGCTTCGACTTGGTCAGATGCGTGTGTGTCGGCGGTCCTTGGGGGCAGTGGGTCGAGGAGGGAGGTCACCGATACGACACGCTTCCCACCAGAAGCCGAGCGCCTCGCGGATTCTTCACGGCCCTGATCTGGCCCTCCGCAATGTCCCGGAATGGCGCATGGCCGAGGAACGAGCCCACCCGAAGGTGCGCCGACGACCGGGTGTCCCCGGGCTCACAACGTGCCCGGGCAATGCGGCCCACCCTTTCTCAAGCATGCCGCCTACCGGCGCACTCTCACCGGCACCTCACTCTCGAAAGTCTCCGGATCCACCATCGGCTGCCAGATCTGGACAACCGGGAAGGTCGAGAGGAACCATCGAACCGCGTGGAGGAATGGCCCTAGGAACATGAGCGCGACGAGGAACTCTGTCGCGCCAAGCGCGGGCTTGGCGTGGTCACGGAGGGACGGGGCCACCATAAGGTGCTTTTCCAGCCAAAGGCCGGCGAAGATCACGAAGGTGATGGAGCGCAAGAACACGGGGTTCATCTTGGGCTTGCGCCCCATGAGAAAGCCGAAGGGAACGACGAAGCACATCACCACCATCGTCACGGACAGCCCCCCCCACGGCTCCTCGGCCCGGTGGATGATCCAAGCCTGTTCCCACGGCAGCTTCCCATACCAGATCACGAGGTATTGAGCGAAAAAAAGGTAGGCCCAAAAGACCGAAAAGGCGAAGGTGAGCTTGCCAAGGTCATGGAGCTGCTGGCGCCCCATGGCCTTATCGAAATAGCCATCCTGCTTCTTTAGCAGCGTGACGGCACAAGCAGTCGCCGCGATGCCGCTCCAGAACGCGCCCATGAAGAACCACGGACCCATCATCGTGCTGAACCAGTGAGGCTCCAGCGACATGACCCAGTCGTAGGAAAGGAGGCTCAACGTAATCGCGTAGAGGATGACGAAGCCGGGCGCGAGCTTTGTCATGCGCCGGTAGGAATGCACCTCTTCGGCTTCCTGGCCCCTCCAGCCCTGCGTCAGTCGCGCGCGCCACGCCGCTCGTCCCGGATCCGCGTCGCTGGCGTCCGTGACCAAACCCATGTCCGGACGGAGGGCGAGATAAGCAAAATAGAGCGAAACGCCGAATAGGACCGCCACGCCGATTAGGTTTCGGGTCACGAGGAACGGCATATTGAGGTACGCCGCCTTCTTCTGGAGAATCGGATCGTGCGGAATCTCCTCGATCCACGGAAAAAAAGACTCCCCGAGCCCCAGCATGGGGAGAAGCATGACGAACGAGATCGGGAGGAAGGCCACGAACGAGAGGCTGACCCGGCGCACCGACCAATTCCACTTTGACTTCGTGATCCAGGTCGCCACAGCCAGAAGCATGGCCCCCATCGACAACGCCGTAAAGAAGAGCCAGTTCGAGACGTACGCCTCCCAGGTGCGGCCCGAGTCGGTAACCAGGCCGAAGATGAACCCCGCCAGACCCAGGACAAACGTGGCCAGAAAGAGCCTGTCGGCTCGCTTGGAGCGGGGCAGGTAGCGAACCGGGATTTCGGTGGGGACCGCTATCTGGCTCATCAGCTACTCGCCTCCACCCGCCTGCGGCGGCGGCGGGTTGCCCGCTTGCCGTTGCAGCACGCGGACGTAGTTCACGATGTTCCAGCGATCGAAGTGGCTAATCTGGTGTCCGTAGGGGGGCATCAGGCCGCGTCCGACCCGGATGATCCCGTAGATGTATCCGTTGCTGTACGCCGCGACCACTGGGCCCGACAGGTTGTATGCCGTCAGCAGCGGGTACTTGTCGACGATGAACGCTTGGGCTCCCACGCCCTCTTCGCCGTGGCAAACGGCACACATGCGGTGGAATAGCTCCTCCCCTCTGGCTAGCGAGGCCTCGGTCGCCGCCACCGGGTTGGGCAACGCCTGGACGATGGGCTGGAAAAGGTCGGCCTGGGTAAAGGGGGGCGCATTGACCCCCCGCTCGGGCTGTCCGGTGTTCAGCTGGCCGGGCCCAGGAGTGATGTTGCCCGCCGCGAACGGCACGCTGTTGGGAGCTGGAGCCAGCGTCTTCTCGTAGGGATCGAAGGACCGGGAGTCACGCATGTGGCGGCCGAAGATCTCAGCCATCACGTCGTCTAGGGGGCTGCAGCCAGTGGTCGCATAGAACAGCAGTAACACCACGCCCGGGCGTGTCCTAGCGAGCATGGCTCACCCCCGCAGGATTCTCCCGCAGCTCCAAAGGCTCCTGTCCCTGCAATATCTCCTTCGCCTCGCCGATACGATCAGGAGGGGCGGTCACGTAGACTCCGAACTGACCGGCGCTGAACTCCGGATCGTACACCACCATCGGCTTCACGTAGGGAAGCCGGCTGTTGATGAAGAGCCCGATCACTGTGGCCAACGCTCCGAAGAGAACAGCCATCTCGAAAGCGATCGGCACATAAGCGGGTATCGAGAGGATCGGCTTGCCTCCCGTGACCAGCGGCCAGTCCATCGACGTGAATGAGGTGAGGGCGAAACCTCCGGCCGCGCCGCAGAGTCCTCCGGTGAGCGTCCACACACGCACGGGGCTTTGACCGTAGCCGAGAGCCTCTTCGATGTGGTGATCGGGATAGGGCATGTAGGCAGTGATCTGTCCCAGCCCGGCCCCCCTCAGCTCTTCGATCGCGCCGACAGCTGAATCCACATACTCGTAGGAGGCCAGAAGGCCGGTGTTGGTTGTAGGGCTCATCTTCCACTCCCGGTCCCCAGGGGATGGGCCGGCCCCGCGGTGCGCATGGGTGTGGGCAGCACCTCCTTGAGCTCCGCAATGGCGACGGGCGGAAGCAGGCGCGTGAACAGGAGGAACCAGAAGCCGAACCAAGCGAAGCTCCCGAGCCCGAGCCCCATCTCGACGAGCGACGGCCTGTAGACACCCCAAGCGAACGGCTCGTACTCGTGGTGCAGAGAGGTGACGATGATCACGTAGCGCTCGAACCACATCCCGATGTTGATGAAGATCGAGATTACGAAGAGCGCAGGGATCGAATACCTCACGCGTTTCAACCAGAGCAGTCCCGGGATCATCCCGTTGCAGATGAGCATGATCCAGGCGGCCCACCAGTAGTGGCCGAAGAGCCGGTGCCAGAACGCAGCGCGCTCCACCTCCTCGCCGCTGTACCAAGCCATGAAGAATTCTGAGAGATAGGCGTAGAGGACGATCAACGATGTCAGAAGACAGAGCTTCGCCATCGCGTCATAGTGTTTTGTGGTGAGGTAGGCCTCGAAACCGAAGACCTTCCTGAGGGGCACCGTGAGCGTGATCACCATTGCCACGCCAGAGAAGATCGCTCCTGCCACGAAGTAGGGCGCAAAGATGGTGGCGTGCCAACCCGGCACGATGGCCATCGCGAAGTCCCAGGAGACCACGGAGTGAACGGAGAGGACCAGAGGGGTCGCCAAGGCAGCCAGGAAGATGTAAGCCTTCCCGAAGTGGTGCCACTCCCGGTCGGTGCCGCGCCACCCAAGCGATACGACCTTGTATAGTTTCTTTCTCCAGCCGGTTGCGGCATCGCGAGCCGCGGCGAGGTCGGGGATCGTCCCCAGGTAAAAGAACACCGCCGAGACCGTAAAGTAGGTGGTCACGGCGAAGACATCCCACACGAGCGGTGACCGGAAGTTGGGCCAGAGGAAGCGGCTGTTCGGATACGGAATAAGCCAATAGGCGTACCAGACCCGACCGACGTGGATGAGCGGAAAGAGCCCGGCGGTCATGACCGCGAATACGGTCATCGCCTCCGCAGCTCTGTAGATCGACTGGCGCCAGGGTGCCCGGAAGAGGAATAGGATCGCAGAGATCAGCGTCCCGGAGTGGGCGATGCCGACCCAGAATACAAACGAGGTGATGTACACCCCCCAACCCACCGGGCTTGTCAGCCCGCTCACGCCGATACCCTTCCACATCTGCAAGCCCCAGGACCCGAAGAAGATCCCGAGTCCCGCCAGCGCCAGAGCGAAGAGCAGCCACCAGCCGAGGCGCGGCCGATCGAGAGCCCTCAGGACATCCCGGTTGACCTCCCTGAGGCTATGGACGTCTGGATGAGGAACGGCGCCCCGCGGTTCGTCAGTGGAGATCGCCATCAATGCGCGTCCGATTCCACTTCGTGAAACGTCACCTTCTTCAAGTAGCTCACGGCAGGTTGAGTGTTGACGAGCTCGTCCAGCACCCGATAGGCCCTCTCGTTCTGGGCTGACCGGGCCACCGCGGCGCCGGGATCACGGATGTTGCCGAAGACGATCGCCTCAGCAGGGCAGCTCTGCTGGCAGGCGGTCACGATGTCACCGTCCCGTAGCACGCTACCCTCGACGGCGGCGCGGTCCTCGGCGCCCCTGATGCGATGGATGCAGAACGAGCACTTCTCCATCACGCCGTTCTCCCGCACCGTCACGTCGGGGTTGAAGGCCCAGTTCAGGGGTTCGGGTGCATGGCCCAGACCTTCGTACACGGGCTCCTCGTCTGTGTACGTGTACCAGTTGAAGACCCGTACCTTGTAGGGACAGTTGTTCAGGCAATAGCGCGTCCCGACGCACCGGTTGTAGACCTGGGTGTTGATGCCGTCAGGTGTGTGGTAAGTGGCGAAGACCGGGCAGACCGGTTCGCAGGGCGCGTTGCCGCAGTGTTGGCAGAGCATCGGAAGAAAGCGCACGTCCACCGGGCCTGCATGGTGGGCGTCCACAGCCTCATAGTATCGCTCCAGGCGAATCCACCCCATGTCCCGCCCCATCGCCACTTGCTGCTCGCCGACCCACGCCACGTTGTTCTCGGCTTGGCACGCCGTGACACACGCGCTGCACCCCGTGCACTTGTCGAGGTCAATCGTCATTGCCCATCGGGGCTCCTCCTGGTCACCGTACTCCCCATGTCGGGCGCCTCGGAGCGGGAAATCCTCCGCACGACCCTCCGTCACCACCGGCACGAACCCGCCGACTTCCTGGAGCTCCTGCAGCGGTCCGTGCGCCCCTTCCGTCTCGGTCGGCACGGCCTCGGCATTCAGCGCTGCCAAGGCGACAGCGGGTGCGATCGGCCGATTGCTCTGGCTGTCCGAGCCCGAGATGGAGGCCATGCGCATGCGACGCCCCGTGGGTTTGACCGTGACGCGGGTGGCAAAGTGCACGAGGGCTCCAGACAGCGCCTCGAATTCCGGAGGAAGCAGGTCGAGAGGGTTCACGCCGGTCTCGTCCGCGAAGCGGCCGGCACCCTCGTGCCCACCTCCCATCGGTACGGCGACCACATCGTCGCGGATGCCGGGGTACGTCCAAACGGGCACCTCGACCGAGCCGTAATCGGTCGAGAGCGTTACCAGATCTCCGTCCCTAAGCCCTGTGGCCTCCGCCCGACTGGGGTGCATCTCGACCCAGGAGTGCCAGGTGATCTTACTCACCGGATCTGGTAGTTCTTGGAGCCAAGGCCGGTTCGCGTTCAGCGATCCGTCGCCGAAGCGTGGAGACGGGTACACCATCAAGTGGAGGTCGCCCTGACCGTCGAAGTCCGGAGGGTCGAAGACGAGGGCGCGGTCCGGCTGCCGCAGCTGCTCCGATACTCCGGTTGGGGTCGTTCCGATCTCCGCCATTCCACTCTTCAACGCCTCTTGCCAAAAGGCTTCGAAGTCGGTGAGGCCAGCAGAGGCACTCAAGGTTCGCCACCGCGCGCGGAGCCACTCATAGAACGTGGCCGAGCCAGGGTCCTGATTCATCCGCCTCCCCACAGACAGGAGCACATCTCCCGCCTGCTTGCAGTCGAAGAGAGGGACGGGCTGCATCGCGGGCTGTCGGAGAGCCATAAGGTTGGGGTGGACCGACGAGTCGCCCCAAGATTCCAAGAAGTGGCGGTCGGGCAGGATCAGGTCCGAGAGCGCAGCTGTCTCGTCCGGGGCAGTGGCGAAGGACACCTTGAAGGGCACACTCTCGAAGGCCTCTCGGAATCCGGAGGAGCGTGGCATGGAATACACCGGATTCGCGCCGTGGACCATGATGACGTCGACCGCGCCGCTCTCGATCTCGACCTGTATCCGGCGCACTCCATCGTGCCCGAACACGGGCGCACTCATCTGCGGGGAGTTGTAATGCACCGTTTGCCCAACGTTGCCGGCCACAGCATTCAGGATCGCTACAGCCAAGTTGGCGGCCGTTGCGTTCCGATGTTGGCCAGCCACACCCGGTCCGAGCGCCAGGCTAGGGCTCTCATCGGCGAATCGAAGCGCGACCTCGCGGATGCTCTCGGAGGCGATGCCGGTGGCATCCGCAACGTTCTCAGGAGTGTAGGCGCTGACGATGTCGCGGTAAGGACCTGCAGTGGCGCCGGCTCCAGAGATGACGTTCGCCATGGCGAGGGCGACGAGTGACTCGCTCCCCGGCCTTACCGGGAACCACTCATCCGCGTTCTGGCCGGTCAACGAGAGCCTCGGGCTCACGAAGACGAAGCGCCCCTTCGCACCCTGCTCCCTGACGCCGCTCATGCGGGCAAAGGCGCGCCCGTCTCGCACCGGCGAGAGCCAACTCTCCAGGAAATCCGCGCCGAAGGAGACCAGGAAGCGCGCCGCCGCGATATCGTGCCACGGAATCACATCCCGTCCGAATGCAATCCGCCCGGCCTCGCGAAGCGGGGCCTCGGCAAGAGCGTCGACGCGTCTCACCGCTCCACCGGTTGCTCCAGCGAACTCCTCGAAAACCGCCATAAGCGCAGGCCCGGCGAAGCCGGTCAAGAGGACGTGCTGCGCCGCCGCGCCGAGGCGCTCGGCCAGTATCTGCTCTGCCTCGTCCCAGGAGACGGGGCGCATCTCACCGTCTTGGCGGAGCATCGGGCCTCCAAAACGGTCGGGGTTGTAGAGTCCCTGAATACTGGAGTGTCCCCGTGAACAGAGTGCTCCTCCGGAAACCGGATGTCCGGGGTTGCCCTCGACCTTAACCACTCGCCCCTCACGCGTGCGCACCCACATTCCGCAGCCGGCTTCACACTCGCCACACACGGAGGTGTACCACGTCGCCACCCCCGGGGTGATCTCCTCGGGCGGCACTACGTACGGAAGCAGCCGTTCGACGCCCTCGGTGGAACAACCTGCGAGGCCAGCGCCGGCCCCTCCCGCACCGAGAACCTTCAGAAAGTCGCGTCTCTTCAGTCCGTTGCTCATCGAGTCGGTTCCGGCATCAGTAGTGGCAGACCGCACAATCCCTAGAAGCGTCTTGTTCGACGTGACAGCTCACGCACCAGCCCATGCTGAGAGGCTGGTTGACCTCCACAAGGACGCCCATCTCCTGAACCGGGCCGTGGCACTCGGCGCAGTCGACGTTGGCAGCGACGTGCCTCATATGCGGGAAGCGGACATGGTCGGCGACCTTGTAAAGCCGGACCCATGGAATCGGCTCCTGGTTGGCCCAGTATTGGCGCACCTTCGCGATTTCGGCCTGCTGCCGCTCGTCTGTTCCGCCGATGATCTGATGGCACCCGATGCAGGTTCGGACCGGGGGAATTCCTGCGTCCACCGATCGCTCCGCCGAGAAGTGGCAGTACTGGCAGTCGATCCGATCCACTCCGGCGTGGATGTCATGGGGGAAAGCGATGGGCTGGGCGACTGCGTCGAGAGTCTGGCCCGATTGAGATTGGGCGTCTGCCGATGCCGGCGCCTCGGTCGTGTCCTGCGTCTGAACGAAGGCCAGGGACCCCAGGGCCGTGAGCGCAACGATCGACACGATTATCCATCGCTTCGTCATAGAGCCCTGCCGTTCGGGGAAGGGATGGGTGAGAGCGAGAGCCGTTGTCTTGAACGGCAGGAAGCTACCGGAGCCTCGAGGTGGTGTCAACGCTCATCTTCGAGGCGGAAAAGGAGGCCTTTATCCGCACGAGTGCGATACCTCTCCACCTCGGACTGGCTTGCCCAAACCTCTTGTGGGAGAGTGATTTGGCGGACAGCACTACCGCTCCGAGCGCCCTGCCCGCCAGCGCCTCTTCCCGCCCGTACTGAGCGGCGAAGTCGAGCACGTCTTCCGCGACAAGCGAAGGTGGTCGTGCACCTCGCCCCGGCCGCTCTCTTGGCGCAGGGTCAGTCTCGTCGAGGAACGTCCCTGGGGTCGGCAAGGCGATCCTGGCCCCACGCCCTTGGCCACCGCTTTCGGTCTCTCCTTCAGGCCATGAGGAGCGGGAACGTGACGTCGGACGACACGGCGTTCGAGCTTTCCCAGCCCTTTATGATGATGCCACCCGGAATCCCGTCGAACACCACTGGGAGATGTCCGCTCCCCGAAACTCCGTCGGCCTTCGGCGGGGAGGTCCTGGACGATTCACCCGAAAAGGACATAGGAACGCTCGAGCAGAAGTGCGCCGTGCCTTTCGAAAAACGAATCGGATTTGGCTGCTTCGGCTTCGCTCCATAGCGGGGCCGGGGCGACCGTACTAGCTTTTCTGACATGACGACCCCGACGGACCCTCGGAGACCACCGGCTCCCCCCAACGGACAGCACGTCGCCACCATCAGTTACGACCGTCGTTTCTGGGAAGTGTACCTTGAGTTCAGCAACGACCCGACGCAGGCGTCACGCTATCGGGGACGTCTGTGCTTCGCGCCCGCCGACAGCGAGGGCGAGGAGCCGGCGCGACGCACAGCGGCCATCATCATTGAGGAGTCGTATGAGGAAGCGGTTCAGAGAGCTCGAGCGCTCGAGGTGCATCAGCTGCGTGCACTTCTTCGGTCTGTCTTGCCCGACGATGCGTGAAGCGCTCGGGAGCCTGCGTGCCGTTCCCAACTTCCGAGCCCTCTGACGCGGCGCCATCACGAAGCCCATCCCAAGGGAAGAGTGTCCTGACTCAAGAGCTGCCGTGACCCCGACCGGTTCCTCGCCTAAGGATCCAGCGGCTGGAGCTCTCGTCTTGGTCGACCGCTCGCGGGTGCCGAGGGCGGAACGTTCCGAGCCGGTGCCCCCAAGCGCCGCGATCTCGTCTTCCGACGCTGCAAGAGCCGGAGGACCAACGGGGATGCTTCGAGTCGTCGAGGACGGCCCGGATCTCGTCGAGGGTGCGAATCCGTTCGGTAGGGAAGAACAGATGAGCACCATCCCCCAGACCGTCGGGATCGACATCTCCAAGGACTGGCTCGACGCCTTCGCGGCGCCCGAGGGGAGAGTATCCCGGTTCTCGAACGATGCGGCCGGCTTCCGGAAGCTGATCGCGTGGATCGGCTCCGGGGTCGACCGGATCGCCTACGAACCCTCCGGACCCTTTCACCGAGACTTCGAGGAGACCCTCCTGAAGGCCGGACTCCCCCTGTATGCGATCAACCCCTTCCA
>CAZNEI010000009.1:0-70444 GCA_964572045.1 uncultured Gemmatimonadaceae bacterium
TTAACTCACTCCCAAAGACCTCGCGGGATGGACTTTATCCACGGACTGCTAGGCGATGAGGGCAGCGACGGGCGGGCCGGGGCTTCGGGGCGGGCTGGCGCCGCCCACGTCCTCGCGTTTCCGATCGTCGAAACCGCCCCCGTCGCGGGGGCCGCGAGGGTTCGGGACGCGGCGATCCCGATCCTCGACGACGCCCTCAGCCCGTCCGACACCCAGACCGAGGCCCCCGCGACCCGCCGGATCCCGCGATGGCGGTCCCACCTCCGTTGTCCTCGACCGCGGGCCGGATCGTCGGGCGGAGACCCGGCGCCCCGAGCTCATGGCCGCGGTCGGAACCTGCTCCGGACACCCCGGAACCGAGTGCCGGGGCCAGAGCTCGAGCCGAGCCTCGTGCGGACCATCGGTGACGGAGGCGTGCTGCGCCCGCTCGCTAGATCCGCCTGAGCACCCACTCCGGCGTAAACTGGATCAAGTACGCGCTGAGTATCGAGAACGAGCCGGTCGCGAGCAGGAGGCCCAGCATGATGAGCATCACCCCCGAGGCCCTCTCGACAACGGGCACAAGACCGCGGAACCGTGAGAACGTGCGCAGGAAGAGGTCCAGAGTAAGCGCCGAGAGTAGGAAGGGGACCGCTAGACCCATCGAGTACACGCCGAGCAGCATGACGCCCGACCACACCGTGTCCTGCGTTCCGGCGAGGGTGAGTATGGCCCCGAGAGCCGGCCCGATGCACGGTGTCCATCCTGCGCCGAAGGCCGCGCCGACTCCCAGTGTCCCGACGTATCCCGCGGGCTTGTTGTTCACGCGGAGCCTTCGCTCTCGCATGAGCGGAGCAATCCGGAGTACGCCGGCAAGGTGAAGTCCCAGAACCACGATCAGGACCCCACCGATGCGCGCGATCCACACTTCGTAGTGGCGCAAGAAGAGGCCTAGGAACGAGGCGGAGGCTCCGAGCGAGACGAAGATGGCGCTGAAGCCCGCGACGAAGAGAAGCGAGTGGACGAGCGTCGCCCTGCGGTCCACTCCCCCCTCTAGGTCCTCGAGCGACATTCCCGTCACGAACGACAGGTAGCTGGGGACCAGAGGGAGCACGCACGGCGACAGGAACGAGAAGACTCCGGCCATCAACGCTACGACGATTCCAACCGGCTCGGTCATCAGCCTATGCCGCCCACCTGCGCTCTGTCCTGCTGTAGATCTAGGCCTTCGCTTCGGCGGACCCGACGAACGGGCGTCCCTTCGCTCGGATTCCGGATGCTCGGAGCGGAGAACCGGAGCTCGCACGCCGATGACCGCCCACCACCACCATAACCTAGCCCAGCCCCTCCGAGACCGGAGCAGGGAGGCCGATGACGACCACCCCCGGCGGGGCGGCCCCGTCGGCCAGCGTCGGAGCCACTCCTTCCGCCATCCACGGCGGATCGCGGCGTCATCGGTGCGGACTCATCGGGGCCGTGGGTCGGTCAGACCAGCCTCGGCGTCGAAGCGGTATCCGATGAGCTTGTACACCAGCTTCGCCACCAGGAAGTCCGGTGCATGCATGCCCGGAGCGGGGGCGAGCTCAACGACGTCGCACGCCACGACCGTTCGTTCAAGGAAGACGCGCCTGAGGAACTGGAGCGTGGGGTACCAAGCGCCTCCTCCGGGCTCCGGGGTCCCAGTCGACGGCACGAGGGAGGGATCGAAGTAGTCGACGTCGAGGGTCAGGTACACCGGGTCCCCAAGAGCGGCCAGCGCCCGATCCATCCATCCGTCGTCCTTCCACATCTCGTCGGCCCAGATCAGCGTGATCGAGTCGTGCTGGCGGGCGACTTCGACTTCTTCCCTGCACACCCCCCGCACGCCGACCGAAACCAGGTCCGCCACGTCGATGACGCGTGCCATGGCACAGGCGTGGGAATGGGCCGATCCCTCGAATTCGGCCCTGAGGTCGGCGTGGGCGTCGAGCTGAAGCACGCTGAGACGGCCGAGGCGAGCCGCGTGGGTTCGGATCGCCGGTGCAGAGATCGCGTGCTCGCCGCCGAGCATGATCAGGAACCGGTCCTCGAGCCCCTCGACCACGCGGGCGTAGGCGCTCGCCAGCTCTGCCATGGCGGCCGGGGCGCCGTCACGGGTCAGCTCGAGGGCCGGGAGGGTGTGGACGCCCGCTCTCGAGACGTCGCCATCGAGCTCTTGGTCGTAGAGCTCGATGTAGCGGGACGCCTCGATGATGGCGGCGGGCCCCCTGCGCGCCCCTCCGCCGTAGCTGGTCGTCGTCTCGTAGGGGACGGGCAGGATGACGGCCCTGCATCGGCCGAAGTCGCTCGCTTCCTCATCCAGCCCCAAGAACGAGTGCGGAAGCTCCCACGCCAGGTCTGAGAGACCTGGCGGAAGATCCGTGTGGCGGACCGAACCGCTCTCGGGTCTGAAGCCACGAACTCGGCTTCGGCGGGATCTGCGATTGGGCACGGGAGCGGGGGAAGCGGGCGCAGTGATGCTAGAGCGTCTCGACCGGGCAGGCCAGGCCCCCGGGGGAGAGCTCGACTCCGGCGTCCGAACACTCCTTGCACAGGCCGTAGATCTCCAGCTTGTGATGGGCGGGCCGAAAGCCGTGACGGGCGGTGACGAGGGCCTCGATTCTGTGCAGGTCCGGGCTCTGAAACTCAAGGACCTTGCCGCAGTTGAGACAGATCAGGTGCTCGTGGATCGGCTCCCGCGAGAGGCGATGCTCATACCGCTTGAAGCCTTCGCCGAAGTCATGCTCCGCCACGAGCCTGCTCTTTACCAGCAGATCGAGAGTCCGGTAGATCGTCGCCTTCCCGATCCTCCGACCGCTCGATCGGAGTACGCGCTCGATGTCGTCGACCGAGAGGTGGTCGTCCGAGCCAAAGACGACTCGTGCCACGGCGTCGCGCTGATGCGTCACAGGCAGCCCCTCTTCCCTCAAGTATCGCGCGAAGAGCCGGGCGAACGGCGAAGGGTCGTGGACTGTCTTCACGTCAGGACGCCCTCCATGAGCGACGGGTCGAACTCGTTCATCAGCGCCTCAAACCGCGCCGGATCGCCTGCGATCTCGATGGTGCGTGGCTCGCCAAGATCGATCTCGCTCCTCCGTGCTACACCACTCATCACCTGAGGGAGCCGCTCCGGCGGACTCCGGCCCTCCTCGGCCATCCCCGCCTCCACCGTGAGGCCCATGCCCGTCCTCTGAGCCGAGTACGGCGCTGTGAAGAGCCTCCGGGCACCGTCTTGTGCGAAGCAGCTGGCCGCCACCAGGCCCCACTCCTTCCGGCCACGAATGAGAGGCGGAAAAACCCACAGGCGGTCGATCTCGCCTTCGCCCAGTCTCCGAGCCACCAGAAGGAGCGTCCTCGGAATCGCTTCCGGTACTCCGGGACCTCGATCACCCTTCACCGCGCGGCTCCCCCGCGTTGTTGGCCCGAACCGACTGCATCCGCCGGGCCAGAGTCGCTCTCTCCCTCGGCCCCTATATCCTATCCCTCAGAGCGCATTCGCTCCACTGCCTCGAGGGTCGTCGCCACGACATCGGCTCGCACCTGATCCAAAGCCCCTTCGACCAGAGCGCCCGCGGCGCGCACGTGTCCGCCGCCGCCGAGACGGCGAGCAAGCTCGTTCACGTCCACTTGCCCGTTGGAGCGGAACGAGATCTTGATACCACCCCTCGCCGTCTTCCGAAAGAGGAGGCCCACCTCCACTCCTTCCACCGATCGCGGATAGTCTACGAGCCCCGCCAGGTCGTCGGCCGTGGCGCCCAGCTCCTCGTGGACCTCGGGGCGTACGGTCATCCATGCGACCCGGCGGCCGGGATCGACGTGCAGCTCTCCCAGAGCCTCACGAAGCAGACGCAGCCGTCGAAGTGGGAAGGTCCCGTACACCCGACGATAGGTGTCGTCGGGGCTCACGCCGCGGTCCAACAGCTCAGCCACGATGTGGTGACTCGCCGGAGAGGAGTTGCTGAAGCGGAAGGATCCGGTGTCGGTCAGAATGGCCACATACAGGGCAAGGTCGGCCTCGGCAGGCCACGGACCACAGCCAGCTCTCAGGATGTCGAATACGAGCTCCCCGGTCGCGCACGCGCTCGGGTCTCGGAACGAAACCCCGGCGATCGGCTCATCCCCTGGAGGGTGGTGGTCGACAACGATGGTATCGAGCCCCTCGATGAGCGACATCACCCGCCCAATGCGCGGCACCTCACCCGCGTCCAGGACGACCGCCACGTCGGCTCGGGCGCGCAACTCGCGCGCGCGGGAGGCCGACGGATCCACCACCCACGACGCGTCCGGCACGACGAAGCGCAGCCCCTGGGGCACCGGAGTCGGGTTCACGATGTGCGCGGCCGCCCCCTGGGCGCGCAACCACGCCGCCAGGGCAACCTCGGATCCGATGGCATCGCCGTCGGCGTGGACGTGCGTGGTGAGGATCGCCCCCTTCACGCCGTCGAGTGCCTCCAGAACCTCCGCGACGGCCGCATGCCTAGCTTCGGGAGTCTGGTAGGCCATGATCGAACGTCACTCGAAGAACCGCAGTTTCTTGCTCGCTTTCGCCCATGTGGAGGCGAGGTGCACCGACCAGGGCGCCGTCACGCCTCGAACTCGTGCCGTCCTGAGCGCCCCGAGAAGGGCCGCCGGATCGTTTGGGTGCTCCTCCACCTCCACAAACGCGGCGGCCACCTCACCCACGGTGTGGGCGTCCGAACCGGCTCCCCGTGCCTTGCCCCAACGAGCCGCGAGCTCCTCCGCAGGCTCGTTGAGCCTGCCCGGATGGAGCCGCGCGTTGAAAACCTCGATCACGTCGGCCAGGGGAGCAAGCTCTTCCGCGTAGCGTCCCCCGCCACCCTTGCCGCGGGCGTAGGGGTGTGGGAGGTAGACGAGGCCTCCCTGCTCCCTCACCCGCCGGCAAACCTCCCTTGCGGATGTCCCCTTCGGGATCTCCTCCCGAAGATAGAGGCCGATCACATCGATCCCCTCAGCGGTCTTCACCTCCTCGCCGGCAATCACCGTGGCGGGGAACTCCTGCGCCAGTTCCAGCGCCAAGCCCAGCCGGTTGTGATCGGTGATGGCGATACGATCAACGCCTTTCGCTCGAGCCGCCGCGATCACGCGTTCGGGGTCCGAGCGGCAGTCGAAGGACGCCCTCGTGTGGTTGTGCAGATCGATTCTGAGCCGGGCGGGCGAGGGCCTGCCGGCCCCTTCCCCGGCCGCCTTCCGAAGGGTCGCAAGAAGCCGGCCGGCCGACGCCTCGAGCTCCCGAAGGCTGCCGCTGTTGCGAATGACGTGATCGGCCTTCCCACGCTTGAGGTCCGCATCGATTTGGCTGGCCATGATCGTCCGCGCCTCCAGGGGATCGAGCCCCCTTCCCTCCGTGAGGCGTGCGAGGCGCACGTCGGCGGGTGCGTCCACGACGACGGTCGCGTCGAAGTCGCCCTCGAGTCCCGCTTCGAAGAGAAGCGGAACCTCCGCCACGGTCAGCGTCGCCCCCTCGCTGAGCCGCCGTCTCATCCACCGGTCCCGGGCCACCCAGATGCGCGGATGCAGAATCCCTTCGAGGGCGGCCTTCGCCTCCGCGTCTTCGAAAACCCGCTTTCGTAGCCTCCGTCGGTCCAAGGCTCCGTTCTCGCCCAGCACTTCGTTCCCGAAGGCCTCGACGATCGCGGCCAGACCGGGACTCCCGGGCTTCACGACCGCACGGGACAGCTCGTCGGCGCTTGCGACCGGCACACCTTCGTTCGCCCAGTAGTCGGCGACGGTGGATTTGCCGGCTGCGATGTTGCCGGTCAGGCCGACGGACAGCGCCTCCGGCCGGGCCACCGGCCGGAGGCGGCGCCTCACAAGCATCCACAGCACAACCGCCGCAACCACCAAGGCCGTCGCCCACCCGATGCCGAACGATTCCACTCCGATCTCCCAACCTCGGGCGGCTCCATACGCGAACCCCAGGCCCACGATCCCCCAACCCGCGACGCCGAGCACGTCGAATACCAGGAAGCGCCGGTATGAGAGTCGGGCGGATCCGGCAGCGAGCGGCATCAGCGTGCGCGCAAAGGGGATCATGCGGGCGAGGCTGATGGCGAGCACGCCGTGTCGCCCGAAGAGAAGCGACGTACGGTCCTGATGCCGGCGAGCCATCCGGCCCACGCGCCCCCTGCTCCTCAGGAATCTCCGTCGACCGAAGCGCCCGAGCACGAACCCGCAGGAGTCGCCCACGAGAGCACCCCCCAACGCGGCGACCACCACGGCCGAGAAGCTGAAGTGACCCTCAAGCGCAAAGGCCGTGGCCAGAATGATCGTCGGCTCCGTGGGCAGGACGAGTCCGATGATCAGGGCCGTCTCGAAGAGCGCCATCACGCCGACGAGAAGGGGACCGTAGGCGGCCACGTTGGCGCCGATCCATTCGATCATGGCAAGGCGCACGCTGGCAGGGGACCGGGGGGTCCGTCGAGCGACCGCCCCCCCAGTGGTCGATCCGGCCAACGTCGAGCGAGCGAGCGCGGACTCGCGTCGGCGCCTCCTCGCCGAAGATCGGCCACCGGCGGTGGGGAACCTGGCAGGTGGATCCGGGGCCCCCGACGATCGCGAGGTGGGTCACTCCCCCGGCTTCGCTCTGATGCGTTTCCGCATCTCCTCTCCCCAGCGGACATATCGCTCGATCTCGTCCGGCGGAATCCTGGCGTCCGCATCTCCGTATGCCGTCTCCATGCGCCATCTCAAGTAGACCCGCGGCGGAACGGGGAGAAAGGGAGGCCGTAGGTACCATCGCTTCGACCGAAACGCCCAAGCGGTGCGCAGGAGTCCCGGCACGAGCCACGGCCGCTTCATGGCTGCCATTGCCAGGCTGAAATACGCCGGTCCCGTGCGGATGCTCACCGTGGCGTGTCCGCGGAAGAGGGTTCCGGAAACACCTGATTCCAGGAAGTGCGCCAGCGACCCCAGAAAAGTAAGACGATCATCGTGACGGACAAGTTCCACGGGGACCGCGGGGGGGCGGCGAACGCATCGGCGTAGGTGGCTGGATCGCCCGGGGTCCGCTAAGGTGCTGGATCACTCAGGTGCCGGAGTCGTCCGTGACCAATCGTCTGGCTCAAGAAAGCAGCCCATATCTCCTCCAGCACGCCGACAATCCGGTGGACTGGTACCCCTGGGGAAGCGAGGCCTTCGCCCGGGCGAAGGCTCGCGACGTGCCTGTTCTCCTCTCCATCGGATACTCGGCATGCCACTGGTGTCACGTCATGGAGAAGGAGTCGTTCGCGGATCGGACGACGGCCCGGCTCATGAATGCGGGCTTCGTCAACATCAAGGTGGACCGGGAGGAGCGGCCCGATGTCGATTCGGTGTACATGCGAGCCGTTCAGGCGATGTCGGGACAGGGAGGCTGGCCGCTTACGGCCTTCCTGACGCCCGAGGGTGAGCCCTTCTACGGCGGTACGTACTTTCCGCCGGAGCCACGACACGGGATGCCCTCCTTCCGTCAGGTCCTCGGCGCCATCGAGAACGCCTACCGGGAGAGACGGGACGAGGTACGGAAGAACGCGAGAGAGCTGCGGACGATCCTCGAGCGCTCCAGCTTCGAGGCGGGAGAAGGACCGGTGAGCGGGGACGGAGACCGACTCGCCGGAAGGGATCTTCTTGATCATGCGCACCGCTTCATGGCGTCCCGTTTCGATCCCACCCACGGAGGATTCGGGGGGGCGCCGAAGTTCCCCCAGCCCGTGACGCTGGAGTTCGTCCTGAGGGTCCATGC
The DNA here is from genome assembly GCA_964572045.1 of uncultured Gemmatimonadaceae bacterium. Lineage (GTDB taxonomy): Bacteria > Gemmatimonadota > Gemmatimonadetes > Longimicrobiales > Gaopeijiaceae > CBDCKR01. The sequence goes on from CAZNEI010000009.1 coordinate 7,739, forward strand.
CCGCACCGGCGACGACCAGGCGCTCGGCATCGTCGCGCATACGCTCCGGAAGATGGCGCGAGGCGGCCTCTACGATCATCTGGCCGGCGGGTTTCACCGCTATTCGGTCGACGCCCGCTGGCTCGTGCCCCACTTCGAGAAGATGCTCTACGATAACGCCCTCCTGGCACGGGTCTACCTGAACGCCTTTCAGGTCACCGGAGACTCGGAACTGGGCGCGGTGGCGGAGGGAACGCTCGGCCACATGCTACGTGACCTGCGCGCTCCGGACGGGGGGTTCTACTCCGCGTTCGACGCGGATTCGGAGGGCGAGGAGGGGGTCTTCTATCTGTGGACGCCCGCCCAGATCCGGAACGTGCTCGACGACGAGCTCGCCGCGCTCTTCGAGCGCTGCTACGACGTGAGTGAGGCAGGGAACTTCGAGGGCCGAAATATCCTGCACCTGCCTCACGACCTCGGGGCGGTGGCTCGGAGCGAAGGCGTGGAGCCGGGCGAACTCGCCTCGCTCCTGCGAGAGGCGGGAGGAAGGCTGCTCGAAGCCCGGAACCTCAGGGAGCCCCCCCTGCGCGACGAGAAAATCCTCGCGAGCTGGAACGGCATGGCGCTTCGCGCCCTGGCCGAGGCCGGCGGAGCCCTCGGCCGCGAAGACTACGTCGAGGCCGCCGCCGAGGGGCTCGAGTTCGTGCTCTCGGAGATGCGCACCGAAGGGCGGCTGCGCCGATCCTACAAGGACGGGCAGGCACGCATCGACGCCTTCCTCGAGGACTATGGAGCGATCGGCAACGCTCTCGCGACCCTGTACGAGGTCAGCCTCGATCCGCGCTGGATCGACGAGATCCGTTGGATCGCGGACCGCATCCTCGAGCAGTTCTGGGACGAGGAGCGCGGGGTGTTCTACGACGCGCCGTCCGATGGCGAAGAGCTGGTGGTCAGACCCCGCGACATCATGGACAACGCGACCCCGTCGGGAAACTCCCTCGCCGTCGAACTCCTCCTCAGGTCGGCTCACTTCTTCGGCGACGGCCGGCATCGAGAGGTCGCCGAGCGGATTCTCGACCGCGAGTCCGGATCGTTGGCGCGGTTCCCGGCGGCTTTCGGTCGTCTTCTCTCGGCGCTGGACCGCGCCGTGGCTCCTCCCGTCGAGATCGCGATCATCGGCGAGCGGCACGACCCGGGCACGAGCGCCCTGCTCGGAGCCGCCCTCGCGACCTATCTTCCCAACCGGACCTTGGCCAACGCGGCCCCGGGCGAGATCCTCGACCACACCGTCCCACTTCTCGAGGGTCGCGGGATGCGGGACGGGAAGCCCACGGCCTACGTGTGCGAGAATTACGCCTGTCGGGCACCCGTCGCCGAGCCGGACGCCCTGGCCGGGCAACTCATGGCGCGTACTGCACGGAGGTCGTAGCGTGGCGGGGGCTCGCTCCACCCTCTTCGGGCGATTGGCTATGTTGGGGGCGGTGCGACGGTAACTGGATATCGGGACATCGATGCGAGCAAACGAGAAGGAGCAGGAGAACATCGCCACGGTGGAGGGCCCGGGCCTCCATCCCGATTGGCTCCTGGAGGCCTACCGCACGATGGTCACGGCCCGCCGGCTCGACGACCGCGAGATCGCGCTGAAGCGGCAGAACAAGATCTTCTTCCAGATCTCCGGCGCCGGCCACGAAGCCATACAGGTCGCCATGGCCGCCCATCTGACCAGCGGCTACGACTGGTTCTACCTCTACTACCGCGACCGGGCCTTGGCCCTGGCCCTCGGGCAGACCCCCCTGGACCACCTCCTCGGAGCCGTCGGGGCCCATGCCGACCCGAACAGCGCGGGCCGTCAGATGCCGTCTCACTTCGGCGATCCGCGGCTGCATATCGCGAGTTCGTCCTCTCCAACCGGCACGCAGTTTCTTCAAGCGGTCGGCGCCGCCGACGCCGGCCAACGCGCCGGAGTCATCCGTGATCTCGGGAGGGAGGTCGTGCGGCCCCGGAAGGACGAGGTCGTCCTCGTGTGCGGGGGAGACGGGGCCACGTCCGAGGGCGAGTTCTGGGAGTCCCTGAACATCGCGAGCAACCTCAAGCTGCCGCTCGTCTTCCTCATCGAGGACAACGGGTATGCCATCTCCGTCCCGGTGGAGGTCAACACGGCGGGGGGGAGCATCTCCAAGCTCGTGGCTGGATTCCCGGACCTTCTGGTCGTGGAGTGCGACGGCACCGACGTGGTGGAGAGCTACGCGGCCGCGGGAAAGGCGGTGTCTCACTGCCGCGCGCGCAAGGGCCCGGCGCTGGTTCACGCCCACACGACCCGCCCGTATTCGCACTCCATGTCGGACGACGAGCGGATGTACCGGCGCAAGGCCGAGCGCGAGGATGAGGCGAGGCGGGATCCGCTCCCCAAGATGCGGGCGCTCCTCATCGACAGCGGCATCTCGACGCCCCGGGAGCTTGACCTCTTGGAGTCTGAGATCGCGGCCGACGTGGCGGCTACCGCCGACGAGGCTCTCAGCCATCCCCAGCCGGACCCCGGGACCGCGCTTCGGCACCTCTACTCCGAAGAGATCGACGCGGCCGGACCCGGATTCGACAGCGAAGACGAACCCGAGTTCACCGACGACCGGAACCTGACGGTCGTGGACCTCCTGAACGCATGCATGCGGGACGAGATGGAGAGAGATCCCCGGATCGTGGTGTTCGGAGAGGACGTGGCCGACGCCTCCCGCGAGGAGGTGCTCAGCGAGGTCAAGGGGAAGGGAGGAGTCTTCAAGGTCACCTACGGGCTCCAGAAGCGGTTCGGCGGGCTGCGCGTCTTCAACTCTCCGTTGGCCGAGGCCAGCATCGTGGGGCGAGCGATCGGGATGGCCCAGCGTGGCCTCAAGCCGGTGATCGAGATTCAGTTCCTCGACTACATCTGGCCCGCCTTCATGCAGATCCGGAACGAGCTCGCGACGATGCGCTACCGGACGGGAGGGGCGTTTTCAGCCCCCGTCGTGATCCGAGTTCCGTACGGCGGATACCTCAAGGGCGGAGGACCGTACCACTCGCAGACCGGGGAAACGCTCTTCACGCACACCCCGGGACTCCGCGTGGTGCTGCCGTCGAACGCGCTGGATGCGAACGGGCTGCTCAGGACGGCGATCCGCTGCGACGACCCGGTCATCTTCCTCGAGCACAAGCACCTCTACCGGCAGGTCCACAACAAGGCCCGTTATCCGGGCAGGGATTTCATGATACCCCTCGGCAAGGCGAAGGTGGTCCGTCCGGGCTCGGACCTCACGATCGTGACGTGCGGGGCGTTGGTGAAGCGCTCGATGGACGCCGCGAAGACGGCGGCGGGCGAGCACGGAATCCAGTGCGAGGTCATCGATCTGCGGACGCTCTCGCCGCTCGACATGGACTCGGTGGCCTCTTCGGTCAAGAAGACCAACAGGGTCCTCCTGGCCCACGAGGACTCGCTTTCCTGGGGCATCGGCTCCGAGATCGCGGCGCGGATCGCGGACGAACTCTTTCCCTGGCTCGACGGACCCGTACGGCGCGTCGCCTCGCTGGACACGTGGGTCGCCTACGCACCTCGACTCGAGGAGGCGATCCTCCCTCAGCCCCGAGACGTGCTCGAAGCGGTCCTGGACCTCGCGAGCTTCTGATCGAGTGACCGAGGAACGGCCCAACCGTTCTCGCACGGAGGCGTATGCCTGACTCCGGCTAGTATCTGGGGAGGCTGGGGTCGACCTCGTCAGCCCACGCCAGGATCCCCCCCGTGAGGTTCTCTACGCGCCCAAACCCGGCGTTGACGAGCGCGGTGGCCGCCATGAGGCTCCGCGCTCCGGATCGGCAGTACACGACGATCCCTCGATCCCTGGGCAGCTCGGCCATGCGGGCTGGAAGAGTACCCAGCGGAACGCGGACGTCTCCGTACTCGTGCAGGCTCGCGATATCCCACTCGTAGGGCTCCCTCACGTCGAGCAGGAGCGGCGGCTCCTTTCCACCGAGGCGCTCCTTCAGCGCCGTCGGGGCGATCTCGCCCACGACGCCCGCGGGCTCCGCTCCGGCCCCCGACCGATCGGCCGGGGCGTCATCCGCCGGCTCGGAAAGATCGGCGTCACGAGAGCCGAGCCCGCAAAAGTCGTCGTAGTCGATGAGGCCCGTTTGGGTCGGGGAGTCTCCACAGACCGAACAGTCCGGGTTGCGGCGCAGCTCAACCTCCCTCCACGACAGGTCCATGGCATCGAAGATGAGGAGCCGCCCGCTCAGGGTGTGGCCCTTCCCAAGCACGAGCTTCACCGCTTCCAGAGCCTGCAGGGAGCCGATGATTCCCGGCAGAACCCCGAGCACGCCCGCTTCGGCGCAGTTGGGCACGAGCCCCGGCGGAGGCGGTTCCCGGAAGAGGCAGCGGTAACAGGGCCCGTCGAGTCCGAAGACCGAGACCTGTCCTTCCCAGCGGAAGATCGAACCGTACACGTTCGGCTTTCCCGTCAGGATGCATGCGTCGTTGACCAGGTAGCGCGTCGGGAAGTTGTCGGTCCCGTCCACGACGATGTCGTACGGCGCCAGAATCTCCAGGGCGTTTGCGGAGCTCAGACGCACGGGATGCATGATCACGTCGACGTGGGGGTTGATGTCCGCCAGACGGTCCCTGGCCGACTCCAGCTTGGCGCGTCCGACGTCCCTGGTCCCGTGCAGGATCTGCCTCTGGAGGTTGGTGGCATCCACCTCGTCGAAATCGACGAGGCCTAGAGTGCCGACTCCCGCCGCAGCCAGATAGAGGGCCAGGGGCGAGCCGAGGCCTCCGGTGCCCACGACAAGCACCCGGGCCGCCTTGAGGCGCTGCTGGCCCTCGAGCCCGATCTCGGACAACGAGAGGTGGCGTGCGTATCGGGTCAGCTCAAGCGGCTCGAGGTCCGGAGTGGCGCGATCGGAGAAGAGCATGTCTCGCTCGATAGGAGGGTGTCGGATCTGGCAAAGTTGCACCCCGCGACGGGGTCCGGGTTCCACCCCCGCGGCCCCGGTGCCGCGTGGCGGCTCCCTACTGCTCCGCAGGGACGTAGCGCAGCCCCCCCTGAGCCGTGACCCGGAAGGCGGCAGCCTCCTGCGCCAGGGCGCTCACCTCTTCCGTGGGCAGCTCGGCGAGAGCCGCGGCATCGGCCAACTGCACGAACAGGAACTGGTAATGAAGCGGGATGTTGAGCGTGCTCCGATCCGGCCAGATCTCGCGGTCCCGGATTCCGCGGTAGCGATACACCTCCCGCACGAGCTTGAAGTTGCGCTCCATGTCGAACCACTCGGCACCCATGCGGTCCGTCCCCTGCACCCATCCCTCCGGGGACCCAGCGTCCAGATCCCGCATCACGAGCTTCGTCGTAAGGCCGTGACGGACGCCCCAGTCGCTCAGGCCGAGCTCCGACAGCAACCCGGCGGAACTCGCGAAATAGACGGGGCGTTGTTCGATCGAGTCGTGAATGATGCTGAGCGCGAGCCGATGGCCCCGGTCCAGGTAGGTGCCCGCCGGGTAGGTGACGACGACATCTCCGAGCGGCAGGGGGAGGTCCTCGGGGATCCGTCCCGACCCGACGGCGTCAAGAAGCTCGTCGGTCGCTCGAGTGATCGCCGAGTCCGGAACCGGTCTCGAGCCGTACAAGCCCTCGGCGAGCGTCTCGTCGAAGGGCCTCTGTCTCTCCGGTTCGGTCATCTCGCGGAGCTGTTTCGGATACCAGGAAGTGTGAAGGTACTGAAGGACGACGACACTGACGTCCTGCCGCACACCCTCGATCTCCTGCAGGTACCAGAGTGGGAAGGTATCGTTGTCCCCGTTCGTGAAGAGGACGCCGAAGGGCTCCACGCTCATGAGGAGGTCGTAGGCCCAGTCCCGGGCCGCGTAGTCACCCGACCGGCTGGCCCACGCCCAATTGTAGGTCATCGGGATCAGGGCGATCACGAAGACCGGAGCCGCCCTCCAGTGGGCCGCTCCCCCGCCCCAATGATCCGATAGCGCCGCCCAGAATCCTGCGAGCCCCAGACCCGCCAAGTTACCCCAAACGAGGAAGCTCGCGACGAAGAAATAGTCTCTCTCTCGCACCTCGTGGGCGAGCTGGTCGGTGATGTGCGGCGCCAGCGAAAACCCGTACTTGAAGTTCAGATAGATGACCAAGCCGACGGTGAGCGTCGCCACGAGCCCGGCCACGTAGGCGAAGATGTAGCGGTCCGCCCGCCACACGACCAGCAAGCCCATCAGTCCCAGGGCCATGAAGAGCACCGTCACCCCAAGGCGCAGGCTCATCGGGTGCGTGTCCAGGGAAGCTCCCCTTGCCCACTGCCAGTCGAAGTACTGGAAGTAGTTGAGGAACTGATCACCGAGCGGCGCCTGCCGCTCGGTGATGGGAGGCTTCGCGTACTGCGCCCGGCTCAGCGACGAGGCGAGCGCCGGGCAGCCGGCCCTTCCGTTCGTGTAGATGGCCGCCGCCGTCCCGACGACCGAGTCGCACACCGGATCGCCTTCGTTGATGATCGGGTCCTGCGCGGCGCGGATGGGGAGGAATACGTTGAACGACAAGCCCACGACAAGCAGCGGTACGGCCCGCACCCAGAACCGAGAGGTCAACAAAACCCCCGGCCCCACCAGGAGCACGAAGAGGGCGAAGGCGGGCAGCGGAAGCACGGACATGAGGTGGTTGGTCACACCGAGCACCATCATGTAGAGCGCCAGCAGCAAGGCCCTCAGGCCGGCTGGCTCCTCCCGCCGGTCGTACCACCGGAGCAGGAGCCAGGAAGCGGCCGCCACGACGGCCACGCTTACCGTGTAGACCTTCTCGTTCACGTTCGACTGGTGCCAGACGGTATAGGCCGTGGCACCGATGAGCGCGCCCGTCACGGCACCGAGGGTGGCCCTCCAACGCTCCCGGAGCACCCCGGACAGGATGCGGTGTCCGATCAGGAAGAAGAAGAACGTGGCCAGAGCGCTCGTGACGGCCGCCAGAAGGTTGATGCGGACGGCCACCGACAGCCCCAAGGGAGCCAGCATCAGGCTCCAGACTCGGGCGATGGAAACGAAGAGCGGGTTCCCCGGCGGGTGTGGGATTCCGAGAATGTGTCCCGTGGTGATGTACTCGCTGGCGTCCCACCACGAGGTCGTCGGTGCGAGGGTGGCCGCGTAGAGGGCGAAGACTGCCGCTCCCACGAGGGCGCCAGCTCCATACGCCGGTCGATAGTTCGTCATCCCCTGCCCCGCCCCGAGGAAGTGAAGGCCGTCACGGATCCGTACGAGAGCTTGTAGCCCAACTCCCCCGAACGGTTCCCCGGTGCCCACGTCTCTGGAGAAGTTCCGTCTCGGGACGGCTGGCGGCCCCCTCCGCTGGGCAGGTAGCTTGAGCCGGCATATGCGCGCGATCAGAACTTTCCGCTCCGTGAGGAGCTGGCTCACCGGCAAGGCCGCGACGGTCGAGTACGAGACGCTCTTGGATCGAGGGGACCGAGAGGTTCCGGCCTCTGTAATACTGCCGCGTGGCTCGAGCCGGAAGCTGCCGGGCTGGATCGTGCTCCACGGGATCACGAGGCCGGGCCGCTTCCACCCCACGCTGCTTCGCTTTGTGCGGGCCCTCGCGTCGTCCCGTGCTGCCGTACTCGTCCCACAGGTCCCGGAGTGGAAGAACCTGCGCCTCTCCCCCGAGTCCACGCTTCCCACGATCCGGGCCGCTCTGGCCGGCCTGAGGCGCGTGAAGGCAGCCGACGACGGTCCTTACGGACTCATCGGCTTCTCGTTCGGCGCTCCCCAGGTGATGATCGCCGCGGCCCACCAAGACATCGCGGAGCAACTCGCGGGCGTCGTGGGCTTCGGAGGGTACTGCGACATGGAGAGCATGGTGCGATTCCAGATGACGGGAGAGTACGAATGGGAGGGGGTCACGCACCGTGTCCGGCCGGACCCGTACGGGAGGTGGATCATCGGGGGAAACCACCTGACCACGATCGCGGAGTACCGGGACGCCGGCGACGTCGCCGACGCCCTCTGGCGGCTGGCCGTCGAAGCCGGCGAGCGTCGCATCCTCGCCTGGGACCCTTCGTACGACATCCTCAAGAACGAGCTCCGGAGGCAGCTGGGCCCCGAACACGTCCACTTGTTCGACCTCTTCGCTCCCCCGTCGGATCGGGAGCCGGATCTGACCGGGCACGAGAACTTCGCCAAGCGGCTGGCCGACGCCGTCATGGTGTCGTCTCGACTCATGAACCCCAAGCCCTTCCTGGCCGACATCGACGTCCACGTCCAGTTGATCCATGGCGAGGGTGACCGCCTCATCCCCTTCACCGAGACTCTACGGATGCAGGCCGCGTTCCCGCCGGACCGGACGGTCGACACGACGATTACGGCCTTCTTCTCGCATGCGGAGCAGGGAGGCCGGCTTTCGTCACTCCGCCGCGAGATCCGGGAGGGCGTAAAGCTGGCTCTCGCTTTGGGCCGCGCGCTGGGAATCGCGTAGGAGCCGCGGGGGGAAGGGAGCGACCGAAGCAAGCCGGCACGAGCGGCCCTTCCGGTCCCGGAACACGCCTTTCGGCGATCGAACGGACGGTAGCCTATGGCGGGGCTTGTCCGACCTCGGCCGCCGCGCGACAGGGCCCCGGAGAGGGCGGGAGGCCGTTGCGGGCAGCCCGGCCTCCTCCCTCAGATCTCCACTGTGGTCCCCAGTCCCCGCCGATCCGCCTCTGCGAGGACGCGACCGGCTGCGGCCACGTCCTGTGCGGCGCTCCCCACCGACTTGAACAGGGTCACCTCCCCGGGGCTCTCCCTCCCCGGACGGTGTCCGCTCGCCACTTCTCCGAGCTCCGCGTGGATGCGATCCAAGGAGAATGCGCCCTCCCGGATCGCCTGAACCAGATCGCCGGCCTCCTCCATGACCGTGGATCGTGCATCCACCACCACCTTGGCCCTCGCGACGAGTCCGGCGTCCAGCTCTCGCATCGTCGGCGTGAAGGCGCCCACGGCTGTGACGTGCGTTCCGGGGTCCACCCGCTCCCCGGGAAACACCGGCTCGGAGCTGTCGGTGGCGGTCACGATCACGTGAGCGCCGGCCACGGCGTCGCCCGGATCGTCTGGAAGGACCACGTCCACACCCTCAAGCTCGGCGGCCAGAGCCTCCGATTCGGACCGAACAAGGGAGACGATGCGGACTTCGCGGACCGGTCGAACCGTGCGAACCGCCTCGATCTGGGTGCGAGCCTGCGGTCCCGCTCCGAACACCGCGAGGACGGAGGCTTCTTCGAGAGCGAGGATCTCGGCCGCGAGACCGCCCGCAGCCCCGGTTCGCAGGGCCGTGAGAGACGTGCCGTCCATGAGCGCCACGGGCTCGCCGGTCTCGCTGTCGAGCACGAGGACCACCGCGGTAATGGCCGGTAATCCCAGCTCCCTGTTGCCCGGGAACACCGAGACAACCTTGGCCGCGAGCCAGCCCTGTTCGGGGAGGTAGCCGGGCATGAACAGGCTTATCCCGTTCTCCGAGGGCACCGCCAGCCGATCGGGCACGACCGCCTCGCCCGACGAGAGTTCGCTAAAGGCGGTCCTCATGGCGTCGATCGCACGCCGCATGTCGAGGCAGGCCCTCACTTCGTCCGCCCTCAGGATTCGCAGTTGCATGACCCATGTCCCTGAACAAGTTTTTCGAAAGTTCGTTCGTTTGGGGGGATTCAGCCAGGACCTCGAAGGGGAGCCTTCGGCCGGAAAGGAGCCGCGTGCCACCGGAACCCGGATCGGTACTCGTCGTTGGTGGGGGGATCTTCGGGGCTACGGCAGCCCTGGAGCTGCAGACCAGAGGCTACGCCGTGAAGCTGCTCGACCCAGGCCCCCTTCCCCATCCCGACGCCAGCTCCACAGACATCAGCAAGGTCGTCCGTGCCGACTACGGTCCGGATGTATTCTATGCGCGACTGGTTCGGGAGTGCATCCGACGATGGCATCGGTGGAATGCCGAGGCGGGGCAGGCGCTGTACCACGAGACCGGGTATCTCATCCTGGCCCGTGAGGAGATGAAGCCCGGCGGCTTCGAGCACGACAGCTGGACGGTGCTCGGCAAGATGGGCCATCCCCTCGAGAGGCTGGCTCCGGGAGATCTGGCGTGCCGTTTCCCGAGTTGGAGCGAGGACCACTACCCAGACGGGTACTTCAACCCTCGAGCCGGATGGGCGGAGAGCGCGAGCACCGTCTCGTGGCTCCTCGAGAAGGCGCGCAGTGCGGGCGCTGCGATCGTCGAGGGTCAGTCGATGGCGAGGCTCCTCGAATGCGGCTCACGCGTATCGGGCGTGGTGAGCACGACGGGTGTGGAGCACTCCGCCGGCGTGGTCGTGGTCGCGGCGGGTGCCTGGACCCCGATCGTGCTCCCCTGGCTGGGCGACGCGCTCCGGTGCGTCGGCCAGCCCGTCTACCACTTCGCCCCCCCCGATCCACGGCCCTACCGCCCCCGGCGCTTTCCTCCTTGGAGCGCGGACATCGCCAACACGGGTTGGTACGGCTTTCCCGTGAAGCCCGACGGGACGCTGAAGATCGCGAACCACGGCAACGGGTTCCCCATCGATCCCAGGAGCGAGAAGGTCGTCCCTGTCGGCAACGACGAGAAGTTTCGCGGGTTCCTGCGCGAGCGGATCGGGCTCCTCGACGCGCCGATCCTGAGGAGGCGCCTCTGTCTCTACTGCGACTCTCGGGACGGCAACTTCTGGATCGACCGCGATCCGGACCGTGAAGGGCTCGTCGTGGCGGCGGGCGGAAGCGGGCACGGCTTCAAGTTCGCACCGGTCCTGGGCGAGATCATCGCGGACGTCGTCGAGGGCAAGGAGAATCCCTGGTCCCATCGCTTCCGTTGGAGGACCTCGGGAGAGACCGGGACTGAGGCTGCCCGCCATATCAGCGCCGACCCCTGACGGCCAGCCCCGAACCCCCGGGCGTCGACCGACGGGCCCTTCGTCGCCCACGATCCGGGAGGTCGGCGTCAGGGGAGAGCCCCCGATGCTGAGCGAGGCCGCCCCGCCTCAACCCCCCGAGCCCAAGTAGGCGCGCACGGCGAGCGGAATCCGGCGGCGAATCAGCGCCTGCTCCACGCTGGGAGGCGGGCGATCCGGGCCTGATTCGAACGCGACCGCCTCACCCTTGACGAGTGCCGCGATCGGCACGCCGTCCTTGTACAGGACGCGGTTCCGGGCGAGAGCCGGCACGCGCTGGCCCGGGGTGATGATGCCCGTCAGGTTGAGCGGATCGGCAGCGCTGATCCCGATCAGTTCACCGGAGGGCTTCTGACGGCGAACGCTGCGAAGTTTGCCCACCGCCTCGGGCAGCGCGAACTGCTCTCCGGCGAAGCCTGACACGAAGCGGCCGCCCCGGATCTCGCTGCGCGCCTCTAGACGTCGGTAGGTCCGCAAGAGCTCCCGCCAGGGCACAGCCAGGGCCTCCCGCTCCAGGACGCGACGGAAGACGACGCCGTAGCGTCGCAGGAGCGCTCGCGCATGCGTTTCGAGGGCGATCCCTCGTCCATCGACGGCCGCGTGATCCTCGAGCGCCGATCCGGCCCCCGGAGCTCCGTGCGCCGCCGAATCCAAGCTCCCTGTCCGATGCCTGCTCGCCCCCGAGCGCCCCGGATCGAGCAGCCACCAACGACCGGCCCTCTCGACGCCAAAGGGGGAGGTCGCACGACGTCGAAGCCTTCCGTCGCGCACCGGCCGGCGGCTGGATGGGGTCAGGAGCGCCCTCAGACCGATGAACGCGTCGGACGTCGTGATGCCCAATGCCGTGAGCTCGCCGAGCGCCTCTTCAACCCGGCTCGGGAGCAGCCCGGTCGCCCGAGTCAGGTCGTCGAAGAAGGAGGGGCCACGCTCGGCGAGCGCGACGAACACGCTCACGGCGTGCTGGGACAGATCATGGTCCGGAGCCGGGCCCGCGAGAGTGCGCCAAGCCCGCCCATTCTCTCTCAGGAAGAGCGCGACTGGACTCGAACGCAGGGGGCCCTGGCTCCACCGTCCGGGTTGGTTCCCGCCGGGCGAGGAGAGCCTGCCCCAACCGATCCGGCCCGTCAGGCACAACATATCAAGGTCAGCCGCGTCGTACTGCTCGCAACGGGCCGGCAAGACATCCCCTTCCCACGCCGCCGCGGGCAGCTCGAAGCCGTCGAGGAGCCGCACGATCTCAGCGAGGCCTTCGGTGCCGCTCACGCGGGATTCCGGTGCGGCGCGCCCCCACGCGAAGAGAAAGCGCATGTAGTCAGCTGCGCTCACGGGCTCGATCTCGGCGCGAAGGCGGTTCAGCGTATAGCGGTGGATCCGCGCCAGGAGGCGGCGATCGCACCACTCCCTCGCCGTAGCGTCCTCGGGTCCGCGTACGCCGGTGAAGGCCCCACGCAGGATTGTGCCTTCGCTCTCCAGTCCCAGGAGTCCGCGCTCCACCTGAGGGGCTCCGGTGCCCAGGGAGCGGGCGAGGTCGTCGGCGGTGACAGGCCCGAGGGTCTCGCACCGGGCGCGCAGGAGGCTGCGCAGAGCCTCGTCCGGCTCGGGGTCGGGCACGTCGAATCCGTCGGGGGGAGCCGGATCGACCTCGAGCCCCCGAAGGCAGGCCAAGAACTCGGGCACCCGCTCTACCGCCACCCAGAGCGCAGAACCGCCGCCGGTGTCGCCCCCGGGCCGTCCCGCCTCGGCGCCGTCTTCGGCCGACCTCCAGACGCGCACGGCCCGCCGGTCCGCCATCAGCCTCTCGAACCAGGTCCGCCAATCCGTCCCGCCCGCCTCCGCTTCCTCTGCCGTCAGGAATCCCGACGTTAGGAGCGCGTCGTGGAGCTCGTCGGCGTCTCGAGCGTCGGGGCGGGCTTCGTCTCGCACGCGCTCGATCGCGGCGGGGTCGAGTGCGCCGAGCTCGGCCACGGAGGTCGGCTCCAGCGCCCGACGCGTTCGAACGGCCTGAGTCCGACGCTCCTCCAGGGGCGCGGGATCGAGGAAGGCATACGGTTTGGCGTTGAGGATCTCGTGGGCCAGGGGAGATGGCTCGGGCGTATCGCGAGCGACGAGCCCCAACGCACCGGCGTGGATTCGGCTCAACAGAGCGACGAGGGCCTCTAGGTCGCACCACTCGTGGAGGCAGTCTCGGACGGATTGCCGCACGAGCGGGTGATCGGGGATCTCGCGGTCCCCCTCCACGTTTTCGAGGCAGGCAGCCGCCTCGGGGAATACCGCGGCCAGTAAGTCCTCGGCCTGCATCCGCTGGATCTGGGGTGGGACGTGACGGCCGCCCTGCCGGCGGAGCACGGCGAGCGAGAGGGTCGCGTTCCACCTCCAGCGGGTCTGGAAGACCGGCGCGTCGAGGAGCGCCTGCGTCAGCACGTCCTCGACGGAAGCGGGGTTGAGGTAGCGGAACACGTCGTCGAGCGGGAAGGAGTGCTGCGGTCCCAGGGACAGCAAGACGCAATCGTCGGTGGCCGCCGCTTGCAGCTCGAAGTTGAAGCTGCGGCAGAAGCGCTTCCGCAACGCAAGCCCCCACGCGCGGTTCACGCGGCTCCCGAATGGCGCATGCAGCACGAGCTGCATGCCGCCCGCTTCGTCGAAGAAGCGCTCGAGCACAAGCGTCTCCTGGGTCGGGACGACGCCGAGAAGATGCCGTGTCTCGGCGATGTACTCCACGAGCTGGCGTGCCGCGGCTTCCGACACCCCGCCGCATTCGCTCAGCCACCGCTCGGCGGCCTCGCGGTCCTCGAGCCTGTCTTCCAGGTCGCGGCGGAGCCGGGATACCGCCGCTGACAGCTCAGGGCTGCGCGCTGGCGCCTCACCTAACCAGAACGGGATATTCGGCGGCTCTCCGGCGGCGTCCGCCACGCGTACGGTACCGCGCTCGATCCGCACGATCCGCCACGAGGCGTTGCCGAGCTGAAAGATATCCCCGGCCATGCTCTCGATCGCGAAGTCCTCGTTGAGCGATCCGAGGTAGGTCTCCGAAGGCTCCAGGAGGACGCGGTAGTCCGCGTTGTCGGGGATCGCGCCTCCGGACGTAATCGCCGAGATGCGCGCCGCGCGCCGCCCCCGGAGCCGACGATGGACGGCGTCACGATGAAGGTAGGCGCCGCGGCGTCCGCGCTGCGTGGCGTATCCGTGTGCGACCATCCTGACGACGTGGTCGAACGCCTCGCGCGCCAAGTCTCGGTAGGGGTGTGCGCGTCGGACGAGTGCGAACAGAAGGTCTTCAGCCCACTCCTCGCAGGCCACCTCGGCCACGACCTGTTGCGCGAGCACGTCGAGAGGTGCCTCGATCGGCCCGATGCGGTCGAGCTCGCCCGCCCGCACGGCTCTCAGAACCGCAACCGACTCGACGAGCTCGTCGCGCGTCAGGGGAAAGACGCGGCCCTTCGGAGTTCCGTCTACCGTGTGTCCCGAGCGTCCCACCCGCTGCAGGAGCGTGGCGATGCGACGCACGGAGCCGATCTGGCAGACGAGGTCGACCGCGCCGATATCGATCCCCAACTCGAGCGACGCCGTAGCGACGAGCGCGCGGAGCCTTCCGTCCTTGAGACGACGCTCGGCGTCGAGGCGCGTTTCCTTCGAAAGGCTTCCATGATGAGCCGTCACCGCCTCCGCGCCGAGGCGCTCCTCGAGATCCCGGGCGACCCGCTCCGCCAGTCGCCTCGTGTTGACGAATACGAGCGTCGTGCGGTGCTGCTCCACGAGCGTGGTGAGTCGGTCATAGACCTCCCCCCAGACCTCATGCGACATCACCGCCTCAAGCGGAGAGCCGGGCAGTTCGATCGCCAGGTCGAGAGCCCTGAGGTGACCCTCGTCGACGATCGCGCAGTCGGGCGTTCCCCCACTGTCGACCCTGCCCGAACCGACAAGGAAGCGCGCCACGTCCCGGATCGGTCTCTGGGTGGCCGAGAGACCGATCCGGAGCAGCTCGCCCCCGGTCACGTGCTCAAGGCGCTCGAGGCTGAGCGCGAGGTGCGCACCACGCCGCGACTCGAGCACCGCGTGAATCTCGTCGACGATGACCGTGCGCACTGTGGCTAGGACTTCGCGGCTCCGCCGCGCCGTCAACAGCAGGTAGAGCGACTCGGGTGTCGTGACGAGGATGTGGGGCGGCCGGCGGAGCATCGCCTGCCGCTCCGAGGATGAGGTGTCTCCGGTGCGGATGGCTGCGGTGATCTTGACCGCAGACGATCCGAGGGCCGCAGCCTTCCGGCGAATCTCCCGTCTCGGTTCGGCAAGGTTGCGGTGTATATCCGCGGAGAGCGCCTTGAGGGGCGAGACGTAGAGCACACGGGTCTGGTCCGGGAGGCCGCCCCGCTCCTCACCCTCGCGGTACAGCTCGTCGACCGCGTTCAGAAACGCCGCAAGCGTCTTGCCCGACCCCGTCGGCGCGGCGATAAGCGTATTTTGGCCCGAGCGGATCGCCGCCCAGCCGCGTCGTTGCGCCGGCGTGGGCGCTTCGAAGCGGTCAGAGAACCAGCCGGCGACCGCCGGGTGGAAGCCCGGAATAGACATCACGGATGATTGTCCCTCGCCCAGGGCGCGAGGCTACGCCTTCCATCGGGGAATCTGTAGGATCACCCGGCTACTAGGGCTCCCATCCGCGACGTCTCGGTCGAGGCGAAGTCCCGCTCGAGTCTTGCGAGCCGGCCTCCACGGCCGGCCCGCGACGAGTTCAGTCGCCCTGCGGGTTTGCCGCGCTGAAGTGGAGGTGCACGACCTTCCACTCGTCGTCGCGCATCATCAGCGTCGTCGACATCTGGTAATTCGCCGTTCGGATCGAACCGTCCTCTTCCCGGTAATCGGCGGTCAGGAGGTAGGAGACCACCGCCGCTTCCCCCGAAGGCAGCGCGTGCACCTGAACGTCCGAGATCTCCGTCCCGGCCACCCCACCGGTCGCCGCAACGAACTCGGTCCAGGAATCGTTGTACGCGTCCCAGCTTCCGCGACCCCCGGGGCCCCACCAGGTCAGATCCATGGCATAATGCGCCATATAGGCTGCGACATCGTTCGCAAGGTAGGCGTCCGTGAGCGACTGGACGAAGTCTCGAGCCCCCTGCTCCACCGGGCTCCCTGACTCCTCCATCATCTCGTCGCCCGACTCCTCCATCATCTCGTCGCCCGACTCCGCAGCCTCCTGCATCATCTCGTCGCCCGACTCCGGAGCCTCCTCCATCATCATCTCGTCGCCCGACTCCGGAGCTTCCTCCATCATGTCGCCCGACTCCGGAGCGTCCGCCACGCAGGCCGCCCCGAGAACGGCCGCTAGGATTGCGAAAGAACGTAGGTCTCTGCGATTCCTCCGTGAGCTGCGCATCGCCACCTCCTGTCTTCTACCGCTACGATTCAACCGCCCCGGGTCTCGGAGCGACTCCCCATCCTCTGGTCAGAACTTCTTGTGCGCCTTCCCTAGGTCGACAAGCGGGTGGTGCGGCGACATCTGAAACTTCAGCAACAGCTCGCGGGCGACCATGTCCCGCTCCTGTTGCGTGTCGGGAAGCTCCATGTCTTCCGGCACCGCGACCCAGCCGTTGATGTTGCGGTCGAACACGGCCGCGCGACCCTCCTCGTACCCCATATGCACATCTTCCAACCAGTTAAGGTCGCTCCAGCCCATGAGGTCGATGTACTTCTTCAGCAGGGGAGTCAGCAGAGAGTAGTCGGGCACCAGGTTGACGTCGTACCGGTAGCCGATGTGCTGGCCGATCTCGACCTCGCGCTCCGTCTCCAGCCCGCTCGACGTGAGGTAATAGTCGACATCCGTCTCTTGGGACTCGTCCGTCCTGCGCGCCTCGTCACTCACGTTCTCTCCGCCCTCCCGAATCAGGATGTTCACTCCCAGTGACGCGGGCAAGGAAGCTGGGTCGGGCCTGTCCCTGTCCGCGCTCGGCAATCTAGAATCGCGTCATCTCCGGCTGCCCGACCGTGTGACGAGTTCCGGCCAGAGGCACCTCGGCCATCGCCGAAGCCTCGTAGGTCAGCGCCGCAAGATCTTCGGGCTCGAGCGAGTGGACGTTCGTCTTTCCGCAGGCCCGGGCCATCATCTGGCACTCGATGGCAAGCGTATGGAGGAAATTATAGACCCGGACCGCCGCCTCGTCAGGGTCGAGCCGCTTGCGGAGCTCTGGATCCTGGGTGGCGACGCCGACCGGGCAGAGGCCGGTGTGGCAGTGATAGCACTGACCCGCCGGCACACCCACCGTCCCCTCGTAGTCAGCCTCCGGGATGTCGCGGTTGCAGTTGAGGGCCACCATCGCCGCCGTGCCGATCGCAATGGCGTCGGCACCCAAGGCGAGCGCCTTGGCCACGTCGGCCCCATTGCGGATGCCTCCAGCGTAGACGAGCGAGATCTCGCCGGTCTTTCCCACGTCGTCGAGTGCGTGCCTGGCCTGACGGATAGCGGCGATTCCCGGCACGCCGGTCTCTTCGGTGGCGAGATGGGGTCCGGCTCCGGTGGAGCCCTCCATGCCGTCCACGTAGATGCTGTCGGGCCCCGTCTTGGCGGCCATGCGAACGTCGTCGTAGACGCGCGCGGCACCCAGTTTCAACTGAATGGGGATCTCGCCGTTGGTCGCCTCACGGATCTCATCGATCTTGAGCGCCAGATCATCCGGCCCCAGCCAATCCGGGTGACGGGCCGGCGAGCGTTGATCGATCCCCGCGGGGAGGCTGCGCATCTCGGCCACCTGGTCGGTGACCTTCTGGCCCATCAGGTGCCCGCCGAGACCGACCTTGCACCCCTGCCCGATGAAGAACTCGCACGCATCGGCCACGCGCAGGTGATGCGGGTTGAATCCGTAGCGGGACTGGATGCACTGGTAGAGCCACTTCGACGAGTACCTGCGCTCGTCGGGGAGCATGCCGCCCTCCCCCGAACACGTCGCGGTGCCCGCCATCGTGGCGCCGCGCGCCAGCGCGACCTTCGCTTCGTAGGACAGGGCGCCGAAGCTCATCCCGGTGATGTAGATCGGAATGTCCAGCACGAGAGGGCGCTTCGCCTTCGGTCCGAGCACGGTTTCCGTGATGCACTTCTCGCGGTATCCCTCGATCACGAACCGGGTCAGCGTGCCGGGGAGGAAGGTGAGGTCGTCCCATGTCGGGATCCTCTTGAAGAGGGCCATCCCGCGCATCCGGTATCGGCCAAGGTCCGACTTGATGTGGATGTCATCGATGACATCGGGCGGGAACAGGTAGTTCTGCCCCAGCGTGTCCTTGCTGCGCTTGCCGTTGTCGTCCGTCACAGCACGATCTTCTTTTCAGTGGGTTCGAGGTTGTCGTAGTTCCAGAGCTGCTTGCCGGCAACGATCTTCTGGAGGTTCTCCGCGCCCTTGGGGGCCTCGAGGCCGTAGAGCGCGAGCTTGCGCTTCAGCCACGCGGCCTCGAAGTCGGTCATCTCTCCTCGCACGGCGTCGATGCCGAGCGAGGCGATCTCCCCTCCGACGTAGATCGTCCCGTCGTACATGGAGTCGCCGAGGTTCTCATCCGCGTCTCCGAGAACGATCATGCGGCCCCGCTGCATCATGAACGCCGACAGCATGCCGGTGCGCCCACCCACGATGATCGTGCCGCCCTTCTGGTTGATCCCGGTTCGCGCTCCCACGTCTCCCAGGCAGACGAGGTCGCCCCCGCGGAGCGCCGCGCCGAACGACGAGCCCGCGTTCTTCTCCACCACGACCGTGCCCGCCATCATGTTCTCGGCGCAAGACCAGCCCACGCGCCCGGTAATCCTTACGTTCGGGCCGTCGAGCAGGCCGACGCCAAAGTACCCGAGCGAGCCGCGGAACTCGAGCTGCAGCCGATTGAGGATCCCCACTCCGAGGGCGTGTTTGGCTCCCGGGTTGCGGACGATGATGTGCCCGTATCCCTCCTCCATCAGCTCGCGAATGCAAAGGTTGACGGCGCTCGTGTCCAGGTCCGCCGCGTCGATCTCGGCGGTGCGATCGATGTCGACGTCGACACTGTCCGGATAGACCAGATTCTCCGCTTCCTCGGCGCGGAAGAAGGTCTGGTAGGAACGTCCAAGGAGCTTCTCGGCGTGCACGCCGGTCAGATCGACTCTCGCTTGTTCCCCCAACGTCTCCCCTCCTATTCGCTTCGGCTGTTCTCTTGCATCGGTCTCTCGTCCCCGTGCTCGCCCGGGGAGTCCCGCCCTTCGGGATTGCTACTGCGTGCTCCACACACGCACGTCTCCAGCGTAGGGGTCGAAGGTGTCGATCTCCTCGCGGAAGACGGTCCGAATCGCGACCTCTTCGGATGCCATCGCGATGCAGTTGTCGCCTTCGTACAGCACCATCGGCTTCGCGGCCATCGTGTCCTTGGCCATCCCCAGGGAGTCGTGGGTGGCAACGAGGTAGCTGAACACGCCGTCAAGCTCGTCGATCGACTGGTGCATCGCCTCTTCCAACGACTTTCCCCCCTCGGTCAGCTCGGCGATGTATACGGCGATGAGTTCGGAGTCGCAGTCGGAGAGGAAGCGGTGGCCGCTGCGCTCCAGCTCCCGGCGCCGGGTCCAATAGTTGGTGAGCTGGCCGTTGTGCACGACGGAGACGTCACTCGACGGGTAGGCCCAGTAGGGATGGGCGGAGCGGATGTCGACGTCCGATTCCGTCGCCATGCGCGTGTGGCCGATGCTGTGCGTGCCGACGAAGTCGGTCACTTCGTATTGATTGCTCACGTCGGTGGCATCGCCCAGGTCCTTGATGAGCTCGAGAGCCCGGCCCATCGACAGCACTTCCGTACTCTCGACGTCCTCCATGTAGTCGGCCAATCGTGCGAGGCTGTCGAGCTTGGGCGAGAAGCGGATACGATAGCGGAAAGCGTATTCCGTCGGCGCCTCCGCCAGGAGGATCGTACCGCCCATCGACTCAATGCGCTTGTCTACCTCGGCTCGGCGCGCCTTGATGTGCTCGTGGATCTCAACCCCCGACGAGTCGAGATCCTCACGCTCCGCAACCTTGAAGCGTACGACCAGCTCTTCGGCCACGGGCACTCCGTAGAAGGCGAAGCCGGTGGAGTCGGGGCCCCGATGCTTCATGGCCTGGAGCATGGAGGTCATCTCTCCTCCGACGTTGCCCCTCTCCCCGCGGTGAATGATGCCGGCGATTCCACACATCGTCTTTATCCCGGTTCTCTTGCCCGGCTACGGCAGGCAGTCCATGTAGGTCTCGACATCCCAGTCGGTCGTCTGAGCCAGGAACCTCTCCCACTCGTCGCTCTTGTAGTGCATGAAGACCCGGTACATCTCATCGGGCAGCGCCGACCGGACGACCTCGTCCGCGGCCAGCTCCTGCAAGGCCGACCCGAGCGACAGGGGCAGCTTGACCACGTCCTTGCCCTCTGCGATCGCCTCGTAGATGTTGCGATCCTCCGGGGGCCCCGGATCGGCCTCGGTGCGGATGCCGTCGTCGAAAGCCTTCAGAATCCCGGCCGCCATCAGGTAGGGGTTGACCATCGAATCGACGGCCCGGTACTCGAAACGGTCGGGCGAGGAAACCCGCAGTCCGCATGTCCGGTTCTGGAAGCCCCAGTCGGCGTAGACGGGGGCCCAAAAGCCCACCTCGTAGAGGCGGCGGTACGAATTCACCGTTGAGCACCCGATCGCCGTCAGAGCCGGCAGGTGCCCCTTCAGCCCTCCCAGGCAGTGCCGTCCCAGCTTCGACGGGATCCGCTCGCCCGGCTCGGGCAGGAACACGTTTTCGCCGCCCTCACGGTAGCTGAAGTTGTCCTCCATGCCGGGCAGCCGATCCTGACCGAGCCTCTTTACCACGCTGTCGCCGCCGCTCCACAACGAGACGTTGTGATGGCATCCCGATCCGGACACGCCCATGAACGGCTTCGACATGAAGCAGGCGATCATGTTGTGCTCGCGCGCGACCTCGGCGCAGATCTGCCGGTAGGTGGTCAAGCGATCACAGGTCTTGAGCGCGTCGTCGAAGGTGAAGTTGAGCTCGAGCTGACCGGGAGCGTCCTCGTGGTCTCCCTGGATGATGTCGAGCCCCATGGCGCGACCGTACTCGGTGACCCTCAGCACGACCGGACGCAGCGTTTCGAACTGGTCGATGTGGTAGCAGTAGGGTCGCGTGGCGCCCCCGTCCGGGCCCCCATCCGTCCCCTTCTTCAGCCACATCATCTCGGGCTCGGTGCCGTGGCGCATCTCCAGCCCATGGTCCGCCGTGAATTGCTCGTGAATGCGGCGAAGGTTGCCCCGGCAGTCGGACGTGAGGAAACCCCCCGGGTTCTCCAGCTCCTCCCGGTTCCGGAAGCAGGTGCAGAACACGCGGCCGACGCGTGTGTCCCAGGGAAGCTGCACGAACGTCTCGGGGTCGGGAATCCCGACGAGCTCCGACGCCTCCGGCCCGTATCCGATGTAGTTGTCGTGCCGATCGGTGAAGAGGTTCGCGGTGGAGCCGTAGACCAACTGAAAGCCCTTTTCCGCGAACTTCTCCCAGTGGTCGGCTGGGGCACCCTTGCCGACGATGCGGCCGGTGACTGAGACGAACTGATAGTAGATGTACTCGATGCCGAGCGCCTCGATCTGCTTGCGAACCTCCTTGACCAGCTCTGCGCGGCCGTCGGCATTCACATGGGCTTCTAGATCGGTCATGTTTCCCTTTCAGTGTGCCCCCGTGCCCGTCGCGGCCGTCGCACCCGGCTGGATGGGCGCGATCCCGGGCGTCCTTGACGAGGGGCGGTGATCACATCCGCTTGAGGTTGTCGGTCCAATGTAGGACCTCTTGACTGAATTGGTCGGTCGGGGCTGGATGATGGTACCCGGAGGGACCGTACGCAAGCCCTTCCGAGCGGGGCGAAGCGGGCACAATCGCTCGCTGCCGACGGAGCTTGTCGGAGGGGCGTCGCCCACGGCCCTGGGGGGGCATCCCTCTCCACGGAGGATCACCGCCGGGTTCCGTCCGCCACGACCGGCGTGGTGTCGATCTTGCCGCCGAGAAGATCGATGCGGGCACTCTCGAGATGGGCGGTGATCGCCCTCGCCGAGGCTTCTACGTTCCGGCTGCAAAGGGTCTCGTAGAGCCTGCGGTGCTGCCGGTTGTAGCGCGCGATTCGCTCCGGCGTGAGGATCGTGTCCTTGCTCAGGTCCCACTGGCTGTGGCCGCGCACCTGATTGATCTCGCGGTAGATCCAAGTCATGAGCGGGTTGTGCGTGCATTCGGCCAAGTGGAGGTGGAAGTCCTCGTCCCGTCGGGAGAAGCTCTCCGGATCGTCGCCCGCCCCCTCGACCCGCTCGAGGGCTTCGCGCAGGCGGGCCAAGTCCCGAGCCGTGGCAGAGGCTACGGCCATCCGGACCATCGGCGGCTCGAGCGCAAGGCGCACCTCGATGAGCTCGAGCGGACTCGTGACCTCGGCGATATCACCGATTTCCGGAATCGGCCGATACGACACATACGTGCCGCTGCCGACGCGACGGACCACCAGCCCCGCGGCCTCGAGCTGGTGCAGCGCGTTGCGCACGGTGGTCCGGGAGACGTCGAAGACGCGGGCCAGATCACGCTCCGGCGCAAGCTTGTCGCCGAACTCGTGCGCCCCTTCCAAAATGGCCCGCCGAAGCTGTGCCGCGATCGCCTCTGAGGCGAGCATCCGCGCCGTCGTCTCCTCCGGCTCGGCCCTGGGTGCTGCGCCGGCGGCCGAACGGTCCAGGGGGGAGCCCGTCCGTCTCTGATCGAAGCCAGGACTCGGATCCAGCATCATCATCATCGGCGCGGGCCCGCGCTCCTCGGCCGCGTCACCCGGCTACTCCAAGCCGAACGCCAACAGGACGTTCCCCGCCGCCCCGCCGAGGATCGCGTATCCGGAGCCAACGTAAAGCATGCCGTCCACGACCGTGGGTGCGCCTCCGCCGATGCCTCCGCCGAAGCCCGGCACGCCGTTCACGGTTTCGTATTCTCGCTGCGTGGGATACTCCCAGAGAATCGAGCCATCCTCGGCCGCATAGGCGCGCAGCACGCCGTCCCACGATCCCGTGAGCACGGCACCCGGAACGGCGATCGCCGAAGACCAGTTGGCCGAAGAGCATTCGTAGGATTCGGGATCGGGGCAGTTGGTCGGTGCCTCCGTCACCGTGTACCAGACCCGAGAGCCGTCCGATGCCCGGAGAGCCGCCATGCTGCCCGTTCCGTCGCGGAAGGGCAGCGGCTTGAAGTAGTACTCTCCGTCGAACGCGCCGCCGAAGCCGCCGTTGGCCGCCGCCATGCGATCTCCGGCCTGCGCAACCCAGAGGATCGCTCCGTTGTTGTCGGGATCGAGCGCCGTGATCCGCCCGCTCTCCTGTCCCTCGATGATCATGCGCCGACCGTCCGGCGCCGTGTAGAGCACCGGCGCGCCCGACGGATCGTCGTCGGGATCGCCCACGTAGCCGGGACAGTTGATCCGCTGCTCCTCGGGCTCCGCCCCACACCCGCCCGGATGCCGGTCCATCGGCACCAGCTGGGTCGACCATATCCTTGCGCCCGTATCCATATCGAACGCCATCACCGAGACGCACGCACCGCCATCGAAGCCCACTTCCTCCTCGAAGAACTCCGAGATGTAGCAGGTGCCCGCGGCCGCGTAGACCCTGCGGAGCTTCAGATCGAGCGTTGGCGCGTTCCAGATCGCCGCGCCGGCCGGGCCGTACAGCTGCGTGCCCGCCGAGTTTCGCCGGAGCGGCCTTGGTCGCTCGGCCATGGTGAACGTCTTCCAGACCGGTCGACCGGTGTTCACGTTGATCGCCGTGAGGCTGCCCTGGAACTTGCAGCACTCGTACGTGATCCGCCTTCCGGGCATCTGCTCCCATGACGAGACCCCGACGTACAGGTGCCCACCCGGAGAAGTGTCGAGCGTCGGCGGACCCGTGATCTTCGCCGCCTGATGGTCGTCGGGGAGCATGCTCCAGAGCTCTTCTCCCGTCTCCGCGTTGACGGCGGTGACGTAGCCCATGTAGTCGCCGAAGAAGGCGCCGAAACTCACGCCGGGGATCTCCGTGATCTCGCCGACGCTGACCGCCCCGCGGATCTGGCCGGGGGCCTCGTACGACCAGTGCACGCAGCCCGTCTTCGCATCGATGGCGTACACGAAGTTGTTGTCGCTCCCGATGAACAGCGCCCCGCCCACGACCGTCGGCTGCGACCATGCCGCCGAGGCGCCGCCGGGGAACGCGAATGCCCACTTGAGCTCCAGGTCCGACAGCTGCCGGCCGGTCAACCCCCCCGCTTCCTCCGGCTGGAACCGGTACGACTTGGTCGGGTCGGGGCTCCACCCGTTCCATGCGGGCCCCTCGAACGGATCGTCGAGCAGGAGCGGAGCGCTGCACTGGTTGCTCATCGCCTCCGCGGTGCGGTCGGCTGAGCCACCGAAGGGCTTGCCCGTCACGAGTTCCGCCATCGCCCGAAGCTCGTCCTCGCTGTAGCCCTCGACGAACTCCGTCATCGGGCCCTCCTTCAGCGAGGCGAGCACCCGCTCCGGATCCAACTGCCGGAGCGTCTGGCGGCTGGGTGCCAGGCTCTCGGGACTCCGGTTGTCGTGGCACGCGGCGCAGACCGCCTCGTACGGCGACACCATACTGGCGGCGGAGGCGGGCCTCTCAGGCTCCTGGGCCTGACCCGGCGACGGGGGGGACAGCGCGACGACGGCGAACCAGGCGCACATCGCCTTCGCGGCACCGGTCAATGGAACGGGTCTCAACATCATTCGCCTCCGGGCTTCAGGTAGGATCATGCGGACCCGAATCTCGGAAGCCGGGGTCCGACGACAGAGCGGGACAAAGAGTAACGGACAATCGGATCACGCACGCACGCCGAGGCACCGGGACCCCGTGGGGTCCGGCCACGATCGCCGCCTCCGCTCAGCTCCACGGGAACGGGCTGTGCGAGACCGGATGGAGGGTGCCCCGGCCGTACCGGGAAAAGCGGAACGGCTCGAGGAGCGCGGTCTTCTCCCCGCAGACCTCCTGGGCCACGAGCTTGCCCACTCCGATCATCTTGTATCCGTGGTTGGAGTCGGCGATGAAGTAGCAGTTCTCACGAAAGACGTCGAAGACCGGGAAGTTGTCGGGCGTGAAGGCTCCGATCCCTCCCGAGGGCTCATCCTTGAAGTGCCCCATCTGTCCCTCGAACCTCTCCTGGCAGTGCGCCAGTGCCGAACACCACATGTGAGCGAATTCCGGTCCGACGACGAAATCGGGAGACGCGGGGCCGTAGGGATCCACGGCAACCTCGTCCGGATCGGTCTCGATCCTGTAGGGCGCTGCTCCACCCTGAATGCCGCCGAATCTCGCGTCCGGCTTGTAGTAGATCCCCCACATCTGGTCGGTGATCAGCGACCCGTCCCTGTCGGAGTAGAGCGGCTCGCTGCAGTCGAAGTGGATCACCGGCGGCATGTCTCCGGTGTTGGTCCGCTGGAGTTTGGGATCGACGCCGAGAGTCCCTTCCTGAAGGCTCCAATAGGTCCACATCGGAACGTCCCGGCCGGCCTGACCGTTGCCGCCTTCGATCGTCACGCTCGATGGCAGGTCCAACAGATCCCAGATCTGCTTCGCCCAGGGCCCACAACCCACGATCACGAAGTCGGTGTCGACGGTCCCCCGGTCGGTCACGACCGCGGAGACCGACGTTCCGGTGCGCTCGAAGCCCTCGACGCGGACGCCGGTCATGATCCGCACGCCCTCGGCCTCGGCCTTCTTGGCGAGGCCATGCACGCTCGGCGCGTTGTGGGCATAGCCGCCGCGCTTCTCGTGGAGCACGGACGTCACGCCCGCAGGCTTCCAGTCGGAGAAGAGGTCCTTCATGTATCGGTCGCACTCGGCCTCGCCCTCGATGAAGACCGATTCGTATCCGATCTCCCGCTGTTCGTCGGCGATCTTCGCGACGTCTTCGTGCATCGCCTCCGGGCTGATCTGCATGTAGCCGACGGGAAGGTACGAGAAGGCCTCCGGGTCGCTTTCCCAGACTTCGACGGAATGGACCATCAGCTCGCGCATCGCGGGCTGAAAGTAGTTGTTGCGTATGACGCCGCAGGCGATTCCGGACGCGCCCGCCGCGATGCCGCTCTTGTCCAAGACCAGGATGTCGCCGCCGCTGCCGCGCCGGCGCGTCTTCAGCTCGAGGGCAAGGTGGTATGCAGTGCTGAGGCCGTGCATGCCGGCTCCGATGACCAGGTACTTCGCGTGTGAGGGCAGTGTCATTCGAAACCCACTCCGTTCGTCTGTGGATGCCACGGTTCGGGGAAGGCTCGGGTTCGGCTGACCCACAACACACCTGCTCGGCCCCGTCGCCCTCCATGATTACAGCAAGCGCGGACCGATTGCAAACCAATCTCGCAAGAGGTCTCACATCGCGGGGAATCGATGTAAGGGGCCGGGCGAGCCCTTCAAGTCTCCGTCGGTCCTCGCACGAGCCGGTGGAACGGGTGGGGCGCAGCCAAGACCGCCCCGCCCCGGCCTGTGCCGTCCGGCCACTCGCTGGCCTATCTCTCGTCCCGCCCCGTATCTTCGCTCTCGTACCACGAGGGCGCGGATCTCCGGTCCGATGGAGCGGGCTCGTCGAGCCGCGGGGGAGCCTGAGCGAGTCTTCGATCTCTCTCCGTCTCCACGTGCATCGAGCCACGCCACCACCCCCGGAAAGACCCTGCCAGGACTGTGGCGATGAAGGCAATGATCATCCGTAGGCATGGAGAACCGTCGGTCTTCAGGGCCGCGGAGGTTCCCGTGCCGAGGATCGGTCCCGGCCAAGTCCTGGTGCGGGTCGCGGCGACGTCGGTGAACCCGGTGGATTGGAAGATCCGCAAGCTCGGTCCACCGCTGGGTCCCGATCTGCCCGCCGTGCTTCACGGTGACGTAGCCGGGGTGGTGGAGGCGGTCGGGACCGAGGTCGACGGCCTCTCGGCAGGGGACGAGGTCTACGGCTGCGCCGGCGGGGTCAAGGGCTCGGGCGGGGCCTTGGCCGAGTTCATGGCCTGCGAGGCCCGCTTGCTGGCGCCGAAGCCGACCAACCTGTCGATGGTGGAGGCCGCCGCATTGCCCCTGGTCTGTCTGACCGCCTGGGAAGGCTTGGTGGATGGTGCCGACGTCGGCCGCGGCCAGACTGTGCTGGTGCACGGGGGCGCGGGCGGCGTGGGTCACGTCGCCATACAGATCGCCGTCGCGCGGGGAGCCAAAGTCTACGCCACCGTGTCCGGCCCCGAAAAGGCCGCCGTGGTCGGCGGCTACGGCGCGATCCCCATCAACTACCGGACACAGAGCCTCGAGGCCTACGTCGACGCCCACACGGGTGGGGCCGGCTTCGACGTCGTCTACGATACGGTCGGAGGTGACAACCTCCCCAAGTCCTGGGCCGCCGCAAAACTCAGGGGCACGGTCATCAGCTGTCAATCCGATTCGACCCAGGACCTCACGCCTCTACACCTGAAGGGACTACGGCATGTCAGCGTGATGATGCTGATCCCGTTGTTGTACGGGACGGGGGCAGCCGCACACGGTCGAATCATGAGGCGGATCACCGCGCTTGCCGAAGCCGGACAGATTCGCCCGCTGATCGACGGCGAGCCCTACGCCCTCGAGAACGTGGCAGAGGCCCATGCCCGCTTGGAGTCCGGTCGGGCCACGGGGAAGGTGGCAGTGCGGGTCGGCGTCTGACCGCAGGGCCGGCTTCCCTCCCCGCCCGTGCCGGGCTACATGGCGGTGTCTTCGCCCTTGACGTGCGTGTCGAACCACGCCACGAAGCGCTCGAGCAAGTCCTTGTGGTAGCTCGGCCGTCGGATGCCGTGGTGTGCTCCGGGTTCATCGCCTGATACATCTGCTCAGAGTTCTGGATCGGGACGTTCCAGTCCTTCTCACCTCCGATCCAAAGCGTGGCCGTCGTGATGTTCTCGACCTTGTTGAACGGTGAAACCCTCTCCCAGATCTCGCGACTCTCCCATGGGAGGCCGAGTTCCATCGCGTACCAGGCCTGGTAGCGGTCGTGACCATAGTTGGCGATCCACAGCGCGTTGCTGGCCCCCGAGACGGCACCCGCATAGCGGTCCGTCTGGGTGATGACGTAGTTGGTGAGTATCCCCCCGTAGGACCAACCGCCGATGCCCAGCCGGTCGGGGTCGGCGTAGCCGAGCTCCAAGACGTGGTCGGTCGACACGAGCACGTCCTCGGCATCGTGCAGACCCCAGGCCTGCCAGTTCGAGAGCGTGAAGTCGAGTCCTCTGCCGCCCGACCCCCGGACATTCGGCATCACCACTACATAGCCGTTGGCGGCGAAGAGCTGCACCCGGAACTCAAAGCCATAGTCGTATTGCGCCTCCTGTCCGCCGTGAAGCCAAAGGATGGTGGGGTAGCGCAGGCTCGGATCGAAGGAGGTCGGCTTGTATACGAACGCCTGGATCTCGGTTCCGTCGAGAGTGGGAAAGCGCTCCTCTTCGGCGTCGGCCAGCGCGATCGTCCCCAGCAGGTCGTCGTTGACACGGGTGAGCCGGCGGAGGCCCGGCGAGCCCGACGCGTCCGCATCGAGCACAAAGAGTTCGGCCGGCAACTGGGGCTCGCTGACGAGGGCGACGACGGAGCCGTCGGGTGCCACGGCGGCCGCCTCCACGCGGCGCCGTCCGGCGATCGGCCGGCCCAGGCTGCCGTCTTCGATCGACACGCTGGCCAGGTTGACCATCCCGTCATCCTCGAGCAGGGCATAGGCGCTGCGGCCGTCCGGTGCGAAGCGCGGTCGGGCGAGCTTCCGGTCGAGGGACGCGGTGAGGACCATCGGCTCGTCCTCACCCACGCCGATGATGGCCAGTTGAGTCGGCAGGTAATAGACGGGGAGGTCGGGCCGGGTCGTCGTGAGATAGGCGATCCGCTGGCCGTCGGGGTGCCACACCGGCGTATCGTCAGACCCGGCGTTCGAGGTGACCCGGACGGCTTCCTGCTCCTGGAAGGACACGTCCGGATTCACCAGCCAGATGTCGCTGTTGTAGTTCGAGTCCGGCTCGTCGCTGCGGTTGCTCACGAAGGGGATCATGCTCCCGTCGGGAGACCAGGCGGGTGCGGAGTCTTCATAGTCGCCCGCCGTGACCTGCACGCTGGCCGCGGTGGCGATGTCGAAGACGTAGAGATGGGCGCGCCGACGATTCAGGTAACCCTCGTAGTCTTCCTTGAACTGCAACCGGTCGATCACCCATGGTCCGTCCGCCTCCGCCTCGGTGGGCTCGTCACGAACCACGAGCACGAGTCGCTTCCCGTCAGGGGACCACTCGTACCCCTCGACGCCCTGCCGGACGCTGGTGAGCTGGACGCCCTCACCGCCACGCAGGTCCAGCGCGTAGACCTGCTGGCCCCCGACCCCAGGGCCCTGCTGCCACTCGCGCTGCGACAGGAATGCCAGGTAGCTGCCGTCGGGGCTCCATCGGGGCCGCGAGATGGAGCTCCCTGGGGCGGTCATCGGGATCGCATCACCGCCGGAGATGGGCACGATCCACAGCCGCGTCTCGGACCGGTCCGCCTCAAGGTCCTGGGCCGTGACCGTGTAGGCGACCCAGGCACCGTCTGGGCTGATGCGCGGATCGTGCCGATCCGCATCAGCACCTGTGCAAGGACCTGAGCCGGCCCCGTCCCCTTCAGCGGGCCAGCAAGGGGCCAACCTCTTCTTCGACGATCCGGTTCAACCGGTCCCTCTGGACCTCGAGGCGTTCCGAGAGGTCCTCGAATAGCGCGTACATCTGGTCCGTGGGTCTGGCCGGCGAATTGGCCAGGGCGCTCGAGAGGGTGCTCAGCTTCTCGGTCAAGCCCGGGGGGCCCCACATCATGGGGTGGGCCTCCGACCCCATCCATATCGTGAGAATGCCCTCGATATCCCTCAACTGCTCAAGGACTGCGTCGGCCGCGGACCTGGAGTCCTCCGGCAGCTCGGCCCGACGCCCGTCGACCTGGGCTCGGACCTCCCTCAGTCCCATCGCGAAGTCGACGACGTCCGCATAACGATCCCGGACGTCAACCATGAGTTCGAACTGGGCCCTCAGGTCGGCGTCGCCGGCCCTTATTCTCGGATCCTTTCGAACCACGAACGGTTGCTCGTGATCCTCTCCGTCCACTGAGAGCCGAACGACGTAACGCCCAGGGGGCGCAACGGGTGGCGAGGGCGGTGAATGATCGACGCTCACGAAGCCCAGGGCTCCAGCGGGCGAGAGCCGCTCGGTACCCGGATACCGCAGGTTCCAGAGGAAACGGTTCATCCCTGGCTCGGCCGGAGGCCTGGGACCCTCCTGCGACCCGCTCGAGAACTGGTGGACGGTCTCTCCGCCCTCATCGGTGATGGTGAGCACCAAGTCACCTGCCGGCGCTTGTGCCAGGTAGTATTCGATCACCGCCCCTGGGGGAGGGTTGCTCGCTTGGTTCGGACCGGCCCGCCCCCTCCCTCCCCGAGATGTACGGAGAGCGGGAACCACCTCGAACAAGTGCACCGGGGCCCCGACGACCTCGGGAGTGATGCCACGCAGGGACGAAATGTTGTCCAGGATCCAGAACCCTCGCCCATGGGTTGCCACAACCAGATCGTCGTCCTTCACGACCATGTGCATGACCATCACCGGCGGCAGGTTGCGCTGCAGGGACTGCCAGAGGTTCCCGGCATCGAAGGAGACGTACGCACCCGTTTCCGTGCCCGCGTACAGCAGACCCGGCCGCACCGGATCCTCCCGGATCACCCACGAGTAGTCATTCTCCCGAATCCCTGTTGTGATCCGCTGCCAGGTGCTGCCGTAGTCCGTCGTCTTGTAGAGATACGGCGTGCGGTCGCTCGCTCTGTGCCCTTCTCCCGAGACATAGGCGGTCCCCCGCCGGTGGGGAGAGACTTCAATGGCCGTGATCGTGGTCCATTCCGGCAGATCTGGAGGCGAGACGTCGAGCCAACTGCGGCCGCCATCCCGCGATACTTGGACGACGCTGTCGTCGGTGCCCACCCAGAGTTCGCCCTCTTGGAGGGGAGACTCGGCGATCGCCCGGATGAGGCTCACATAGAAGAGCGAGGAGGCGTTGGAGCTGATCGGTCCTCCGGGCAGTTCGCCCATCACCTCCCGGCGGTTCCGGGTGAGGTCGGCGCTGATCCGGTCCCAGGACTTGCCTTCGTCGGTGGACCGGAAGACGTACTGGGCGGCGGTGTAGAGGACGCCAGGATCGTGCGGCGAGACGAGCACCGGGAACGAGTAATAGAAGCGATACCTCACGTCCTCGAGGGCCGTCCCGAACTCCACCTCCGGCCATACGCTGATGTGCGGAGCCGTTCCGGCTTCCCGGTCGAAACGAACCATCCTGGTCCTGTCATTCGCATACACGACGCTCCCGTCGGGCTTCACGGCCGTCTGCCCGCCCTCTCCGGCCGGAATGGGTAGGTAGTGCGTCCATCCGATGAACCCGTCGTCGGTTCGACTCGGAATCGCGATGTGCCGGTTGTCGTTCTGCGCGCCGTAGAGCCAATAGGGCTCCCGGTCGTCCACCGCCAGACTGAGCAGGTCCGCGGTCGGTTGGTTCTCGAGGCTCGACCAGGACTCGGCTCCGTTCAGCGTCACCGTGGCTCCTCCATCCCCCCCGGCGATCATTCGGCGCGGGTCGTTCGGAGCGATCCATAGCGCGTGGTGGTCCCAGTTCTGAGTGGGCACCTCTTCGAACGTGCGACCCGCGTCCGTGGACTTGAACAGGCCGCTGATGACCTGAAGGTAGACAACGTCGGGATCTTGGCTGTCGGCCGTGATGTGGTTGTAGGAATTCGGGATCTCCATCTTCCCGGGATCCTGGTGCGTCAACTGCCACGTGGACCCGCCGTCATCCGAACGATAGATCCCGCCCTCGCCCCCGTCGGCTTCGACGAACGCATACACCCGGTCGGAACTCACAGGCGAGATGTCGACGCCGATCTTGCCGATCATCCCGCTCGGCATGCCCGGGTTCCGAGTGATGTCGGTCCAGGTGTCCCCCCCGTCGGTGGTCCTGAAGAGGCCGGTCGTGGGGCCTCCGCTCTCCTCGTCCCACATCAACGTCACGTGGTGATTCAGGGATGCGAAGACCACGCTCGGGTTGGCGCGATCGATCGACAGATCCACTCCGCCGGTCGTCTCGCCCCGGTACAGAACCCGCTGCCAGGTCTCGCCCCCGTCCGTGGTTCGATAGATGCCGCGATCCGGGTTTGGGCCGAACATGTCGCCCATAGCGGCCACATAGACGATATCGGGGTTGGTTGGGTGGATTCGGAGCCTGGCGATGTGGTGGGTCTCTCTCAGGCCCACGTGGGTCCACGTGTCGCCCCCGTCGGTGGACTTGTAGACCCCGTCCCCTGGCGAGATGAACTGCCGCTGAAGCCCCTCGCCGGTGCCTGCGAAGATCACGTCGGGATCCGAGAGCGATACGTCCAAGGCACCGACCGCAGGGAACGCGAGGAAGCCGTCGGAGACGTTCCGCCAATGTCCCCCGGCGTCCGTCGTCTTCCACACTCCGCCGTGGGCGGCGCCGAAGTAATAGACCAGGGGATCGTCAGGCACTCCGGCCACCGCAATCACCCGTCCTCCGCGATACGGCCCGACGAACCGCCACTCGAGGGCTGAAAGAAAGCTCGCATCCACGCTGGGATACTCGGCGAGATCGCCCTCCCCCACCCCCGCGTCACTCAAGTCCCCGCGGCATGCGGACAAGAGGACGAGAGAAACAACGGCGGCGAAGGACGTCCTCGAGCCGACTCCGATGGCAAAGCGAACGGTGTTCATGGCGATCTCCATCGACGGATCGTGTAGGCACGGCCCTTCGGGCCTCGCCAAGCGGATTCGGATCCCGTGCTCAGCGGCGAAATCAAGCAGACTTCACGAAGCGATCCGCGCGGTGACTCGACCGTCTTCGGACCGCTGCGACCACGGTCCGAGACCCGTCGGCGTCCTCCCCTATGCTCCCCCGCTTCCCGTGCCTCAGGTGATCTGACCGAGCGAGCCCCGGCCCGCCCCTCAAGCTGCTCGGACAGCTCGCCGCAGACGTTGCCGATCCCGTACATCCGATCTCTTCGGTCCCGCGTCGTGCGACACACGTCTCCGGCCACTGAAGGAGCGGGCCGCGGTGTCGTCGCCTACAAGCCAGGTCCGGAGTGCACACGGCTCGACGCATTGCGTCGCGCGCGCGTCCGGCCCCAATCGGTAGCTATCCCGTAACGCTCCTGCAAGTGCGGGGCAGAGGCCATCGGCACCGCCGAGTCCATTCGTGGCTCGATTTGCCGCGTGCGCCCCTCGAGTCGCCATCGGCGTGCCATAGGGCGCCCGCGCACGAACTCAGTGCCCGGCAGTCGTGCCACCATCGATGGCCAATGCCGTACCGGTCACGAAACGTGCCTCGTAGGAAGCCAGATAGAGGACCGCGTGGCTGATCTCGGTTGGCGTTGCGATGCGCTTCAGCGGTGCGTAGTCGATCATCCTCTGCTCCGCGGCGGCGGGGTCGTCTTTCTTCTCGATATGGTCGCGGCGGATCATGTCCGTATCGACATAGCCGGGGCATACACAGTTGACCCGCACGTCGGGTGCCACTTCCAGCGCCATGGCACGAGCCATGTTGACGACCCCGCCCTTTGACGCGCAGTAGACGGTAATCCCCGGCACTCCGATCAAACCGGCATCCGAAGCGATGTTGACGATGTTGCCCCCGGACGCTCGCAACGCGGGCAACGCCGCACGGCAACAGAAGAACGTGCCCTTGAGATTGACGTCGACGTGAGCATCCCACATCGCCTCGTCCGAGTCTTCGATCGGCCTGCCGGAACCGACACCCGCATTGTTCACCAGGACGTCCAGGCCGTCGAATGCGTCGATCGCAGTCTCCACGGCGGACTCGCAGCCCGGAACGGTGCCGATATCTGCGGGTGCCGCGACGAGCTGCTCGGGGCATCCCAATCTCTCGATTGCAGCGCTCACCGATTGCTCTGTCCTTCCATTGATGGCAACACGTGCGCCCGCGCCGACGAAGGCCTCTGCAATGGCGTAGCCGATCCCTCGACTGCCGCCTGTGACTAGGACCCGCTTGTCCGTGAAGTCCATGGCGTCCCCTCCGCTTCTATCGAATGTCCGCTTTCCCATGGGGATCCAACCCGCAGGTGTGACCTCATGGCGTTTTGTCCCGCAACCGATCCGGCCATGTGGCCGGATTACGAACCAGTCTTCGTGCTCTTGGATGGCCAAAAAACCTTGGAGGCCGCCTCTCCTCGAGGATCCGTTCGCTCTTGGAGTAGGGTAGGTCTTCACAAGGCTCGCCCTCGCCTCCGGCGATGCCGCCCGAATCGACATTGACGAGTCCCCGGGTGCGATCCCCCTTTGGCTCGTCCGGGAGCCGGGAGCCGTCGTTGCGGTCGAATCGGGAGGCTCGCATCGTATTTTTCGATGGGCGGCGATTCGGACAGCAGTCGGAACGGGCGTGCTCAGGTGTGCCCGCTCAAGAGGCGCCCAGACGCCTACGTCGCAGCTTTCCGTTGGCATACAAGCCCACCCCGACCAACGTCAGCAGTGTCATCGTCCCGAAGACGGTGATGTAGAAGATCGTCGGGTCTTCGGCGCTCTGATCTGGTATGAGGGCGAAGATCAGAGACGCAGCGGTGACCGTGAAGCCGGCAATGCCGGCGAAATAGGCGCCATAGGGCGCGAACGGGGCCCTCCAGGTCCCTTCCGGTGCCCGGTGCCGCTGCATCACGAGCAGCGCCGCGAACATGTACAGGTACGGGATGAAGAAGGTGATGATCTCAAGGCTGACGAAGATGCGATAGATCTGATGTGCGGTGCCCCCCATGCTTCCGAGGATGATCAACCCTGTCGTCGCGAGCCCGAGAGTGATCAGTGAGATGTAGGGAGTCGCGTACTTCGAGTGCAGAGTCCCGAAGGCGGCCGGGATGTAGCGGTCGAGCCCGGCGACGAACGGTACGCGGGCGCCGATCGCCATCCAAGCGCTGACCGTCCCAAACGCCGCGACGCAGAGGCAGAGCGCGACCACCGAGCCCAATACCCCTCCCATCGTGGCACCTACCAGCTTTGTTCCGGCCACCCGCGCCGTATCGGGCAGCCCGGTGAGACCCGTGATCTCGTCCGCCGGGAGGACTACGAGCATCGTCCAGGAGATCAGGATGAAGACGCAGAGCACGATCACGCCCGCGATCGCGAGCGCTCGGGGGACGTTGCGCCTGGGATCTTGCACCTCTTCGCTCATCACCGATCCCGCCTCAAGGCCAGCGTACGCGTACGCGATCGCCGCGAGCAGGATGACATCGGGAAGTCCGCCGAACGCAGGGGTCACGGTGCTCGCCGAAAACTCGCTTGCCGAACCGTAGTTGACCCACGTGAGGAGACCCAACCCCACGACCATCAATCCGGGCACCACGACGTTCAGGTAGCCGCTGGCATTGAAGAGATACTTGGCGATATCGAGACCGAGAACGTTGACCACGACGATGAGGGTGACCCCGACCAGCGAGAACGTCATCAGATACGCTGGATTGTCGGCGAGATGCGACCACTGCGGGATGACAAGCGCCCCGTTGCTGGCCGAGAAGATGAGCGCGGCGGGGAAGTAGACGAGGAGGGTGGCCCAATAGAACCACGCGGTGATGAAACCATGGAAGTCACCGAAGGCACGCTGCACCCAGATGTAGATGCCGCCCTCTTCGGGGTGTCGGGCCGTGAGCTCGGCCGACGTGAACGCCTGCGGCACGTAAAAGAGGAGGAACCCCAGCACCCAGAGGACCAGTACGCTCTGACCGTTCTCGGTCGATAGGGCCACCATGCGCATGGAGACCGTGCTGGCGATATAGAAAAGGACCAGGTCGCGAGGCCCGATGACCTTCTTGAGCTTGCTCTTCTCGGCACGCGCCTGTTCGGCGATTTGATCGGCCACCCTACTGTCCATGCAGCCCACCCTGGGTATGGGCAAAACAAGAGGCCCTCGTGGGCGGGGGCCATCGCGACACTTCTCCGGAGGTCGCGACAATGTGCGCGGGAGGACTGGCCCGGTCAACAATGAGGCGTCCGACGTCCAAGGCTCGGGGCTCCGCACGAACGCTTGGCACTCCAGCGGGACAACCGCATGCAGTGGACCGCTGTGTTCCCAGACTCTCGGGCGGGGCGGAACTTCCTCTGCCTGCGAATAGGAGAGGGTTCCGGGTCGCGACGAAGGGCGCCTCCGCCCGCACTCAGGCGAACAAGCCGAGCGGCGCGAAGGTGCCCTTGAGGATCGACGCCGTGTCCTCGTGGCCCAGCCACTCGTCGATCATTGTGGCGTACACACGGCGGAAATCCATAGTCATCTTCAGGTTCCCGTCGTCCAGATCCGTGAGGCTCGGATGGGAACCGTGCATTCCACCTTCCACGCCGGTGCCGAAGACGAACATCGGGGTCGCCGTGCCGTGGTCGGTCCCGAGGCTGGCGTTTTCCTCGACTCGGCGGCCGAACTCGGTGAACATCATGACGGCGACGTCGTCGGCCCGGCCGATCCGCTTCAGGTCTTCGATGAATCCCCGCACGGCATCGGCGGTATAGGCCAGCAGCCGTGCGTGGGGATCGGCTTGATGGACATGGGTGTCGAAGGCGTTCCCGGCATAGCTAACGTAGTACAGCCGGGTGGGAAGCTCCGCCGCGATCAGGGAGGCGACACGGCGAAGTGGCCCCGACAGGCCGCCGATCCCGTAGTCGATCGGGGTCCGGTACGAGGAGGCTGCGCGGCGAACGACCTCGCCTGCGGCAACCGCATTCTCCGCTGTCGCCGAGAGGAAGTCCAACGTCTTGTTGTCGGTCGCCTTGGCGCGGTCGAGGCGCTCCAGCGCGGCGTGCTCGCCCTCGCTGCCGTCTCGCTCGAGCGCGTCTGGGTCGCGGAACACGAGCGGGGAGTGATGGCGGCCTCGCACCGCGAGAGACTGCCGGTCCCCCACGTTGACGATAATGTTGCCCTGGGCATCGTGGTCGTACGCGCCATCGGCCAAGCGCCCGACCCACCCCAGCGGCTCGCCCCCGTTGGGCACCCCGGTGTGCCAGAATCCCATCGACGAGAAGTGGGACAGACTCGGATTCTCGTACCCACAGCCGTGAACGACCGCCATGAGGCCGTCCTTGTAGAGCCGCTCGAACCCTACGAGCGCCGGGTGGAAGCCGAGACCGTCTTCGACCTTGATGACATCCCGCTCCGCAATGCCCAGGTTGGGCCGGACGCGATAGTAGGTTTCGTCGCCGAACGGCACGACCGTGTTGAGTCCGTCGTTGCCGCCGGACAACTCGACCACTACGAGGATTCGTTCCGGCCGGGCCTCCATGCTCGTGCCCTGCAGAGCCTGCGCGGTGAGTGCCGCCGACGTCCGGTTCAGAATCACCGGCATGCCGGCCCCGAGGCCGAGACCGTACAAGCCGCGACGGAGGAAGTCACGCCGCGAGCAGCTGCATTTGACGAGCATGGGCTTGCTCCAGTCTTTCCAGAGGTTTCAGGGTGTCCAGACCGTGCTACGCCAACTGATACTCCGCCGTGCTTAGCACGAGATACAGCAAGGAACGCAGAGCAGACTCGGTCTGCGCGTCAGAGCTCTCAATCCGGTCTCCGTCGAGTGCGCTCCGCAAGAAATCGACGAGGGCGTCACGGTCGCTCGCCTCCAGCTCAACGCGAAGAAACCGCGCGACGAAGTAGTCGACGACGTCACCGGCATCACGGATGTCGGCATCGTCGAGCATGGCGACGAGGTCGAGATCAAGTGTATGTCTGGGCACCGGCCTGAGTCGGTCAAACGCCATGACGTAGCCCATGTAACCGCCGTACCGGGTATTGAAGTCCTCGTCACGGTCGGCCAGCATGCTCGACTCCGCGTCACCCTCCTGAGTGGCGGCCGTGATGCTCATCCCCGCGTCGATCCGGCGCCCGACGCGCGCGTAGACTCCGGGGAGAACCCTGTCGGGCGCGACGAACGAATCGGCGTCCGGGAACAGGACGGTACGGAACAGGTTCCCGCGCTCGAGCAGAGACCCGGGCGTGATCCAGCTCCGTCCGCCGGCCCAACCCGCCACGTTCGGGGGGTTGAAGAGCGCCTGGCCTAGACGAGACGTCATCCGGTTGAAGTCCGGAATCGTCGGCATGCGGTCCAGTCCGAGCTTGCGATAGGTCGAGACGACCAGCTGCACGGGGCTCTTGATCTGCGTCGCGTAGGACGCGGGACTGTAGAAATCTCGGGAGAGGAAGATGCGCGTCAGCAGCGGCTTCAGCTCGTAGCCTGCTTCGCGGAACGTCCCGCCGAGAGACATGCGTGTCCGATCACTCAGCTCCTCGCGCACGAAGTACCGGTAGAGCTTGCCGGCGATGAATTGAGCCGTCGCATCCTGGGCGAGGATGATGTCGATGACGTCGGTCCCGTCGAGCCGTCCCCTGTGGCCCTGAAAGACCTTCACCCCGAAGTCGTGCTTGGCTTCGTCGAACCTGAAGTCGAGCACGTCATTGGTCCAGCCGGTGAACGCACGCGAGGCCTCGCGGATATCCTGCTCTGTGTAGTTGCCCACCCCCATTGTGAACAACTCGAGCAACTCCCGGCCGAAGTTCTCGTTGGGGTGGTCCTTGACGTTCTCCCCGTTGTCCAGATAGACGAGCATCGCCGGGTCCCGCAGGATCCCCAACAGCAGGTCCCGGAAGTTGCCGGCGGCGTTGGCGCGAAGCATCAGGTGCTGCCGCTCCATCATCCGGGTATCGCGGACCTTGTTGTTTCCTGTCGCGAAGTGACCGTGCCAGAACAGGGTCAGCTTCTCCTCCAGCGGCCGCCGGCTGCCCACCATCCGATCGCCCCACCACAGCGCGAGCCGTTGAGTCTCGTAAGCGTTCGCACGCAGACCGTAGAAGAACTGGTTGACGACCGGCTGGAGTCGGCGAGACTCGCCTTCGGGCAGAACCCGAACTCCCATCGCCTCGCCCGTCTCGCGGGCTATCCGCACCGCCTCGGCCCGACTCTTGGGGAAGGGGTCCATCCCGGATTCCCAGATCGATGAGGCGTCGAAGGCGGGAAGCCGGTCCGGAATCGACGAGTAGTCCACGAGCCACGCGACCGCCTCGGCCGGACTCATGGCCGCCAGTCGATCGATCTCCTCGGGCGTTCCCCCGAAACCTGCCCTTTCCAGCAGATGCGCGGCCTTGCCGCGGTCCCAGTGGGCGGGGGTGATGGGCTGGAGGTCGTCCTCCCAGTGGGCCGGTCCGGCCTGCCCGGCCACCGGAACGCCGGAGCCGCCCAGGGCGAGGGTCACGGTGAAGAGCAGCCAGGTGAGCAGGGCCCGCACGCTTCCCGGGGCCGGGTTCCCGACCGGAGCGACTCGCTGGTTTTTCGCTGGCATCGCACGTTCTCCGATCCCAATCATTCGTACGACAGGGTCCGGGGTCAAGCCAGGCGACCGACGCGCGCCACGCGGGCAACTCGCCGCAAGCGATGTGGGCGGCGGTCCCAAGAACCCGGACACGCCGGATGGCGCGCGAGCCAGATGAAATGCCTCCCGTCCAGTCCGGGCCTCCAAGATACCCCGGACCCCACCACCCGAGACCGCAGAGTGGAGTGCGCCCGCGGATCTCTGGCCGAGATGCCCCCGGCCGGTGTACCCTTCATGGGGCCGTGCCCCTGTTCCGGTTGCGGCCCGAAGCGTCCCATGTGGCACCGCACCTCCGACGCTCTCGGAGCGCTGCGGCACTCCGGCAGAGGTCGACGCGGAACAACGGGCCAGATCGCTATCTTGGACCTTTGGCATCGGCCTCTTGCCCTGCGACACCCCAGGAACGGTGAGATGGCGCGTATCGCGATCGGCGGCTTCCAGCACGAGACGAATACCTTCGCACCGATGCTGACGCCCTTCTGGGAATTCGAGCGACACGACAGCTGGCCGGGGATCACGCGCGGGGCCGAACTGATCGACGCGGTGGCTGGCATCAACATTCCCATCGCCGGCTTCATCGAAGCCGCGAGGGCCACTCACGATCTGGCACCGATGACTTGGTGCGCGGCCGAGCCGTCGTCCTTCGTGACCGCCGACGCCTTCGAGCGCATCAGTGCCATGCTGTGCGAGGACCTCGCTGCACAGGGACCGTTCGATGGAGTCTATCTCGATCTTCACGGCGCCATGGTGGTCGAGCATTACGAGGACGGCGAGGGGGAGCTCCTGCGCCGGGTCCGGAGCGTGGTGGGCGATGACGTTCCGGTGGCCGCGAGCCTGGACCTGCACGCGAATGTCACCGCGGCCATGGTCGACCACGCCACGACCCTGTCGATCTACCGCACGTACCCGCATCTCGACTTCAGCGCCACCGGGGCACGTGCCGCCGCCTCGCTCGAGCGTACGCTCGACGGCGAGCGGATGGCCAAGGCGTTTCGCAAGGCGCCGTTCCTGCTGCCACTGACCGCCCAGTGCACCGACTTCGAGCCCAACCGGTCACTCTACCGGCAGGTCAGGGAGATGGAAGGAGTCGCAGCGGCGGGAGTCGATCTCGCCCTGGGCTTTCCGCCCGCCGACATCTACGAATGCGGTCCCGGGGTGGTCGCCTACGACCCCGACCAAGACGTGGCTGACGCTGCAGCCGATGCCCTGTTCGCGGCGCTGCTCAAGGCCGAGGCGGAGTTCGAGAACCCTCTCGTCGACGCCGGGACGGCGGTGCGGCGTGCCATGGCCAATGAGGTCCTGGGCCCGGTCGTCTTGGCCGATGCCCAGGACAATCCCGGTGCCGGAGGCACCTCCGACACGACCGGACTGATCCACGCCTTGGTTCGCAACGGAGCTCAGGGCGCGATTCTCGCCGTTCTCGACGACCCCGAACTGGCGTCGAGGGCCCACGAGCTAGGCGTCGGCGCCCATTTCGACGGGGACCTCGGTGGGAAATCCGGTCAGGCAGGCCAGAGCCCCTATCGGGGGCGATTCCGAGTCGAGGCCTTGGGAGACGGGTGCTTCACATGTACAGGCGAAATGTTCCGCGGCACGACGACGAACCTCGGTCCGATGGCCCTGCTGGAGATTGAGCACGATGGGGCCGACGTGCGCGTGATCGTCGGCAGCAGCCGCTTTCAGTGCGCTGATCAGGCAGTCTTCCGGCACCTCGGAGTCGAGCCTTCCGAGCAGAGAATCCTGGCCGTCAAGAGCTCCGTCCATTTCCGAGCCGACTTCGATGGGATCGCGACAGAAACGATCGTAGTCGAGGCACCAGGCTGCCACCCCTGCCGACTCGAAGGGCTCGAATACCAGAACTTGCGGGAGGGCGTTCGCCTCGGCGCCCTAGGTCCGGCGTTCACCCGTGATGGCTCGCAAGGCATTATGGGGAAGGGCCCTCTGGGGTAGGCACGACGTCTCGCACCACAAGCTCTTCGGAGCGTTCTGCGGTCATGACCGGTCCCCGAATCCGACCGGTGCTCACCGATCTCGAAGATTTGATGCACGGCGTCGTGGGCCAGGGAGGCGGCCTAGGCATCTACGGGCCACGGCCGTGCGAGGATGGGTGGCAGACTGACGCCGTTCCCGCCAAACACCCGTTGCGGGCCAGGATCCGGCCCGTGCGAGACTCCGAGGGAGATGGCGTCGCGCTCGGGCGCCCAGCGAGCTGCGCTGATCGCCGGCAGCCTCCGTTTTGCGCAGGGCTCGCCTCAGGATTATCATTGCGCTCGACCAGGGGCGGTCGAGCCCGACGCGAGCCTCGATGGTCCGGGGAAGGCGGGGAGAACGCGAGCTTCAATTGAGTTCACTCGCGCCGGCCGACGGCCCAAAAAAACCCGCGGGCGCAAGGTCGAGCGCCGAACTACCAGCCGAGGCTGTCTCGATCTCAGGTCACGCTTCCGGAACGTCGACTACATTTTGCAGGGCTCCCGGGATACTCCATGAGCCCGCCCTATCGATGGCGCTTTCCGCCGAGGAGTCATGCGAATGATGCGGCTGCTGATCTGGGCTGCGGCCCTCGGGCCTCTCGCCGGCTGCTACTCCTATGCCACGCTGGGCGGCTGGGAGGCATTGACGGTCGATGAGGACATACGCGCCCGGGTGACGGAAGCGGCACAAGCGAGGCTGGACGGAGTCCTCCCCGAGTACGACAACCGAGTCGACGACCGTTTGGTCGAGGGCAAGGTCGTAGAGTTGAGCCAGGTAGACCTGGTTCTGCTTGTGAGGGGAATCGATGAGACCGGCTTCCGCCAGGAGGAGTTGGGGCAGCGATTGGTGATCTCCCGGCGAGAGATCTTGGGGCTTGAGAGCATGCAGCTCGACACCTGGAAGACGGGGATTACGACCGCGGCCGCCGCGATGGCGTTCACCGCCTTCGCGCTGAAGCAGTTCACCGGGTTCTTTGGCGGCATAG
The DNA here is from genome assembly GCA_964572045.1 of uncultured Gemmatimonadaceae bacterium. Classification (GTDB taxonomy): domain Bacteria; phylum Gemmatimonadota; class Gemmatimonadetes; order Longimicrobiales; family Gaopeijiaceae; genus CBDCKR01. The sequence goes on from CAZNEI010000009.1 coordinate 49,995, forward strand.
GTCCGGCGACACCCGGGCCAGATCCAGCGCGGTGAGGCCAGCGATCCACCGCACTCCCCCAGCACGAGAAGTCGCCGGCCGTTCGACGCAACGGCGTTTCGCCTCGATGATCAGCGGAACGGCCATTGGCGGTGAAGGCGCCGTCCGATGCGGGGCCACCAAAGCCCAATATCCAGGCGCCCCAAGCCGCCGGCTTTAGGGTCCCTGGATATCATCCCCCGGAGTGTGGTCGGGGACAACCGTATCCTCCAAGCCCCCGGCCCGCACCCGTGCTACGGGCGCGAAGATCCCGGCAACGCGTGATCTTCAACCTGCCGCGCGAACGACCCGAGAGGCTACCAAGAACACCTGACCGTCGTCCGGCGGCTCCTCGCCTGTTCGCTGTCAGCAGCTAGGGCAGGCCGAACGCCAACAGAACGTTGCCTGGTTGTCCTCGCAGGATCGCGTATCCGGACCCCACGAACACCATGCCATCGACGACCGATGCCCCGGCACCGCCGAATCCGCCTCCGTGCCCCGCCACGCCGTTGATCGTCGAAAAGGTCTGATTCGTTTGGAACTCCCAGAGGACCTCGCCGTCCTCGGTCGCAAACGCGCGCATCGTCCCATCGGCGGAGCCCACGAAGACCGCACCCGGGACGGCGCTACCCGCCGCCCAATTCCCCGAATGACAGTACTCGCGCGGCTGTTCACCCACGACCTCAGGACACCCTCTCGGCTTGGGAACCGTCCTATACCACGCGCGAGATCCGTCCGTCGCCCGGATGGCCGCGAGCCCGCCGCTTCCATCGGGGAACGGCAGCGGCTTCAAGTAATAGGTGCCGTCGAACGCTCCCCCGAAGCCTGCACAGCACGCGGCGAGTCCGTCGCCGGCCTGCGATACCCAAAGGACCTCGCCGTTGTTGTCGGGATCGACGGCGGTCATCCGTCCACTCTCCTGCCCCTGAATGAGAACCCTGTCGCCGTTGGAGAGCGTATGCAGCACCGGCGAACCGGATGCGTCGGAGTTGGGGCCCACGACCAAGCCTGGACAGTTGATCCTCTGCTCCGGCCCGAGTCCGCACCCACCGAGGTAGCGATCCAGCGATGAATCCAGGGAAGTCCACCACAAGCGTTCCCCGGTGTCCATGTCGAACGCCATCACCGATTCACACACGCCTTGATCGAAGTCGCGGGTCTCGAAGAACTCGGTGATATAGCAGTTGCTGGTCGGAGCGTAGACGACCCGATTCACCGGATCGAGGGTAGGCGTCTGCCACACCGACGCCCCGGCGGGACCGTAGAGCTGAGTTCCCGACGAGTTTGTGCGAAGAGGCCTGGGGCGCTCGATGTGCGTGTAGGTCTGCCACACCTCCTGCCCCGTGTTCGGGTCCAAGGCCGCAACGCTGCCCTGGAAGGTGCAGCACCCATAGGTAGCGGATGCTCCTGGACCTTCCTCCCATGAAGAGACGGGCACGTACAGCAACCCACCCTCCGAAGGATCACGAACGATCGATCCGGTGATCTTCGCCCCGGGGTGGTCGTCGGGGCGTACCGTCCAGAGTTCCCCGCCCGTCTCAGCGTCCAAGGCGGTGACGTACCCCATGTAGTCCCCGTAGTAGGCCGCATAGCGGGCGTCCGTTGCCCCCGTCACTTCACCGATCGTGACAGCCGTCCGCACCTGTCCCCTGGCCTGATGCGACCAATGCACGCACCCGGTGCGCGCATCGAGAGCGTAGACGAAATTGTTGTCACTGCCGATGAAGAGCGTGCCGGCGAACACGGTGGGCTGCGCCCAGGAGGCAGAGGTGGCGTCCGGAAGTGCGAAGGCCCACTTCAGCTCGAGATCGCCTACTTGCAGACCTGTAAGCCCGGCCGCTTCCGCGGGCTGGAAGCGGTGCGACTTGGTCGGGTCAGGGCTCCAGCCGTTCCACGAGGCCCCATCTGCGTTGTCCAGGCTCAATTGAGCCGAGCACTGATTGCTCATCGCTTCGGCTCGTCGATGGGCCACGGAACCGCCGAAGGGCTTGCCGGTGACCAATTCGGCCATCGCGCGAAGCTGGTCGTCGCCCCACCCCTCCGCCATCGGCGCCATAGTGCCCGTCGTGAGGGACGCCAGCACCCGCTCCGGCATCATCCCCCGGAGGGCTTCCCGATCTGGAGCCCGGTTGTCTGGGTTCACGTCGTCGTGACACACGGCGCAGCGCTCTTCGAAATCCCACACCATGCTCGCCGCTGAGGCTTCGCCGATCGCTCCCGGAAATGCGTCCTGCATCGCCTCGATGGTGCTCGGGAAGAGGGCGATCGAGGCGACGGCTGCCCAGGCGCTTGAGCGTCGTATCAACATAGTTCTACGACTCCCTTAAAGGGGCTTCGGTGCGACAAGGTCCTTCTTCCAGTGGTTACCCTGAGAGGTTCGGATTCCGATCGATCTCCGCCTGGGAAACGGGCAAGCACAGGTCCGCGTTGCGCAGGTCGGGCTCGCCCTCGATTCCCCCCAGCTCCCACCTGTCGAGCGCGCCGGGCGTGCCCTCTTCCCTCCACCGGCGATGGTCGGACAGCCGGCGAGCCTCGAGCCACAGCTCGATCCCGCGCTCCTTCTTCAGGTAGCTCCAGGCCTCCTCCACGTTCGCCGGATCGGGCCACGGATCGACGCCGGCCCGCTCACGCAGGCCATTGATGAGGGCCATGGCAGGTGCCATCTGGCCGTTGCGAAGGGCCGCCTCAGCCTCTACCAGGCGCATCTCTTCCCCGCTGGAGACCTCGATCGCGTCCGTCACGCTCGTGTACTTCCCCTGAAGCTTCCAGGGGATCTGCTCCCAAGGATCCAGGCTCGTGTCGCGAACAGGGATTGCGGGGTCGAGGATCCAGGGCACCCGGGGATCACCCGTCTGCTCGAAGTACTCATCGTAGAAAGTGTGCCACACCGTATGGGCGCGGACCATGTCACCGTAGGCGAAGTAATTCAGACGATTCTCGCCTCCTTCGTCGCCGAACGGGAGCGCGTAGGAGAAGTCAGTCGGCACGGCCCCGGCGTCTGCAACGGCCCCCGCCCAGTCACCCAGGTGGATCCGCACCGACGCACGGCCGGCGCGGCCCGCGTTCGCGAACTCCGAATGTCCCGCCGCGCTCGCAATCTCGATCGCCTGCGAAAACGACTCTTCGGCTCGCCGCAGAGCCACGTCGTTATCCTGCGCCTGTCCTCCGTCGAATACGACTTGGCAGTAGAACTCGGCCCACAATCGATGCGTATAGCCGTTCCAGAGATGCGCTTCCGCCGCCAAGGGCTCCCTGGAGAACTCCGCGGATTCCCAGATCTCTCCGGCCCGTCGGATGGCATCCTCCGCCAGCCATCGGGCGTCGGTGACGTACCACCACGGGTCGTGGAACGGCTCCGCATCCGCCACTCCCGTGTGCTGCTTCAAAGACACCCTTCTCCAGAGGTCCAATTCCGCGATGTGCAGCTCGCGGGTCCGGATGGCGGAGTTGATGCCGATGTAGTGATACGCCTGGTTGAGGTTTCGCTTGATGCCGTTTACCACGGCCTGAAAGACGTCGGGATCGGTCAGCAGCTCGTCCTCGATGGGACCGGGGTTCGTCACCTCGAAATCACACGCCGTAAGCCCGGCGATGAGTAGGAGAGATGCCCCGACACGCCGACGGCGTGCCTTGCTGATCCTGATCGGCACATGCGCGATATGCTTTGACATGACTCTGCTCCTCTATAGCCGGATGCGGAGGGACGAAGTGAAGATCCTGGGAGGCGAAGGCTGAGCCCACATCTGGGTCGTGATCTCGTTATCGCGCTGCTGCTCGGGGTCGAACTCGCGGAACTCGTCCTTGGTCCACCGATAAAGGTTTCCGGCGGAGAGTGTCAGCGAGGCCGAGTAGCTCTCGGGCACCAGGAAGTCCAGAGGGATGCGGGCGCTCAACTCTCTGAGCCTGAAGAAGTCCGCCGGATAGATGAACGTCAGGGCATCGAGCTCTTCCTGCCAGCAAGTGGCCCGCTCGAGTGCAGTCATCTGATCGATCTGGCCAGCGTCGATCATGCGCTGAGCCTCGATGCACGGACCGTACTGCGTCGTGCCGATGAGCATGGCCCACCGACCCCCCTCGTTTCGAATCCAGTGCCCGCCGCGGTATTCGCCGCGCGCCGAAAAGGTGATTCCCCCGGGAAGCGAAAGCGAGGTGTGGGGCGCCACGACAAGCGGGGGGTAATTCGGGCCGAAGAGGTGGTTTCTCTCGATCTCCGCGGGCCCGATCGCATCCGGGTTGAGGATCAGGTTGCCCCGAATGACCGGGACGGGCTCTCCCGTGATGACACGGCCGGCCGACGAAGCTCCGAGGTTGGCGTCCGGGTTGCCTAGGTCCACCGCCTTGCTGTTGAGCGTAGAGACTGCTGCCCCCACGTCCCAGGTCAGGCTCGCGGTCTGGATGAGGGTGGCGTTGACCGACAGCTCCAGGCCCTTGTTCTCGACCTCCCCGATATTCTCGAGCCGACCGGGCCATCCTCCCATCGACGGCGGCTGCGTAACGGGAAAGAGCGCGTCCGTCGTGGTCTGTTGGAAGTAGGTGAAGTCGAGGGCGAGCCGATCACTCAGGAGAGAGCTCTCAAACCCCAGCTCGATCTCCGTCGTGGTCTCGGGGCCGAGCTCCGCGTTGCCGGGCGTTCCGACGTCGAAGGACCCCTGCCCAGCCCAGGGCGCCGGATTCCAGGTTCTGGTCGCGTCGAAGGCACCCGGTGCGCGGCCAGCCTTCCCCCACGCCGCGCGGAGCCTCAAGCTGCCCAATGACTCCGACCAGAAGTCCTCGTCCGAGATCACGTACGAGCCGCTGAGCTTCGGGTAGGCCGCCCACCCGAAGTCCTGTCCGAATGCGCTGTTGCCATCGAACCGGACGCCTGCGGTCAAGAAGAACCGGTCCCTGAGCTTGAAGACGGCCTGTCCAAAGGCACCTCCCGTAATCACGCGCGACTTCTCCTCCTCGGCGATCGTGGAGGCACCGCTGCTCAGCGTGGCCTCACCGGGGCCGGAGAAGAACTGGCTGAACGCCCCGACCTGGTGGAAGCTCTTCGTGACCGTTTGGAAGCCGGCAGACAGGTCCGCCGAGAAGTCGCCGGTCACGTCGAGCGAATACGTCGAGACCTGGTCTATGGTGACCAGTTCGTAGAGCGTGTTCAGAGTGCCGCGCTTTCCGCCCGCCCTGAGTGGATGGCCGAAGTCGAGGGCCGTCGCCCCGAAGATGTCCGCCCGGTCGTAGCCGACGGTGACCTTGCTCGTGAGTTCAGGAAACGGTTCAAAGCGCAGCGTTCCGCCGGTCACCAGGCGATCGATGAAGGTGTCGTCGGCGCGATCAAAGACCAACGCGTCGAGCAGCCCCTCCTTGGGGTCGTTGCGGATCCCCTCGTACATCGACCACGCGCAGATCGCCTCCACGTTGTCGCCACAGCCGACGTTGCCGAGCTGTTTGTGGTTGAACCCGGTGTTGAGGGACAGATCGAGGTAGTCGGTGAGCTGCACTCCGACGTTGGCGCGCAGGGAGTATCCCTTGTCGATCTCGGTCACGAAGATCCCTTCGTCGTCTTCGAACTGGCCGGAGAGGAAATACGTGACCGGGCTTGAGCTTCCTCGTACCGAAAGGCTGTACTTCTGCTGAAGTCCGTTTCGCATCCACGGGTCGAGATACTGGTATTCGATGTTCCCCCCAGCGACGCTCGTGGACTCCGAGAAGTCCGACAGCGGGGTGCCCCGAAGAGTCTTGTTCGGTCCGAACCGGGACTTCATCACTACCCCCGTCTCAACCGTCGCCTCCACCACGGGTCGTCCGGCGGTGCCCCGCTTGGTGAAGATCTGGATCACGCCCGTCGCCGCCTCGGCCCCATAGAGGGTCGTCGCAGCCGGGCCCTTGATCACTTCGATCCGCTCGATGTCGTTGGGGTTGATGTCGTTCAACGGAGTCGGCGCCGCGTAGGTCCCGAAGTAGCGCGGCTCGGCGATCGGGGTATTCATGGGGTAGGGATCACTGCGTACCCGCACACCGTCGACGTAGACCAGGGGCTGATTGCTCAGGGCCCGGCTGCTGTTTCCCCTCAGACGGATCCCGCCCCCATCCCCCACCTGGCCCGAGCCCAGCGTGACCGTGAGGCCAGGAGTCTGGGCCGAGAGAAGGTCGTCCATCGTTCTCGCGGCGACGATGGCGGTGTTTTCGGTGAGGTCGATCGTGGCAAGCGAGTTACCAAGCTCACGCTTTCGAACCTCTCCGGCCGTACCCGTGACGACGATCTCGTCGAGTGCCAGGGCCTCCGTCGAGAGCTGGAAATCCACGACCGACGTGCCCCCGGAAGTCACCGTCACCTCCTGGGTGGCCACGCGGTACCCGATGCGCTCCGCCTGGATTTCGTGGACTCCGGCGGGGATGTTCACCAACAGATACCTGCCATCCAATCGGGTCAGACCGCCAAGACCGAGCTCGGGCAGCGTAATCTGGACCGATCCGAGCGAGGCGAGACCATCATCCACGACCTGGCCCGTGATGGTCCCTCCAGCCTGTGCGTGCAGACCGGATGGACTCTGGGCCATCATGGCCCCCGCGATCAGCACGGCGAGAGTGCGACAGACAAGAACGAATCGCATAGGACGCTCCTTTGTGAGATGAGCGGCGTGACGGCCGAGCGGTGTAGGAGGGGCCTCGCCGGCTCTAGCCGCCGGAGAAGATGCGTGTCGATGACGCAGAGGTCCGCCGGGACGAGGCAGCGAGGAACGGCTCTGGGCTAACACGATAAGGATCGCTCCCTACCAGTACAGCGTCGACCTGATCATCAAGTAGGCCGTGAGCGGAGCTTTGTCAAATCTCGGGAGGCATGGTCCGTGCTCGCCTCGCGAGAGTGCCCGGAGGCGTCGGTCGGACCCCGTGCGGATCGAGTGTCACGGCCCTAGGCCCCCGGGGCATGGGAGAGAAACCTGGACGCATGCCCCTCCACCCCGTGGGGAGGAAGAGCCCGGAAACAGGTGGTGTGGGAGTCGGCCGGCCGCGAACGGCCGCGCTCTCGCCAGCCCGAAGAAGCGGGACAACCGCAGCACACGCGGGATTCCGCACGGGCTCGTGTTCACGACGACCCAAGGGAGCGGGCGACGACAGGCTTGTCTTGCGCGTCCCGGCCCGGGAGACCGGGCCTGTGACGGCTCAAACCAGAGGATGAGGCCGCAAGATCGACAGCGAACCCAGGTTCCTGCCGGACCGTTGGGAACCTCGCTGTGGACCCTGTCGACTAAGCGATGATCCGCTTGAAGACATCCAGATCGATGTTCCGGCCGCAGACAACGGCAACGACACTCTTGCCCCTGAGCCGTTCTCTCTGCTTGAGCAGACCTCCGACGGCCAGCGCCCCCGATCCTTCGACCACGAGGCGGTGTTGCTCGAACAGAAGGCGGATGGAGTCTTCGATCTCCGGCTCGGTGAGCAACAGGATCTCGTCCACGTACTGCCGACACAGGTCCAGGGTGATGCTGTCCAGATCCACGCCTCCGGCGCACGTGTCGGCCAGCGTCGGCCGGGTCTCCATCTCGATCATCCTGCCAGTTCGAACGGATTCGTACATCACGGGGGAGTTCCCCGGCGAGACGCCAAGAGCTTCAATCTTGGGGTTCTTGAACTTCAGCCAGCCGGCCGAGCCTGTGAGCAGTCCCCCCGCCCCGCAGGCGAAGAACGCCGCATCCAAACCGGGGAGTTGTTCGATGATCTCGTATCCGCAGGTTCCCTGTCCACCGACCACGATAGGGTCGTTGTAGGGTGACACGTAGACCTTGCCGTCTTCTTCGGCGGTCCGTCGCGCCTCCTTCTCCGCATCCCACGCGCGGGTGCCGCATACGACCACATCCAGGCCGTGTACTCTCAACAGGTCCAGGCGTGATGGCGCGATGTCTTCCGCGACGTAGATCGTGGCCCGGCGTCCCCTGATTCTCGCGGCCTCCGCAACCGCCAAGGCATAGTTGCCCGTCGAGGCCGACACCACGCCCCGGTCGAGTTCCGCCTCGGTGAGGGAGAGGAGCTTGTTGAGGGCACCGCGGAACTTGAAAGACGACGTGCGCTGCATCGAGTCCAGCTTCAGCCAGACTTCCCCACCGATCTGCCCGCTGAGATACGTGGAATACTCAAGAGGCGTGGGCACGAGGTGGTCCTTACACCTTTCACGGGCCTCGTGAACCAGCTGGGGCACATCAAGCTGCTGCTGACGTCCAGTGGTCACGAGGATCTTCCTTCTTGATGCTGAGCCAGCCGATAGGCGTGATCGACCATCTTCGCGATCTGAATGTCTTGAATCGCAACCCCGGTCAGGTCCGCAACCGTGATCTGGTCCTCGCGGGTTCGTCCCATTCCCGGGTCGTCGATCACCTGGCCGAGCTCAAGGATGGACGCCTCCTCGATCAGTCCTCCTTGAATCGCGTGCACGCACTCGCCGTACTGGGCGCACTGTGAGATGCTGTCGGCGACGACTCGATCGGCCTTCGCCAGGAGTGCAGCCTCTAACTCCTGCTTTCCGTCGTCGTCAGAACCCATCGCGGTGATATGCGTACCCTTCTTCACTTGATCGGCCCGGATCAGGGGACTTCTGGCTGAGGTGGCAGTGACGATGAGATCGCACCGCGAGGCCAGGTCACCAGGTGTCTCCGCCGCTTGGATCTCCAGTCCCCAAGACCGAATGCTGTCAGTTTCACGAAGATCATCGATCATCCGCTGCACCTTCGCAGGATCCCTACCCCAGACGAAACAGCTCTGACAGTCGACGACGGTACGCAGCATCTCGAGCTGCATCCTCGCCTGAACACCGGTCCCGACGATTCCGATGTGATGAACGGTTCGGGGAGCCAGATGTTTCGCCGCAACCGCGCCAGCGGCGGCCGTGCGCATGTCGGTGAGCCAGCACTTGTCCAAGAGAATCAACTTCAGCTCACCGGTCTTCTGGCTGAAAACCAGGATCACGCCGTCAGCGACGGGCAACCCGAGCTTGGGGTTGTCGTAGAATCCGGATGCCATCTTCATGACGTAGTAGTCACCACCGGATACGAAACCGTACTTGATGTGAACATCACCCGGTGGATCGTCGAAGTGTAGGAAACCGACGGGCGGGACGTGTACCTTTCCGTCGGAATAGAGAACAAATCCAGTCTCGATCTCCTCGATCAGTTTCGGAGCGTCAAGCAGACGCTTGATCTCATCGAGATTGAGTACAGTGGTCATTGAAATTGCCTCACGTTGAGAGAGTCAATCGATCAAAACTAACGTTTCACCTTCACTTACAACCGGATTCGCCGCGCTCCAATGGACCGTTAGTCTCCGGAGAAAGCCGCATCCTCTCGGAGGGATACGACGCGGATCCTCGCCCCGTATAAGTCATCCCTTCGGCCATATCAAAACGAGAAGTGCGGTCATCGCCCCGGGTAGCGCCAGGCGATAGTCCGTGTTAGCCGCGGCAGAGCCCCGTGACAGCAACAGGAGCCGTTTCATTTCTACGCAGCGAAGACTCAATGAACACGGCACATTTCTGTTTGAGACAAGACTCGGTCTACAAGGCAGACCAAACCGACTGCCACTGGGATGGGTGACCAAGATACGGATCGGAGCCGAAGTGCGCAAACTTGATTCCCACGCCCCCGATAGCAGTCGCATGACGATTCGTCTCCTTGACACAAGAGAAGCGAGATACCTAGTATGCGGCCTGATGACGTTCCGTCAAGATCCAGTAGGTGGGTGACCGGTCCCTAGGTAAGGGATCCCCTCAGGATTTTTTGGGTGCAAGAGATTTGTGATCCGATTATCGATTGCTTTGACCCTCAGAGTGATCGTGTCTTCGATGGTTCGATATTATAGAACACGATCCGCTCGTGTCTCGACGATTCGATTGCAGCCCAGGGAAGCTCGATCCGATACTCGCCTCCCTCTACGGGTGGCAGGGGTGTCGAGGCCAATCTGATTCTCGCACTTCACCGGGGAGGATGAGCCGACGTGAGTGGCACTGTAACCTACGACGGTGAGCCGCCCCCTGGCACAATTGACCTGGGTCTCGGCCAGCCTTCATCCGACCTACTACGTGTCGACCTGCTTCGCCGCGCGAGCGAATCGTTCTTCACCGACGCACATCCTTTCGAGCTGGACTACGGGGTCATGTCCGGTGACGAGCGTTTCCTCGAGTCCTTGGCGGCGTTTCTATGTGAGGGATATGACGCTTCCGTGATCCCACAGTCATTGTCTGTTACCGGAGGAAACTCACACGCTTTGGATTTAGTATCGACAGTCTTTAGCAAGCCGGGAGACACCGTGTTTGTCGAAGAGCCGAGCTACTTTCTGGCCTTTCAAATCTTTCGAGATCACGGATTGAAGATAGTAAGCGTACCGATCGATGAGCACGGCATGCGTGTCGAAGCCTTGGAGGCATTGCTGGCTGAGCATGATCCGGCGTTCGTATACGTCATCCCTAGCTACCACAATCCGGCCGGATACTGCATGAGCAAAGCGCGCCGTATCCGTTTGATTGAACTCAGTCAACAACACGAGTTCTTGATCCTAGCGGATGAAGTCTATCAACTCCTCCATTATTCTGACGAGCCGCCTCCGGCATTCGGAACAATGATCGAGACCGATACTGTTCTGTCGCTCGGATCGTTTTCGAAGATTCTCGCTCCGGCGATGCGTCTCGGCTGGATTCAGACCGGACCCAGACTACAGAATCGCCTCCGCGAAGCCGGCGTTATCGTCAGCGGTGGCAGTGCAAATCACTATTCTTCACATATCGTTCGACACGCCATTGATCTCGGACTTCTACAGGCGCATGTCACAGAGATCAGGAGCATCTACGGGAGTCGCGTCGCGATCATGCAGGAATCTCTACAGTCACACTTCGCCGATCTTGCCACGTGGCAGCGACCGAGCGGCGGGTACTTTTTCTGGCTTCGCTTTGGTGATGAGATCGATACCGCATCCTATCGGGAAAAAGCGAGAGAACTCCAGGCAGGATTCCAGCCCGGAACCGTATTCTCCAACGAAACCAGACTCAAGAACTTCCTGCGCCTGTCCTTTGCCCATTATGGTGAAGACGACATACATGAGGGTATCGCTCGAATACGCCGGGCCTTCGGTTGAACGGAGCCAGCCGCGGACTCGGACAGGGTCGGGCGCGAGGTTCGCGTGCGAAGGGGTGACAGCCTCCGCTCACGTTGAGCGTCTCTGGACCGCGATTCGCCACGCCTCCGGTGCCGGAATTCGATAGGGTCCGGACGGCCCCGGGATGAATCCAGTGGGGCTAGAACGAGCCGCCGAGTGCAACCCTGATCGCCTCCCCGCTCACTCCACTCGATTCCTCGGATGCCAGGAAGGCGATCACCTCCGCCACTTCCCGGGGCGTAGCCACGCGATTCGCCGGATACAGCGCCGCCCGTTCGTTCCAGACTTGATCGGTCGAGATGCGTCGATCCTGCGCCTCCTGGCGGGCCGAACGCTCGGCCATCTCCGTCCGAACCCAGCCGGGCAGGACTGCATTGGATGTGATGCCATGAGCTCCTCCGTCCACCGCGACGGATCGCATCAGTCCCAGCAGCCCATGCTTGGAGCTGTTGTATGCGCTCGCGGCGGGTTCGGCGACCAAGCCGGACGTAGAGCTCGTAAATACCACCCGCCCGAATCGGCGTTCGACCATCCCCGGCAGTACGAGTCTTGAGAGATGGAATGGGGCATCGAGGTTGACCCGTATCGTCGTACTCCATGCGTCGAGTTCCTGCTCCCAGACGACGCGCTCGTGCGCGGAGCCGATGCCGTGGTTGCATACGAGGATCTCAATCGGTCCCAGACGACGCTCGGCCTCCGCGACCGCGCGTGCACACCCCTCCGGGCTTCCGAGATCCACAGCCGCAAAATCGAGCCCGACGTCGGCCAACTCCCGACGGCTTCGGGCGACGCACATCACTCTGGCGCCGCGTGACGCCAGCAGCTCGGCCGTTGCACGTCCGATCCCGCGGCCCCCACCCGTGACGAGAGCTACGCGCCCTTCGACTCCGGCCACGCTTCACATACTCCCTCTTAGTGAGTCGGTCGAACCCAGGTCTGCCAACCGGCGGCCGACCTGACCGGATGAACGAGATGGCCCCTCACGCCAGTACTTCTTGCAACGTATCGAGGCCGATCTTCGCGCCGCTCACGATGAGCACCACCGTCTTACCCTCGTAGCGGTTGGCAGTCTTCAGGAACGCAGCAACCGACAGCGCCGCCGCTCCCTCCACCAGCGTGTGGTGCCTCAGCAGCAAGAGTCGGATCGCGGCCTTGATCTCCTCCTCGCTCACCAGCTCGAAGCGATCTACGAGGTCTCGGCAGATCGGCAGGGTGATCGCGTCTTCCTCGATTCCGCCTGCCGTCCCGTCGGAGAGCGAGGGCCGCAAGTCCAGCTCCACGACCCTTCCAGCCTTGACCGACTCGCACATCACGGGCGAAGCCTCCGGCTGGCAGCCCACAATCTCGATGCCGGCGTTGCCGGCCTTCAGGCATCCCGCGATGCCGGCAATGAGACCGCCGCCGCCCACCGGCGCAAAGACGCTATCGATCCCGTCGATCTGCCGTTCCAGCTCAAGCCCGATCGTCCCCTGCCCGGCGATGATCCAAGGATCGTTCCAGGCGGAGACGAAGAGCCGGTTGCTACGCTTGGCATCGAGCTGCGCGAATCGCTCGGTCTCGAGGCTGTCCAGGCCGTGAAAGCGCAGATCGGCACCCAGCTGTCTTAGCATCTCGACCTTGCTTCCTGAAGCGTTCTCGGGCACGAAGATGGTACCGGACCAGCCGAATCCGTGCAGCAGATGGGCGACGGCCCCGGCATGGTTTCCCGAGGAGGCGGTGACGATGCCCCTCCGGCGTTCGGCCTCGCTCAAGGACAGGAGCTTGTTGGTGGCGCCCCGAAGCTTGAAGGAGCCGGTCGTTTGATGGTTTTCCAGCTTGAGGTAAGCGTTGCACTTCCCGGCGCCGCTGAGCCAGACGGAGCGCTCCACGGGCGTCTCTCGAACGTGCGAGCGTATCCGCTCCCATGCCTCCAGGGTGTCCCTCCGGATGTCCAGCGCCGACGTGCTCATGCAGAACCCTCGATCAACGGGATGACCCACAAAAGGAATATGGACTGGGAGTGCCTCGCGGGATCCGAAACACCGTAGTAGGTCGTGGGCAGGTTTGCGAACTACGCCCTCGCGGGACATCGCCGACATCACCCTCAACCGGTGGAGACACGGCTACGCCATGGGACAGCACCTGCTCTTCGATCCGGATTGGAGCGGGGACGAGTATCCGGGGGTCGTCGGGCGCGAGCGGTTCGGACGCATCACCATCGCGAATTCCGACGCCGAGGGCGCCTGCCTGACGCAGGCAGCGTTCGATCAGGCTCACCGTGCCGTGGATGAGCTCATGCCGCACGTTGCCTGGTGGAATCGGATCTGGCGAGAAGGGCTTGGGGGGAGCCCGGAGCGAGCTCTTCAGAGTCTTCTCCGGGCTCCATTCCGCTTCCGGTCGGTAGAGCTTGAGCTCTCGGCTTGCGCCGGTCCGTCAACAAGAGCGCCCGGGGTCCGCGTCGCCAGCTCGATCGTCTCCCACATCAGCACGGCCGCTCCGCAGGGGCGTCGGCGCCGAGCACTGAGCTGCGACGGCGGTCGACCCCCGGAGCTCCAGTGGGTCAGCGGAGCACGGCGGACAACGCCTCGTCGAGGTTCTGGGTCGCAGCGTTGAGCTTGCCAGCGATCAGGAACAGCGCTTCGGCGAGCCGGCCGCGCGACTCGGCCTCAAGCTGCCTCAGCTCGGGCAATTCCGCCGCCACCGGCCCGCCCGCCCTGAGACGCCGCTGAATATCAGCCACCTCCACGCGCACCGGACGTGGTTTGTGTTCGAAGGCGACGCTCCAGTCGTCGCTGGTGTACCAGTACAGCCTCTGAGCGTCCATGACCTCGGGCGAGACCTGAGCCGCCGCCCTCACCACCTGTAGCTCCTCCAGTGCGGCAACAGCGGCGTCCGCGTTCCCCTGCTCGGCGGCCGCCCTCGCTCGGGCGAGTCGAGAGAGCGACGTGGCATGCGCCCCTGTGCGAAGCGGGTTGCCGCCGCGCGAGACGAGCCATGGCACCAAATCCCTTCTGGCACTCATCAGCCGGCGGTTCAGCTCCTCGATCCGGGTGGGATCGGTCAGCCCCCGCCGCGCCGACTCCAGCTCATCGGCCTTGGCCAGCAGCTGCCCCACGGCCCCAAGCGCCTCCTCGCCCGAGACCCCGCCGACCCTTGCGAGATCCGCCTCCAAGCTCGCCTGCGCCCACTCGGCGATATCGCTGAAGCGGATGGGGAGGATCACCGCCTGGTCGATCCGGTTCACGCTCAAGGCACCGACCCGCAGGTCATGGGGGAGGTTCTGATAGTCCTCGGGGCGGTACAGATCGAGCTGCGTGTGGTAGTACTGCGTATAGGAGCCCCCGCTGAAGGGATCTCCCCAGAAGATGTAGCCGACCGCTCCGCCGCCAACTGACCCGTAGTTCCACGCGTCCACGTTGCTGCTCATTCCGCCTGTGACCGCCAATCGGTCCTCGAGTCCGAGGTCCCCGACCACCTGGCGCAGGAAGGGGAGCACATCGTAGGTGCCGGAGAGCAGGCCTTGGTCGGCCGTCCATCCCGCCGTGTCGATATTCAGCACGAAGGCGAGCGCACGGGTGACCTCCGGATGCGTCCTGACGAACGCCAGCGAGCCGGCGAGCCAATCGGACTCGGTAGCGTCCACCCCTGCTTCCTCAGCGCCCAAGGCCACGAACATCAGGCTCCGACGGGGTGTGTAGTCGGACGAGAAGGCGCGAGCCAGCTCCAGCATCACGGCGATCCCGACACTGTTGTCCTGGGCCGCCTGGAACCAGCGATCATAATGTGCGCTCACGACGATCCATTCGTCGGGGAGCTCCGTTCCCGTGAGGGTCGCCACCACGTTCTGGGATCTGCCGTCGGCGACATCGATGCGGTTTTCGAGCGCGATCTCCACCGGACCCTCCTGGAGCTCGCTCTGCAATCGACGCGCATCCCGGGTCCGAATCGACACGGTCGGAAGCTGTTCGTGATACCACATGCTGTCCTGCTTGAGCGCGTCCTCCAGGGACTCCGGATAGTCGTGGAGGATGAGCGCCACCGCGCCGCGGTGGGCCGCCTCGAGAATCTGGTAGGTAGGCCAGCGGTTGCCCCTCCGCACCAGCACCGCCTTGCCACGCACGTCGCCTGCCGCCGTGTAGTCGGACAGGTAGCCGTCTCCGACGTCCACGAGCTCGGCCCGCACCCGCCGTCCGTCCTCCTCGTTTCCGCGCGAGTACCGAACACCGTCCCGTGTACCCCACGTCCCCCCGGCGGCGTGGAGGCTGATCGCCTCGATCGCCTCTCCGTCCGCCGAGAGCATGACCTCTCCGTACTCGTAGTGGCGCACCGGGAAGGGCTCCTGCCCGACCGACGTGATTCCGATGTTCCTGAATTCCTGCTCGATCGCGTTCGCGACGAGTCGCTCGTCGGCGCTGCCGGCGATGATCGATCCGGCACCGGCGCCTGAGCGGTTATCGACGAGGTCCTCGGAGAAGCGGCGCGTGACGGCGATCGTGCGGGCAACGTCGAGCCGGGCGAGCAGCGCGTCTTCGCTGGGGGACAGTTGCGCGGACGCGGCCTGAGGCAGCAGGCCGGTGACGAGTGAGATCGTAAGGGTTCTAAGCCGGTTCATCGATGGGTCCCTCCTTAGGGCCCTGCAGTTGCCCCTGGCTCTCGGGAATCGTTGCGGCGGGCGCGGCCTGGCTCCGGCGGGGAGCACCCCCGTCCCTCAGGGAGCCGTCGGACCTAACTTCCCCTCCGAGGCGCGGAGGAGAGCGGCGACATCGTAGAGTTGTCCGGCCTTCATCACCAAGCGCCCGTTCCGGGTCGTCAGAACGTCCTCCAGAGGATTGCCTCTGACGATGTAGAGGTCCGCAACCTTGCCCGTCTCGATCGTTCCAAGCCAGTCACCGACCCCCAGGGCGCGGGCTCCGTTGATCGTCGCGGCCTTCAAGACGATATCGGGCGGCAGGCCGATGTAGGAGAGGGCGAACAGTTCGTTGTGGATGCGAAAGCCGCTCCAGTGGTCCGTCCCCGTGGTGATGAGGTTGCCCCCGCCCAGTTCGTGGAGCCTGCGCAACCCGGGAGCCTTGTTGTTGAAGACGGCCGTGTAGCCCTCCGTGCCGTTGATGCGGTCCCACTCTCTCTCCTGCTCCGTGACCTCGTTCCTCGACCTGCCGCCGTCCCCCCGCCCCCTCTCCGACCGTAGGCTGAGCGCATAGGGAGTGAAAAACCGGTCCAATTCCGCGTCATCCATGAGCCGGTCGGTGTCCACTTCGGGATCGGCTTCGATCACGGCTCTGCCGTAGAGCCAATTCGTCCCGTCGAAGTAGACGTTGTGATCGACAAAGAGGCGAATCCACCGCTCGAACTCCAATGTCCCGGGCTCTGCCTCGCCGGCCAGGATCAGATCCTGGTCGATCAAGGAGTGCTCCACGCGGTCGATGCCCATGAGGATCGCGTCGCGCACGCTGACGTCGGTGCCGCGGCCTTCATAGTTGTGGAGGTGGGCGGTCACGGTGATCCCATGCCGATGGGCTTGCTCGATGATGATCGCCAGCTCACGAGGGCTCGCCTGTTTCGCCTTGATGCTCGCGATGCCGCGCAAGGCCCACGCATCGACGCGGTCGCGGATCTCCTGGTCCGTCATGCCCTCCGGCCAGTGCTCACAGCTGTCCCTGTGCGTCCTGGCCTGCGGGCACTGGTTGCGAGCGTTGCCGAAGTAGGGCCCCGAGAGGAAGACACGAGCCCCGACCTGCTCTCCTGAGTCGATGCGCCTGCGCGCATCCATCATCCCCTCGGGATCGAGCTCGCCGGCCGTATATGCCGACGTGACTCCATTCGCAAGCTGAAGCACCGGCACCCACCTCGTGTCCTCTCGGTCATCCGGGCCGATTCCGACGCGATGATGGGCGTGGAGGTCGAACATGCCGGGCATGATCGTCTCGTCATCCTCGAGCACGATGACGAGGGCGTCCCCAACGTCCTCGTCACCGAAGCCACCGCCCACGTCCAAGAACTTCCCACCCCGGATCAAGATCCCCTCGTTCGGCGAGCGAGAGTCCGCAACTCCGTCGAACAGCCATCCCCCGCGAATCACAACCGCCCGGCCCGGCTCCGTCAGCAGGCCCGAGTCCGCGGGAGCCTGCCCCCAGAGGGAGCTGGCGCACAGGAGTAGCCCGGGCCCGATCCATGCCGTACGCGCCACGCGTCGGCTCGATGATGCTCTCGTCATGTACGTCCCCGCCCCAGTCCAGAGTGTCCTCATCTCAGTTCCCTTGCCAGCGATCCACCACGTCGGCGCTCTCGGGCCCGATCCTGCCTTCCACTGCGCGGCGAAGCACCTCGACGTCGTACAGTTGGCCGGCCTTCATCACGTAGCGGCCATGACGCGTCGCGCGGACGTCCGCGGTGGGATCGCCGTACACGACGTAGAGGTCCGCGAGTTTGCCGTTCTCGAGGCTGCCCAGCTGGTCGCTGACCCATAGGGCGCGCGCGCCGTTGATCGTTGCCGCCTTCAGCACGGCGACGGGCGGGATGCCGATCTCCTGCAGCGTCAGCAGCTCACCCGGCAGCTCCGCTCCCCGGAGGCCGGTGTCGGTTCCGGTGGTCATGAGGCGTCCTCCGCCCATGTCGTAGAACGCCTTCACCGCCCGCCTCTGGTAGGCAAAGATCTTCGCGTAGGCATCCGCCTCGCCCCCTCCGCCCGCCTCCGGCGCCTGCTCGGCACGTAACCGTCGCACGTACGGAGTATAGTACCTGTCCCGGTCGAACCAATTGAGGTCCACGCCCTCCTGCAGAAGGGTGGCACGCCCGAAGAGCAAGCTCGTGCTGTCGTAGTAGACGTTGTGGTCCAAATAGAGCCGGACCCATGCGTCGAAGGCCGGAGTACCAGGCTCGGCCGATCCGGCGAAGAGAATCGTCGGCGGCACGAACGTGTGTTCGATCCGGTCGATTCCCCGCAGAATCGCGTCCCGGTACTCGACGTCGTCGGAGCGATTGTCGTAGCTGTAGATGTGGCCGGTCGTGGAGAGGCCCAGCCTATGGGCTTCATCCACGATCACGCTCAATTCCTCGGGGCTGGACTGCTTGATCTTGACGCTCTTCATGCCCGCGTGCGTCCAGGCCCGCACACGTCGGCGGATCTCATCTTCGGTGATGTCGTTCGGCCACAGTTCGCAGTCGTCCCTGTATGTGAGGGCTCCCGGACACTCGTTGCGTGCGTTGCCGAAGTAAGGACCCGAGCTGAAGATCCTCGGGCCCAGCTGCTCTCCCCTGTCGATGCGCCATCGAGCCTGCATGAGGCGCTGCGCCGGCTCGGTGGCGCCGGCCGGGTAGGTCGACGTCACTCCATGGGCGAGATGAAGGACCGGGACGTACGTCAGTTCGTCGACCGACTCCGACCCCGCCAGGCTCATCCGGTAGTGCGCATGAAGGTCGAACAACCCTGGGATGATCGTCTCTTCGTCCGCCAGATCGACCACGTGCGCGCCCTGAAGGTCGTACGCGTCCAGGCCGCCCCGCACCTCGATCAACTTCCCCCCCCGGACGAGGATGCCCTCGTTCGGTATCCGGAACTCCCCGACCCCGTCGAACAACCAGCCGCCCCGGATCACCACAGCCTGTCCCGGTTGCGTCAGGCGCCCGGTATCGACGGGAACCTGCCCCCAGAGCGGCGGGACTCCCCACCCGCCCTGATTCCCGATCGACGCCGTCCACACGATCAAGGCGATCATCCGAGCTCTGATCAACACGCTGTCCTCCGTCCCCCGGTCCCGGAGCTGGGCTTGCCACGCGTGCGGTCCTCACCCACGAGAGCTGAATGTGGCCCGCGCTTCGCGGCAGGAACAGGTCGACGACCGGGTCGGCCGATGTCAGCGCGCGGCCAGTAACGCCGGCAGCAGGATCCCCGGAGTCCAGATTGTGCGGCGGCAGAAGGGCTCGTACTATCCGAGAACGCATGGAAAGGGAAGGCCTCCGCCGAGTCAAGACCGCCGGTCAGTGCCGGGGGGCGGTGTGGCAATCGGCGTCGCGGGTACGACCTCCGCTCCACCCCTCCCCATAGCGTATGCGGGGATGGGACCCTCCCATCATCCGGAACCTGAGAGGCCCGTGAGAACCCTGCTCGGACGAGTCGAATCATGAGACCCTTGAGTGCCGCCCTCGTGCTGTCGGTTGGAATCCCACTCCTCGCCTGTGAGCTGCAAGCGCAACAGGAACGTGATCACCGGTTATATCAGTACCAGTTCGGCGAGATCTCAATTCCACCGGCTTCTGCAGATGAGCCCGTGGCGGACGTCCTGTCCGTCGAGCGGGCGGTCGCCTACCTGGAGGGCGGAGCCAAGGCGTGGGCAAACGACCGCGGGTGTGTCTCGTGCCACACGACGGGTTGGTACGGGATCCTCCGTCCGCAGCTCGCAGAGAGCCTTGGCCCCCCCGATGCGGCCTTCCGCGCCTTTCTCGAGGAGCGTCTGGAGGAGAGGCTCACCGAGGACCGGGAAGAGCTCGAGCAGGGAGCGAACCCCGCGGGGGTCGTGCACCTGGCCACGTCGCTGGCGTCTTGGGACGCGTATGTGGATCAGCGGTTGTCTCCAGAGACCGAGCAGGCCCTTGAGCTGATGTTCAGCCTCCAGCTCGACGACGGGGACTGGCACTCCCTGGAGACCTGGCCGCCGTTCGAGTCAGACGCCTTCCAGCTCGCAACCGTCGCGGCGATGGGCGTGGGCATGGCTCCGGGATGGCTGGAGCGGGCGACTTCTCCCGAGCTGCAAAGGGGGATAGCGAGCCTGCGGGCCTACCTGGAGGGGGTGGCTCCGCCGCATGACTACGCCCGTGTTGCCCTGCTCTGGGCGGACCAATATCTACCGGGAATCATCAGTCCGGAAAGGAAGCAGGCCGTCGTCGAGATGATCTTGGACCGTCAGCGCCCGGACGGGGGTTGGTCGATCCGCTCGTTCGCCGAGCCCGAGCAGTGGGGACGTGGGAACCGTGCGGAACGCTTGCGCGCGGAGGAGGGCTTCGGCGATCCACCGAGTGACGGCCACCAAACAGGCTTGGCCGTCGTCGTGCTTTCGTCCGCGGGGCTAGAGCCAACGCACCCGGCTGTGCAGAGAGGCCTCGAGTGGCTCCGGCGGAACCAGAGAGAGTCGGGTCGCTGGTGGACGAAGTCACTGAATACCGAAACATGGCACTTCATCACCTATAGCGGCACGCTCTACCCGGTAATGGCGCTGGCCGTGACAAGCTCCATGCCGAATCTCGCGCCAGCGCAGGGCGAGGAGGGTCTCCCCGACGGTCCTCGCCCCTAGCAGTCCGTGGATAAAGTCCATCCCGCGAGGTCTTTGGGAGTGAGTTAA
>CAZNEI010000010.1:0-35756 GCA_964572045.1 uncultured Gemmatimonadaceae bacterium
TCAACTCCCCCGTCCATCAACCTCGTGACGTTGACTTGTTCAGACCATCCCTAGGCTCCGGCGGCTACGGTCGGGCATGCCAGGCGGCGAGGATCTCCGCTTCGCGCTCCCGTGCCAGCCCGGCGTTTCGCCGAGCTTCCCACTCGTGCTCCCACGTCAGGAACCAGTCCAGCGCGTCCTTCGCCGTGACCGCGAGCGGACGGAAGCTGAGACCGGCGGCGATCGAGCGTCTTCGGCTGATGAGCCCGAATCCGGTCCCGCCACCGATGCTCATCCCGGGCGGGCCGGGGTAGTCCTCGCGCGGCGGCCACCAGAGGGGCAGGTCCCTCCACGGATACACCTCGTGCTCGGCCAGAAAGTCGGCGTCGACCCAGGTGAAGCGCACCGCCGCGTTCGTGACGGCGCGAATCCCGTAGAGGAACTCGGCGATGGAGAGCTCGGCCTCCGGTCCGACGGCGTTGTAGGTCCCGAAGGTGTTGGTCTCGAGCAGGTGGACGACGAAGTCCGCCAGATCGCGGGCGTCGATGATTTGGACCGGGTCGGTGGGATCGCCGGGCGCGAGCACCTCTCCGCCCCGGTGGATGCGCTGAACCCAATACGTGAAGCGGGTCGATCGATCGCCGGGACCCACGATCCAGGTCGGACGCACGACCGTCGCGGCCGTCGGGAACACGGCCCGGACCTCCCGCTCGCACTGAGCCTTGAGGGGCCCGTAGTAGGAGCCCACGTCTTCGGTCGTGGGATCCTCGAGCACGGCCGTCGGCGCGTCCTCGTCGATGTCGATGATGTTGTAGGTGCGGTAGGCGTCGGTCGTGGAGATGTAGAGATACTGGCCGACGGCGCCGCTCAGGAGTTCGGCCGAGTCCCTGACGAGGCGGGGCACGTATCCGGACGTGTCGATGACGGCGTCCCACTGGCGATCTGCCAGGACCCCCAGACCTCCGTCCCGATCTCCCGCGAGCCTTTCGACCTCGGGGAAGAGGTGCGGATTCGTGCGTCCGCGGTTGAAGAGCGTGGGCGTGTGTCCCCTCTCGAGGGCCCGGCGCACCATGTGCGGGCCGATGAAGCCCGTGCCGCCGAGGAAGAGGATTCGGAGGGACGCCGACCCCGGCCACTCACCGATCGGCGGGGCGGCGGGGCGATGGCCCGCGGCCGGAATGCCGAGTCCAAGGGCCACCCAGGCTGCTGCGGATTGTTCCAGGAACTCCCGCCTCGTCCGAGTCATGCGATGCCTCCTCTCAGATTCCCCCTAGACCGGTCCAGTATGAGCGATGTCCGCGTGCAGGGACAGACGCGATGCCTCCTCGCCGGTCTCGCCTCCGACGAATACACTTGGAAGCGGCCCCAGAGGTTGGGCCCCCGGGTCATCGGGTTGAGTCGGGAGAACGCGGAGGCATCGTGAGTAGTGAGTAGACCGACAGAGCCCGAGTGGGACGTCGCCGTGATCGGCGGCGGGCCGGCGGGGGCGGCCGCCGGGCGTCTCCTCGCCCGCTGGGGACATTCCGTCGTCGTACTCACCCGGCCCGGCTCGCCGTCGTCCCTGCTCGGAGAGTCGCTGCCGCCGAGCACGCGGAAGATCCTCGATCGTATCGGTGTCCTGGAGGTCGTGGAGGCCGAGGGCTTTGTCCGCAGCCTGGGACACACGGTGTGGTGGGGCGAATCGGAAGGGCGGGTCGAGGAGTTCCCTGAAGGGGAGGAGGGCTTTCAGGTTCTGCGCTCCGACCTGGACCGGATTCTCCTCGCCGAGGCTGCCGACGCCGGCGCTCACGTGAAGGAGCGGGTCACCGTCGGGCAGGTGAGGCTCGAGGGAGCGGCCTACGGCATCGAGTACGCGTCGAGCCCAGCACGCAGGCGGGCTGGCCGCGAAGTCCTCCGAGCCCGGTGGGTACTGGACTGCTCGGGGCGCTCCGGCGTCGTGGCGCGGGAGTTCCGGCGGCCTGAGGAGGGCCAGGCCACCCTAGCCCTGCTCGGAGTCTGGCGCCGTCCGGAAGGATGGCCCGTGCCCGACCCGAGTCACACGCTGATCGAGAGCTTTTCCGACGGCTGGGCGTGGTCGGTCCCGATCAGCCGTCAGGTCCGGTACTTCACGGTCATGGTCGACCCGCGGCTGAGCGCGATGGCAAGGGGCGGGGACCTGGCATCGATCTATCGCTCCGAGATGGCGAAGGCGAAGCGGATGGCCGCGCTGCTGGAGGGTGCCTCGATGCAGCGTGAGGCGTGGGCGTGCAGCGCCTCCATGTATTCCGCGTCGCGCTACGTCGACGGGCGTCTCCTCCTCGTGGGCGACGCCGCGTCCTTCTTGGATCCGGTGTCGTCGTTCGGCGTCAAGAAGGCCCTCGCCTCGGCGTGGAGGGGAGCCGTGGTGACGCACACGGCGTTGCGGAAGCCCGGGATGGAGAGCGTGGCGCAGGAGTTCCACGAGGTCCGCGAGCGCCGCGTCTATGCCAGCTACGCCCTGCAGGCTGCCGAGGTGTTCCGTGCAGCGGAAGTGGACCACCGCCACGCCTTCTGGGCCCGTCGGGGACGGCTCGATGAGGATCAGGAGGGATTCGACGAAGACGGTGAGCCGAACGTGGAGCGCCTCAAGCGGGACCCGGCGGTTCTGGCGGCGTTCGACCGGCTGCGTCGCAGTCCGTCGATCGATCTCGCCCCCGGGGGCCAGCTCGAGGTCCTGGTGCGGCCGACGATCATCGAGAACGAAGTGGCCCTCGAGGAGCGTCTCTCCACGCCGGCGGTTCCCTCGGGACTTCGCTACCTGCGGGGAATCGACGTGAAGCGGCTCCTGGAGATCTCCGGGCACCATTCCCGGGTCCCCGACCTCTTCGAGGCCTACTGCCGGATCGACAAGCCGGTCATCCTGCCCGACTTCATCGGAACTCTCTCGGTTCTGCTGGCCCGAGGCATCCTGGTGAATCGTGCGCCGTCGGGGTGAGCCGTCAGGAAACAAGAGGGTAGCGACACCCCTTACGCCCCCCTATCTTGTCGGCGGCAACGGTGCGGGAGGGGACCCCAATCGACAAGTCGCACGCGAACGGACAGGGCTGAGCGTAATGGAATGCCGACCTATGCGCCTATCCGCGGTTTTGGCCACGATCAGCGGGCTGGCGTTGTTGGCATCGCCCGCCGCAGGCCAGGGTGGAGCGGATTCCGGGCCTGACGACGATCGTGGCGGGATCGCGATCGACAACCAAGCCGTGATCCAAAGCTGCTCGGCGTGCCACGCGAGAGATGCCTCGGGCCGCATGAGTCGGCTCTCCTACATGCGCAAGACCCCCGAGGGCTGGCAGACGTCCCTCCGGAGGATGATCGCGCTCAACGAGCTCCGAATCGATCCGGCGACGGCCCGGGAGGTCGTGCGTTACCTCTCGAACCACCACGGCCTCGCCCCCGAAGAGCTACGCCCCGGCATGTTCGAGGTCGAGCGGCGCATGGTGGACTTCGAGTACGACGACGAAGACACCAACGAGACGTGCGTGCCGTGCCATTCGCTGGGGAGGGTGATCACCCAGCGCCGGACCCAGGAGGAATGGGACCTCCTGATGGCCACGCACCAAGGATACTACCCTCTCAGCGAATCAACGCTTCTGTACCGGGGTCCGCCTCCGGGAAGTCCGAGCGCCCCGCGCGACACACGCCATCCGATGGACAGGGCGATCAGCCATCTCGCAGAGGCCTATCCTCTCGAGACGCCCGAATGGAGGGAGTGGTCCTCCACCATGCGACCGGCACGCCTCGCCGGCACGTGGACCGTCACGGCCACTCAGACGGGACACGGCCGCCTCTTCGGCGAGATGGTCATCGAGGCCACACCCGGGACGGACGACGAGTTCACGACCCGCACCACGCTCACCTATGCCCGAACGGGTGAGACCCTGATGCGGCAGGGCAGCACGTCGATCTACACCGGGCATCAGTGGCGCGGCCGTTCGACGCTCACCAACGGCCTCGATCCCCTGCGCGAAGTCCTGCTCGTCGAACGGGACTGGGACCAGATGTCGGGTCGCTGGTTCTCGGGCGACTATGATGAGTTCGGACTCGACGTCACGCTGGATCGTGTACGGCGCGACCCGGTGGTGACGGGCATGGAGCCCCGGGCCCTGGAGCAGGGAGCCGTGGGCCGGGAGGTGCGGATCTTCGGAGCCAATCTCCCCTCGACGCTCGATGCGGACGCGATCGATCTGGGACCGGGAATCGCCGTGACGGGCGTGGGCCAGACGGAATCCGGATCGACGACCCTGACCGTGGACGTCTCGGCCGACGCGCCGGTGGGTCCCCGCGATATCTTCGTGGCCGGCGCGCGCCGGCCCGGAGCCGGCTTCGTCTACGACGAGGTGCACTCGCTCCGTGTGAACCCGTCGTGGGGGATGGCGCGTGTGGGGGGAGCCGCCATGCCGAAGAGGTACGTGCAGTTCGAGGCGAGGGCCTACCACGATGGCCCCGACGGGGAGACAGACACCGACGACGACGTGGATCTCGGGATGATCGACGCCGAGTGGTCGCTCGAAGAGTACGCGGCAACGTTCGATGACGACGACATCGACTTCGTCGGCGAGATCGACCAGTCCGGCCTCTTCACTCCCGCGCTTGACGGCCCCAACCCCGAGCGCAGCGGAGACCGCAACAACATCGGGGACGTGTGGGTCGTGGCGAGCCATCTGCCCGACCCCACCTCTCCGGATCGGCCGCTGAGGGCGCGAGCCCACCTGATCTCCACCGTGCCCCTCTACATGCGGTGGGACCCCTGGGGAGACATTCGATGAGCCTGCTCGGACTTCGCGAATTCCATCCGTTCGAGGCGGCAGGGGAGCACTTTCTCTACATGGTGCCCAGTGCCGGGGTCTTCCACGTGGACAAGACGTCCTGGGACGTGCTGCGGGCTCTGGAGGGGCGCCCCATGTCCCCAGCGGAGCTTACGGCGGATCTGGAGGGCCGCTACGGCTCCGAGCAGGTGGCCCACGCGCTCGTGGAGCTGCGGGAGATCCAGGCGATCGGAGATGTCCGCCTGCCTCCGACCCGCTCGCTGCCGGTCATTCCTCCCCAGGACTTCCCGCTCACCACGATGGTCCTCAACGTCACCAACAAGTGCAACCTCGCCTGCACGTACTGCTACGAGTACGGCGAGGACAAGATCGTGGACACGGAGTTCGGTGAGAAGCCGAAGTTCATGAGTGAAGAGACGGCCAGGGAGTCGGTCGACTTCATGTTCGACGAGTCGGGCAGCAACCGGGTCGCGAACCTGACGTTCTTCGGCGGAGAGACGCTCCTCAACTTCAAGGTGCTGAAGAAGACGCTCGCCTACGCGCGTTCGAGGGCGGCCGTGTTGGGCAAGGAGGTGCAGTTCAGCCTCACGACCAACGCGACGCTCTTGCGTCCCGAGGTGATCGAGTGGCTCGTCGAGAACGAGGTGGGGGTGACGATCTCGATCGACGGCCCCAAGGAGGCGCAGGACAAGTTCCGGGTCTTCAACAACGGGATGGGGAGCTACGAGCTGATCCAACCCAAGATCAAGGAGCTCCTGAAGCGTCACACGACGCGCCCCATCGGCGCACGGGTCACGCTGACGCGGCAGAACATGGACGTGAAGAAGATCTTCCGGCACCTGACGGAGGAAATGGGCTTCTGGTCCGTGGGATTCGCGCCCGTAACGACGGCCGACGGCCGCGACTACGCCATCGAGGGCGGCCAGTACGACGACATGCTCGCTCAGTTCCAGGAGCTGGCCGAGGAGTACAAGCAGGCGGCGTTCGAGAATCGACACCACGGATTCTCGAACCTGAACGAGACGCTCGAGGAGATCCACAAGGGGATGAGCAAGGCGTTCCCGTGCGGCGCGGGGCTCGGCCTGGTGGGTGTGGCCACGGACGGCGACGTCGCTCTCTGCCACCGGTTCGCGGGATCCGATGAACACAACATCGGTTCCGTGCAGGCGGGGGTGGATCGCGAGAAGCAGTCCCGTTTCCTCGAAACCCACCACGTCGCGCACAAGACCGATTGCCACACCTGTTGGGCGCGTCCGCTCTGCGCTGGAGGCTGCTATCACGAGGCGCACACACGCTACGGCTCGACGACGAGGCCCAACCTGCATTACTGTGACTGGATAAGGAGCTGGACGGACACCTGTCTTCGGGTGTACGGAGAGATTGCGACCCAGAACCCCGACTTCTTGAGAAACTTCGAAAGTCCGGTCCCGATCCCCGCCTGAGGAGGAGAGAGACGTGAACCACATCAGGGCAATCAACCAGAAGGCCGCCCGAATCGAGGCGCAGGCGCGACAGGACCATGACGCCGTTGCAGGTCCGAACGGCAGTCCCGATGTCGTCGCCCTGGAGAGCCGGCAGGCGCAGGGACCCCATATCCCGCTCGGGTGCTCGCTGCTCTTCTCGCCGGGCTGGGAGGTCGACTCGAGCGGCGGCACGGCCGGTCTGTGCCAGCCGGTGGAGCGTGACCTCTTCGACTGCTATCACGGCTGCTTCTGGCCGGTGCAGGTACCCGACCATCTCAACCATGCACCGGACTGGACCTCCAAGTGTGCGACGGCACAGCAGGATTGGCGAAAGGTCGATCTGATCTTTCCGTAGTCGAGGAGTCGAGCATGAACAGACGGTCTGGCGCCCGCTTCAGGGGGCTCTGCGCCGCGCTCTCGTTGGGCCTCCCTCTGGCGGCTGCAGCGCCCGTGGCGGCGCAGAGTTCGGACGACCAGGTGTCGGGCGGGAACGGGACGTTCTACACGGGGGGCTATCAGGGCGACATTCACGTCATCGACGAGCGCACCTTGGAGCTCGTCGATCGGATCGAGACGCAGCACGAGATTATCGGCCGGTTCACGATCTCGCCGAACCGGAAGCGGCTCTACGTCTGGGACGGTCATGGGATCAACATCGAGGTCATAGATCTCGACGAGCGGCGGTCCGTCGACAGCTTCAACCTCACGGACATGGACCCGTGGTTCCGGATCCGAGGCCTCTCCGTCCATCCGCAGGAGACCTATGCGCTGATCGTCGGGAAATCGAGGACCAAGCTACTCGACCGCTTCGAGATCGGCCCCAACACGATCATCCGCTACGACCTCCAGCGTCACGAGGTGCGCGATACCATTCCTTGGCCGGACGGGCACGTGCGCGAGCGGGGAGCGTCGTTCATGTTCTCGCCGGACGGAGGCCTGGTGTACTACCAGGCCGAGGACATGATCGTGCTGGAGTCGGAGAACTTTACCGAGGTCGATCGCTGGAGGATCTCAGACGAAGTGGAGCCCGGCCTCGGAACCGTCCGGCCTCCCTTCGCCCAGACGTACTACGAGGAGCCGGGCTTGTTCACCGGACTCGTCCGCGTGACCGACCCGATCAACAACCGCCGCATGATGGGGATCGCTCGCGTCAACCTCACCGAGAAGGAGATGGACTTCTATACGCTCGGTCCGAACAAGCCGGTCTCGCGGTTTGCCCTGGCCCCGGGCGGCAAGAAGGCCTGGGCGCTCTACACCGAGATCGGACACTACGAGTTCTGGGCGATCGACCTCGAAGAGGGCAGGGTGACCGAGCAGGTCCGCTTCGACGGACGCTCGCGCATGGGGCTCACGGTGAGCACCAACGGTGAGCTGCTCTACATCCATGTGGCCGGCAACACGATCGACGTCTACGACTCCGAGACGTACGAGCATCTGAAGACCGTGGACGTCGGCACCGACATGATCGGCTGGGCCCTCGTACCGGGAACCGAGAGCCCTTAGAGAGAGAGAGAGAGGGAGGCGCCACCCCATCTCCGGGCCCGAGGAGGAGGCCGCGCTCCGGGACACGCTCATGGACCGGAATCGTAGCGACCTGAGCCGGGTCCTGGCGTACGTTGCTCCCTATTGGAAGCGGCTCGTCC
Organism: uncultured Gemmatimonadaceae bacterium; assembly: GCA_964572045.1. GTDB lineage: Bacteria > Gemmatimonadota > Gemmatimonadetes > Longimicrobiales > Gaopeijiaceae > CBDCKR01. Next base: position 7,867 of record CAZNEI010000010.1, read on the forward strand.
TCGTGCTCGTCCTGAGCCTGGCCGGCACGGTCCTCTCGCTCTTCGTCCCCTACCTCTCGAAGCTCCTCGTCGACTCCGCCCTGTTGGGGCAGGACGTGGACGCCCTCTTGCGCATTATCGGGCTCTTCGTGGGGATCACCGTAGCGTCGTTCGCGATGAACGTGATCAGCGGCCTGCGCTACACGCGCGTCTCGGCCGACATCCTCTTCGACATGCGGCGGAAGGTGTACCGCCATCTCCAGAGGCTCTCTCCACGCTATTACGCGGAGACGCCGCTCGGCGAGATCGTCTCCCGGATCAACAGCGACATCAGTGAGATCCAGCGCGTCGCGTCCGAGACGGCTCTCGCCTGGCTGGGCAACGTCATCTTCCTCGTCGGGACGGTGGGCATGCTGATCTGGCTGGATGCCCGGCTGTTCCTGGCGAGCCTAATCATGATGCCTCCGAGTCTATGGGCTCTCGTCCGTTACCGCAGGAAGCTCGAGGTGAGCGTTGCGGAGCTCCGCCACCGGAGCGCCGACATCGGCACCTTCCTCATCGAGACCCTCCAGGGCATGAAACTGGTCGTCTCTTCAAACGCACAGGAGCGCGAGGTGTCCCGCTTCAGCGGCAAGAATGACTCGTTCGTCGACTCGCTGATGCGCATGCGGCTCTTGACCTACCTGGCGGGGGGACTGCCTGGGCTCCTGCTGTCGGGCGGCACCGCCGTCGTCTTCCTCTACGGGGGGGTGCGAGTGATCGGGGGCGCCATCTCTCTCGGCACCTTCGTAGCGTTCATGGCCTACCAGATGCGCCTGCTGTCTCCCGTACAGGGGCTTATGGGCCTATGGGCCAACTTCGCCACGGCCAAAGTGTCGCTCCAGAGGGTGCACGAGATCCTGGACACGAAGCCGGAGGTCGCCGAAGCCGACGCGCCCCTCGCCCTGGACGTGGCCAGAGGCGACGTCTCGTTCGAATCGGTGACCTTCTCGTTCGAGCGGGGCGGCCCGGTGCTGGAGAACGTCACCTTCGAGGTGGGCCGGGGCGAGGTGCTGGCGATCGTCGGCCCAAGCGGGAGCGGCAAATCGACGGTCTCGGACCTCCTGGCCCGCCATCTCGACCCGGATTCGGGGCGGGTCCTCCTCGATGGCCACGATCTCCGGGAGCTCGGGCTGTCCGATATCCGGCGGCACGTGGTGACGGTCGAGCAGCATCCGTTCGTCTTCAACGCCTCCGTGGCCGAGAACATCGCCTATGCCCGGCCCGGCGCGCCTGGGGGCGACATCGAGGCAGCGGCGCACGCCGCGGGTCTGGCGGACTTCGTCGACAGACTGCCCGACGGTCTCGGCACGGCGGTGGGCGACCGCGGCCTCGCCATCTCGGCCGGAGAGCTCCAGCGGATCGCCGTGGCCAGGGCGCTTCTGGCCGATCCCGCCGTCCTTGTCCTCGACGAAGCCACGGCCTCCCTCGATCCGGCGTCACAGGCGCAGGTCATCCGCGGCTACGAGGCCGCCATGCACAACCGTACGACGGTCCTGATCACTCACCGCATCGATCTGGCACTCCGAGCCGACCGCGTGCTCGTGATCGACGGTTCACGCGTCGTCGACGAGGGGCCGCCCCGGGCGCTGCAGGCCAGGCCCGGCCCGTTCCGGCGTCTCTTTGGCGCGGGGACCGCCTCGTCCGGCGCGCTGATGACCGGCAGGGGGCCGGGATGAGGCGGGGCGAGGCAGGATCGGTTGAAGAGATCCGGGTCTCCCGGCAGCATCCGGCCCTCCGGGGCCGGACCGGGCTGGGCGTCTCCGTAGCCGTAATCGACAGCGGAGTGCACGCCTCGCATCCACACGTCGGCGACATCGCGGGCGGCATGGCGATCGAGGAGGACGGGGAGCGTCACGGCGACTACATAGATCGGCTCGGGCACGGCACGGCCGTCACCGCGGCCATCAGGGAAAAGGCACCGGACGCCCGAATCTACTCGATCAAGATCTTCGGTCGGACCCTCTCCACCTCGACCGGCGCCCTGATTCAGTCGATCGACGAGGCGGTCGAGTGGGGGGCACGCATCGTGAACCTCAGCCTCGGGACCACGCGCGCCGAGCATGAGCTGGCGCTGTGGGCGTGTCTCTACCGTGCCCGGGAGCGCGGAGTGCTGGTCGTGTCCCCCCGGGAACACGAGGGCCGGGCGTGGCTGCCGGGAAGCCTGGAAGGAGCGGCGGGAGTGGCGCTCGACTGGTCGTGCCCCCGCGACGAGCTTCGCGTGATCCCGTCTGCCGACGAGGATCCGATCTTCATCGCGTCCGGATATCCGCGGCCGATCCCCGGAGTCCCGCCCGAGCGCAATCTGAAGGGGGTCAGCTTCGCCGCCTCCAACACATCGGGCTTCCTCGCCTGCCTGCTCGAGGACCGTGTCGGGATCGACTCCGTCCGGGCTGCCCTGAAGCTGCTTGGGGAGCGGAGTCCGGTGGTCGTAGAGCTCGACGGTCGAGAAGGGACGCTCGGTCGGTGACGCCGTGCTCGCGCCTCTCCTCGCCCGTCTCGCAGAGCCTGGCGACCGGCTCGGAGTCCGCAGCTCCCGAGCCAGCCGGGTCCCTCGGGTTCGGGCCCTCCAGGGGGACGGGCTCGCCGACGCGGCCCCAGGAGTCCGCCTTGAAGCGCGAGGGGGTCTTCCTTAGACTCGGGACGAACGCACTGACTTCGAGATGACCCGTCCCCCGTCCTCCCCCGCCTCGCAGCAGGAGCCGCCCCGCTCCCTCCCCGGCATTCCGTGGGCGGCCCTGATCGTCGTCGGCACCCTGCTCATCGCCACCGTGCTGTTCGTCGTGTCGAGCCTCCAGAGCCCTGAGCTCGCGTGGTACGCGGTCTCGCCCGTGGAGCCTCGGGAGGCCGGGGATAGCCTCGTGGGGCCCGTCACCTACACCGTGGACGGACGGACCGAAGGCCTCACCTACTTCGACTTCTCCCGGGGATCGGTGATCGAGGGCGATCCCACCGCGCTTGGGTGGGACCTGGCCTTCCACCGCTTCACCGTGCTCGCCAACGGAGGCGAGGGGTTCTATGGCGGCGGCGGTATCCTCGACCTGGGCGAGATCGCGCTGGAGTCGGTCGCAAGGGTGCCCACGGTCGGATATGAGGGCAACCGGACGATGCCGGAGCCGGGCAATCCAGCGATGACGCAGTGGTACGACTACAGCTGGACGAGCCACGTCCTGAAGCCGAAGCCCAAGGTCTTCGCGGTCCGCACCGCCGACGGCCGGTATGCGATCTTTGAGATCCTGAGCTACTACTGCCCCGCAGCCCAGGCTGGATGCATCACCATGCGTTACGTCTATCAGGGAGCCGGAGGTACCAGCTTCGAGCGTCCGCGCGAGCCGGCCTGAGCGGGAGGCCGGGCGCGCACCTCGGCGCGCGGGGAGTGGCCGCGCCGCTCCGCTGCAGACCGCTCCCAGCCACGCGAACAGGCCGGGGAATTCGGACTGAACGGGCCGGGGTGCGAGCCGTCGCATCGGTCGCCGAACCGCTCAAGCGGAAGCCGGCTATCTCGCTCCCGTCTTTCGGCATCCGTCCTACGCTCCGGATGCGGCACGTTCTGACCGCCGAGTCCGGGGCGGCAGGTTCGATGGCCTCCCGGTGCCGGCAAGGCTAGACTCCTCCGATGATCTCCAAGCTGGACTTGGAAGTTGCCCGCTCGGCGGTCGCCGCCTTCGCGACCCGGACGCCGCTCCTGTGGGCCGCGGATCTGACGGCCCGGATCGGCACCGACGTCTACCTGAAGCTCGAGAGCCTCCAGGTGACGGGCTCCTTCAAGATCAGGGGAGCCGCCAACCGGTTGATGGCGTTGACCGAAGACGAGCGCTCACGCGGCGTCGTGACGAGCTCGAGCGGGAACCACGGAACGGCCGTGGCGCATGTGGCCGCGAGGATGGCCGTGCCGGCCACGATCTGCGTCCCCGACTGGGTGGATCCCGTGAAGCGCGCCGCCATCGAAGCCGTCGGCGCCCAGGTAGTGTTGGCCGGCCGGACCTTCGACGAAGCCGATGCCCACGCCTGGACGCTCGCGAAGAGAAGGGGACTCACGTTCGTGCATCCGTTCGACGATCCGTGGGTGATCGCGGGGCAGGGGACCGTGGGACTCGAGATCCTGGACGAGCTGCCCGACGTCGGGGAGCTGCTCGCCCCTCTCTCGGGCGGGGGACTGGTCGGAGGCGTCGCCTACGGGGTCACCGAAGCGGGTCACGGAGCGGCCGTCACCGCCGTCTCGTCGGCGCGGGCGACCGTCATGCTGGAAAGCCTACGGGCCGGCCGGCCCGTGGAGATCGAGGAAGAGGAGACGCTGGCCAACGCCCTCTCGGGCGGAATCGGACTCCGGAACCGGCACACGTTCAAGCTCGTCCGCGACTTGGTCGACCGACACGTGACCGTCTCGGAAGAGGCCACGGCCGCAGCGGTCGCATACGCCGCCCGGGAACTCCACTTGGTCGTCGAGGGGGGAGGCGCCGTTGGGCTGGCCGCGGCGCTCACGGGGGCGTGGAGCCCCCGTGACCCGGGAACCCCGATCGCCATCGTCGTGAGTGGAGGCAACGTCTCCGCCGAGCGGCTTCGCGAAGTGATGCGGAAATGCCCCCCAGAGGCACCCCGCCCCGCGTCCTGATTCGCGCCGACGCATCGAATCCGGCCGGGTCGGGACGAGCGACAAGCGGCTCGGGTGGCGAGTATCGCGGCAGCCCCGTCAGGTGCGCCGGGCATCGCCGGCGGGCGGAACGGATTCCTCCCTCGCCCTCTCCTCGGGGGCGTGACTGGCAAAGGCGGCGAGGGTCTCCGGGTTTGCCATCGTCCCCGCCTGCGCCACCGATTCCGCCGCCTCGCCCGCGAGGAGCCGCTTCACGGGCAGCTCCATCTTCTTTCCGGAGATCGTGCGCGGAACGGCCTTCACCTGTTCGATGAGGTCTGGAAGATGGCGTGGCGAGAGCTCGCGCTTGAGCGCGTTCCGGATGGCGTGCCGCAGTCCCTCGTCGAACTCTGTCCCGGCTTCCGGCACCACGAACAACACGATTTCGCCGGTTCCGTGCCGTGCCGTCTCGTTGTGCACGACCAGGCTGTCGTCGACGCCAGGGACCGCTTCCACGACCGCGTAGATCTCCGCAGTCCCGATACGGATGCCCGCACGATTGAGCGTCGCGTCCGAGCGTCCCGAAATGACCAGGCTTCCTCGTGAACTGATCTCGACCCAGTCTCCGTGACGCCAGACGTCGGCCGGAAAGCCGGGATGGTCGAAGTACGCCTGGCGGTAGCGCTGACCGTCGGGATCGTTCCAGAACCGCACCGGCATCGACGGCATCGGGGCCGTGAGGACGAGCTCGCCCCGGCGGCCGGTGACGGAGCGCCCGAGTTCGTCGAAGGCCTCCACCTTCGCCCCGAGGCAGCGACACTGGATTTCACCGGCGTGCACCGGAAGCAGGGGACAGGGTCCGACGAAGGCCGTGCACACCTCGGTGCCGCCGCTGAGCGAGCCGACCGGGATGTCACCCGACACGTGGTCCCTGACCCACGCGAACTCCTCGGCGGGTAGGGGCGAGCCTGTCGAGCAGACCCACCGGAGTGCCGACAGGTCCAGCTCCGAACCGGGCGCGAGTCCGAGCTTCCGGCAGCGTTGCAGGTACGGAGGGCTGGCTCCGAAGACCGTCACGCGCTCCTCGGCCACGAGCCTCCAGGGCGCCCTCGCGTCGGGCCAGCCGGGATCGCCGTCGAAGAGCACCACGGTGGCGCCCGCCAGCAGCCCCGATACGAGGTAGTTCCACATCATCCAACCGGTCGTCGTCAGCCACAAGAACCGGCCGTCGGACCCGAGGTCATGGTGCAGGCTGAGCAGTTTGAGGTGCTCGAGCGCGATCCCTCCGTGTCCGTGCACGACGGCTTTCGGACGTCCGGTTGTGCCGGACGTATAGAGCACATAGAGCGGGTGATCGAACGGGACCGCTGCGAACTCCAGCGGTGCGGCCTCGGCCCGCAGTTCGTCCCAGGCCAGCACGTCCCGCCCGGAGTGTACGGATCGTGCGAGCCGGCCTGACGGATCGAGATACGGGAGCAGGACCGTGGCCTCGAGGGACGGCAGCTTGTCGCGGACCGCCGCCACTTCGTCGGCACGGGTGATCGGCCGATCTCCGTACCGGTAGCCCTCGGCCGCGATCAGCACCTTGGGCTCGATCTGGCCCAACCGGTCGATCACACTCCTGACTCCGAACTCGGGCGCGCACGACGACCAGACCGCACCCAGAGACGCGCAAGCGAGGAACGCGATCACCGCCTCGGGCACATTGGGCAGGTAGCCCGCGACCCGGTCGCCCGGTCCCACGCCGAGACCCCGGAGCCCGGCCGCGGCGCGTCCCACTTCATCGCGCAGAGCCGCCCAGGTGAGGGTGATCGGCGGTCGCGTCTGGGAGTGAGCGACCAGCGCGGAGCTGTCGGGGGCCGGCCGCGGTGAGAGATCCCAGGAGCCCCGATCCCGGAGCGCGAGCTCGCCGTAGTTGAGGGTGGCCCCGGCGAACCACCGGACACTTGGCATCGTCCCCGCAAGGGCACGCGCCGCCGGCGCGTGGAAGGGGACGTCGAACCACCGGGCGATGCTACTCCAGAAGGCCCCTACGTCCCGGACCGACCATTCCCACGCCTCGTCATACGTCCGAAGCGAGATGCCGTGAGCGCGCTCGGCCCAGTCGAGAAACGCGCCCATTCGGGTCCGGCTCCGCGCGCCCGGACCGGGCGTCCAGAGCGGCGCAGCCGGTCCGGCTCCATCCACCGGAGGCCTCACGGGCGGGCCGCGAGCTCGAGCTGGGCGTTGGCCGGTACCTGGCGGCCCCTCACACGACCCGCGAAGGCCGGCCGAGGGCGCAAGGATTCAGCGCCCTCGGCCCCGGAGGGGACAAACAGGTCAAGGCTCGCGGCACGCCGCACGTCCAGCGGCGCATCCGAGCACCTGGTGGATCGCCTCAAGGTTTATCGACCGAGTCGCGGAGCCTGTCGGAATCGCAGCGGGCGATCCTACGCCCTCGCGGCCACCGGGGAAGCGACCGGTACGCCCCCACCGGGAGTCGCGTCGCGCCCGTCACGTGGGAGGCCGAGACCCTCTCCTTATCGGGTCCGCACCAGCCAGACCTGGATGTCCGAACCGAGGGTTCCTCCCCCCGCGCCCTCGACCTTGAGCGAGAACTGGGGCGTGATCGAGCCTCCGACGAGGAAGTAGGCGATCGACGGATCCCGGACCCTCACCTCCTCGGCGAAGTCCTCGAAGGCCACCCGCTCCGGCACCAGCCAGGCCTGCGTCTTCAGGCGGCTTTCCATGTTGAAGTAGTTCCAGCTCGCCAGAACATGCCTCGGGTCGGACTGGCCGGGACGATCGTCCATCCAAAACGTCGCGGCCCACTGCGCCAGCAGGTCCTCGAGCAGACCGAACTGGCCCAGGATCTCCCTGAGGTTGTCGAAGCCGGAGGTATTGTTGAGGATGACCGACTGGTGGAAGATCGGCTCGCCCCCAAGCTCCTCGCCGAACTGATCGGCTGCCCAGCGCAGGAACGACCAGGTCACGCCGTAGATGAGGGGGCGGCTACGGCACGGGTCGTCCTCCCCGTCGTCGGTCCAGGTGCACTCCTCGGGCGCGCCCTCGACGCGCGGGGTGTCCTCTTCCACCTCTCCCCCCGGCCAGCCGAAGTAGTTGACGAGATCGAACCACGGATTCAAGTACCACGGGAAGGGCTGGACGTCGTCGAAATCGAAGGCCACCGCGGCGCCGAGGTTCTGGCCCGCTTCGTTGCCGAGCACGGAGTGGCCGACGATCTCCTCGGCGATCGTCGCCTGCCCTTCGGACATGTAGTCGGCCATCAGGTCGCCCGACTGCGAGAACCGGTGGCTGAACTGGATGATGTGGGCGAACTCGTGCGCGATGATGAGGGGAAGAACGGCGAAGTGCCGGTCCGTAGCGCGCGGCCGTCCCACCGACCCGTCGGGGTCGGGCGCCACGGAATAGAAGAACTCTCCCTCGTTGCTCGTATGGACGCGGCCGTCGAACTCGCCTCTCGCGAACAGGTCGCACGGGTTCACGAAGCCGAGGACCTGGGGGCCGTCCTCGCCGTTGTCCTTGTTGATCTGCTGGGTGATGAGGATCCCGATCCGCCCGTTCCCGTCCCTGTCGTTCTCGACGCCGAGGTACGTGGTCTCGGTGTCGTAGATGTGGTCGTCAAAGACGGCGGCCAACTCCTGCAGCTGCTCGTCGGTGAACCCGCCGGGCGGGTTCTCCACATCCAGGAACCACATCGACTTCTCGCTCTTCGCCCTCAGCTCGCCCACAACGAGCGCGGTGGCCGTCTCCTCGCAGTCACGGGAGTTCGTCCTGCGGACTCGGAACTCGACCTGGTCCCCCACCTCCTCGTCGCCTGTCACGACGACACGCTGCGGGCCGGGGCTCCGCTCGGCACCACGCTGCAGACCGCGGCGACGGCGCTCGGCGAGGAGCTCGCGCGCGGGCTCCATCCATCGGGCCAGCCCGGCACGGTGGGCCGCGCGATGCTCCCTGAGGATCCGGAACTCAGGACTCGTGAGAAACGGAGGCGAGAGTCGGGCGCCCTCATCCGGCACGGGCGGAGCCCCGGCCGGCGGGCTCTCTGCCGAGACCTGCTGGCCTGCAGCCGCCCGCTGCCCGCTGACGGTGATCGTCCTGATCGCCACGCCCGCCTCACCGACCGACTGCACCCCGAGCAGGTACTCGGTGACGGAACCGGAGGCGGCAAAGTTGAAGCAATAGGTGCTTTGGTTCCGCACGATCACCTGCTCTCCGACCCCCAGACCGACCTCGCCGCCCGGGGGACACAGCACCGCCGTGGGGGGCGGTGGGGTAGGGGGCGTGGGGGTCGTGGGAGTCGTGGGCGTGGTGGGGGGCGGCGCCGGGGGAGCCGTCGGGATGTCCCTGTCCGAGCTGTCTCCGCACGCCGTGAGCGTGGCGAGCAACAGGACCGGGAGGGGAGGAGCTGACTTACGCATGGCCCATGTGCCTCCAGAGCTTCCGACGTGATCGGGTGAGCCGCAGGCCTGACCGCTCCCCGCGACGTCCTGACGCGCGCGGGGAGCGTGCAGCTCGTGCACAGTATAACAAGATCCAGACAGGCGCCCCAGTTCCCGCGCCCCCTCGCAGAATACGTACGCGGCCGTCCTCCTGAGATGTCAGCTGCCGGTGCTTGGGCGGCTGCGTGCGCGCCGTTCCCCGCCCTACAGGGCCAGGAGGCGCGGCACGAACCCGGCGGCCCGTGCCCGGAAGCAGAATCGAGCGATCGGGGAGAGGGGCGTCGGCTCCGGGTTGACCTCGACGACGACGCCTCCGGCCCTGTGGGTGAGAAGCGGGATCGACGCGGCCGGCTGCACCACGGCGCTCGTGCCCACAACCAGGCAGACCTGAGCCGACTCGGCCGTCTCGAAGGCGTCCTCGAGGACCCGGGGGTCCAGCGCCTCGCCGAACCACACCACGTCGGGGCGAAGAAGGCCCCGGCAGTCGGAGCAGCGGGGCAGGGAGGCCTCGTCGCTGGCGTCGATCGGGTCGCGGTGCGGGACCTTCAGCCTACACGCCACGCACCGCGCCCCGAAGACCGAGCCATGCAGCGCGAGCGGGAAGGCACCCTTCGGAGGTCGGGCGGCATCGTCGGCGGCCGAAGCCTCTTCAAGGGCCTGCTCGTGGAGGCCGTCCACGTTTTGGGTCACGATCCGGGACCGCGTGTTTCTGAGCGTCAGGCGGGCCAGCGCCCGGTGGGCCGCATTCGGACGGCAAGCGCTCAAGCGCTGTCGGCGCCACCCGTACCACTCCCAAACGAGGCGCGGATCCGCCCGGAACGCCTGCGGAGTCGCGAGCTCCTCGGGCCGGCGGTTCTTCCACAGACCGTTGGGGCCCCGGAATGTCGGCACGCCGGATTCGGCACTGACTCCTGCGCCCGTAAGCACGAGTGTGCGTTCGGCCGACTCGAGGAGCTGGCGCGCTTCGGCGAGCGCGTGGTCCGGGGGTGGCACGGAGGCGCTCAGCCGCGAAACACGGCCCACGCCAGGCTCGCCCATCCGGAGATCATCATCAGTCCTCCGATGGGCGTGACGGCCCCGAGCCAACGCGGACCCGTCAATACGAGCACATAGAGACTTCCCGAGAAGACGAGCACACCGGCCGTGATCAGCCAACCCGCCGCCGCGGTCAGGCCCGAAGGCCACCGTGAGGCGGCCCACGCCACCCCGAAGAGCCCGAGGGCGTGGTACATGTGATAGCGCACGCCGGTCTCGAAGATCACAAGGTCCTCGGGGCCCAGGCGGTCTCTCAGAGCGTGTGCCCCGAACGCCCCGAGGATCACGGCCGCCATGGCCAGGAGCGATGCGATGAGGACGAATGTACGGTCCATACTCCCCTCGACAGGAAGGAAAACGAGGCCTCGGGGGCCAGGCGCACCCACGCGCTCCGTGACTTCAGCATAGGGAGGCACAGGGAGCTCAGCCACCCCCGCGGGGGCGGGCTGCAGGGAATCCACTCGAGACGAGTGGCGTACGCCACCCTCGCTCTGTAAGCTCCCCGGATGCATGTCATGAGCATGGAGCGACGTCACCGGGTCCAAGGGAGCGGGCGCGGGGCGGGAGGCGTGGCGCTGGCGGTTGGCGCGGCGCACTTCTTGAACGACGGATACGCCTCCTTCCTCCATCCTCTCCTTCCCAGAGTGATGGAGAACCTGAGCCTCTCCATCGCCAAGGCCGCATCGCTCGTCATGGCGCTCGCTCTGGGCGCGGCGCTCCTCCAGCCCGTCGCCGGCTACCTGGCCGATCGGTACGGCCGGAAGCGGCTCGTGATCGCAGGTCCGCTCATGTCGGGCGTCTTCCTGTCTCTCATGGGCTTCGCACCGACGTTCGGCACGCTGATCTTCATGCTCGTCCTCGGGGGCATGGGGAGCGCCCTCTTTCATCCGCCCGCGGCGGCGATGTCGGCGAGGATATCGGAGGGGCAGGGGAGCGGCGTCAGGCTCTCCCTGTTCTCGTTCGGAGGCACGATGGGCTTCGCCTTCGGCCCGATGATCGCCGTGGGACTCGTCGCATTCGGAGGGATGAGGGGCCTGTGGATCGCGATGGTGCCCGCCCTCCTCGTGGCCGTGGTCCTGTCCCGCGTGCTGCCCCCCGACCGACTCCGCACCGATGCCACGTCTCCGCCGTCGATGAAAGAGCTGGTGCGCAGCCTGAGGGGTCCGCTCGGAACCCTCTTCGCCATCAGCGCCCTGGCAGCGTTCGTGCAGCGCGTGTTCGTGACGATGTCGCCGATCGTCGCCGCGCACGCCGGAGTCTCCGAGGCGATGGGCGCGTTGACGCTGAGCGTCTATTTCGGAGCCCAGGGTGCGGGTACGCTCGTGGGGGGCGTGCTGACGGACCGGGTCGACAGGGTCCGGCTATTGGCAGGAATCACCGCCGCCGCCGTTCCTGTCCACATGATGGCGTTTTGGGTTCCCGCCGGATCGGGATGGGCCCTCTTCTTTGCCGCCGGTTCGGGATTCTTGTATATGGCTCTCCTGCCGCCCTTGGTCGTGATGGCCCAGGAGGTCGTGCCCGGAAGCGCGGCGGTGGGCTCCGGGATCGTGATGGGACTGGCCTGGGCCGCGGGGACGGTGGGAGTGCTGGGGACGGGAGTCCTGGGAGACATGATCGGAGCGCGCGACGCCGCATTGGTTTCGATCCCGGCCCTTTTCCTGGGCACGGCGTTGGCCCTTCATCCCACTCTTCGGGCCCACCGACAGGCTCGCCGATCGTGACAGGAGGAGCATGCCGCTGAAGGTAGTCCCAAGCCGGGACCGGAAGCTCAACAAGCTGATCAAGGCCGCCCCCGCCGTGAAGTACCGGAAGGGGCAGGCGATCTTCGGGCGTGGCGAAGAAGCGGACTTGGTCTACGTCGTCGGTGAGGGTCACATCCGCCTGACGCTTCCACGCGCCGGAAGCCGCGCCACGCGCACCGTCGCCATCGTCGGGCCCGGCGAAGTCTTTGGGGAGGAGGCCGTCACGACCGGTCTCCCACGCCAATACGGAGCCGTGGCGGGATCGGTGTGCCGCGTCGTTCCTCTGAACGGCACCGACGTGTTCAAGACTCTGAAGGGGTCGTCCAAGACGCTCCGAACCCTTCTGGAGAGCCGTGACCATGACTTGGCGCAGGCCCGGTGGCTCACCCGCTCTTCCGGCTCGTCATCTCGGGCCCGGATCGCCGACGTGCTCCTCGATCTCGCATTGCGGCTCGGAGACGACGACGGACGGCGGATCCGGGTCCCCCACTGGTTTACGCACCAGGAACTCGCCGACTTGGCCGGCGTGCACCGCTCCACGGTGACGACCACCCTGAACGACTGGATCTACGACGGCGTGCTGCGCCAACGGCTGCGGCCCCGTCGGACCCTCGTCGTCGAGAAGCGTGGCGCTCTGCGGAAGGCCGGATCCGAACCGTCCCGCCCAGGTCGTCGAAGGGCGGCGTCCCGTTGACCGAGAATCTCTCTAACGGTAATTTTTCCAGTCGTTTAGAAGAATCTCCGAGAACCCCGATCCGGACCGATGGCGAAACGTTCCCACCCGACCTCACGGCGGACCCCGCGCACCTCCGAGCCGCAAGACGACGCCTTTGTGGCGGGCGTGATGGACGCCTCGCGGTGGGCGGGCAAGAACCGTCCGGCCTTGACCCTCGCTGCCGTCCTGCTGGCATTGGTCGTGGCGGGCGGCGTCTACTACGTGAACTTCCAGCGTTCACTGGTCAATCAGGCGGTCAATCAACTCGAGACGATCCACCAGTCGATCTCAATCCAGCTCTATGAGGATGCAAAGGCGCAGCTGAGCACATTCCTCGAACGGTTCGAGGGCACCGAACAGGCCCGCGAGGCCGTGGTGCTGCTCGGACGCCTGCACCTCGAGGCCGGGGATGCGGCCGTCGCGGTGAGCGTGCTCGAAAGGGGCGACCTCGGCCTCGGGGACGCGCTGGGGATCCAGGGGAGCTCCTTGCTCGCCCGGGCCTACGAGGACCAGGGACGCTGGACCGAAGCCGAAGCTCTTTACCTGGAAGTCGCGGATCAGGCGGAACTCGACTTCCAGGTCCGCGAAGCCCTGGATGGCGCGGCACGCACCCGGCACCGGCAGCAGAACATCGCCGGAGCCGCGGAACTGTACGAACAGATCCTCCAGACCTTCGAGGACGAGGACCCCGGCCGGGGAATCTACGAGCTTCGCCTGTCTGAGATGCGCCAGCTCGAGCAGAACCTCACCTGAGGCGGGCCGCCGCCCTCGTCGGGACCCCAGGCCCGGCAAGAAGTTCGTATAATATATATTATGTTCAATTCAGCTCTTCTCCCGCACTCGGGACGGGGCGTCATGCTCCGTGAGGGCCCCCTCTTCCCTCAACCGGGCCGATCCCGCGCGGGCGGATCAAGAGCCACCACCTCGACTCTCGCCGTGCCAGGACCGAGCATTCCCAACCGGATCGCGGCCACGAACGACATGTCGATGATCCGTCCGTCCACGAAGGGCCCCCGGTCGTTGACGCGGACGACGACGCTGCGGCCGTTTTCCAGGTTGGTCACTCGTACATAGGTCGGGAGCGGCAGCGTCTTGTGGGCCGCCGTCATCCGGTACATGTCGTAGATCTCGCCCGATGACGTGCGCCTTCCCTGGAACTGCGATCCGTACCAGGAGGCGATGCCTTCCTGACGGTACCCCTCGCTGGTCTCGAGGACCCGGTACTCCTTGCCGGCGACCCTGTAGGACTCGGGGTTGCCTAACCGGGTCTTGACCTCCGCCCTGGGCACGGCGTCCGCAACGTTGCCGAGTGGCGCGTTGCCGCCTTCGGCCGGAGCCGGTGCGGGCGGAGCCGTGCCAACGAGCGTGCACGATGCCAGGATCGGCGCCGAGATCGTCAACGGAACGATCCACCTCGGCCTGGCCAGGCCGGCGCCCTTGCGCCTGAGAGGATTCACCATGACCGGGAAAGGCGTCGATTCAACGGATCCTCAGCAGCTGAGAGCTTCGGCGATCCTTCGTCCGATACCTGCGATCCACGGGCCGGACCGGTTCGGATGGTCCGCCACCGCGAGGCCCGCATCCGGACCGTAGAGCACAGAGCAAGGGGCTTCGCGAGCCGACACGCACCTAGGCATCCGGCGTGGCTCCGGGTATTCCAGGTGATGCCGCAAGGCACTGCTGTACCGCCATTTGCCTTCTATGACTTATGTGATCGTCTTAAGGTTCCAGGGCTGGAGGCATCCCGGAGGTCGAGGTCGAACCGCGCCGGCACGGAGCCGGTCCCGCTCGGTGCGAACACGAGACCGCCTCCCTCCCCAAGGACGGCCGGCGAGCCACGAGTCGATCCCGAAGCACACCCGGCCGCCCTCACGGCTTCCTTGCCAGCATCGCAATGCGCCGTCGGAGCAAGGGTACACGGGCCAAGAGTCTCTTTTCAACCTGGCGGAGGCCCGGTATGTGAGACTCGGCGTAGCGGGCGGGACGCTCGAGCGCGAATCCGGCGCCGCTGAGCATTTCGTGAAGGCGTTCGGCGGACTTGTAGTCGACGTGGCTCACGTCTCGCTTGAGGATCAGGTTCCGGGCCTTCAACCGCTCGATGAAGTGGCCGGCGCACGGAGTCCACAGGCTGAGGCGCCCACCCTTCCGGAGCAGCCGGAACGCTTCGCTGACCACCGACCGGCTGTCTTCCGGATACAGGTGTTCCATCAGGTCGGCGGCGATGACGAGGTGGAAGCTCTCGGCCTCCAGGCCCGTGGCCCGCGCATCGGCGCAGACGAACGACACGTTTTCTATCTTCGACTCCGCGAGTCGCGCTTCGCAGAGTTCGATGCTCTTCTGGCTGAAGTCCAGGCCCACGACCTCGCTCACGCGGTCGGCCAGCGCCCAGCAGAAGGTCCCCCACCCGCATCCGAGGTCGAGAACCCGCTCTTCCCTCCCAGGATCGTAGATTTCGAGAACCTTCTCCACGCGGTAGCGTTGAAACGAGCTCTCGAGGTCGAGGAGGTGCCCGGCTCCCTCCGCGAAGTAGTCCGTCCGGTCGTAGAACTCCCGGCCGATCCGTCCTTCGCTCACGACACCGAAAGGGGGCGGCGGGTCGCGCCCGGCTCGGGTCCTCGTCGATGGCTCACGGAGGAGCCGTGAGGGCCAGCAGCGCCTCTTCGATCTTCTTCGTTGCCTCTGGAAGGGCCTTGTTTCGAAGGACTCGGGAGTCGTGTTTTCCGAAGTGGATCGGGTCGCCGAACCGGATCGTGACCGGAGGGCGTTTCGGCCCGAACTGAAACCAGTTCATTCTCCCCCACCTGGGCCACAGTTCGTACGTGCCGGCGATTCCACAGGGGATGACTGGCACGCCGGCTTTCAGCAGGAGCCGTATCGTGCCCCTGCGCAGCATCTGCAGCTGACCGTCCCAGGAACGCGATCCCTCCGGAAAGATGCCGACCGCCTTCCCCTCTTCGAGGTATCGAAGCGCCGTGCGTACGGCCTGAGGGTCCACTTGGTACCGGCGGGTGGGGAATGCGCCGACGCGAGGCTCGATCCAACGCATGATCGAATGGCGAAATGCGGAGCTCTTTGCCATCGTGAAGAGCAGGCGCGGACAGAAGGTGTGCGCGAGAAGCGGGTCCAGGTTGCTCTGGTGGTTCATGACGAGGAGAAGCGGTCCGCTCGGAGGTATCTTCTCGGTCCCTTCCATCCGCAATCTCATGATGCTGCGGAAGTAGGGCGCGGCGATCCCCCGCAAGACGCGATAGAGGATCACGAGTGAGGTCTCGTCACGATTCGGGGCTGGAACTCGATCACCGTTTGTCCCCGTTGGGCATAGAACCGCCGCAGGCCCCCTTCCAACAGTTCCTTCCATCGCTTGGGAGAGTCGACGAGGAACTGGACCTGGTAGAGTCCGTCCCGCCGGATGTCGAGCTGGATCGCTCCAGAGCTCACCTGTAGGGCCGAGATCTCCGCCCAGGGCCAGACCCGAGGCCCCTGCTCGATGGCGGTCAGGGTCAGGCCGCCGTCTCCCAACCCGAGTCTCGCCGGGCGCTCCTCGCGGAACCTCTCCCAGAACCCTAGGAGGCGTCCCCTCCATCGCACCGCCTCGTAACGCTGCACCTTCGCAACGGCGACCGGAGTCTCGTAAGAGAGCTCCCGGCTGGCGTCGTGGGTTGCGGGCGAGGCGCCTCCGAATCGCTCGATCGCGTCGATCGCGGCGCGGGCGGAAGTCTCCTCCACCGTCCCGTCCGCCGAACGGACCGTGATGACCGAAAGATCTCCCTGCTCGAATGTCGTTCCGCAGGCTTCGCAACGGACACCCTTGCCCCTGGTGGTCGTGTCGCTTCCGCAGCGCGGACAGCGGTAAAGAAGGTGCTCGATCGGCATCGGTAAACGGCTACAGGCGTCCGAGAAGGTGTAGGAGGCGGAGCTTCCAGAGCTTCCAGATCGCTTCACGGAGGATCTTCTTCGACATCTTGGACTCTCCCGAGTCCCGCTCCGAAAAGATGATCGGGATCTCGGTCACCGAGAATCCGCGGGTCCAGGCCCGGAACTTGAGCTCGATCTGAAAGGCATATCCGTTCGACTCGATTCGATCGGACATGAGGGCTTCCAACACATTGCGCCCCCAGCAGTTATAGCCTCCTGTCGCATCGCGGACCGGGAGGCCCGTAACGATCCGGGCGTAGCGGCTGCCGAAGTAGCTGATGAGGAGGCGGCTCATCGGCCAGTTGATGACCCTGACTCGTCCACCCACATAGCGGGAGCCGAGGACGACGTCGAACTCTCCCGCCTTCTCGATGAATCTCGGGAGATCGGCGGGGTTGTGCGAGAGATCGGCGTCCATCTCGAACAGAAGGTCATAGCCACCCTCGAGGCCCCAGCGGAATCCGGCGAGATAGGCGCGTCCGAGACCCTGCTTGCCCCTTCGGTGGAGCACGTGCACCCGACCGGAGTCCTTGGCGAGATCGTCGGCCAAGTCGCCTGTGCCGTCGGGAGAGTTGTCGTCGACGACGAGCACTTCGATCCTGGGATCCTGGTCGAGGACGAGAGGGACGATCCGTGGCAGGTTGTCCCGCTCGTTGAAGGTCGGGATGATGACGAGGATTCGCACGATCGGGTCGGTCACGAAACGGTCGGTGAGTCGCTGGAGGATCGGGTGTGCAGGAGAGCGAAGATCGCCGCCGGCAGAAGCTCGACCGCGGTGGCCCACACGCGTGCGATGAGCGCGAGCACCAACGCCGCTTCCTCACCCATCGCTGATCGCAGCAGCAGGACGAGAAAGCCCTCGCGGATGCCGGCTCCGGCGGGGGCGAAGACCGCCGCGTATCCCGCGACGTACGCAAGCGCAAAGGCCGGACCCACTTGCATGAACGCCTTCCACTCTCCGAAGCTGAGATAAAGTAACCAAAACGCGACCGTGTAGAGGCTCCAGTTCGCCACGTACAGAGCCAACCAACGCGCCCCGACGTGCCGCCCGCGCCGGGGGCTTTTCGGAGGATCGGTGCGCGTCACTCGGCACCAAAGGCCGACAGCGCGCCAGAAGAACGACGGCACGGCAACCAGGACGGTGAGGGCCGCCACGATCGCGATGCCGCCTGCCACGCCGATCGACCCGACCCTTCTCCACAAGTCCCCGGGGCCGAAGAGCATGCCGGCGCCCAGGAGCGAGGCGGCCAGCACGGCCACCCCCTGCCCCGCCACGGCCGCGCCCGTGGCGATCCCTCCTGAGACACCCTCCCGCTTCGCCAGGTAGGCGAGCCCCGCGATCTGCCAGATCTTCCCCGGCACGTACCGTCCCAGGTTGGCGACGAGGAAAAGGCGCATCGAGGTCCGGGCGGGCAGCGCGGGACCCCCCAGGTCGCGCACGACCAGGCCCCAGAGCACCGCCGAGACCAGGTATCCGGACAGAAGCACGAGACAGGAGGCACTGAAGGTGAAGGGGTTCGGCCTCCACTCGCCCAGGTCGTGGTCCCGGAGGGCGGCCAGGTCGATGCCCACGCGGTCGAGGATGAACCACGTGACGGCGACCGTCAGCGCTAGCTGGGCGAACCGCACGGACCATTTCCTCACCGCGGGATCGTCGGGACCGGCCGGAGGAGGGGATCGCGGACTCCCGCGAAGCCGCTCGTGTCCCGCCCCGGGCGGCGGCGTCGCCCGGGCGCTCCCGTCAAGCTCCTGCATGCCTGCTCACCGGGCCGCTTTCCGGCGCGTGAGCCTGCCCACCCCGGGGGGAGACAATGCAAGCACGAGGCTCGCGATCGTGATGCCGAAGGTCCAGGCGAGTTCGGGCGACTCGTAGTAGACCTCGACATCGTGCTCGCCGGCGGGCACCGGCACGGCGCGCAGCGTGTGGTTTGCCCGAAGCACGGCCACCTCTTCGTCGTCGACCCGGGCCTTCCATGCGGGGAACCAGTTGTCCGCGATCACCAGGAGCCCTGCCCGCGAAGCGTTCACGAAGAAGCTCAGGCGGTTGTTTCCCTTCACGCGCCATTCGACCGATCCCGCGATCGGCTCGCCCGGAAGCGTGAGGGGCGGAGGGGCGTCGAGCACGACATGCCTCGCGGGGTCGAAGTCGGGGCTGAGCATGAAGGGCACGGCCTCGCCCTCATCGGCAACGACGACGGCATCTCCGACGAGCCGGGCCCGGGGAAGGTCCGCGAACCGATAGAGCGTCTCGTAGGGTCGTCCGCCGACCGTAGTCTGGCTCACTCTCTCGAGGTTGTCGGTGATCGCCGTCGGCAGGCCCTGGTCCTCCGGGGTACCTATCTGGTCCGGCCACAGGATGTAGCGCACGTTGAGGAGGCGAAGAACGTTCGCGGAGCGCAGCAGGTTAAGGGGAATCCCACTTCCCTCCATCCCGATGACTTCGCGGTAGCGCGCCAGGTCGTTGGGATGATGCCCGGCCGCGAGCTCGAGGCCGAACATCCCGGGGCGCACGTCTTGGCCGTTGAGGCCCTGAAGCGAGAACACCCGGAACGGATCTTCGGTGCGCTTGCGCTCCAGGAGAAAGTCGATATTGGGATCGGTCCGGCGGAACGCGTCGAAGTCCGTGGTCCGGATGAAGGCGCCGTCGATTCGGACGAGGTCGCCGGCGATCAGGACCGCCAGAAGGACGGTCGCGAAGGCGGGAGTCAGGCGACGGGTCCCGAGTGCCCATGCGATGACCGACGTGGCCAGAGCGAGCAGAACGGCTATGGCAAGGCCCCGCACGATGAACGGCTGGGCTGTGCTGAGGATCTCGAGCGACCGCGTCGGGATGTCCCGATATACGACCGTCGTCCAGAACCTCGTGAGGATCCCCGAGGCCGTCAGCGGGAGCGCCAGGAGAAGGCCCCCGGTCATGAGCCACAGAAACGGACCGGGCCGAGGCCACCGGGCCTCACCCTTCCGGCTGCCGAGGGCCAGCACGCGCTCTACCCCGAACGCCATGAGCGTCACTGTGCTGAAGCCGAAGAGGAAGATCGCCAAGGAGGGGGCCCGAAACAGAGAGATTCCGGGGACGAACTCGTAGGCGATCCGCCAGACGGGCGTGTGGGCTCCGAGACAGAAGAGGAGCGCGAGACCCCCCAGGCCCGTCAGGAAATAACGGAGCGGCCCCCGGCCGGCCCCGAAGAACGAGACTCCAGCCAGAAGCAGCACCACGAGCCCCACGTACTCGTGGTTTCCCTTGAAGGCGTTGCGCCCCCAATAGGTGTTCCTTCCCCAATCGACGTCGAGATTCGAGACCCCCACGAACTCCGGCACCGCGAGCCCCACGATCTCCTCGGGATGCAGGGACCAGGAGCTCGAGTAGGCGACGGCCTCCTCACCTTGGGCCCGGGTGGTGGTGGCCGTGCGGCGGGAGTGGTCCATCACGTAGGAGGCGGCCGGCAGGAGCTGGACCGCGGCGATGCCCGCGCCGAGCACGGCCGCGAGCAGAAAGCCGCCGAAGACGGCGAGGACCCTGGCGCGGTCTTTCTTGCGGGTGGCGCCCCGGCGCCCCGCCCTCCGCGTCCCGTCCCCGGGGCCGCCCCCTCTGAGTATCTGAGCGGTGCGGAACAAGGCATAGGCACCCACGCCGCCGAAGAGAAAATAGGCGGTCTGGAAGTGCGCGGTCAGGATCGTTGCCGCGACGGCCAGACTCAGAACCGAGAAGCGGGCCGGGCTGGGTCGGAGGAAGAACCGCTCCGTCACCAGGAACATGAGCGGAGTGAGCGACATGACGAAGATCTTCCCGTCCTGTCCCCCATGGACCAGCGAGACGATGAAGGGCGCCAGGCCGTAGGCGAGTCCGGCGAGAAGCGCGGAGGCCCGGGACAGACCCAGGCATCGGATCCACCCGTACATGAACACGGCAGCGAGGAAGATGTGCAGGACCAGCTTCCAGCCGAGGGCTCGGTGGGGACTCAACAAGAAGAGCAGGAGAGCGCTGGGCGGGTAGAGCGAGTCGCCGCCGGCGAGCGATTCGAGGAAGGGTGTTCCGCCGAGGATGATCGGATTCCACAGCGGGAACCCGTCTCCCGCCTGTACGGCCGTGACGAAGAACTCGCGCGCCATGTAGCCGAGGCTCATCGTATCGGATCCGTACAGCATGTCTTCGGAGAAGACGAATGCGCGGAAGAGAACCAGCGTGGTCGCGCCGTAGAGGACCGGCGGCAGCCAAGGGGGAATGGACGGGAGCGGCGGACCGCCCTGGGCGACGGCCGCCGATGCCTTGGGTCGGCGGGATCGTTTCTTCTTTCCCAACGTGCACCCTCCTCAGGAAGGCGGCGAGCCCGCGTCCGAACGCCTTCCTTCGACCAGGCTCTCGTAGACTTCCAGGTGTCGATCCACCAGACGGGCGTTGCTCCAGTTCTCCACGACGCGCCCGCGGGCGCGGGCTCCGAGAGCGGGCAGATCGTGACGGCGGAGCAGCCCGGCGACGACGCGCGCCAGCGATGCGGGACTCCCGGCCTCGAAGAGCCCGCCGACGTCCTCGTCGATCAGCTCGGGAAGGCCTCCTACGTCCGAAGCCGCCACGGGAAGCTCGCACGCCATGCATTCGAGAGCCGCGACGGAGGTCGCCTCCATGAGCGACGGAAATACGGCGAGCTCGGCGGAGCTGAGCAGCCCGGGCATGTCGGAGTGCGGATGGGAACCGAGAAAGCGGATCCGGTCGCTCACTCCCAGCTTCCCCGCCAGGGCCTCGAGGCTCGAACGCTCGGGTCCGTCACCGACGATCACGGCCTCCGCGTCGACCTTCTCCGCGATGAGCGGCATCGCTCTCACGAGGAACTCCACGCCGTTCTTGTGGACGAGCCGGCGGGGCACGACGATTCGCCTCCGTTCGGAGCCGGGCAGGCTCCGCGCGACCCGCCTGAAGAGATCGGTCTCCACGCCGTTGGTCAGCGGCTCGACCTTCACCCCGGGTGCTACGTTCTCGGCCACTTCGGAGATTTCGACGCTCGCCGCCAGGTTCCAGTCCGACCCCCGGAGCATACGCTTGAAGACCGGAGCCCAGAAAGGGCTCTCGGCACGCTTGAGGAAGTGCGATGTGTGCCAGGTCGACACCAGCGGGATCTTCCCGATGCTCTTCGCCAGCCACGCCGACGGTATCGACTGGAACGCCTGGGCGTGGACGACGTCAGCGCGAAACGCGACCCTGCCCAGCCTCGGCGTGGAGCCGATTCCGTGCAGCAGCCAGCCGATGGGGTTTCGGCCCGGCAGCCAGGTTCGCCAGACGTCGATACCGTCGATCGACTCGTGGCGCGCGAGACCCTCCCGGGACCGCGATGTGACGATGGAGACCGTGCACCCCCGCTCCACGAGACCCCGGCAGAGGTAATAGACGTGGCTCTCCAGGCCGCCCACCTCCGGGGGAAAGTAGAGGCAGTGCATCGCCAGGTTCACGGCCCCCTCCAGTCCGACGTCCTGCGGGCGGAGCCGGTGAGCGTGGAGACCACAATGTCAGCGATGCGCTCCCCCGCCCTGCCGTCCCCGTAAGGACTCGGGGGGGTGCGAGGGGCGTCCGCGGCCGCATCGGAGGCCGAGGCTCTCTCGAGAACCTCGGAGGACTCCGACAGGATCCGCTCTCCGTCCGTGCCCACGAGACACGCCACAGCGGCCTCGATGCCCTCCGGCCTCTCGGTGACTTCGCGCAGCACCAGCACAGGTGTGCCGAAGGTGGGTGCCTCCTCCTGAATGCCTCCGGAATCCGTGAGGACGAGGTCGGCGTTGCGCAGGGCTGCCACGAGGTCGAGGTAGCCGAGAGGTGCGACAAGGTGCACGCGCGGGTGGTCACCCAGAAGCTCCGTCGCCGGCTCGACGACGTTGGGGTTCGGATGAACGGGATAGAGGATCCGGACGTCGGGGTGCCCCTCGGCGATGCGGCGGACCGCGGCGAACACGTCCCGAAGGGGCTGTCCGAACGACTCCCGGCGATGGGCGGTCAGGAGCACGAGGCGGCTCCGGGGATCGGCGAGGATCGCCCCAAGCGTCGGATCCTCGGGTTCGCGCTCGAGAGCGGCGACCTCGAGGAGCGCGTCCACGACCGTGTTGCCCGTGACGTGAAGGTGCTCGGGTGCCACGCCCTCGGCCACGAGGCGTTCCGCCGCCAAGGGGGTGGGGGCGAAATGAACGTCGGTGAGGACGTCGGTGAGGCGTCGGAGCACCTCCTCGGGGAACGGTGCCCACTTGTCGCGGGAACGCAAGCCCGCTTCGACGTGGCCGATCGGGATCTTCTCGAAAAAAGCGACCAACGACGCGAAGAAGACCGTAGCGGTGTCGCCCTGCACCAGCACCATATCCGGTCTGTAGTCGTGCGTCAGATCCCTGAGCCCACGCAGGCAGGCGTGGCCGACATCGTAGAGGGTCTGGCCCGCGCGCATGATGCCCAGGTTGTAATCGGGCGTCAGGCGAAAGGTCTCGAGTGCCTGATCCAGCAGATCGCCGTGCTGCCCCGTCAGCGCGAGGCGCGTCTCCACCCGCCTACTCCTTCCCAGAGCCCTCACTACGGGTGCCATCTTGATCGCTTCGGGTCTCGTGCCGACGACGGCGAGGACCCTCGGAGCCCGGCCGGGGGACGTGGTCAACGAGCGGTGCGCCTGAGCGAATCAACCTCTTCGCGAAGCTGCGCCACCATCTCAGCGATCAAGCCGATCCCGACCAGCAGGAAGCCCAGGGTCTCGAAGAGGATGACGAGGTAGAGCAGTGGACGAAAGCCGACTCCCTCCACGAAGCGCAGGTAGAAGGAGATCGCACCCACAAGCGCGCCGGCCAAGATCAGCACGGCTCCGCTGAATCCGAAGAGGATGAGGGGCTTTCGAGAAAAGAGGATGAGGAACCATACGGAAACCAGGTCCATGATGCCGACGAAGATCCTCAACGGCCCCGTGTACTTGGAGACGCCCGCCCGCCTGGGGTGGAGCTCGATATCGATCTCGCTGACCGTGTAGCCGCGGGCGTGGGCCAGGACCACGAAGAAGCGGTGCCAGTCGTGGCGCAAGTGGAGCTCCTCGAGGATCTCCCGTCGAAATGCCTTCATCGAGTTGAGGTCGCTCACGGGCACCCGAAAGATGCGTCGGCTGAGCGTGTTGTAGAGCCGCGAGACCGCGCCCTTCTCGTAGAATCCCACCTTGCGGCCGGTCACGATGTCGAACCCCTCGTGGAGCCGTTCGAGGAAGCGCGGGATCTCGTCGGGAAGGTGTTGCAGATCTGCGTCGAAGAGCACCAGGTACGTGCGGCTGGTGGCACGCGCCGCCGTGATCATCGCCTCGGTCTTGCCGAGGTTGATGCGGTGCCGCAGCACACGAACGCGGTCCCAGCCCTCGGCCTCCGCCTCGACGAGATCTCCTGTCCCATCGGTGGAGCCGTCGTCCACGACGAGGATCTCGCCGTCCAGGTCATGGCGCTCGAAGGTGCGGCGGAGCTCGGCGACGAGCTCGGGGACGACGGGAGCCTCGTTGAGCGCCGGGATGACGACGGCGAAATCGCGGCGGGCTTGGGCCGAGAGCCGAGCCGCGGGCTCGCTGGCCTGCAGGGCCCGCTCCATCAGACTCGCCTCCTCATGCGGGCCGGCAGGATCCCCAACTGGTCTCGATACTTGGCCACGGTCCTCCGGGCGATCTTCACGCCGTCGCTCCGGAGGAGCTCGACGATCTTCTGGTCGGTGAGGGGCCGCTTGGCGTCTTCGTCGTGGACGAGCCTCTGGATCTTGTCCTTTACCCCCCGCGCCGAGACCGCCTTGCCGCTGGTGGTGGAGATCCGGCTCGAGAAGAAGAACTTCAGGGAAAACACGCCCCGGGGCGTCTGGACGTACTTCTCGTTGGTGACCCTTGAGACGGTCGACTCGTGCATCTCGATATGGTCGGCGACCTGGCGAAGCGTGAGCGGCTTGAGGTGCTGGATGCCGCCCTCGAAGAAGTCCCGCTGTCGTTCCACGATGAAGCCCATCACCTTGAGCATCGTCTGCCGGCGCTGCTCGATCGCCTGAATCATCCAGTTCGCCGAGTTCAGCTTCCTGGAGATGAACTCCTTGTTCTCGCCTTCGAAGCGGCCCTTCTGCCGGACGACGTCTCGGTAGGACTGGGAGAGCCTGAGCCGCGGTACGCTCGTGTCGTTGACGAAGACCATGTATTCGCCGTCGATCTTCTCCACGATGAGATCGGGGATGATGTAGCGCTCGGGGTCGGCCGAGTACTTGAGCCCGGGCTTCGGATCGAGCTTGGCGATCTCGTCCGCCACGTCCTGGACCTTGAGGGGCGTGATCTCCAGATCGCGCGCCACGTCGGCCCACCGATGGTTGATGAGGTCCTCGAAGTGTTCCTCGACCACGCGGTAGGCCAGGGTGTCGCCCTTGCCGAGCAGGCGCAGCTGGATCTGAATCGACTCGCGCAGATCCCTGGCGGCCACGCCCGGAGGATCGAAGTCCTGCACGGACGAGAGCATCGCTTCGGCCTCGCCGATGCCGTAGTGCCGGAACACCTCGTCGAGCTCGATCTGCCCGGCCTCCCGCTCTTCGTCGTCCTCGACGGCGTCGATCTCCCGCTGCGCCACGGCGCGGACCTCCGTGAGCCAGTCGTTCACCCCTTCGAGCACGTCGTCGAGATCGCACGCCAGGATGCCCGCGTCGTTCACGTTTCCGATGATCTCCTCTCCGAGGCGCATCTCCCGCTCGCCGATGTCGAGCATGCGAAGCTGGTCGTGGAGGTGATCCCTGAGGTCCGTGGTCTCGACAGGGACACGCTGAAAGACCTCTCTCGCCTCGTACTGCTCGCGACGTCCCCCGACGTCGAAACCGTCCAGCAGGATCTCCTCCCAATCGACCTCGTCGTCGTCGGGCGCCTCGTCCTTGTCGTCGTCGGCGAGCTCGAGCTCGTCGTCGACGTCGGCTTCGGTCATCTCGAGAAACGGGTTCTCTTCGAGTTCCGCCTCGACGCGCTGTTGGATGTCCAGAAGCGGCAGGTAGAGCAGCTCCATCGCCTGGTAGAGGCGAGGGTTGATCTTCATCTCCTGACGGAGTTGCTGGCTCTGAACGAGCTTCATGCCGTACGCGCTCATCGTCCGATGCCGGTCCCTAGACGCCCGTTCCCTCGTCGCCTTCTCGGTCCACGGCTCTGCCGTTCCCCTGGGGCCGGTCGTATCGATTCCGCATCCGCTGAGTGAGCGTCGGCCCCAGGTAGATTTCCGCTACTTCATCATGCCAGACCAGCTCGGAGACGGTGCCGCTCACTTGAACTCGTCCCTCGTACATGATGTAGGCGCGGTCCACGATTTCGAGGGTCTGTTCCACGTTGTGATCGGAGATGATGACCCCGATGCCCCGGTCCCTCAGGCTGCTCACGATGACCTGGATGTCGTTGACGGCGATCGGATCGATGCCTGCGAACGGCTCGTCGAGCAGCATGAACTTGGGGCGCTGTACGAGCGCACGGGTAATCTCCAGCCGCCGCCGCTCCCCTCCCGAGAGCGAATAGGCCTTGTGGCTCCGCAGGTGACCGAGAGAAAGCTCGGAGAGCAGCTCCTCCAGCCGGGCCTCCTCTTCGGCCTTGGGCAGCCGCAGGGTCTCGAGGATGGCTTTGACGTTCTCCTCGACGGTGAGCTTGCGGAAGACCGAGGGCTCTTGGGCCAGATAGCCCACGCCCATACGGGCGCGGCGAAACATCGGGACATCGGTCAGTTCCCGGCCGTCGAGGTAGACTCGCCCCCGGTATGGCGCGATGAGGCCCACGATCATGTAGAACGTCGTGGTCTTCCCTGCCCCGTTCGGGCCCAGCAGCCCGACGATCTCTCCCTGGCGGACGGCGATGTCGATGTCGTCCACGACGCGACGCCTGCGGTAGATCTTGGTCAGACCCTCGCCGCGAAGCAGGCTCCCGATACCGGTTGCCACCGAGCCGCCCTCGGCCGGCCGGTCCGCCCGTGGTTCCGACATCGAACTGTTCATCGCAAGCAAGCCCCCAGTGGCGGACTGCCGCCCCGTGTGCGGGCGGACGCGGTGTCGGGAGGTGGCGGCGCAAGGGTGTCGGCCGGGATCGTGTCGGGCGGCGGCCGCAGCGTGTCGCCGGGGATCGTGTCGCCGGGGATCGTATCGGGAAGCGGCTGCGCTTGGAGATACGTTCCCGTAGGATTGTCCACTTCCATGCGGTCCACCTGTCCATCTCGCATGAAGAGCCTGATCTCGTCGCCGAGCACATAGTTGAGGTTGACGCGGGGTCCTCCCTCCTCCTCCGGTGCCTCCGCGGAGTTCGGCACAGAGCGGTAGAAGCTCCTGGCCGCACCCTGAGCCACCAGCATGTCCAGACGGTACCGACTCTCCTCCCCCACTAGTTCCGTGTCCGGTGCCAGGGTCGAGTCGGACTCCGCGCCAGTAAAGGTAGCCGTTATCTCCTGGCCCTCGATCCAGTCGTGCCGGATCAGCTCCGGCAGATCCTCCGAGTTCAGTGAGTCCTGGGCGCTCGAGATCCCCCGGGCACTTCCGGCGGCGAATACGCTCTCGAGCTCGCCTCCGGGGGCTCTGACCTCGACGGAGTCTCCCGTCAACGTGAAGTCTTCGGCCGTAGCCCAGGGCCGTGCGAAGGGGTCTTCGATCACCACGCCCGACGAGTCGGCAGGCTCTTCGGGTGGTGTGAGTTCGTCGGTCGGGATGTCGGAGGGGTCACGAGGCTCCTCGGCTGGCGAGGCGTCGTCGGCCACGACATCGGACGAGTCGGCTAGCTCTTCAGATTCGCCGACCACGGAGACGATCCGGTCAAGATCTTCCTGCGCGAACAACAACCGCACGACCGGCCCCCGGATGTCCACCGCGCCTCGCAGGAGGCGGGCACGCCCTCGGGCCTCGAGCTCGTCGATGCGGTTGTTGGGAAGGCGCATGTCGATCGTGTCTCCGCTCAAGTGGAGCGTGTCGCCCGATGCGGGATCGGGCGAGAGGACGCGCGCATTGTGGTAAAGGGTCAGCACGCCCGAGTCCTGCCCGTATTGCATCGAGTCTCCGTAGAGCCGAAGAGAGTCCTGCCGGACCTCGACGCGGCCGCGGGCCTGAAAGAGCCGATCCCCGAGCAGCCGGATCAGATCGGCGTCCACCTCGAAGGGCTGTGGCGGCCCGGGCGGCGGCGGAGGCCCCACGGTCCCGGCGTCGGGGGCTCCCGGATCGAACGGCCCGGCGTCTTCCGGCTCCGCCTCGGCCGGATCGGCCTCCTGCGGCTCTGCCTCAGCCGGGTTGGACTCTTCGGGCTCCGCCTCGGCCGGGTCGGCCTCTTCGGGCTCCACCTCGGCCGGATCGGCCTCTTCGGGCTCCGGCTCGGCCGGGTCGGCCTCCTCGGGCTCTACCTCAGTCGGGTCGGCCTCCTCGGGCTCTGCCTCAGTCGGGTTGGCCTCTTCGGGCTCTGCCTCGGCCGGGTTGGTCTCTTCGGGCTCCGCCTCGG
>CAZNEI010000010.1:35856-68309 GCA_964572045.1 uncultured Gemmatimonadaceae bacterium
CTCTTCGGGCTCTGCCTCGGCCGGGTTGGTCTCTTCGGGCTCCGCCTCGGCCGGGTCGGACTCCTCGGGCTCTGCCTCGGCCGGGTTGGACTCTTCGGGCTCTGCCTCGGCCGGGTTGGACTCTTCGGGCTCTGCCTCGGCCGGGTCGGTCTCTTCGGGCTCCGGCTCGGCCGGGTCGGCCTCCTCGGGCTCCGGCTCGGCCGGGTTGGACTCTTCGGGCTCTGCCTCGGCCGGATCGGCCTCTTCGGGCTCCGGCTCGGCCGGGTCGGACTCCTGCGGTTCCGCCTCAGCCGGGTCGACTTCCTCCGGCTCTGCCTCGGCCGGGTTGGCCTCCAACGGACCGAAGTCCTCCTCGGACGCGCTCGCGGTGTCGGTCGGCACGACGTCCGGGTCCGGGTCCGGAGCCGGCGCTTCCACCTCGAGGCCGTCGAGCCGGGAATCCTCCGGCCGAGGCTCTTCGGAGACCGGCACGGCCTTGGAGTGGAACCGCGCGTGGGGTCGGCCCCCGCGGACCGTCAAGTCGTCTTCGGGCCGTTGGCGTCCTGCCTGCAGCATGATCAGGTTCTGCCCGGTCACGACCGAGCCATCGCTCAGGTCGGTCAGGCGGACCGAGCCCTGCGCCTCCAGCCTCCCGGGCCCGCTGTAGTACTGCGCCCGGTCCGACAGCAGCTCCCGGATCCCGTCGCGGAAGCGGACGCTGCCGTAGAGCTGAGTGATGAAGGTGGCCTCGAAGGTCACTGAGGAGTCCGCCTCGATGCGGGCGCCGTCGGAGCAAAGGAAGCGCGGCTGCGACACGTAGTTCACGCGCCCGTCGGGTTGGGCTATGGCGCGGGCCTGCCTGGATTCGACGAGGTCGCAGGTCCGCTGCTGCGCCGCGAGGCCGGCCACCCATTGAGAGAGCAGGGCTGGAAGGACGACGGAAGGTGCCGAAAGACGTCGCATCAGAAGCGGACGGTACCGCCTCGAGTACGGGCGTTCCGCACGAGCACTTGGTCGAAGTCGAGATCCGCGTCGAACCCGGTTCCCTCCACAACGCTCGGACCCTCGTACATCAAGGTGGCCGAGTCGCTCCAGATTCGGTCGCGGACGGGATGGTAGTTGAGCTCCGCGCTCTCGACTCTGCGAGCGCCGTCGGCGATGAGAAGCACGGCATTGCCGCGGGCCACCATCGAGTTGTCGGCGGTGTTCAGCCGCCCCCGCTCCGACGTGACGACGGCCTTCTCCGTGCCCAGCTCCTGGTTATAGGCGGTGAGCACCACGTTGCCCCGCAGCAGGACCACCGTGGAGTCGTTGAAGAAGTAGGCGGTGTCGGCCACGACGAGCGCCTCTCGGATCCCCTCGCGCGTCAGGTAGTGCGTGTTCCCGAAGATGATGTAGTCCGCTTCGATGCTCTCGAACTCGGGATCGACGACCGTCTCCGGAATCGAGGCTTGGCAGGCCGCGAGGCCTCCACCCAGCGCAAGGGCCAACATCACTACTCGATGACTCGACATGACTATAGAGCCCCGGCTCTCATGAGGTCATGCAGGTGTACAATTCCCTCGAGAACGCCGTCGCCGTCGACAACGGGAAGGGCCATGATCCCGTGCGACTCCATCCGGTGGATCGCGGCGGAGCCGAGCTCGTCGGCGCGGGCCACCTTCGGCGACGCATTCATCGCCTCGCGCACGGATCGGTCGAGAAAGTCCTCGCACCTCTCCATCAGTCGGGTGAGGTCGCCGGCCGTGATCACGCCGACGACCCTCTCCTGCCCATCGACGATGGGCACGGTGCCGCGCTGCTCGGCCAACGGCACGATGCAGTCACGCATGACGGCCACGCTCTCTAGGCGTGGGAACCCCTGTGCGATCATGACGTCTCTTACACGCACCGTGAGCTTTCGTCCCAATGAGCCGCCGGGATGGAGCAGGGCGAAGTCCTCCTTGCGGAAGCCCTTCTGCTGGAGGAGCACCACCGCCAAGGCGTCCCCCATCGCCAGCGCGGCGGTCGTCGACGAGGTGGGCGCCAGGTCCATCGGGCAAGCTTCCTCGTCCACCGAACAGTCGAGCGTGACGGCGGAGAGGGAGGCCAGGGGGGAGTCGGCCGTCCCCGTCAACGCGATGACCGGCACTCCGGTCCGCAGGAGATAGTCGACCAGCCCGGACAGCTCCGACGTCTCCCCGCTCTTGGAGATCAGGATGGCGACGTCCTCCCTGCCCACGATCCCGAGGTCGCCGTGGAGCCCCTCGACCGGGTGCAGGAAGGTGGCGGGCGTTCCCGTGGACGTGAGGGTGGCCGCGATCTTTCGGCCGATGATTCCGCTCTTGCCGATCCCCGAGACGACGACCCTCCCGCTGCACCGGGCCAGCAGCATCACCCCCGCCCGAAACTCTTCGCCCACCCGCTCCGCCAGGCGTTCGACCGATCGGGCCTCGAGCCGCAGAACGCGGCGAGCCTCTCCGAGCAGGGAGTCCGCGCGGCCTCGGGCTTCGGGTCCGTGCACCGAGGTCACGATCCAGAGCGGGCATCGAGGTAGCCTTGGACGAGCCCGCGCCACTGCCCCCTCGCCATCAGCAGCGCCTCGGCGAACTCCCGCACGGCACCGGCCCCGCCGCCCGCCCTCGTGCTCCATCCCGCCGCCTGGCGGACCTCGGCCACGGCGTTCGGCACCGAGACGGCCAGACCGACGCGTTCGAGGACGGGAAGGTCCGCCAGGTCATCGCCCATCATCGCCACCTCCTCCCATCCCACGTCACGCTCGCCGAGCAGCTCGCGCACCAGCGGGAGCTTGGCCGCGCCGGGATCCTGGTGGCATTCGGTCACCCCGAGCTCCTGCGCTCTCCGGGCCGTGGCCTCCGAGACCCGGCCCGATACGATGACCACTTCGATTCCGGCCCAGCGCAGCATCTTCACGCCCAGCCCGTCCTGCACGTGAAAGCGCTTGAGCTCGATCGTGCGGCCCCGCGGCTCGGCTCCGATGTAGAGCCCTCCGTCGGTCAGGACGCCGTCCACGTCCAGAATGACCAGGCGGATCGCGCGGGCCACGTCCGGGGAGATCCGATCCGCGGGGCTCGCCATCTCGGGTCAGGCCGTCCGCGAGGGAGCGGAAGAGATCGGCGCGGCGAGCGCGGAGCGCACGGCGAGCGCCTGCTCCAAGACCGCCCTCAGTGCGTCGAGCGGAAGCATGTTGGATCCGTCCGAAGGCGCCACTGAGGGGTTCGGATGGGTTTCGAGGAACAGCCCGTCGCACCCGGCGGCGACGGCGGCGCGCACGAGAGGCGCGATGAACTCGGGGTCCCCGCCACTCGACCCGTCGGCTCGGCCGGGACGCTGCACCGAATGGGTCCCGTCGAAGAGGGTCGGAGTCTGGCAGGCCCTTCGAATCCGCCGAAAGGACCGCATGTCGACGACCAGATTGCCGTACCCGAAGAAGGTCCCCCTCTCGGTGACCACAACCTCCGGGGCCCCCGCGCTCCGCACCTTCTCGACAGCGCCCCGCATGTCGTCGGACGACATCCACTGACCCTTCTTGACGTTGACCACCTTCCCGGTCGCTCCGGCGGCTCGGAGCAGATCGGTCTGCCTGCACAGGAACGCGGGAATCTGCAGGACGTCTGCGACCTCGGCGGCCCGGGCGGCCTGGGCGGCCTCGTGGATGTCGGTGAGGGTCGGAAGTCCCGTCTCGTCCCTCACCCTCTCGAGCAGCGGCAGCCCGGCCTCGAGTCCCGGACCCCGGGCGGATGCGGCCCGGGAGCGATTCGCCTTGTCGAAGGACGCCTTGAAGACGACCGGAAGGCCCAGCACCGACGACAGGAGAGCCAGTCGCCGGCCCACCTCGAGATTGAGCCCCTCATCCTCCAGGACACACGGACCCGAGACGAGCGTGAACCCCTCGAACATCATGCCCCGGCGGCCAGTACGGCTCCCCCTTCGGCAGCCGGCTCCGGCCGGCGCATGAAGGCGACCGCCGCCTCGATGAACGAAGCGAACAGCGGGTGGGGCGTCGTGGGACGGCTCTTGAGCTCGGGATGGAACTGGCAGCCGATGAACCAGGGGTGCGCGGGGAGCTCGACGATCTCCACCAGGCCCTCGTCGGGCGACGTGCCCGACATCAGGAGGCCGTTCCGTTCGAACAACCGCCGGTACGCGTTGTTGACCTCGTAGCGGTGACGGTGTCGCTCGCTGATCTCGCCGACCCCGTAGATGTCGTGCACCCGTGAATCGGGGCGCAGCTGGGCCGGGTATTTGCCCAGCCGCATCGTGCCGCCCTTCTCGGTCACCTTGAGCTGGGAGTCCATGAGGCAGATGACGGGATCGGCGGCGTCATCGACGAATTCGACGGAGTGGGCGCCCCGCAGGCCGCAGACGTTTCGCGCGAACTCGATGATGGCGCACTGAAGGCCCAGGCAGATCCCGAAGAACGGCAGGCCGTTCTCACGGGCCCACCGGATCGCCATGAGCATCCCCTCGACGCCGCGCTCCCCGAACCCCCCCGGTATCAGAAGCCCGTCGAATCCTTGGAGGTGGTCCAGGTCCCCGGCTTGGTGGCGCTCCGAGGACACCCACTCGATGTCGACCTTCACGTCGTTCGCGATGCCGCCGTGGACAAGTCCTTGCTGCACCGACTTGTAGGCGTCCACGAGCTCGGTGTACTTGCCCACCACGGCGATTCTCACGGTGCCCGCCGACGGCTCTGTGATCCGCTCGACGATCGAGCTCCACTCCTTGAGTTTGGTGGGCGGAGCCTTGACGCCGAGCAGGTCCAGGACCACGTCGTCGAGCCGCTGCCGCCACAGCTCCAGCGGAACCTGGTAGATCGTCTTGACGTCGCGGGTTTCGATGACGCCGCTCAACGGCACGTTCGTGAACAGGGCGATCTTCCGCTTGATGCTGTCGTCGAGCGCGTGCTCGGACCGGCAGACGAGGATGTCGGGCTGAATCCCGGTCTGCATGAGCTCGCGCACGGAGTGTTGCGTGGGCTTGGTCTTCAGCTCGCCCACCGCCGCGATGTAGGGGACAAGGGTGAGGTGGATGAAGATGACGTTCCCCCGCCCCTCGTCCTGGCGGAACTGCCGGAACGCCTCCAGAAACGGAAGGCTCTCGATGTCGCCGACCGTGCCCCCGATCTCGGTGATCACCACGTCGTGCTCGGGAGCCAGAAGCCGCAGGCGCCTCTTGATCTCGTCGGTGATGTGCGGGATGACCTGCACCGTGGAGCCCAGGTATTCCCCCTTGCGCTCCTTGTTGATGACCTCCTGATAGATGCGGCCGGTCGTGACGTTGTTCGCTTGCGAGAGCGACTCGTCGATGAAGCGCTCGTAGTGTCCCAGGTCGAGGTCCGTCTCGGCTCCGTCGTCGGTGACGTAGACCTCTCCGTGCTGGAACGGCGACATCGTTCCGGGATCCACGTTGATGTACGGATCGAACTTCTGGATCGTGACTCGCAAGCCGCGATCCTTGAGGATCCGGCCGAGCGATGCCGCCGTGATTCCCTTTCCGAGAGAAGAGACCACGCCGCCGGTCACGAAGATGTACTTGGTCCGCTCAACGTGAGGTTCGGTCATCGCTATTTCGTCGGCTGAAGATTGTCGATCCTGGCCAGCTTCTGTTCCATCCGAACCGCGTCGGCGGGCGTGTCGACGCCCGGGTCCGCCTGACCCACGACGGCAACGCCGATGCGCAGGCCCGCCTCGAGCGGCCTCAGCTGCTCCAACTGCTCCAGGCGCTCGAGCGTGGACGGCGCCAGCGCCACGCACCGGGCCAGCGCGTCGGGCGCGTAGGCATAGATGCCGATGTGGCGCAAGAACGGCTCCCTTTCAAGGTCCTCGCGATCCGGCTTCCTGTCCCGCATGTAGGGAATCGGCGCGCGTGAGAAGTAGAGCGCCCTTCCTCCCCCGGCCCGTACGACCTTCACGGCCGAGGGATCCTTGCGGGTGGCCTCGTCCATGAGCGGGGTGGCGCACGTCCCGATCTCCCACGCATCGTCGCGGACCAGGGAGATGGCAGCCGCCAGGTGCAGCTCCCTCAGGAGTGGCTCGTCCCCCTGGATGTTGGCGACCACGTCGAAGCCCTCGAACGCCGGCCGCCGGGCCACCTCAGCCACGCGATCGGTTCCCGAAGGGTTCTCGACCGAGGTCATCTCGACCGGAGCCCCCATCGCCAGGCACACGTCGGCCACCTCTTGACTGTCGGTGGCCACCACGGCGTGATCGAGTACCCGCATCGTCGCGACCCGGCGCCATACCCATTCGATCAGGGGCCTACCGAGGAGCGGGTAGAGGGGCTTGTTGGGGAGGCGGGTAGAGGCAAGCCGCGCCGGCACGACGCCGAGAACGCGGCCCCTCATCGGTCCCTTGGGGGACGCGAGGCGAAGCCCGACGATGCAAGGATCACGCCCGTCAAGATATCCGAGGCCGACGTGGGGAGCAACGGCCCCGGGCGCCAGCGGGTGCGATGCCCCCCTGCGTGGTGCCGGCCCCTAGAGGGCGAGGAAATTGGCAAGCAGAACCTTGCCGTGCTCGGAGAAGTGGGACTCCGGATGGAACTGGACCCCCCACAGGGGAAGCTCCAGGTGCCGCATCGCCTGGACCTCGGTTCGGCCCCCTTCGGCGTCGCTCCAGGCCACGGGAACGAGCGCCTCGGGCAACGAGGGCTCATCGGTGACGAGGGAATGGTAGCGGGCCGCGGTGAACGGAGACGGAATGCTCTCGAAGATCCCCTCCCCCGTGTGCTTCACCAGCGTCGTCTTGCCGTGCATGACGCGGTCGGCCCGGACCGTGACCCCGCCGAACGCCTCGCCCAGCGCCTGGTGGCCGAGGCAGACGCCCAGGATCGGAACGCGAGGCCCGAGGATCCTGAACAGATCGATGCTGACGCCGGCCTCCTGCGGCGTGCAGGGGCCCGGAGAGACGACCACGCGATCGGGGTCCAGAGCGGCGATCTCCTCCACGGACCGTTCGTCGTTGCGGACCACGCAGATCTCCGCCCCCAGCTCACCCAGGTGCTGCACCAGGTTGAAGGTGAAGGAGTCGTAGTTGTCGAGGACGAGCACCATGGTCTGCGCACGGGCCAACGCGACGGTCAGGGAGCTCCGAGCCTCGCGGCCGTCGCTCGGGGAGACGGAACAAGATATCGAAATGGAGCGCCGCGTCGACTCGCAGGGCCTCCGGTAGGCCCGAGAATGTCACGCGATCCCGTGCGTCGCGGGGCCGGGGTTCGGGGTGCGTGAGGTGGGGCGCCGTATCGGGCCGGCAGCGGAGGCCTGAGGCACGCACCCGATCGCGCGACGCCCCTAGAAGTCCACCGGACGGAGGTAAGACTCTCCGATGGCGCTGGAGGAGAGCATCGCCACCGTGGGCAGCTCCCTCTTCCAGTGGGTCGAGGACAGGAGCCGCCACACGCGGTCGACCTCCGCCTTCGCGAAACCGGAGCCCTTGAGTTCATCGGCGCGGTACCCCTTCAGCAGCCAGTGGAGGATGGGGTCCGCACGATGGTAGGAGATGCCCAGCTCGTCTTCGTCGTGCACGCCCCGCACCAGATCGGCCGAGGCGGGCTTGTCGACGATCACGTCGGGGATGCCGAGATGCCGCGCAAGGGCCCATACCTGGGTCTTGAAGAGGTCGCCGAGGGGATTGATCGGCGGAGAGTCGTCGGCATGCCAGGTGTAGTAGCCGAGAAGCCGTTCCGACTTGTTGCCCGTACCCAGCGGAAGCGCCCGCAGCTTGGCCGACTGGTCGAAGAGGATGACCGAGCGGAGGCGCGCCGCGAGGTTCCCCCGGCGCAGAGGCGAGAGGTCCGGCTCGTGGCTCTGCACGTAGGCGTCGACGGGACCCGTGATCTCGATCGTGCGGCCCTGGGCGCCGGTGGCCTTCAGCATGAGCGCGGCATGGTCCAGGCTTTCCTGACTCGACGTGGAGTAGGGCAGTCTGAAGCCGACGACGTTCTCGGGGCCGAGGGCGCGCACGGCCAGCGAGAACGAGACGCTGGAGTCCACACCGCCCGAGAGCCCCACCACCACCCTCTTGAAGCCGCGGCGGGTCGCCACTTCCTCCCGGATGAACTCCAGGAGCACCCTCTCGACCAGCGCCATGTCGAGGTCGAGGACCGATCCGTCGTCGGGATCGAGGGGAGGATGAGGCGCGCCGGCCGAGAGATCGGAGGCCGGAGCCTCCCGAGCCGGCTCCTCGTGGCCCAGGTCGCCGATTCCGGCGCCGGGCTCCCGGGAGCGGGTCAGCGCGCTCTGGAGGTTGGGCAGCATCTGCTTCAGGTCCGCCAACAGGGGCGACTCGGCTCGGGCCCGGTCGATCGCCGAGGGCGCCAGCGACACGACCGTCACCCCCTCCTCGAACAGAGGGCCGCGGCCCAGGACCCGCCCGTCGGGTCCCACGGCCATCGATCCACCTGGGAACACCTTGCCGCCCTCCGACCCGATGAGCTGGCTCACGACGGCGAAGACCCCGTGCTCCACCGCCGCCGCAGGCAGGAGCGCATCCCAACGGCGCAGGTTCTCGGGGCGCCCCTGGCTGCTGGGAGTCAGGTCCCGGGCCGGAGAAGCGCTCACGGCGATGATGAGCTCGGCACCCCCGAGGGCCAGGATCGTGGCCGGCAGGGAGTGCCACATCTCTTCGCAGATCAGCATGCCTGCACGCGCCCAGCGCGTATCGAATGCACGGACCTCCCGGCCCGGCTCCACGAACCGGGCTTCGTCGAAGAGGCCGTAGGTGGGGACGAACATCTTGCGGTGGACGTGGACCGGCTCGTAGCCGCGCTTCCCGGGGCTGAAGTATCCGACGCTGTTGTGCAGGCTTCTCCGGTGGCGTTCGTAGAAGCCGAGCACGACGTCCGGAGCCCCCCGAGGCGGACTCCCGAGGCCCCCGACGATCTCGTCGACGGAGCGGGCCGCCTCGGCCACGCCTCCCTCCAGGAAGTACCCGCTCGTCGCCGCTTCCGGAAAGACGAGCAGATCGAGCGTGCCGGCGTGGTCCCTCGCCAACCCGCCAATCCCGGCCAGATTGACATCCACGGCGGCCTTGGAGGGCTTGAACTGGGCCAGTCCCACCCTGAGGTGGGCCGGCCCGACCGATCGCTTCATCACGGGGGCTCCTGGACTTCGACAGGCCGACGACGTCTCTTCAAGCTAAGGAGTCGGAGGTCCAAGTCGTAGGCCCCCGGCCTCGCGAGGGAACGAGGCCCTTGGTCGGGGTTAGAATCCGGCCGGGCAAGCACTCGAGGCCACCCAAAGAGGACTCATGCACCGGAAGATCTTCGTCTGCCTGTCGGCGATCGCCCTCGCCGTGGCGCTCCCCGCCGCCGCCCAATCCTCGAGTGAGGCGGAGCGCCGCCGGACCGGGGACCAGGATGTGGTCTCCGGCGGGGCGCAGACGTTCCTGGGCGCCTTCCAGGCGATTCGCGACTACGGCCTCCAGATCCTGGCCGACTCGGCCCTGTGGGATCGCGCCGTGGACGGGCTCATCCGGGAGCTCGACGATCCCTACGCCCAGGTCTTCAACCCTGAGGAGTTCGCGGAGTTTCGCGAGAGCAACACCGGGAACTACGCCGGGATCGGCGTGCAGATCACCAACCTGAACGAGGCGATCACGATCACCGCGGTGTTCCGGGGCACACCGGCCGAACGAGCCGGACTTCAGGTCGGAGACCTCATCATCGCCGTCAACGACGTGAGCACGGAGGGCTGGACCACGAGGATCGTCTCGGACTCCATCCGAGGCCGGGTGGGCACGCCGGTGAGGCTGGCGATCGCGCGACAGGGCCTCATGGCGCCGCTGACCCCGAGCATCCTCCGAGACAGCGTGCACGTCTCCGCCGTGGCATCGGGCCTCGTGGGCATGGGCGTCGGATACATCGACCTCGACCGCGTGGCTCGGTCCTCGTCCGAGGAGGTCGAGGCGGCCCTCCAGGAGTTCGAGACGGCCCGCGGCGTGATCTTGGATCTGAGAGGAAACCCGGGAGGCTACCTCGACGAGTCGCTCAGAATCGGTGACCTCTTTCTCGACCCGGGCCTCCGGCTCGCGAGCGCCGAGAGCCGCGTGCCGGGCCAAACCGGCAGGAACCAGGATGAGGTCTGGAACGCCCAGACGTCCGACAGGATTCCGGGCAAGCCGGTCGTGGTGCTCGTCGATCGGTTCTCTGCCTCGGCCTCCGAGATCGTGGCCGGGGCGCTCCAGGACCACGATCGGGCCCTCGTGCTCGGAGAGCGCACCTTCGGCAAGGGTGTCTTCCAGAACGTCTTCCAGCTCAACAAGGATCGGCATCTGCGGCTGACCACCGGCGAGTGGTTCACGCCCTTGGGGCGCTCCCTTCACCGCCCCCGCACCGGACAGGGTCGGCCCTTCGCCGAGGACCCCGACACGTTTCCGGTCGTCACGACGCCGGCCGGCCGTGAGCTGATCGCGGGCGGCGGGGTCTTCGTGGATCTTCGGATCGCCAACGACACGCTGACCCTGGCCGAGCGCGGCCTGCAGTCGCAGGCGGCCCGCGATGAGGTGCCGCTCGCGCTCCGGATCGAGGAGGTCGCCTTCTCCGAGGCCGAAGCGCGGCGGGAGGCGGGCGAGGAGCCCGCGATGGATCCGGCTGCGATGCAGGAGTTTCTCGCGGCCCTCGGACGCGAGGGGGTCGAATCCCGATACCTCGAGAACCCGGAGGTCATCGACTACCTGGAATGGCGCGTGTCGCAGAGGATCGCCGAGCGCATGGACCGGATCGGCCGCGCCATGGAGATCCGGTCCGAGCGCGACCCGGTCCTCGCCCACGCGATCGGGCTCTTGGAGGAAGCGGCCACCCAGACCGAACTCTATGCGGCCGCCGAGCGGCTGAAGCAGACGATCGAGAACGGCGAGGAGAGTCCCGCGCCGAGGTAGCCGACCTCGCCCCTCCGCATCCCGCGTCTCAGGACCGGGGGTGATACTTCCGGTGCACGCTGCGCAGATAGTCGCGATCCAGGTGCGTGTAGATCTGCGTCGTCGAGATGTCCACGTGACCGAGCAGCTCCTGCACCGATACGAGGTCGGCACCCCCCTCCAGGAGGTGCGTAGCGAACGTGTGCCGGAGCGTGTGCGGCGACACCTTCTTGTCCAGGCCCGCGGTCCTCGCGGCCTCGCGGACCAGGCTCCAGATCGAGGTACGGGAGAGGCCTCGACCCGTCCGGCTCAGAAACACGTGGCCTCCGCTCCTGCCCCGGTCGAAGCGAGCCCGAACGTCGTTCAGATACCGGCGCAGGGCAACGCGCGCCGGCTCTCCGAGGGGCACGATGCGCTCCTTCGCCCCCTTCCCCGACACCGTGCACAGGCCGAGCTTGAGATCGACCGTCGCGAGCTTCAATCCCACGAGCTCCGATACCCGGACTCCTGTGGCGTAGAGAACCTCGAGAATCGCCTTGTCGCGCCAATAGACGGGAGAATCGACGCTGGGAGCCTCCAGGAGCTTGAGGACCTCCTCGTAGCTGAGCACGTCGGGCAGCGGGCGGCCCACCCTGGGGCTTGCGAGCCCTTCGGTCGGGTCGTGTTGGATGACGCCCTCCTCGAGGAGGAAGCCGAAGTAGGTCCGGAGCGCCGATTGAGCCCGGCGCACCGTGGTGGGCGCCAACCCCAGTCCACCGAGGTGTAGCACGTAGTCCCGCACGTCGGCGGCCGCGACGCTTCGGGGCTCCGGCCTCCCCTCCCTGGCCACGAACTCGACGAACCGCAGCAGGTCGCGGCGGTATGCGTCCACCGTGAGCGGCGAGAGGCCCCGTTCGAAGTTCAGGTGGTCGATGTACGGCTCGACCAGAAAGGCGGCACCGGAATCCATAGCCCGCCCCTACGGCCCTTCGGAGTTCCGGTCGCTCTCGGGCGGCGGGGCGCGGCCGATGCGGCGGCGGGATCGGTGCCACCAGAACGCGACGGCGCCGAAAAGGACCGTGGCGATCACCGCGAGCGTCAGGTTCACCTGGGACTGGAGCTCCAGCACATGCTCGAGGTTCTGCCCGGCGAGGTAGCCCGCCCACACGAGGATCCCGTACCAGATGCCCGAAGCTACGAATATGAGAACGGCGACCGGGAGGGGTCTCTGACGGGATACGCCGGCGAAGACGGGGACCACGGCTCTCAGGCCGGGCAGGAAGCGCGTGTAGAAGATCGCAGGCGCCCCCCATCGCCGATAAAAGCGGCGGACCGTCTTGAGCTGGTCCGGATTCAGGACCCACCTGCCGGCCCGGGTCCGAAAGAACGCGGATCCGTAGCGGTACCCCGCCGCGTAGATCGCCAGGGCCGACAGCGCGTTCGCCACCCAGGTAACGACGAAGACGACGGCCCCGTCGGCCCGTCCCCGCGCCGCGAGGAACCCTCCCAGAACCACAAACGTGTCGGCCGGAACGGGCGGCACGATGTTCTCGAGCGCGGCCCCGAGCCCGAGCAGGACGTAGACGGCGAACGGGGGAGCCCTGTCGAGTAGGCCTAGGAGCTGATCCACTCGATCAGGGCGAGTGCGGAGGCCGCCCGGGGGCGTGCAGCCGGTCCATAGCCTGTCCTCCTTCTACGGATCGTCGGGCTCTCCGAGGGACTCCAGGAGCGCCACGGCGTGCACGGCCATGCCCTCCCCGCGCCCGATCCAGCCCATGCCCTCGTTGGTCTTGCCCTTGATCGACACGGCATCGGGGCGAAGCCCGAGGACGCCCCCCAGCCGCCGCCGCATCGCCTCGGAGTGAGGCCCGATCTTGGGGCGTTCGCAGATGACGGTCACGTCGATGTTGCGGACTCCGTATCCGCAGGCTTCGACCACACGGGCCGCCCGGGCGAGCAGATCCATGGAGTCGGCGTCCTTCCATCGGGCGCCCTCGGGGGGGAAGTGGCGCCCGATATCTCCCGCGGAGGCGGCTCCCAGGAGCGCGTCCACGATGGCGTGCGCCACGGCGTCTCCATCGGAGTGCCCCGCGAGGCCCGGATGGTCGGGAATCTCGACGCCCCCCAGGACGAGCCGGCGGCCCGGTGCGAAACGGTGGGAGTCGTATCCGTGGCCGATCCTCATGGCGCCCCCGATCCCCGACCTCCGGCCCGGCCTACTCTCCCCTCCAGGCCCGGATCGCGAGACAGACGTTGTGTCCGCCGAACCCGAATGAGTTCGAAAGAGCCACCGAGACGTCGCGCTCCACGACCCCGTTCTGGGCGTAGTCGAGGTCGCATTGGGGGTCGGGCTCGGAGTAGTTGATCGTCGGCGGAATCAGGCCGGTCTGGCACACGAGCGCGCAGATCACGGCCTCCATCCCGCCCGCGGCCCCGAGAAGGTGCCCCGTCATCGACTTGGTCGACCCCACCACGACGGAATACGCCGCCTCGCCCAGCACCCTCTTGATCGCTGCCGTCTCGTTGCGGTCGTTGGCCGGGGTCGAGGTGCCGTGGGCGTTGATGTAATCGACGTCCTCGGCCTCCAGGCCGCCGTCCTCGAGCGCCATGCGCATCGCGTACTGGGCTCCCGAACCCTCGGGCGGAGGGAGGGTGATGTGATAGGCGTCTGCGGACACGCCGTATCCGACCACCTCCGCCACAATCGGCGCGCCCCTCTCCAGGGCCGTCTCCAGCGCCTCGAGAACCACGCACCCGGCGCCCTCCCCGATCACGAATCCGTCGCGCCCGGCGTCGAAGGGACGGGAGGCGCCGGCGGGATCGTCGTTTCGGGTCGAGAGAGCCTTCATGTTGGCGAATCCGGACACCGCCAGCGGAGTCAGCGTCGCCTCCGAGCCTCCGGCGATCATCACGTCGGCGTCGCCCCGCTCGATGAACCGAAAGGCGTCACCGATCGCGTGTGCGCTCGAGGCGCAGGCGGAGACCGTGGCGTAGTTCGCTCCTTTCGCTCCGTAGCGGATGGAGATCAGGCCCGCCGCGATATCGGGGATGAACATCGGGATGAAGAAGGGGCTCACCCTCCTGGGGCCCCTCTGGTTGAGGATGTCGTGCTGGGCTTCCAGGGTGGAGATGCCGCCGATGCCGCTGCCGAAGATCACTCCGAACCGTTCGGGCTCGAGCCCGTCGGCCTCGAGGTCGAGTCCCGACGATGCGACAGCCTGATCGGCGACCGAAATGCCGAATTGGGCGAAGCGGTCGAAGCGCCTCACTTCCTTCCTGTCGAGGAGACGGGACGCGTCGAAGTCCTTGACCTCGCAGGCGAAGCGCGTCGGAAACTCGTCGGTGGTCTCGAAGCGGGTGATCGGGGCGCTCCCGCTCTCGCCGGCGAGCAGCGCATCCCACATCGATGCGACATCGTTGCCCACGGGCGTGACGGCACCGAGGCCCGTGATGACGACTCGCCGAGGGCCCCTGGAAGGCGTCATTCCCCGCTCGGGGTCCGCCGCGGCGCCTACTCGGCGTTCTTCTGGATATAGGTGATCGCGTCGCCGACCGACCTCATCCGCTCCGCGTCCTCATCGGGGATTTCGAGTTCGAACTCTTCCTCGAACGCCATCACCAGCTCCACGGTGTCCAGGGAATCAGCCCCCAGGTCATCCACGAAGGACGCATCCGGCGTGACCATCTCCGGATCGACGCCCAGCTCGTTGATGATGATCTCCTTGACCTTCGTTGCCGTGTCGTCCGCCATGGTGTCTCCGCAAGGGTGGGTTGGTTGTGCGATCAGATTCCAGGAGTATCGGAAGATGGCTTCCCTACATCACCATCCCGCCATCCACCGCGATTGTCTGGCCGGTAATGTAGCGCGCAGCGGGTCCGGCGAGAAAGCGCACGAGCCCGGCGACGTCCGACGGCTCGCCAAGACGGCCGAGGGGGATCCTGTCATGGAGCTCCTCGACGGTCGACTCGGGCAGCCCGGCCGTCATGTCCGTGGAGATGAAGCCGGGCGCGATCGCGTTGCACCGTACGCCGCGCGACGCAAGCTCCCTGGCCACGCTGCGCGTGAAGCCGATGAGGCCGGCCTTCGCCGCCGCATAGTTGGCCTGACCGGCGTTTCCGGTCAGCCCGACCACCGACGTCACGTTGAGGATCACCCCGTTCCGCCGCCTCATCATGCTCCGGGCCAGGGTCTTCGTCATGTTGAAGGCGCCCTTGAGGTTGACGGCCAGCACGTCGTCCCACTCCTCTTCCTTCATGCGCATGAGGAGGTTGTCGCGGGCGATTCCGGCGTTGTTGACCAGGATGTCGACCCCCCCCAGGTCCTTCCCGATGCTCTTCACGACCGAACGCACGGCCTCGGCATCGCTCACGTCGCACCTGTAGGCCCGGTGCCCCTCTCCCTCGAGTCCGTCGAGCGCCGCTTCGGCCGCCTCCAGGTTCCGTCCGATGACGGCGACCCTGCAGCCGCCCCGGGCCAACTCCCGGGAGATCGCCAGTCCGATTCCGCGCGATCCGCCCGTAACGAGCGCGACCTGTCCCCTCATCTCACTCATCGCCGTCCGTCCCCTTGCCAGCGGTCCAAGTCCTCGGGCTCCGCCAGTGAGCTGCAAGCTACGCCCCTGGCGTTGCGTCGGTTCAGGCCCCGAAGCACCGAGCCGGGTCCCAGCTCGAGGAACGAGTCCACGCCCGCCCCGGCCATGTGCGCCACCGACTGCGACCAGCGTACGGGTGACGTCACCTGCCTCACAAGCAGGTCGCGCGCCCCGGCGCCGGACGTCACGGGCGCGGCCGTGACGTTCGAGATCACCGGATAGGCGGGATCGGTGAATTCGGTCCTCTCGAGGTGCTCCCGGAGCCCGTTTCTCGCCGGCTCCATGAGAGGGGAGTGAAAGGCGCCCGACACGCTCAGCCTCATCACCCTCTTCGCCCCCTCTTCGGCGGCGAGTTCCATCGCCCGTTCGACCCCGGCCGCGTCCCCGCTGACGACGACCTGGCCCCGGGAGTTGAAGTTGGCCGGAACGCAGGTGCCGGCCTCGCCGCTGGCTCTCTCGCACAGCGCGACGACGGAGCGGTCGTCGAGCCCGATCAGCGCGGCCATCGCCCCCGGTCGATCCTGTCCGGCCGCGTACATCAACTCACCCCTGAGCCGCACCGTCGCGACGGCATCGGCAAAGAGAAGGGTGCCCGCGGCCACA
The DNA here is from genome assembly GCA_964572045.1 of uncultured Gemmatimonadaceae bacterium. Taxonomy (GTDB): domain Bacteria; phylum Gemmatimonadota; class Gemmatimonadetes; order Longimicrobiales; family Gaopeijiaceae; genus CBDCKR01. The sequence goes on from CAZNEI010000010.1 coordinate 51,866, forward strand.
TGGGCCGAGTATTCGCCCAGCGAGTGGCCGGCCGCCATCGTCACGGCGCCGAGGCGGTCGGAGACGACCCGGAGGACGGCCGTCGAGTGGGTGAGCATGGCGGGCTGCGCGTTCATCGTGAGAACCAACTCGTCCTCGGGGCCCTCCCAGGCGAGCCGGGAGAGGCCGAACCCCAGAACGTCGTCGGCCTCTTCGAAGGTCCGTCTGGCGGCGGGGTAGGCGCGGGCCAGCGCCCGACCCATCCCCACGTGCTGCGATCCCTGTCCGGGGAAAAGAAGAGCCAAGGACACGGTTTCGGCCGGGTGGGCGGGCTCGCCGGCCCTCTACCAGCGGAGGGCCATGGCGCCCCAGGTCAGGCCGGCCCCGAAGGCGACGATCAGGACACTCATCCCCGGGCGCACCCGGCCCGCTTCGACGGCCTCGTCGAGGGCAATGGGGATCGTGGCGGAGCTCATGTTCCCGTAGCGGTCCACGTTCATGAAGACCTTGTCCAAGGGGATTCCCGCATAACGGGCCGTCGCTTCGATGATGCGAACGTTGGCCTGATGCGGGATCATCAGGTCGATATCCTCGGACGTGAGCCCCGAGCGCTCGAGAGCCTGGCTCGCGCCCTCCGACATCGACCGCACCGCGTTCTTGAAGACCTCGCGTCCGGCCATCCGCAGGAGATGGTCGCCCCGCTCGAGCACGGCTTCGTCCATGGGGAGCACGGCTCCGCCGCCCGGACGGTAGAGGAGGTCGGCCAGATTGCCGTCCGAACCGTGGTGCGTCCCCAGGATGCCCCTGCTTCCGTCCGACCTCCTCACGACGGCCGCCCCGGCCCCGTCGCCGAAGAGCACACACGTCGAGCGGTCCTTCCAGTCGACGATCGCGCTCATCTTCTCGGCGGCGACGACCAGCGCGACCTCACCCCGGCCCGCCGTCAGATACCCTTCGGCGAGCGTGAGTCCGTAGAGCCAGCCGCAGCAGGCGGCCGAGATGTCGAAGGAGACGGCGTTGCCGACTCCCAGCAGGGCCTGCATGTCACAAGCCGTGGAGGGAAGCAGCCGGTCGGGCGTGGCCGTGGAGACGAGGAGCAGGTCGACCTCATCGAGATCGACGTCCGCCCTCTCCATCGCGACGCGCGCTGCCGAGGCTCCCATCTCCGCGGCGGACGTGCAATCGGAGGCGATGCGACGCTCCTTGATGCCCGTGCGCTCGGTGATCCACTCGTCGGTCGTGTTCACCATCTCTTCGAGATCACGATTGGTGAGCACGCGATCGGGGAGGAAGCGCCCCGTCGATACGATCTCGACCAAAGACGTCGGGGTCGTCAAGCCGGTCTGCCTTGAACCACTGGCGAAGAAAGTTCCTTCTTGAAGTGGGACACCATCGACGCGCGTGCGGCCCTGTCGGCGACGCCGATCGCGCTGCGGATCGCCTTCTCGGGCGACCTGCCGTGACAGATGATCGGAATCCCGTTCAGGCCCAGGAGGGGCGCTCCACCGGTCTCCGTATAGTCGAGCAACCGGAAGACTTCGTCCACCTCGCGGTTGGGTTCGAGCTCCCCGATCGCGCTGGTGAGGAGCCCGACGACAAAGCTGGCGACGGACTCGTAGAACTTGAGAAGCACGTTTCCGACGAAGCCGTCGCACACGAGCACGTCGCAGCTCCCGTCGACGATCCCGCCGCCCTCGACGTTTCCGACGAAGTTCAGGCCGCTCTCGAGCAGCCGCTGGTGCGTCTCGGCGGCCAGCTCATCGCCCTTCTTGGGCTCCTCGCCGATGTTCAGCAATCCGACGCGCGGACGGGGAATGTCCATGAGGTCCTGGGCGTACACCTTGCCCAGGCGAGCGAACTGGACGAGCTGGTGGGGTTTGCAGTCGACGTTCGCCCCGGCGTCAAGCAGAAGGAGCGGCCCCCGGGCCGTGGGCACCACGGTGCCGATCGCCGGCCGATCGACTCCGTTCAGCGGCCCGAGGATATGGAGCGAGGCCGCCATGACGGCTCCCGTCGATCCGGCGCTGACGAAGGCGTCGGCTTCCCCCTCACGGTGGAGCCTCAGCCCGATGGCGATCGAAGACTGGGGCTTGCGCCGAAGGGCGGTGGAGGGAGGGCCGGCGCCCAACACCCGATCGGGCGCATGGACGATACGCAGCCGGTCTCGTGGGAATCCCCGGTGGCGAGCCACCTCCCCCTCGAGCGCAGCGCGGTCTCCGACGAGGAGAAGCTCGAACTCGGACTCGGGATCCTGCAGGGCGCTCACGGCCCCGGCCACTTCTATGGCCGGAGCCTGATCGGTGCCCATGGCGTCAAGGGCGATCCGCACCGCACTCGATCCTATCTCAGCGAATCAGGGGCGCTCATCCGGATCGATCACCGGCCGGTTCCCGTAATACCCGCACGTTGGACAGATCCGGTGCGGGACCTTCGGATCGCCGCACCGGTGGCAGGTGTTCGTCACTACCGGCTCAGCCTTGTAGTGCGTCCTGCGCTTGCGCTTGCGCTGCTTCGAGGTCCTCTTCTTCGGAACAGCCATCGGTCGCCCTCACTCGCTCTTGAGTGCTCTCAAGGCATCCCACCTTGGGTCGATCTCCCGTTTCGAGCACTGGCAGTCTGCCTCGTTCAGATTCACGCCGCACCCGGCGCACAAGCCCCTGCAATCGGATCGGCACTCGACATAGATCGGCACCGAGAGGATCAGCTCATCGCGAAGATGCGGTTCCAGGTCGATCTCACTCCTGTTCGACTCGATGCGACGCCTCTCCTCGTTCTCCTCGCCCAGCAGCTCCGGGGGCGCGAAGACCATCGTGATCTCCGCGTCCACCCCTCGCTCGACGCGCGCGAGGCACCGCCGGCAGTCCTGGGAGACGGAGCCCCGCAAGCGCCCCCGGACGACCACCTCGCCCGAGCCGGCCCGAACTGCGGAGAACACGCCGTGCAGGGGTGTCTCGGGCACGAACGCGCAACCCCCGAAGGAGTGCCGATCCGGCTCAAGAAATCCCTCTACTCGCAGTGATTTCGTCCGCTCCAACTGAGCCAGTTCGACTCTGAGCATAGAAAAAAAAGCTATCCAGGGTCCCGATGCCAGTCAACGAGAAGATGCACTTCGCCCGAGCACCCCGCCGCGGCGGGAGCGCAATCCGCCGCCGGCACCGAAGCTGCGACCGCGACGGCCGTGCGTCCCGGCCCGAATCACGCGCCCCTCCCCCTGCCCAACCGGGTGGAGACCCAGAAGAGCAGCGCCGCGGTGAAGGAGAGCGAGAGCACCGTGCCGAGCCGCTCTCCCGCGTCGACGCCCAGGTACCACGCCGCGCACACGATCGTCGCGCAGGAGGCGAGCACCAGAGTCCGGGCGTCCCTGCCGAGCCCGTACCAGAGTCCGCACGCTCCCGCCGCGGCCACGACGGCCGCGGCGCCCAGCGGGGGCAGGTCGTAGACCTCGAGCGTGGTGCCGAACCCGAGCGGGATGGCGAGCAGGACCGACGCCGCGAGGTGAAAGCCGTAGCGGGTGCTGCGCAGCGTCGCCGGAGCCCGGTGGATGCCCCAGAGCGCGAGCGCCGTCACCACCACGAGCCAGGCGTCGAGCGCCAGCAGCGTCTCGTCGCCCAAGTCGAGTGGGCCGGCCGCCGTCATGCCGGCCATCGGATAGCCCGCATAGAGACTGACGGCGAACGTGTAGAGCGTTCGCCGCGAGACCGACTCCGAGCGACCCGTGTAGAGCCGCAGACCCAGCAGAGCCAGGGTCGAGACCAACGCCCCGTCCAGGATCCATATGATGACTTCGGCGTCCAGATCGAAGGCGCGGAACAGGAAAGCCGCCAGAAAGCCGTAGCCCAGAGCCGTGGCCACGGCCGGCATGACGGGATTGCGGCGCGCGAAGACCGGAAGGGTCGCCGCGGGAGTGGCCAGCGCGAAGATGCCGACCGCGACGCCACCCGCCGTCGTGTTGGCCCACGCCTCCATCGAGTACACGTAGGCGGAGAGCAGCAGCACGAGACCGCTGGTCTGAAGCGCGTAGGCCACCGGCACGTAGCGCCGGGCGCCCTCGAGCCTCATCCCCAGCAGCACGATCGCGGTCCCCGTTCCGGCGATCACCAGGGTCCGCGCCCCCGGTCCCAGGTCGGGCCAGGACCAGGCGAAGAAGGTGATGGCGGCGATCACGAGGAGGAGGCCGGCCGTGCCCGAGACGGCGTACTGCCTGAACCGGCGGCGGGCCAGCCGCTGGCTCTGCGCATGCTCCGCCCGCAGCCGCTGGGCCAACTCGTCGGAGATGAGCCCGGCCTCCTGCCAGCGCTCGAGCGCGGATTCGATCTCCGGCCTGCTCATTCGGCCGCCCCCCTCCCCCGCCGGCCCCCACGGCTCCGGGTCCGCACGACGGGTGCGGGCCCTCCCGCGATCCGCGGGCGCGAGCCTCGCCACCCGCGACCCCGCTCGCGACCTCCGGCGACCGGGTCTGGAGGCCCGCGCCTCAAGTGACGCCGCCTCCCGAGAGCGCCTTGACCAGCCGGTACAGGAACTCCTGGCCTTCGAAGAAGCTCTCGACGCCGATGCGCTCGTCGCGACCGTGGGCGCGCACGTCATCCATGTCGCCGAAGATCCCGCTCACCCCGTAGACCGGGATGCCGGCGTTGCGAAGGTAGAGGGCGTCGGTGGCGCCGGTGGACATGACGGGCAGAACGAGGACTCCGGGCCACATCTCCGTGGTGATGCGCTCGATCGGCCCCAGCACCGCGTCGGTGAGGGGCGAGGCGGGGCTCGCGGTCGCGCTGCCCATCGGTTCGACGGCCACGTCGAGCGGAGCGGCGAGTGCCACGAGCGCGGCGTGCACGTCCGCCGGATCGTGGCCCGGGAAGACGCGACAGTTGACGGTCGCGCGGGCCAGCTGGGGCAGTGCGTTCGCTGCGTGTCCGCCCTCGAGCTGGGTCGCGACGCACGTCGTGCGCAGACGGGCGTTGTAGCCCGCTTCGAGCGACAGCACTCGGGCCGCCTCGGCGTCCCGGGGATCGGCGAGCAGGCGGCGCATCGCCTCGCCCATCTCCCCCCCGACCAGGTCGGCGGAGCGTCCGAAGAACTCCTCCGTGATTTCATTGAACATGACCGGGAACTCGTGGTCCTGCACCGCGATCAGGGCGCTCGAGAGATCGTAGATGGCGTTCTTGCGGACCGGAAGCGAGGAGTGCCCGCCCGGATTGCTGGCGGTGAAGGAGAAGGAGAGGTACAGCTTCTCGGCGGCCTGCACGTTGTTGGAGAGCCTTTGTCCGTTCCTGGACATGCCGCCGCCTCCCTCGTTCAGCGCGTAGGCGGCATCGATCAGTTCGCGATGCTCATCGAGGAGATAGGCGACGCCGTTGCGCGGCCCGCCCTCCTCGTCCGCGGTGAGCGCCACGATGATGTCGCGGTCGGGGACGAAGCCCTCCCGCTTCATGCGGACGAGGTTCACGGTGTGGATCGCCGCCTCGTCCTTGTCGTCGATGACGCCGCGTCCGTAGAAGTAGCCGTCGCGCTCGATGAACTCGAAGGGCGGCAGGTCCGGGCTCCAGTCCTCCGGCAGAGCTTCCACGACATCGATGTGGGCGAGCAGGAGAATCGGAGCGCGCCCGGCGTCCCGGCCCCGCAGGCGGGCCACCAGGTTGCCCTTCGTGGGTGCGTCGTCGGGCACGAGGACGTGCACGTCTTCGGGGGGGAATCCCGCCTCGAGCAGAACCCGTGCCGCCGCCTCGGCGGCGAGGGTGTTGTTGCCCCGGGGGGTGTTGGTCGTGTTGATCTCCACGAGGCGTTCGAGGAGCGACCGCGCCATCTCCATGTACTCGGGCGGCGAGGTGTTCTGGGCCGCGAGAGGGGCGAGAGGAGGCGACGCGGCGAGGGCCGGCAGCGTCAGGTATGCGGCGAGGGCGAAAGGGTTCTTCATCTCGAGAGGACTCCGTGGTCAGACGTCGCGTGCCCCGATGCACGTGGATTGGAACGTGCCCGCGCGAGCCTCGGCTGACAAGCGGAACGGCGGCCGGGGCGGGCTCGGCACCGCGGCCCGCAGCGGGGAACGGGAGCGGCGGCCGCCGGCACGCAGAGGGTGCCGCCCCGTCCCCGGCCCACGCGGTCCCGACGGGGGAATCGGGCGGTCCTCGAACGGAGACCGGGCGCCGGCCCCAGCCGCTCTACATCGCGAGCCTCTCGTGCGAGGAGAAGAAGAAGGCGATCTCGAGGGCGGCGTTCTCGTCCGAATCCGACGCGTGGATGGCGTTCCTCTCCTTGGATTCGGCGTAGAGACGGCGGACGGTGCCCTCCTCGGCCTCGTCGGGGTCCGTCGCGCCGATGACCTCTCGCAGGCGCCCCACCGCATCCTCGGCCTCGAGGATCATGACCACGACCGCGCCGGAGGTCATGAAGCGCACGAGCGAGGCGTAGAAGGGCCGCTCACGATGGACACCGTAGAACGCTCTCGCCTGCTCGACCGTCAAGCGCGCCATCCTCATCGCGCGGACGGCGAATCCCTTGTCCTCGAGGTGTGCCAGGATCTTCCCGGTCAGACCGGATCCGACGGCATCCGGCTTGATGATCGCGAGCGTTTGGCTCATTGGGTGCCTTCCCCTGTGGGTCTCGATGTCTCACGCCTCCGACGGCTCGAAAAGAAGGCGCAGCACTTCGGCTCGGGTCAAGTAGCCGATCATCTGGCCTGCGCATATGACGGGCAGCTCCTCGACGTCCCGGTTGATCATGATCGAAGCGGCCTCCATGAGACTCAGGTCCTCGGACACGCACATCACGCTCCTCGTCATGATGTCGCGGACCGCGGACTCCGGGGCGGGAGTTGCCTGGGCCCCTCCGAGTTCCTCGGTTCGCGTCCTGGTGACGACGTGCTTGAGGGCGTCACCCGATGTGACGATGCCGAGGAGCTCGTAGTCCCTTCCCACGACGGGCACGAACCTCAGCCCCCGTCGCACCATGAGGTCCACGACCTCCGAGCACGGCGCCTCGGGATAGACGCGGTACCGGACCGGCGACGCGACGTCCTCGACGAGAAGGCTCTCGCGGAGCTCGACCTCCATGAGGCCCTCGAGGCTCCTCACGTCGGCGGCCGACTCGACGACGAGGAGCGGAGCGACCCGCGCCTCCTCGCGGAAGTACCGAGCGAGCGCCGGAAGCATCTGCTGCCTGAGGGTCTGGTGGCGCCGAGGGGTCACGATCAGCACGAGGACGAGGGCCTCCTTGTGCCGCTCCTCGGCGGCCGGGTCGACGAGAAACGGCTCCGGGGCCACTCCGAGCACGGCGCGCATCGATTCGATCCGGTCCTGCTGCGCGAGGATCACGACGATCTCGTCGTGGACCCGGGCCATCTTGCCGGCCGCCCCTCGGGCGAGGTCGGCCGCTCGGTGGCCGACGGCCCGCGCGCTGAAGTCCCCGACCGCCTCCAGAGCTGCCGCGAGCGCGCCTTCGAGGTCGGCGACCTCCATGGGCACGAGGATCCCCTCCTCACCCAGCAGGTCCTGGAACTTCATGTCGTCCTCCGCTAGGGACCGGCCCGCTGCGCCGTCCCTAGCGCCTCCCGGATCAGCCCCACGATATCGGCGGGGCGCTCGGCGACCCTGATGCCGTGATCCCGGAACGCCCTCATCTTCTCCTCCGCCGTGCCGGCGGAGCCGCTGATGATCGCGCCGGCGTGACCCATGCGCCTCCCCGGCGGCGCAGTCTGGCCGGCGATGAAGCCGACCACGGGAACCTGGGCGTTCTCGGCGACCCAGCGGGCGGCTTCCTGTTCGTCGGTGCCGCCGATCTCGCCGATCAGCACGATGGCCCGGGTGTCGGGATCGTGGGCGAAGGCCTGGAGCGCGTCCACGAACGTGGTGCCGATGAGCGGATCGCCGCCGATGCCGACGCAGGTGGTCTGCCCGATCCCCGCGTGGGTCAGCTGAACGATCGCCTCGTAGGTGAGCGTGCCCGACCGCGAGATCACGCCGACCGGACCCGGCGCGACGATCTGGGCTGGGATGATCCCGACCTTCGCCTTCCCCGGAGAGATGACGCCGGGACAGTTCGGCCCGAGGACCCGGGCTCCCCGATCCCGAGCGAACGCGTGGGCGCGGGCCATGTCCAGAACCGGAATCCCCTCCGTGATCGCCACGATCAGATCGACGCCCGAGTCGGCGGCCTCCTCGATCGCCCCGGCCGCGAACGCCGGCGGCACGTAGACGATCGACGCGTCGGCTCCCGTCTCCCCGACGGCGCGGTCCATGGAGTGGAAGATCGGAACCACGCCGCCGCCCGGCCCCCGGAAGCTCTGGCCTCCCTTGCCGGGCGTGACGCCGGCCACGACGGCCGTCCCGTATTCGATCATCTGGGCGGTGTGGAAGGACCCGTCCCTTCCCGTGATGCCCTGCACGACCAGCCTCGTATTCTCGTCGACAAGAATCGCCATCTATCGTCTCACACGCTCGTCCCGCGTCGTCCTCTCGGTCACTGCGCCGCCGCCATCTGAACCGCACGCTCGACGACCTCGTCCATCGACGTGAACGCCGAGAATCCGGCCTCGGCGAGGATCTCCAGGCCCTTCGCCTCGTTGGTCCCGGTCAGGCGGATCACGATCGGAGGCCCGATGTCGATCCGCTCGGTCGCCTCGACGATGCCGCGCGCGACGTCGTCGCAGCGGGTGATGCCTCCGAAGATGTTGAAGAGGATCACCTCCACGTTCGCGTCCGAGGCGATGATCTCCAGCGCCGAGACCACCTTGTCGGGGTTCGACGAGCCTCCGATGTCGAGAAAGTTCGCCGGCTCCCCACCGTAGTGCTTCACCAGGTCCATCGTCGCCATCGCCAGCCCGGCGCCGTTCACGCAGCAGCCCACGTCGCCGTCGAGCTTCACGTAGCTGAGGCCGGCCTCGCGCGCCTTGGTCTCCGCCCAGGGCTCCGCCGACAGGTCCCGGTATCGGGCGATGTCGGGTTGCCTGAAGAGCGAGCTGTCGTCGATGCTCATCTTCGCGTCGATCGCCTTCACCTCCCCGGCCGGGGTGGTGATCAGCGGATTGATCTCCACCATCGAGGCGTCGCTCGACGTGAACGCGTCATAGAGCCTACGGATGATCCCGGCGGTTTGGCGGATGAGCGAAGGGGTGTCGTAGAGAGCGTTCGCCAGCCAGAATGCCTGGTGGTCCATCAGGCCGTAGCGCGGATCCACGCTCAGCTTCCGGATCGCATCCGGATGCGTCCGCGCCACCTCCTCGATGTCGATCCCGCCCTCCGAAGACACCATCAGCGTGGCGGCCTGGGTGCCTCGATCGACGAGGATCCCCACATAGGCTTCGGTCGCGATCTCCTCGGCGGGCGTGATCAGCACCTTCTCGACCCTCAGGCCCGAGATCCGCATGCCGAGGATGCCTCGGGCGTGCTCCCTCACCTCGTCGGGGCTCGCGGCGAGCTTCACTCCGCCGGCCTTGCCTCGTCCTCCCGAGTGAACCTGGGCCTTCACGACCACCGTGCCGCCGTACCGTTCCGCGATCCGGACCGCCTCGTCGGGCGTCAGAGCGACCTCTCCGGGCGGCACGGCGATGCCCTCGGCCCGAAGGATCTCCTTGGCTTGATACTCGTGGATGTTCATGGCGTCGGTGTCTAGTCGCCGCCGGGTGCGGCGAGCGTCTGGAGGAGGGACCTGAGTTCATCGAGCGCGGCCCCGAATCCCTGGAAGTTCCCGGAGCGGAGCGCGGCGTCGGCGCGCTCGAGAAGAGCGAGGGCCTCCGAAGGCCACCCGCTTCGCTCCGGCGAGGCCACGTCGGGTGCCGGGTTGGCGGCCGCCATCAGCTCCACGGGTTCACCGGAGATCGACGCCAGGGCCTGAATCGAGAGCTCGAGCGTCTCCTCCATCGATACGCGCCGTCCGTCGCTGACGACGAATCGGCGAAGCTCGGGGATGGCGTCCTCCTCGGCCGCGAGGAAGACCGGCTCCATGTAGAGCAGCGTCTCGCCGACGGGCACCAGGTGGAGGTGTCCCGTCCACACCTGGCTTCCCCCCGTACGCCAGAGCGAGAATTGCTGGGAGATGAGCGGATCCTGTTCGATCAAGGCCTCGACCTGGCGGGGGCCGGGAACTTGATCTTCGACGGGGACGTCGAAGAGGACCAGGTCGCCGTACCGCTCCGGCTCGCTCCTGGCCACCAGGACGGCGGTGAGGTTCTGGCGTCCCCTCGGGACGAACACCGCGGTGAGCAGAAAGCCCTCGTCCTGCTCGCCGGGCAGACGGTAGATCCCGTACTCGGGCCGGTACGGAACCGGTGTCGTGCCCTCCGCGAGTTCCTGCGGGAGCTCCCACACGTCCTCCTGGCCGTGGAAGACCGGCGCGCTGTCCTGGTGGTAGCGGTTGAGCACCCTGGCCTGCAGGTCCAGCATCGTCCGCGAGTAACGGATATGGCGACGAATGCCGTCGGGCATTTCGTCGAGAGGCTTGAAGAGCGCGGGAAAGCTCCTGCTGTAGATCTCGAGGAGCCGGTCGCCGTCGTCGACGGCGTAGAAGGTCACCTCGCCGGTGAGGCCGTCGACGGTCACCTTCACGCTGTTGCGCGCGTACTTGACGGGACGGCCCGCCTCCAGGTTGTGCGTAGACGAAAGCGGGAACCAGCGGGTGGCCGTGAACCCCTCGAGGATCCACACGATGCGTCCGTCGTGGATGACGGGGTACGGGTTGTCGGGGTAGCGCAGGAGCGGCCCCGAGATCCTGAGCACCCGCTCCAGGACGTTGCGGCGGAACAGGAACCGACTGGTGTTCGTGACCTCGGCCGCGAAGAGCAGGTTGGCGTCCCTCGCTTCCCACGCGAGCGCGAGGCTTCTCAGAAGCGAGCTGAGTTCGATCCCCCTCGGGAAGTCGACGCCCGGGCGGGCGGGTCCTCCGTCGGGCGCCGTCCTTTGCGCCGGATCCACGATCGCGAAGCTCTGCAGCCGAGTTCCGATGTAGACCTCCGGCCGGGTCAGGCGCAGGCCTTCGGGGGCGATTCCGCCCGCCGCGAACTCGGGCGGGATGCCGGACACGAACATCGAAGGCCGCCCCTCGGGCGTCCGGGCATCCGCCGCACTGGCCACGGCCCCCATGCCCTGGATGTAGAGGTCGCGAAGGTGCACGTTCTGCCAGTTCGGATCCTGGATGCCCCGGGGAAGGATCTCCCGGACCGCGAGGGCGATCGGGACCATGCCCCCGTCGGTCTCGTAGCGGTCCACGGTGACGTTCGAGAAGTCGTAGTAGGGGAAGCGGGCTTCGAGCTCGCGGAACGTCGTGAGCAGGGCCTGCGAGCTCCACACCGGCAGCCCGGCGAACTGCGCGGTCGCCTCCTGCCAGTCCACGTCGAGGGGCGGCGCGTATTCGAACTCCCTCCTCTCGAGCTCGGCGAGGTCGAAGCCGGTTCGCGTGAAGCGGATGTTGTGCTCGATGAACGGCGTCTCGCGCTCGAGCTCGTTGGGCTCGACCCGGAAGCGCTGGACGAGCCCCGGATAGACCTGACCGACGGCGACGCCCCCGACGACCAAGACCCCGAGCGTGGCGGAGGCCGGCAGGACGCGTCCCGTCAGGCCGCTCCAGACGACGCCCGCGGCGGCGGAGATCGACAGCAGCGTAAGGACGCCCAGGGCCGCGAGGCGGGCCTCCGCATCCGCGAACCCGAAGATCCCCTGCACCCCCGAGCTCCCGTCGAGGAGCAACAGGTACCGGCCCAGCCAGAACCGCAGGGCCAGGAGCAGGAAGAACGTGGCGACGATCCCCGTCAGGTGAGTGCGGGGCAGGTCGTTCAGGGAGACGCGCCCGCGCCTCCATTGGAGCGCCCCGCTGGCGGCGTAGGCCGCCGTCACGAGGGTGAAGACGAGAAACGTGACGACCATGGCGAAGGTGACGAGCGCGCCCGCCACCGGCAGGAAGACGACGTAGAACGTCAGGTCCTGGCCCAGGATCGGATCGGCCACGCCCCAGTCGGGCGCCCTGAGGAGGAAGAGGGTCTCGAGGCCGATCGTCCTCGGGATCGAGGAACCGAACCACATGCCCAGCAGGAGCCCGGTGAGGATCGTCCCCCACGTCACATAGGCTTGGGGCACCTGTTCGGAGATGACCAGGTCGCCGATCCTGCTCCTGATGCGGATGCCGCCCAGTGTCCGCGCGGCCAGCCTCAGGTTCGCGATGATCGCGACGGCCACCACCGCGGCGCCCGTGATGCGCGCCCCCCATTCCCAGATGATCCGGGTCCAAAAGACGGAGGAGTGGCGCACCGCGTCGAACCACAGGATCTCCACGTACGCGCCCGCCGCGATCCGCCCGACGACGAGCAGGGCGAGGGCGGCGAGGCCCAAGACGACCAGCAGGCGCCCCCCCCGTAGCTCTCCGAGCCTCATGTCAGACCTCTACACCCTGAGTTCTCAACCACGATTCGACCTCTGTTCCGATGGAGCGCAATCCGTCCCGGGTGCGGGCCTCGTAGCGGGCGACGATCGCCGGCTGGGTGTTCGAGGCCCGCAGGAGCCCCCAGCCGTCGTCGAACAGGATCCGCGCACCGTCGACGTCGATCACCTCCCGCCTCTTCCGGAAATGGTCCCGCGCAGCCTCCACGAGTCCGAACTTCGACTCCTCGGAGACCTCGATGCGGAGCTCGGGAGTCGAGAGGCGCGCGGGGAAGCGAGCGACCATCTCGGAGAGGCTGTCCTCGGAGCGGGCGACGAGGTCCACGAGCCGGCAGGCGCTGTACAGCGCGTCGTCGAAGCCCAGGTAGTCGTCGGCGAAGAAGATGTGGCCGGACAGCTCGCCCGCGATCGGCGCCCCCGTCTCACGCATCTTCTGCTTGATCAGCGAGTGTCCGGTCTTCCACATGATCGGCTCGCCGCCCGCCCTGGCGAACTCGTCGGCGAGGACCTGCGAGCATTTCACGTCGAAGACGAGCCTCTGACCCGGCCCGCGCCGACGGAGCACGTCGAGTCCGAGAAGAAGAAGAAGGGTGTCGCCACGCACGATGCGTCCCGCCTCGTCCACCGCTCCGATGCGATCCGCGTCTCCGTCGAATCCGATCCCGATGTCCGCTCCCTCACGCCGAACCGCCTCGATCAGGTCCACCAGATACTCGTCTACGGTGGGGTCGGGATGATGGTTCGGAAAGGTCCCGTCGGATTCGCAATGGAGGCCGACGACCTCGGCTCCGATCCGCTCCAGCAGCTCGACCCCGACGAGCGAGCCCGTGCCGTTGCCGCAGTCGAGCACGACCTTGACGGGGCCGACCGGATCGAACCGGGCGGCCAAGTCGCCGAGGTAGCGGCCCAGCACGTCCACCCGCTCCCTGCCGCCCTCCCGCCGCGCCCCTTCCCCGCCGCCCGCGCTCGCGATCCGGCGCCTCAGGTCCTGGATCGCGCTCCCGTATACGGAGGCGCCCCGAAACGTCATCTTGATGCCGTTCCATTCGGGCGGATTGTGAGATCCGGTGACCTGAATGCCTCCGTCGGTGCCCAGCGTGTGCTCCGCCCAGTAGAGGGCGGGCGTGGGCACCGTTCCGATGTCGACGACGGCGGCTCCGGCCACCCTGAGGCCGCGGATCAACGCTCGCGCCAGCCCGCGGGACGAGGGACGGTTGTCGCGGCCCACGGCGACCCTCGGGGATCGGCCCAGCCGCTCCCGGGCCCTGGCCGCGTAGGCCCTGCCGACCCCCTCGGCGAGGTCCGGCGTCAGCTCGCCGTCCACGAGGCCCCTGATGTCGTACTCCCGGAAGATGTGATCGAGGATGGCCAAGGCGGTGTCGGGGCGGTGGGGGTCGGAGCGGAGCCGTCGTGGAGGAATGCCGGAGAGGGGACGCAGCGGAAACTAGAGACGGAGGCGTTACGGTGCCACGCCGAGGACGTCGGGTCCCACGCCGGCGAGCCCTTCGACGCTCGAGCGGGCGAAATCCAGCGCGCCTCCCGGGAAGATGCCCAGGTAGAGCACGAGGACGACGGCGGCGCCGAGCGCCACGCGCATCGCCAGCGGAACGGCGATCGCCCGATGCGCGTTCTCGGACGGCGATTCCCGCATCCACATGAACCAGGCCACCCTCAGGTAGTACCAGTACGACACGAGCGTCGCCAGCACGAGGATGACGGACAGATAGATCAGGTCGGCCTCCATGGCTCCCTGCAGAAGGTAGATCTTGCCGATAAAGCCGCCCGTGCCGGGAAAGCCGGCGAGCGACAGCAGGAAGATCGACAGCAGGATCGCGAGGACGGGTTGCCTTGGGCCCAGGCCGGCGTACTCCTCGATCCGATGGCGCTCCTCCGTCTGGCGCGACACCAGGACGACCACCCCGAACGCGCCGACGTTCATGAGGGTGTAGACGAGCAGGTAGAACAGCAGCCCCGCCGCGGCCGTCTCGTTGGTGGCGACGAGCGCCACCATGAGATACCCCGCATGCGCGATCGCCGAATAGGCCAGCATGCGTTTGATGCTCACCTGGGCGAGGGCGATGAGGTTGGCCACGATCATGGTGATGCCGGCCAGCGCCCAGAGGATCGCCCACCAGCTCTCGTAGGCCCCTCCGAACCCGACCGAGAACACCCTGAGGAACGCCACGAACGCTCCCGCCTTCACCGAGACGGCCATGAACGCGGTCACCGGCGTGGGCGCCCCCTCGTAGACGTCGGGCGTCCACATGTGGAACGGAACCGCGGACACCTTGAAGGCGAAGCCCACGGCCAGCAGTGCGATCCCGAAGCCCAGCAGGGCGCCGTGCGCCTGGCCGGCGGCGACGGCCTGGGCCACGTCGGCGATGTGGGTGCTTCGGGCGGCCCCGTACACCAGGGCGATCCCGTACAGGAAGAAGCCGGTCGAGAAGGCGCCCAGCATGAAGTACTTCAGCCCCGCCTCGGCCGACTTCCGGTCGCGCCGGTTCATCGCCGTCAGCACGTAGACGGCGATCGACATGATCTCGAGGCCGAGGAAGATGACGATCAGGTCCCGGGCCGCCGCCATCACCATCAGACCCACGGTCGAGTAGATGAGAAGGCCGTAGAACTCGCCGGCCTGCAGCTTCTGGGCCCCGACGTAGGCGATCGAGATGAGGATGCCGAGCCCGAGGCCGGCAAGAAAGATCCAGTTGGCGAAGAGCGTGAAGCGGTCGACCGCAACCATCGAGGCCGTACCGACTTCGCTGGCTCCGTAGAGCCAGCCGTTCGCCAGCGTGGCGACCAGCACACCCGTGAGCGAGATCCATCCCAGATGGGCCGCCACCCTGGGGTTCTCCCGCTGACGCCGGCCGACGCCCAGGAGCAGGACCAGCATCCCCCACGCCGAGAGCACGATCTCGGGCGCGAGGGCGATCAGGAAGTGCCACTGGTGGGTGAAGTCAAGCTGCATGGCTCAGTCTACCGCGTCGGGGGCCCCGTGGGCGTCAGGGGCGGCGGGCTCGGCGGCCCCGAGTGCCGGACGGGCGGCCGCCTCCACGCGTTCGATCACCGCCTGCACGCTCGGCTCCATGCGGCGGAGCAGCGGCGTGGGATGCACGCCGATCCAGATGAGAAGAGCGAGCATCGGGGCGAGAATCGTGATCTCGCGGCGCGAGAGATCGTCGATCGTGCGGTTCTCCTCCCCCTCGAGCGCGTTGAAGAAGATCCTCTGGACCATCGGCAGCATGTAGTAGGCCGCGAAGATCACTCCCGTGGCGGCGAGCGTGCCGAGGACGGGATGCCGCTCGAACGTGGCGAGGAGCGCAAGGAACTCGCCGACGAAGCCGCTCGTGCCGGGAAGGCCGATCGAGGCCAGGGCGGTGATCACGAACGCGGTGGCGAACCACGGGGCCACGCGCCCCAGCCCGCCGAAGTCCTCGATCTCCCGCGTGTGCCGGCGCTCGTAGAGCATCCCGAGCAACAGGAAGAGGGTGCCGGTCGAGATCCCGTGCGAGATCATCACGAGCATGCCGCCCTGCAGCCCGTGGACGCTCAGCGCGAAGATTCCGATCACCACGAAGCCCATGTGGGCCACCGAGGTGTAGGCGACGAGCTTCTTGGCGTCCGGCTGCACCGCGGCCACCCAGGCCGCGTAGATGATCCCCACGACGCCCAGCACCAGCATCGTCATGACCACCGCGGGGTGTTGGGACGCCAGGGGGAAGAAGGGCAGAAGGAACCGCACGAACCCGTAGGTCCCCATCTTCAGGAGCACGGCGGCCAGCACGACCGACCCGGGAGTCGGCGCCTCGACGTGGGCGTCGGGCAGCCAGGTGTGGAACGGGAAGAGCGGGACCTTGATCGCGAAGGCGAGCGCGAACGCCGCGAAGAGCCAGAGCTGCTCGGGGGGCGACAGCGGCACCTGCATCAGGTCGAGGAACGCGAACGAGGGCGCGCCCCCCAGCGTCCTCGCCCGGAAGTAGAGGTAGAGGATGCCGACCAGCATGAGCAGGGATCCGAGGGCGGTGTAGAGGAAGAACTTCACCGCCGCGTAGATCCTGCGCTCCCCGCCCCAGATGCCCACGATGAAGTACATCGGGATCAGCGTG
>CAZNEI010000011.1:0-61880 GCA_964572045.1 uncultured Gemmatimonadaceae bacterium
CCCTATCTCACAACACCACAATAGCTTGGAACAATCCGGGCCGTCGAAGTTCGGCTTAGGAGGGAGCCGATCCACCGCCGGGAGGAGGATCGCGATGTTCCGGCACATGCTTCTGTCCCTCGCGGGTACCTCCGTTCTGGCGGCTGTCGCCGTCCCCGCCTCGTCCCAGGATCTCCGGCTGAGCATCTCGGCCGGCGCGTACGATCCGGGAGGAGCCGATTTCGGGGACACGGCCGCCGGTCCCGGTTTCGACGCCGTCGCCCTCGTGTCACTCTCGCCTCGGTTCGAATTGGGAGGAGGCGCTCAGTGGAACGCTCACGGAGTGAGCTTCTCCACGAGCGACTGGAACGTCGTTTCCCTCTTCGTCGAGCCGCGCATCAGGCTGGGCGCGGACGATGCGAACCTCCAGCCCTTTGTGGCCGGCCGGCTCGGGCGGATGAAGAAGTCGCTCGACGTGGGAGGCCGGACCCGCTCGGCCAGCGGCGTCGGGGTCGGGGGCCTGGCGGGGCTGGGCTACCAAGCAACGCCGACGATCGCCTTTGAGCTCGCGGCGACCGCGTACTACCTCTCGTTCGGGGACCTGGAACAGGGAGGTGCGATGCGCGCGAACAGCAGCAGCTCGGGCAGCGCATTGGGGCTTCGGATGGGTCTTGTGCTGACTCCCTGAGCGATTCCGACGCGGAACCTCGACGACACCACCGACGTGCGCGGGGCCGGTCACCGTCCTCGGCGGGCGGGCCCGCACAGGAGACCCTGGAATACGCGCGTCCGTCGGAGCCGCTGTCGCTGGCGGGTAGCGTCAGAAGTTCATCGCCAGCCATGGAGCGCGCCCCGAGAGGCGGCGTCATGTGACGGGTGCAGCAGGATCGAGTAGACTTGGGTGGGCGGGGGTCGGGTCGTGCGCGAAGACCCCGCGTCCCGATCAATCACTGCGGTTTCCCGCCACCGGAGCCGAAGCCAGAACCGAGCCAGGACGCTCATGAACAAGACACTTGCCATCACCGGGATGTCCTGCGGCCACTGCGTGAGCCACGTGAAATCCGCCCTCGAAGGGGTGGAAGATGTGGAGCACGCGGACGTGTCACTGGACCGGGGCCAAGCCGAGATCACCCTTTCCGCCGACGTCGCGGACACCGACCTCGTGGCTGCCGTCGAAGCGGCGGGATACGGAGCCGAGGCGGGGTCGTGACCGGTCGAAGCTAACCGGCCGACCGAGGTTGGCGGCCGGATGAGAGCCCTCACACGCACCCTCGAGCTCCAGACGGAAGGCGACGTCGATATCGTGGACGTGACCCCTGAGCTGCAGGCGCTGGTCGGCGGAAGCGGCATCACCACGGGGCAGGTCACCGCGATGGTCGTGGGGTCCACCGCGGCCTTGACCACCGTGGAGTACGAGCCCGGCCTCGTCGGCAGCGACATCGCCCGGGCGCTCGAGCGAATCGCCCCCCGGGACGGCCGCTACGAGCACGAGAAGATGTGGAACGACGACAACGGCCACAGCCACGTGCGGGCGAGCCTCATCGGACCTTCCCTCGCTATTCCGGTCGTCGAGGGCGCACTTCCGCTCGGCACCTGGCAGCAGGTGGTCCTGGTCGACCTCGACACGCGGCCCAGGCAGCGCCGGATCGTGGTGAACGTCGTCGGACAGTGAGGGGCGAGTGGGATCCGTCCTCAAGGTCGTCCCGGGCGCACTGGCTCTCGCCGCCGGTCTGTACGTCGGGGCTCGACCTGTGGGGCCCGTCCCGGCCCTCGGGCCCTTCCTGGACCCCGTCCGTGGGGTCTGGGCCAGCGCCCGCGGGACCACACTGCCGGCCCGTGTCGAGCACACGGTGCCGGGCCTCTCGGCGGAGGTCCGCATCGTCTACGACGATCGCCGGGTCCCGCACGTCTTCGCCGAGACGCTGGAAGACGTGATTCGAGGCCTCGGGTATGCCGTTGCCAGGGATCGCCTCTTTCAGCTGGAACTCCAGACCCGGGCCACCGCAGGCACGCTGACGGAGTTGGTGGGAGAGGTCGCGCTCCCGGCCGATCGCCGGTCACGGCAGCTGGCGCTCGCCTGGTCGGCCGAGCGGGATTACGCACGGATGCGCCCCACCTCCGAGCTGAGGGGACTTCTCGGCGCCTACGCCGAAGGGGTCAACGCGTGGATCACCGCGATGTCCCCCTCCGAGGTCCCCCTCGAATACCACCTGCTGGGCCGGAGGCCGATGGCCTGGGAGCCGCAGCACTCGCTCTACCTGCTCAAGCGCATGGGCTGGACGCTCGCCCTCATCAACACCGAGCGCCGGAAGAACGCAGCCGCAGCGCTCGTCGGCCGGGAGGCCGCCGACGGCCTCTTTCCCGTGAACGCGCCGATCCAGGAACCGATCCGGCCCAACGGACTCGGCGAGCCCAGGTTCGACTTCTCCCCCCTGCCTCCTCCCGGCGACCCCACTGACGAGTTGATTATACAACTCAGCGCGATGCAGGCATTCTTCGGCCCCATGGACGATCGGGCGAGGCGGGGGAACGAGACGCTGCTCGGTTCCAACAATTGGGCGATCGCCCCCTCTCGTTCGGCCCAGGGGCACGCTGTGCTTGCGGGAGATCCACATCTGGACCTCACGCTCCCCAGCATCTGGTACGAAGCCCATCTGGTGGTTCCCGGGGAGCTGGACGTCTACGGGGTGACGATTCCGGGCGCGCCCGCGATCGCGATCGGCTTCAACCGAGACGTGGCCTGGACCTTCACGAACAGCGGCTCGGACGTCATGGACCTGTACCGAGAGACGGTCGACGCTGCCGACCACCCCCGCAGTTACCTGCTCGACGGTGACTGGCGTCCGTTCGAGGTTCGCGTCGAGGCCTATCGGGGGAAGGACGGATCGGTGCTCGCGGTCGACAGCATCTTTCACACGCACCGGGGGCCGGTCAGTCGCGCTGCCGGCGAGTTCGTTTCTCTTCGGTGGACCGTGCTCGAGGACCAGGGCGAGCTCCGGTCGCTCCTCGGCGTCAACCGGGCCGCCTCGGTCGAGGAGTGGCTGGCGGCGATGGAGAGCTGGGTGGCTCCGACCCAGAACGGCCTGGTGGCCGACCGGTCGGGAAACATCGCCATTCGGGCCTCCGGTCGCTACCCGATACGCCCGGAGGGGACTCGTGGCGACTGGGCCTTTGACGGCTCCAGCTCCGGAAACGACTGGCAGGGCTCGCATCCGGTCTCGGCCTACCCCGGCTCGGTGAACCCTCTGCAGGGATATCTGGCCTCGAACAACCAGCAGCCGGTCGACCCGGCGTACGACGATCGGTATCTGGGGGCCGACTGGCCCTCGCCCTGGCGAGCCATGCGGATCAACCAGCTGCTTCGCGCTGACTCGATCTTCACCGCGGAGGACTTGGCGGGCTTTCAGACCGACCCGGGCAGTCCGCGCGCAGACGTCTTCGTGGACGCGTTCCTCCGCGCATCCGGACGGATCGGTGAGGAATCGCCCTCTTCGGACACCCGGGCCAAGGGGGATACCGGAGATCGCCCCCCCGTGGAGGAGGCCGTTCGGCTCCTGGCTGAGTGGGACCGCCGTTACACCAAAGACAACGCGCGCGCCGCCCTGTTCGAGCTGGCCATGGACGAGTTGCAGCGTCGAACGTGGGACGAACTCACAGACGCCGGCGGGCACCGGGTCGCAACCCCGAGGACGGCGGTCTTGGCCGCCCTCTTGACCGACCCGGAAAGCGCCTGGTGGGACGATCTCTCCACCCCCGACGCTGTCGAGTCGCGCGACGACATCCTCTCGGCCTCGCTGGCCGCTGCCCTCGCCCGGGCCCGCGAGGCCTACGGGCCGGAGTCGGAGGGCGGATGGGTCTGGAGCGAAGTGAGCGACGCAAACGTCGTCCACTTGCTGGGCATCAACGCGTTCTCGGCTCTCGGTCTCCCCGTCCGGGGAGGACCGGAGACGTTGAGCCCCAACTCGGGCGGCGGCCGGGACGGCGCGAGTTGGCGAATGGTCGTGGAGCTCGGCCAGGAGGTCGAGGGACGAGGCACCTACCCGGGTGGACAGTCGGGCCATCCGCTGAGTCCCCATTACCAGGATCGCCTCGAGAGCTGGATCGAAGGGGAGCTTCAGCCACTCCGCTTTCCCCGCACACCCGGCCAGCTCGCGGAGCTCGCTCGCGCCGTGGCCGTTCTGAGGCCAGGAGCGAGCCGATGACCGCCGTCGTGATTCTCGGATGCGGCATCGCCCTCGGAACCGCCCTGGCGGGGTGGTGGGCGGTCCCGGCCCTGGGGGTCCTCTACGGGCTCTGGCGCGGTCCGGGCCGCGCTGGGGCGGCAGCGGCGACGGGAGCCCTGCTCGGGTGGGGCATCCTTATGGCGTGGAATTGGCTGTCGGGTCCGGTGACGCAGTTGGCCGCGTCCATGGGCGCCGTCCTGGGTCTGCCGGCTTGGGCGCTGCTTCTGGCGACCGGACTCTTCCCCGCCTGGTTGTGCGGCTGCGCGGCGGCGGCGGGAGCGGCCCTCCGAAGCCGACCGTTCGGGCGAGCCCGGCAAGGGGAGACGGCGCGGCGCGTCAGATCTTCCTGAGAAGCCAGCTCAGAACGAGCCGAACGATCCTCCGAAGGATGATCATCATCGCCGGTATCCGGACTCCGATCGCAGCCATCGGCCGTGCACAGCCTCCGCTGCGCGCGCCCTCCCGCGAGACCCTACGTTCGAGAGGAGGACGAGGTTTCCGCGCATACCGCTTGGCCACCCGGACGTAGGGACGCGTGGCACCAGGCGTGGCGGCGACGCGGGTGGCGGATCAGGGAGCAGCGGGTGCGGCCGGGGAGCGGAGCTCCGCGCAGAAGTGTCCCCGGGTCTCCGGGCCCCGGGCTCCGCTCGTCCAAACCCCGCTGAACCGGTCGTCTCCGATCTCCCGGACTTCGAGGACCGTAAAGCCGCCCTCGAAATCGACGATGTCGCGACGATTGGCGTCCGATCCGAACCGCAGGAGAATACTCGGGCCCTGATCCGTCTCGCTCTCGATTACCAGGACTCCGGGAGCCGCCGGATCCGAACTGGAGAGGTCGCCGACGCGGAGCGCCCCGACCGCCTCCACGCGGACCTCCGCGAATCCGAACAGCGGCGCCACGACACGAGGGATCGGGCCGCCGCCGCTTCCCACGAATCTCCGTAGACCGGCCCCCTGTTCGCGCAACACGAGATTCCCCCGCACCGACCGGGTGTCGGCCGCCGGGGCCCGCTCGACGAGGGTGAGCGAGTACTCGCCCGTCCGTCCGTCGAGAGACGCCGCGGACCCTAGCACGCCTGTCGGCGCCACGCACTCGAGGGCGGCCCGGACCCTCTCGGCTTCGGTGCTCTGCTGCCCTGGCGGAGCGTCGCCGCCCGGGCCGGTGCATGAGAGGAACGGGCACAGTAACGGTGCGAGGTTCCGCAATCTTCGGCGAGTCATCGACGAGCCCCCCGCGCCCGTCATCGGCCACCCGACGGCTGGCCCCGGATCACCGAAGGCGTGATGGGGGCCAGCCGCGGCGGCGCTGGGGCGAACCCCCACCCCTGTCCCGGCACTCCGTAATGCACCTCGGGAGGGGACGGAGGGGTGGCACACGAGCGCTGCGTATCGTGGCCGGGTTGGCGCACACGGGTCCTCGATCGGAGATGGGGAGGGGCCAGGTCGGAGAAACCGCCTACGTCTAACGTGTCCGACCGGCAGCGTCAAACGGAACGTGGCGCCCGAACGTCTAGGTAGTGCCGAGGCAACGACCTGGGCGGGCCAGGAGAAGGTACTGGAGCTAGGAACTTCCCCCTCGCCCGGCTACAATGGGTCCATGCTCAATCCGACGCTTCAGAGTCCGGTGCTCGCCGAAAGCCTCTCACAGAGCCCGCTCCTATCGCTCGCCACCTTGTTCGGCGCGGGGGTGCTGACGAGCCTCACGCCCTGCATCTATCCCATGATCCCCATCACGGCATCTGTGTTGGCGGGCACGACGGATCAGGGCGCCCCCAAATCGAGGGTCGTGGGCCTGACGCTCACCTACGTCATGGGCCTCGCACTTCTGTACGCCACGGCGGGACTCATCAGCGGACTCACGGGCACCCTCTTCGGCACCATCAGCGCGAGCCCGTGGGCCCGTCTCGCCATCGGCAACCTGCTCTTGGTCTTCGGGCTCGCCATGTTCGACATCATTCCCCTGTCGGCGCCGAAGCGCCTGCTCGATTGGGCGGGCGGACTCGGGGGAGGCTCGTACCCCGCCGTCTTCCTCCTGGGTGCCACCTCGGGAATTGTTGCGGCCCCCTGTGGCGCGCCGGCGTTCGCGGTCGTGCTTACCTGGGTCGCGGCCACACAGGCGGGTGTGATGGGCTTCGCCTACCTCTTCGTGTTCTCTCTCGGGATGACGGCGCTTCTCGTGGGGATCGGCCTGTCGTCCGGCTTCGGGGCGGCCCTTCCGGCGTCGGGCCGCTGGATGGTCTGGATCAAACGGGCCGCTGCGGTGATTATGCTGGTAATGGCCCAGTATTATTTCGTTCAAGTAGGCATGGTGCTGTGAACTCCATTCATCTTCGTATTCGACCGTGTCTTCTCGCGCTCTTGGCATCCGCGGGCTTCGCCTCCTCGACCGCCGCCCAGGAACGCGGCGAGGTCGGCATCGCGCTGGGCGAGAGGCCCGAACTCGTGGAGATCGAGGACCTGGACGGGAATCCGGTAAGGCTCGCGGATTACGTCGGAGAGAAACCGCTCCTGATCGAATTCTACGCCCGGTGGTGTGAGAATTGCGAGGCGCTCCTGCCCCAGATGATCGACGTCTACGACCGCTACGGTGACCGCATCGAGTTCCTGGCCATCAGCGTCGCGGTATCTCAATCTCCCCGGTCGGTCAAGCGAGCGCTCGAAGATCACCCCGTCGACTATGCCACGGTCTGGGACGCAGGAGGCCGGGCGGTCCGGGCATTCCTGGCTCCCGCCACGTCCTACATCGTGGTCCTGGACGCGCAAGGTGTCGTCACCTACACCGGCGTCGGACCCGAGCAGGACATCGAGGCGGCCGTCCTCACCGCCCTCGCCGACAGCGAATAGGGGCCTCCGCCGAGGCCGGGAAGACGGAGCCGCACAGGAGTCGGAGACACCGTCGCTCCACGACGACGGCATCGACACTCTGCCGACCCGGTGTGCTGGAAGAGCCCAAGACGAGAGGGGCCCGGCCCCGGGCGGCCGAACCCCTCTCTCTCTTCATGCTGGGGTAGAGCGTCGTCGCCGATCCCCGCCCCTTCCTTCAATTCCCCGAGTGCGGAGAACTCGCCGTCAGTCTTCGTTGGCTTCGTCGAGAGCCGGAGCCACGCGTTCAATCTCCCGGCCGAGCTCCTCGTATGCCGTGGGATCGATCTCCCTGAACCGCAGGGCCGTCCACGCCACTCTTCCGTCCGGCCCAACGACGATCACGGATCGGGAAGCGATGTTGCCACTTTCGCGCAGACCGAGGCCGTAGGCGTCGGCCGCGGCATGGCCTTCGTCGGTCGCGAACAGGAAAGGAAAGTCCGCATCGGCAGCCCAAGAAGCGAGCTCTTCGGGCGGGTCGTCGCTGATGCCGATGACGTTCACGCCTCGGCCGCCCCGGAAAACGCTTGCGTACTGATCACGGTACGCTTCCATTTGGATCGTTCAGCCACGCGTTCGAGCTCTGAAGAAGAACGCCAATACCACCGCCTCTCCCCGGAGATCCGACAATCGGACCGGCTCCCCAAGGACTCCGTAGCGGGTTGCACCGGGAAGAGCGAAATCCGGAGCCATCTCGCCCACCGCGATGAGGCCGGATTCCGCGTCCTGCGCAGCGGTGGGCTGAGCCAACGCCAGACCCAGGGAAAGAACGAATACGAACGAGCAGCAAAGTCGCATCGATAGCCCTCCTTACTTGTCGGTGCGGGAAACGCCGCATGAAGCGACCAGTATAACGCCGATCCCCCATGATTCGCATCTCTCTCGTCTCGACTCTGGTTCTTCTCGCCGTCCCGAGCCCGCTCCGGCCGGGCGCCGAAGCGCCCCAGGATCCCTTGGTCGTCACCACCTCCGAGGCGCAGGGGCGATCCCAGCTCTCCATCGAGGACGGGATCGTGCACGAACACAACCGCGCCCGGCAGAATCCTCGTGGCTACGCCGAACAGCTCGTGGCGCTGCGGGCGCAGTTTCGGGGCAACATGCTCCGTTTTCCGGGCGAGCCCAGCGTCATTACACGGGAAGGGGTAGAGGCCGTGGACGAGGCGATCGAGTACCTGCGGAAGGCCGATCCGCTGCCGGCGTTGGTCGCCTCGGAGGGCATGTCGAGGGCGGCGGCCGATCACGTTGGGGACCAGGGACCGAAGGGTGCCACCGGGCATGACGGAAGTGACGGATCGAAGCCTTGGGATCGGCTCAGTCGCTACGGCACCTGGGACGTGGTCGTAGGGGAAAACCTCTCCTACGGACCCGACCGGGCGCGGCGCGTCGTCATGGGCCTGATCATCGACGACGGAGTGCCCGACCGGGGCCATCGAAAGAACATCTTCAGTACGGAATTCCGGTTCATCGGCGTCGCATGTGGGCCCCACCGGACCTATGGGACGATGTGCGCCGTCGACTACGCCGCAGAATTCACGGAGGATGGGGACTCGCCAAGGTGAGGAGCCCGCCCCGTCGGGCGGCACGGGCAAGGGGGGCGCCCACAGCTGAGACCGAAATCCGGCCTCGGGATCCACGGAGCCCCCGTCGGAGCCCGCTCGGCAAGCGCCCTCCTCCTCCACGCAGAGAGACCCCGCCGGTCCCGGGCAAGGACCTCTACTCGTCCGGAAGCCTGAGCGAGATCAGCTCCGCGGGATGCTCCGGGCTGCCGATCGAAAAGGCCACGTACTGGCGGCCCTCGTGGAGGTAGGTCATCGGCAGGCCCGACTGGGTGGCCGGGAGATCGATCCTGCCCGCGATCTCGCCCGTGGCCTTGTCATACGCCCAGAGCACGGGCCCTCCTCCGAATCCCTCGCCGGCGATGACGAGCGTCCTGGTCACGAGCAGGCCGGAGCGCGTGGGCTTGCCTAGACGGCCGAGTGCAATGCCCTCGAGCGCGGGATGGTCGAGAACGTCCTCGGGAGCGTCACCGTTCGGCATCATCCACAGATGCTCACCCGTCTTGAGATCGATGGCCGTGATGCGACCGTAGGGCGGCTTGATGAGCGGGAGCCCCCGGGGGCCTGCGGAGGACGAGCCGCGCAGAATGTACCGGGCTTCGGACCGCTCCGGATCGTGGATCAAACCCAGGACAGTGGGATTGGTGCGAGACGCCACGTACAGGACGCCGGTCTCGGGATCGACACCTCCACCCTCCCAGTTGGCGCCTCCGGTTGCCCCGGGAAGCATGAGCGTCCCTTGATTTCCGTCCTCGCCGGCAACAAGAGACGGGGGCATGTAGAGCGGGCCGATCCGGAACCGGGAGACGATCTCCTCGGCCTCCGCACGGAGCTCGGGTGTGAAGTCGATGAGGTCGTCGATCGTCACGCCCTGTCGGTCGAACGGCGCCGGCCGCGTGGGGAAGGGTTGGGTGGGCGCGGCACGTTCACCGGGAACGTCGGAGGCCGGGACCGGGCGCTCCTCGATCGGCCAGATCGGCTCCCCGGTGACCCGGTTGAAGACGTACGCAAAGGACTGCTTGGTGATCTGCACGACCAGCGGAAGCCGCCGATCGTCGACGGTCACGTCCAGGACGATCGGGGAGGTCGGGATGTCGCGATCCCAGATGTCGTGGTGGATCAACTGGTAGTGCCAGACCCTCTCCCCGGTCTCGATATCCAAGGCCACAAGGCTCGTGGAAAACAGGTTGTCGCCGAGCCGGTGTCCACCGTAGTAGTCGTGTGTGGCGTCTTCGACCGGCAGGTAGACATGTCCGAGCTCTTCGTCGGCGGAAAAGGGTGCCCAGACAGCGGCGTTGCCGGTGTATGCCCAGGAGTCCCCCTCCCAGGTCTCGTGCCCGAACTCGCCCGGCTGCGGAATCGTGTGGAAGATCCAGAGCTGTTCTCCGGTGCGCACGTCGTAGCCGCGGACGTGGCCCGCCACGTTCTCCGGTGACGGCGGCCTGGAGCCCACCGCCAGGGCGGCTCCGACGACGAGCACGCCTCGGGCGATCACGGGCGGCGACGACGACCCGATGATTCCCTCGACCGGGTCGACGGGTCTGCCCAGGCCCCGCTTCAGGTCGACCACGCCATCGTATCCGAAGCTCGGCACGGGAAGACCCGTGCGGGCGTCCAACGCGACGAGGTGATAGCCGGGCGTGACGACGTAGATGCGCTCGTCGCCGCCACCGTCGGTCCAGTAGGTCACTCCGCGCCCCGAGTTCCGCCTGGGAGCCTTTTCTCCCCGCTCGCCCTCGTCCATCCGCCACATCCACAGGGTTTCTCCCGTCCCCGCATCGATCGCGACGACGTTCCGCCTCGAACCGGCCGTCGCATAAAGGACGCCGTTCACCATCAATGGAGTGGTGGAGTTCTTGGTCTCGGGGCTCGGCCCCTGGTTCTGGGCATTCCATCGCCAGGCGATCTCGAGTTCCGAGAAATTGCTGGCGTCGATCTGGGCGAGGGGCGAGTAGCTGGTGCCCCCCAGGTCTCCACCGTAGAGACGCCATTCACCTCCCGCCGCGCCCTGCTGGGCAGGAAGCGACGCCGCGCCTGTGAGCACCGGGGCAGCCGCTACGAACAGCCACCGCGCGATCGCGCAGGAGCTAGGGTTCACCGACCGGGTCGCCGGGCGCGGGGGATCAACGCGGGCTCCGCCCGGGCCGGGCGACCACAGCGGCCCAACGTCCTCAGTTTAGGGCGAAGCAGTAGAACAGCCCGTCCCCGCCCGTGCCCTGAAGGTCCGACTGGCCGCAGCCCCTTGAGGCGTGCGCGTGGTTCCAGGAGGTGGGATTCTGGCCGCCCCCCTCGCGATCGTGATGGCCCACGAGTGCGCTTCCTTCTCCGGCGCTCGTCCAGTTCGAGCAGGTGGTGTCGTCCATGCCCGAAGCGGCCGTGCCGTCCATCTGCGTGCCCGTGAGGATGTCGTGCCGGTTGGGGGAGTCGCCCCGACCGTTGATCATCAGCCCGGCCTCGGACAGCTGCGTTTCCTTGGTGAGGTTGTTCTCCTCGCCGTGCAGCTGCTCCACGTCGTTGGCGATCATGACGCCGCGAGCGTTGTACCAGGGACCGTCCCCGATGCGGTCGCGCGCGTCGACACCGTCGGGGCCGGTCGTGCTCAGGTAGGCTCGCCATGTACGCTCACCGTTGGCTCCCACTGCCCGGGCCAGCATCTGACAATACCGGTCCGCGCCCTCGAGGCCTCCCAAGTTTGCCCCGTCGCCCGGACCCGAGCTCGTCAGGAAGAAGCTCATGGGGGGATCCTGAACCGCCCCGGGGCTCGATCCCAACAAGAAAACCAAGGGAACGGCGGCAAGAAGAAATCGCAGCTCGCTCATGTCGGCACTCCTCCGTCGATGATGAGTCGGACGGCCAGTATACGCGTTATCCCACGAGCGGAATAGGCCTGTCGGCGACGCCTCTACTCGAGGACGAGCACGCCTGTGCCGTTGATGCGGGAGTGCTTCAGGTCCTGGAGCGCGCGGTTGACGTCGTCCAAGTCGTACGTCGTGACGTGGGGACGCACGCCGGCCGACACCGCTTCGTCCAGTAGGCGTCGGCCGTCGTCACGGGTGTTGGCCTCGACCGACCGGATCTGCTTCTCGTGGAACAGGTGCGTACGCCGGGACGTCGCTCAGGCGGATTCCGGCGATGGAGAGCGTGCCTCCGCTCCCGAGAGCTTTCATCACGGGAGGCACGAGGCGCCCGGCGGGTGCGAAGAGAACCGCACTGTCCATCTTGACGGGCAGATCCCCGAGGTCGTGTCCCGCCCACCCGGCGCCCATCTCGAGGGCATGGCGCACATGGCCCGCACTGCGCGTGACCACGAAGACCTCGTGTCCGCGGCCGAGCGCGAGCTGCAGCACGATGTGAGCGGATGAGCCGAAGCCCACCAGGACCAACCTGCCTCCCTCCGGCACTTCGGCCCGCTCGAGAGCCCGATAGCCGATGAGGCCCGCGCAAAGCAGCGGCGCGCTCGACAGATCGTCGACGCTGTCGGGCAAGTCGTAGGCGAAGGCCTCCGCCACGACCGCGTATTGGGCATACCCTCCATCGGCATGATAGCCGGTGTAGCGCGCGGCACCGCAGAGGTTCTCTCGCCCGCTTCTGCAGAATCGGCACGTGCCGTCGGTCTCGCGGAGCCAGGCGATCCCCACGCGCGACCCTACCCGCAGGCGGGCACAGCCCGGCCCCACCTGATCTACGACGCCGACCACCTGATGGCCGGGAATCAGGGGCCTCTTCTCTTCCGGGAGGTCGCCCTCGATCACGTGGAGGTCCGTCCGGCAGATTGCGCAGGTACGGACGCGCACCCGGACTTCGCCCGGACCGGCCGTCGGGTCCTCTACGTCACGGAGCTCGAGCGGACCGGTATCGATCTCGGCGGTGGCCTCCAAGACTGCTGCTCGCATGCGTCTGCTCCCCCCCGAGAAGCACGCGGGATGCTCCGTCGTGAAGATGCGCCTACCCCGGCGAGTCCTCAATCCTCGTTCAGGCACAGTCGAGTCCCGCCCCCCGCTCGGAGGGATGCGGGGCGCGACCAGCCGGCCGTTCGAGCGCCGGGGGCCTCGCCGACCTGAAACCACCGGATGCGAAAGAGGCGCCGACCGCCCGATTCCCGCATCCCGGCGCGGGTCCGAAGCGTATCTTGGCTTGCGTCCACGGGCGAAGGGCATCCCGAGTCCGCCGCTCGACCCCCACGCCGCACCCCGCCGGCGGACCCCGACGCCGATCCCGCCTCCAGACTGCGAGTCAATGGTGGTACGCATACCGAGGGGAGAGCCGAAGCCCTCCCCTCGGTGCGGAGGCGCCGGTTGCGCGACTAGTCTTGGGGTGCCGGGACCACGGCGAAGTTCATCGACATCCCCGATCCAACGTGCTCGGGTATCTGGCAGTTGAACATCCAGGTGCCCGGATTGGACATCTCCACGAGGAGATCCATGGTGGTGCCCACCGGAACAAGGACCGTGTCCCTCCAGACCAAGTTCGATGTGGCGATCCCGTCCTGCTCGATCACCGCGAAGCGCTGGCCGTGAAGATGCAGCGGGTGGCTCATGGGGTGCCAGGAGTCGTGCGTGTTGAAGATGCGGATCTTGACGATGTCGCCCTGCGCGAATCTCCATCCGACCGCCGGCCCGAGGTCGCGGGGCGACGCGTCGGGGTCGGGTTCGTGCATGAGCCACGTGACGTCGACGCCCGTCGAAAGCCAGTTCATCATCGGCATGGCGTCGTTGAACTCCACAGGCGGATAGAAGAGAGTGTCGATCTCCATCATCATGATGACCGGGATCGGCAGCTCACCGATGTTGAGCGACAAGACCAGCTCTTCGTCCACCTGGCGGCCCGCCTGCGCCCGCACCGCCTCGAACTCGGCCACCACGGCATCATTGGTTCGCAGGGTTTCGAACTCGGCGCCGTAGTCCTCGTCGGTAGGCTCGTCGGACACGACGAAGACGCCCAGTGTGTCAATCTGGTAGAAGTACTCCCCCATCCAATGGTCGACGGCCGTGATGCGGTTGGTCAGCGCGTACTCGCCCGGCTCCTCGAATCTCGCGTCGACCACGTATCGCTGCCCCGGGGCGATGATCACGTTGGGCGTCATCTCCTCGCGCTCATACCGGCTCAGATCGGACGCCACGAGCTTCATCGGGACGTCGCCCTCGATCCTCAGGTTGTAGTTCTTCGTGTTCGAGGCGTCGGTGAGGTAGAGCCGCACGACGTCCCCCCGCTTGACCGCCGTGCGGAACTCCGGACGCCCGTTGACGAGCAACACATTCCCGAACCTCCCCATCAGCGCGTTGGTGGGTGCTTCGCGGCCGAACGGAGTCCAGTCCGTGTCCGTCATGAGGGCATCATCGAGCACGAGGACCACTTCGGTGTTGGCGGGGGAGTAGTAGTCGGGATCCGGCGAGTCCACGAGAATGGCGCCGTACAGCCCCAGGTCCTGAGCGATGTAGCCCCGTTGGTGGGGATGATACCAGAACGCTCCGGCGTCCGGAAACGTGACGTGCGCGGTGTAGGTGCTTCCGACGCTCACCGGCCGCTGGGTCTGCCCGGGAACGCCGTCGTATTGATTCTCGACACGCACGCCATGCCATCGCAGCGTCGTCGCGAAGTCGATGTCGTTCGTGAACTCCACGACGATCGTCGCGTGTTGCCGAACCCGCAGCGTCGGGCCGGGGAACTGGCCGTTGAATCCGTACACCTTGAGCATCCGGCCCGCGACCATCCCGTGGAGCACTTCGGCGTTCAGGCGGAGGGTGTCTCCGTCCGCTAGATGCACGACCTCAGGCTCTCGCGCGACCGGCAGCGCCATGAGGTCCAAGTCGGCACCTGGAAGGAACGGCTCGACGTTGGGAAGAATGCCGATGAAGGGCGCCATCATCGCCGGGTTCATCCAAGCGGGATGGGGGGGCATGACCCACGTCAGGCTGTCCCCCATTTCCATCTGATGGCCGGCGTGGTCCATCTCCTGGCCCCTCACCGGTGCGGCGAGGAGAAGGAGCGCGAACACCACCGCCCCTGGAGCCCCGCGGAATGCCCGCGGTCTCCGACCGCTCGTCTTGTTCTGGAGCATACGCATCACTTGAGTTGAACGCGAAGCATCCCCGTCGGCCCGCGAATGAGCCGGACCGACGGGGATGACCGATTTGAAAGACGCCTCCGACTACCCGCTGAAGCCGTATCCGACGCAGTTCTCCTGCACGAACGGACCGTGCCCCGCCGAGGTGTGCATGGCGCCACTTCTCGACATCCCTCGGAGTACGATGGGACCCTGCCAACGCTCGGAGGAGGAGCCGTCGTCTTCCTCCAAGGAGATGACCAGCAGGAACTTGTTGAAGTCGACCTGTCCCTGAACCGTGCCGTCCTCGCCGAGCACGCCGAGCCGATTGGTCCGAGCCAGCGAGGGGGTGGTGACCCAGGCGACGTAGAACCCCTTCTCGGGAGCCTTGAGGCCAGTCACGCTGATGGCGATGTCGCGGAGGTAGTCGCCGTCCGGCGTAAGGTTCACCCCGAACGGGGATGGCGTGAATGTGACTTCGCCCCACCCCGTCGCCATCCCCGAGCCACGGACCCGCTTGGTCGTGATGAGCTCGACGCGGTAGAACTCGGGGGCGTCGGCCAGGGTGCCAACGACGCACATGCCCGGGGTGGCCGGGCTCGCAGCCTCGAGCAGGGCCGCCGTGAGAGGAACCAGAACGTTCATGATCTACTCGCTTATGGGACGCCGCACGGGCTCGTCCCACTTCTGAGCGCTGGAGATGTCGGGCACCCCCCACTGCTCCCCGCTCCAGCCTTGGAATCCTTCCATCCGGAAGGTCCAAAACCCCGTGCTCATGTCACTGATCAATATTAATCCGTCCGCGTTCCTGACGTCCACACCGAACGCGCCGTTGTATACGGGCGTGCGGGTGGTGTTCCGCGGACCGATGTAAGTGTCGTAATACCCCACGGTCACCGGATTGGCCGGATCCTGAAGGTTCACGATCTGGAGTCCGTCCAGGTAGCCCGACACGAACAGCCACGGCCAACGGACCTCGTGGTTGTGGACCAGGTTCCTGTAGTCGGCCGTCCATCCGGAGATCGGGCGGTTGATGTTCGTGACCTCCCCGTCCAGAGCCGGCTTCAGGTCGAAGAAGCGGAGTGGAGCGAACTCGTACTCCGTCTCAGCGACGACGTAGCGGCCGTCCGGGCTCGCCGTGAAGGTATGGCCACCGCTCACGCCGCTGATGCCGGTGAGCGTGATGCGCACCTGCGGGTTCTGGAGGTCCGTGACGTCCAGGACATAATAGCCGCCTCCGCCTCCACCGTAGAACCGGTCCTCGTCGGTGTCGGGATGGTAGGCGACGTAGAAGTCGTGGTAGCCGCGGTTGCCGCCCGCCTCCTGGGACTGCGGGTTGGGCACCCGACCGGCCAGGGCCTCCTCCGCGGACGCGCCACCGACGACTTCGCCGAGGTCGTACACGTTGGCGTAGGGCCCGCTCACCGTGGCGAACAGGAGCACGCGGCCGTCGGAGTGCTTGTAGACGAAGATGTTGTGGAACCCACCGGGCAAGAGCGGCTCCCGAATCCGGGCCACCTCGCGAACGGCGGACGGGTCGGGGAGATCCGTAACGTCCAGAACGACCGCGCCGAGATCCGAGTTCGGGCCGCCCTGGCCGAACTGGAGCGACTGCACCACGTAGTAGCGCCCGTCGACCTTGAAGTGCTTCACGTCCATGGCGCCCGTGCCCAGGTGGAGTTCCTGGTCCTCGATGCGCCATTCGTAGAGGATCTCGGGGTGCGACGGGTCCTCGATGCTGATGATGTCCATCCCGCGCGGGCCGGCGTCGCCGTACCGCATCCTGGACACGTAGGCGTAGGGCCGCGACAGCTCCTGCTCCACGTCCATGTCGGATACGTTGAGAGGCGGACCGAGAGGAAGGTGCCCGAGCACCTCGATATTGTCGCTGCCCCGCTTCAGCGGAGTGGCCTGTGCCGTCGCCTCCGCAGGGAAGACGGCGGAAAGAGTCGCGAGGACGGCCCCGGCGAGGACCGCACCCGCCCGGGTGGGCGTCCGAGAGCGTTGCATTAGGAGGCGTCTCCTACCGGACGTTACGTGCTGCCTCACTCAAGGCCGGGCAGCGGAGCCTGCGAGCCGAATATAGGGGCGGCGCTTCACGCCGCCAGCCTCAAGCGAGGCCTGCGTCGTGCAACTCCGCCCTACAGCTGGACTGCGCGTTCTGTTCCGGGGCGTTCGAGCCCCAGGAGCCAACCCCGCCAAGGGGTTGGGAGGCGGGACTCGCGGATTCCTCGCGGGGCCGGACCGGCGACCGCCTCCCCAACCGGGCCGCAGAATCCCGCAGTCGCTCGCCCCTATTGTTCGCTGACGGGCCGACGCGTGGGCTCGTCCCATTTCTGGGCGCTCGAGATGTCGGGCACGCCCCACTGTCCGCCGCTCCACCCCTGGAAGCCCTCCATGCGGAAGGTCCAGAAGCCCGTGCTCATGTCGCTGATCACGATCAGGCCGTCGGCGTTGCGCACGTCGACCCCGAAGGCGCCGTTGCACTCCTGGCATAGGTTGGGGCGGGGGTCGCGGGCACCGATGTAGGTGTCGTAATACCCCACGGTCACGGGGTTCGCCGGGTCCTGCAGGTTGAAGACCTGGAGTCCGTCCAGGTACCCGGTCACGAATACGTAGGGCCAACGGATCTCGTGGTTGTGCACCAAGTTCTGGTAGTCGGCGGTCCAGCCCGAGATCGGCCGGTTGACGTTCGTGACCTCCCCGTCGAGCGCAGGCTTGAGGTCAAAGATCCTGAGCGGGGCGAACCGGTATTCGGTTTCGGCGACGACGTAGCGCCCATCCGGACTCGGCGTGAAGGTATGGCCACGCGCAGCGCCCCGAATGCCCGTCATCGAGATCGCCAGCTCGGGGTTCTCAAGGTCGGTCACGTTAAAGATGTAATAGCCCCCGGACCCGCCCCCGTAGAACCGGTCCTGGTCGGTGTCGGGGTGGTAGGCGACATAGAAGTCGTGGTAGCCGCCCGCCATCCCGCCGCCGTCGGCCGTCCCCGGCACCGGAACACGACCGACCAGGGCCTCCTCGGCGCTGGCCCCTTCGACGACGCGGCCCAGATCGTAGATGTGCGCGTACGGCCCGCTGACGGTGGCGAAGAGAAGCACCTGACCGCTGGTGTGCTTGTAGACGAAGATGTTGTGGAAGCCGCCGGGCAGGAGAGGCTCACGGATCCGCGCCACCTCGCTCACCGTAGAGGGGTCGGGCAGGCCGTCCACGTCGAGCACGACCGCGCCCATGTCGGAGTCCGGCCCTCCCTGGCCGAACTGAACCGACTGCACAACGTAGTAGCGTCCGTCCCACTTGAAGTGCTTCACGTCCATCCCGCCGTTCCCGAGGTGGAGATCCCGATCCTCGATCCTCCACTCGTAGAGGAGTTCCGGACTTGCCGGATCCTCGATGCTGATGATGTCGAGGCCCATCGGCCCCACACCCCCATACGCCATGCGGCTCATGTAGGCGTAGGGTCGCGACAGCTCCTGCTCCACGTCCGTGTCCGAGACGCTGAGCGGGGGGCCCACCGGCAGATGCCCGACCACTTCGATGTTGTCGCTTCCCCGGTTCAGGGGGGTCCACTGGGCCGACAGGGGCACGGTGGCTACGGCGATCAGGGTCGCGACCGCCAGGGCCGTCGGAGTGAGGATGAGACGAGTGTACGACATGAGCGGTGCCTCCCGCTGAAGAAGACGCGCAGGGTGCGGATCGGCGCGAGCCATCAGAGCGAACGTGCGAAGCAACCTACACGCCCCCTCGGGATGCCGCCAACGGGTGCAGCTCCGGTGAGCGGCACGTGGGGCGGTCATCGCCCCGACGTGAGCCGGAGTCGCGGGGCGGAGACGTTGACGGATTGATGCGCCCCCCGGAGCGAACGAGCCGCTTCCGGGGGAGCCCACTCCTTACGGCTGCTCGCTGACCGGCCTCCTGACCGGCTCGTCCCACTTTTGCACGCTCGAGATGTCGGGCACGCCCCACTGCTCGCCGTTCCAGCCCTGGAAGCCCTCCATGCGGAACGTCCACAGGCCCGTGCTCATGTCGCTCACCACGATCAGGCCGTCGGCGTTGCGGATGTCCACGCCGAAGGCGCCGCCGACGATGGCGCTCCTCGTCCCGCGCGGGCCGATGTAGGTGTCGTAATAGCCTACGGTCACCGGATTGTGCGGATCCTGGAGGTTGAAGACCGAGAGGCCGTCCAGGTACGATGCCGCGAAGACCCACGGCCAGCGGACCTCGTGGTTGTGCACGAGGTTCTGGTAGTCGGCCGTCCAGCCCGAGATCGGCCGGTTGATGTTCATCGTCTCGCCGTCCAGAGCCGGCTTCAGATCGAAGATCCTGAGCGGGGCGAACTGGTACTCGACCTCGGCGACCACGTACCGTCCGTCCGGACTCGGGGTAAACGTATGGCCGCGGCCGACCCCAGGGATGCCGGTCATCGAGATCGCGAGCTGCGGGTTCTCGATATCCGTGACGTCATAGATGTAGTACCCGCCCGTACCCCCGCCGTAGAAGCGGTCCTGGTCGCTGTCCGGGTGGTAGCCCACGTACATGTCGTGGTAGGCCGACCCTCCGCCTGAGCGGTCGGGACCGGGCACCCGACCGACGAGCGCCTCCTCGGCGCTCGCGCCTTCGACCACGCGGGCCAGGTCGTAGATGTGCGACCAGGGTCCCGAGACCGTGGTGAAGAGCAAGACCCGGCCGTCGGAGTGCTTGTAGACGAAGATGTTGTGAAAGCCGCCGGGCAGCAGGGGCTCCCGGATCCGATTCACCTCCCTCACCGTCGAGGGATCGGGAAGGCCGGTCACGTCCAGAACGACCGCGCCCATGTCCGAGTCCGGACCGCCCTGCCCGAACTGAACCGACTGCACCACGTAGTAGCGGTCGCCGATCTTGAAGTGCTTCACGTCCATCCCGCCGGTGCCGGTGTGGAGGTCCTGGTCCTCGATCCGCCACTCGTAGATGAGCTCGGGGTGCTCGGGATCCTCGATGCTGATGATGTCCATCCCCTTCGCTCCGCCTTCGCCCCAGACCATCCGGGAGACGTAGGCGTAGGGCCGCGACAGCTCCTGCTCGACGTCGATGTCCGAGACGTTGAGGTGAGGACCGAGCGGAAGGTGCCCCAGGACTTCAATGTTGTCGCTGCCCCGGTTCAGAGGAGTCCACTGCGCCGAGGCCGCGCTGGCGAGGACGAGCACGGCCACCGCCACACTCAACACGGCTCGCATCGGGGTTGAAGAGCCATACGACATGGGAATCCTCCTGTTGGAGAGGGGTTCGGTTCTAGCTGATAGGTCTCCGCACCGGCTCGTCCCACTTCTGCACGCTCGAGATGTCGGGCATCCCCCACTGCTCCCCGTTCCATCCCTGGAACCCGTCCATCCGGAAGGTCCAGAAGCCGGTGGTCATGTCACTGATCAGGATCAGGCCGTCCTCGTTCCGAACGTCCACGCCGAACGCTCCGTTGAAGACCGGGTTGATGTAGTCGGTCCGCGGCCCGATGTAGGTGTCGTAGTAGGCTACGGTCTGGGGATCGTGGGGATCCTGGACGTTGACGACCTGGAGCCCGTCGAGGTATCCGGACACGAACACCAGAGGCCAGCGGACCTCGTGGTTGTGGACCACGTTGCGGTAGTCGGCCGTCCAGCCCGAGATCGGTTGGCGGATGTTGGTCACCTCGCCGTCGAGCGCCGGCTGGAGGTCGAAGAACCTCAGGGGAGCGAACTGGTACTCCGTCTCGGCGACGACGTAGCGTCCGTCGGGACTGGGCGTGAAGGTGTGGCCGAAGGGCACGCCGCTGATGCCCGTGAGCGTGATGCGAAGCTCGGGCGCCTGCGGATTGGTCACGTCGTAGATATAGTATCCCCCGCCCCCGCCCCCGTAGAAGCGGTCCTCATCCGTGTCCGGATGGTAGGCGACGTAGAAGTCATGGTAGCCCATCACGACGGGCGCGTCGCCCGACGTCGCGATCGGGACCCGGCCGGCCAACGCTTCCTCGGCGCTCGCGCCCTGCACGAGGAGCCCCAGATCGTAGATGTGGGCGTAGGCGCCGTTGACCGTGGTAAAGAGGAGCACGCGCCCGTCGGAGTGCTTGTAGACGAAGATGTTGTGGAAGCCGCCCGGAAGCAGCGGCTCGCGGACCCTCGCCACCTCCCGGACCGAGGAGGGATCGGGCAGATCGGTCACGTCCAGGATCACGGCCCCGAGGTCCGAGTTGGGTCCTCCCTGGCCGAACTGCATCGACTGCACCACGTAGTAGCGGCCCCCGACCTTGAAGTGCTTCACGTCCATCCCGCCCGGACCGACGTGGAGCTCCTGGTCTTCGATGCGCCACTCGTAGAGCAGCTCGGGACGCTCGGGATCGTCGATGCTGATGATGTCCATCCCGCGCGGGCCCGCGGGACCGAGCCTTACTCGTCCGACGTAGGCGTAAGGCCGCGACAGCTCCTGCTCCACGTCCATGTCGGTCACGCTGAGGGTCGGCCCCAAGGGCAGGTGCCCCAGCACGTCGATGTTGTCGCTGCCGCGCTCGAGCGCGGTCCACTGGGCGGACGCTGGAGACGGGACCAATCCGAGGATCGCAGGAACCGCCACCACGCTGAAGACGAGGGTCAAGGTGTTTGACATGAAGAGACTCTCTGACGTGTCGGTCAAGTGGTACGTGAATGGCGCCGGAGGCCAGCCAGCCGTGCCCCGGAAGCTAAGGGGCACGAAATCGCCGCGCCACGGCGGCCGGATCCTCCGCGGAAAAACGTGGACGCCGCCGAACCGACGGGTGTCGGGCGATCGAGGGCGGCGGCGCGGGGTGAGTTACTCGCTGACCGGCCTCCTCAGGGGCTCGTCCCACTTCTGGGCGCTCGAGATGTCGGGCATCCCCCACTGCTCGCCGTTCCAACCCTGGAAGCCCTCCATGCGCCAGACCCAGAATCCCGTACTCGAGTCGCTCCCGATGATGAGCCCGTCCGCGTTTCGCACGTCGACGCCGAACATGCCGTTCAGTACCGGGTTGAGATCCTCCGTGAGCCGCGGGCCGATGTAGGTATCGTAGTAGCCGACCGTCGCCGGGTTGGCGGGGTCGTGCAAGTTGAAGATCTGGAGCCCGTCCAGGTAGCTGGACACGAACACGAGCGGCCAGCGGACCTCGTGGTTGTGGGAGAGGTTGTTGAAGTCGGCGGTCCATCCGGAGATCGGCCTGTTGACGTTGGTCACCTCGCCGTCGAGCGCCGGCTGGAGATCGAACACCCGCAGCGGAGCGAACTGATACTCGGTCTCCGCGACGACGTAGCGTCCGTCGGGGCTCGGGGTGAAGGTGTGCCCGCGGGACACGCCTTGGACGCCGGTCAGGCTGATCCGGAGCTCGGGGTCCTCGGGGTCGGTGACGTCGTAAACGTAGTATCCGCCCTGCCCGCCGCCGTAGAAGCGGTCCTGATCGGTGTCGGGGTGGTAGCCGACGTAGAAGTCGTGGTAGCCGCCTCCGAACTGGCTCTCCCCCGTCGCCGGCACCGGAACGCGACCTGCAAGCGCGCTCTCCATGTCCGCGCCCCGCACGACCATGCCCAAGTCGTATACGTTCGCGTGGGGCCCGCTGACCGTGGCGAAGAGGAGCACGCGGCCGTCGGAGTGCTTGTAGACGAAGATGTTGTGGAAGCCGCCCGGAAGCAGTGGTTCTCTCATGCGTGCCACTTCGCGCACGCCGGACGGATCGGGCAGGTCGGTGACGTCGAGCACCACCGCCGCCAAGTCGGAGTCGGGGCCGCCCTGCCCGAACTGGAGCGACTGCACCACGTAGTAGCGCCCGTCCACCTTGAAGTGCTTCACGTCCATCCCGCCCAGCCCGATATGCAGCTCGGGATCCTCGATCCGCCACTCATAGAGCACCTGGGGACGTTCCGGGTCGGAGAGGTCGATCACGTCTACCCCCTTGCCGCCGTCCCCTTGCGATATCCGGCCCACGTAGGCGTACGGCCTCGAGAGCTCCTGCTCGATGTCCGTGTCCGCCGCGCTCACGCGGCCTCCGAGGGGGAGGTGCGCGACGACCTCGATGTTGTCGCTGCCTCGCTTGAGCGCAGTCCATTGAGCCGCAGCCTCGGGAGCGAGGGCGGCTGCCGCGAGGCCCGCTGTGGCCAGGCCGAATACCGAGCATCGAAATACCATGAGCGCTGTCCCCCGATTGGGGCCCCGCGCGTGCGCGCCGGACCGTGTGTCCTTCGAGATTGTCCGCTGATCCATTCGCCGATCTACTCGCTGATCGGGCGCCGCACCGGCTCGTCCCACTTCTGCACGCTCGAGATGTCGGGCACGCCCCACTGCTCGCCGTTCCAACCCTGGAAGCCCTCCATGCGGAACGTCCAAAACCCGGTGCTGAAGTCGCTGATCAGGATCAGGCCGTCCTCGTTGCGGACGTCCACGCCGAAGGCGCCGTTGAAGAGGCTGGTCGCGTAGTCGCCCATGAGGTCGGTCGGACCCGCCGTGATGCGCGGTCCGATGTAGGTGTCATAGTAGCCCACGGTCACGGGATTCATGGGGTCCTGGAGGTTGAAGATCTGAAGCCCGTCCAGGTAGGCCGACACGAACACCAGCGGCCAACGGACTTCGTGGTTGTGCGCGACGTGGCGGAAGTCGGCCGTCCACCCTGAGATGGGCCGGTTGATATTGGTCACCTCGCCGTCGAGTGCCGGCTGCAGGTCGAAGATCCGGAGCGGGGCGAACTCGTACTCCGTCTCGGCGACCACATAGCGGCCGTCGGGGCTCGGCGTGAAGGTGTGCCCAAAGGGCACGCCCTGGATGCCGGTGAGCGTAATCCGGAGCTCAGGCTCGACGGGGTTGGTCACGTCGTAGATGAAATACCCACCGGCGCCGCCCCCGTAGAAGCGATCCTCGTCCGTATCCGGGTGGTAGCCGACGTAGAAGTCGTGGTAGCCCCCGATGGGGCTCGCCTCGGGGCCGGCAGCGGGGATGGGCACCCGGCCCACCAGCGCGTCCTCTGCACTCGCGCCGTCGACGATCAGCGCCAGATCGTAGATGTGCGCGTAGGGGCCGTTTACGGTCGTGAAGAGCAGGGCCCTCCCGTCCGAGTGCTTGTAGATGAAGATGTTGTGGAAGCCGCCCGGCAGCAGAGGCTCCCGGATCCTCGCCACTTCGCGTACCGCCGAAGGATCCGGCAGTCCGGTCACGTCGAAGACGACCGCGCCGAGGTCGAAGTCCGGGCCGCCCTGGCCGAACTGGAACGACTGCACGACGTAGTACCGCCCGTCGAGCTTGAACGTCTTCACATCCATACCGCCCAGGCCGGTGTGCAGCTCCTGATCCTCGATCCGCCACTCGTAGAGAAGCGTAGGCCGCTCGGGGGCCTCGATGCTCACGATGTCCATTCCGGTGGGTCCTGGAGTGCCGAAGCGCATGCGGCCCACGTAGGCGAAGGGGCGGGAGAGCTCCTGCTCCACGTCCATGTCACCCACGTTGAGGAGACCGCCCAGGGGCAGGTGGCCGAGTACGTCGATGTTGTCGCTTCCGCGTTGCATCGGAGTCCACTCCTGAGCGGGGGCGGATCCGGCGGCAGCAGCCCAGTAGAAGACGAGTGCCAACGTGGCGCCAACGGCGCGGCTATGCTTGCCTGACAATTCACTGACTCCTTTGAAGAGGACCCATGGCGCGTAAGGCTCCCCCCGCACGCGCGTTGACCGGCGCCCGGGAGTCGCTCGAGACACTGCCTACGGCTGTTCGCTGATCGGGCGCCGCACCGGCTCGTCCCACTTCTGCGCGCTCGAGATATCGGGGACGCCCCACTGCTCGCCGCTCCAGCCCTGGAAACCCTCCATGCGGAGGGTCCAGAACCCCGTGCTCATGTCGCTGATCGCGATCAGCCCGTCGGAGTTCCGCACGTCGACCCCGAAGGCGCCGTTGAACACCGGATTCGTCTCGGTCGCCCGTGGACCGATGTAGGTGTCGTAGTATCCGACGGTCACCGGGTTGTGCGGATCCTGCAGGCTGAAGATCTGGAGTCCGTCGAGGTACCCCGACACGAAGACCAGGGGCCAGCGAATCTCGTGGTTGTGGGTGAGGTTCCTGTAGTCGGCGGTCCATCCCGAGATGGGCCGGTTGATGTTCGTGACCTCGCCGTTGAGGGCCGGCTCGAGATCGAAGATCCGGAGCGGCGCGAACTCGTATTCGGTTTCCGCCACGACGTACCGGCCGGCCGGACCCGGCGTGAAGGTATGGCCGCTCCGCACCCCGCTGATTCCGGTGAGCGTGACCAACAGCTCGGGGTTCTCGAGATCCGAGACGTTGTAGATGTAGTATCCGCCGCCGCCGCCGCCGTAGAAGCGGTCCTGGTCCGTGTCGGGGTGGTACCCCACATAGAAGTCATGGTAGCCCCGCCCGAAGCCGCCCTCGCCCGAACTCGGGTTGGGGACGCGGCCGGCGTGCGCCTCTTCCGAAGACGCCCCCTGGACGATCTTGCCCAGATCGTAGACCTGGGCGAACGGCCCCGACACGGTGGCGAAAAGCAGGACGCGCCCGTCGGAGTGCTTGTAGATGAAGATGTTGTGGAAGCCGCCCGGCATGAGGGGCTCCCGGATCCGGGCGACCTCGCGGACCGTCGACGCGTCGGGCAGGCCCGTCACGTCGAGGACGACACCGCCCATGTCGGAGTCCGGGCCACCCTGTCCGAACTGGACGGACTGAACGACGTAGTAGCGCCCGTCCACCTTGAAGTGCTTCACATCCATCCCGCCGCGGCCGAGGTGCAGGTCCGGCTCCTCGATGCGCCATTCGTAGAGAAGCTCGGGGCGCTCGGGATTCTCGACGCTGATGATGTCCATGCCCTTCGCGCCCACCCCCCCGTAGATCATGCGGCCCACGTAGGCGTAGGGGCGGGAAAGCTCCTGCTCGATGTCCATGTCTGCGACGTTGAGCGCGGGGCCAAGGGGTAGGTGACCGAGCACCTCGATGTTGTCACTCCCCCGCTTCAGGGGGGTCCATTGGCCCTCGGAGGGGGTGGCAGCGGTCAGGGCCACCACAACGGCCAGCGCGCCCAGGATGCTCGGCGGCGGGTGTGACATGAGCGGTTCCTCCCGAGGTGTGAAGATGCGGTGGTGTCGATCGACACGGCGCATCAGGGCAGAGGGGCAAGATAGTCACGGGCCGCACGCGTTGCCAGATCACCGCATGCGACGGGGAAGGCGTGGAGCCAAGAGAGCGGGCGGTCCGCTCCGCACGAGACAACGGTCCGTCACCCCCGACGCCCGACCGTCCCGTCCGAACGAGGATGCGCCGGGATTCAGGAACACTCCGCGGGCGCCGCCGCGGGGCCAGCGCCCGTCCGGTGCAGAACCGCCGCCGCGATCCCATACGCGATCCCACCTCCGAGGAGCACAACCGGGGATCCGGCTTCCACGGCAACCAGAGCGGCCGCGGGCGCCGCGACGACCGACGCGAAGCCGTTGGCCGCCCACGCCCAGGCCGTGCACGCGCCGCCACCCGGTGCGAGAGCTCTCAGCCCCACCGGGAACGGGACCCCCATGAGGAAGGCCAGCGGTGCCACGGTAAGCCCCCCGAACGCCGCTCGCGCCGGCAGCGGCAGCGGCTGCATGAGATGCACGAGGCCGAGCAGCGCGCCCGAGTAGGCCAATCCCAGGACAGAAAGGCCGAGCAGGAGCCGCCGAGCCCGACCGGTCCCGATCCGGTCCGACCAGATGCTCCCCAGGCCGGAGCTGACGAGAAAGGCAACCAGCACGGCCGTCACCGCATACACCGGATGGCCGAGGAGCAGGCTCAGCTGCTGGATGGCGGCGATCTCGACAGCGAGATAGGCGAGGCCCACGGCGGAGAAATAGGCGAGGATCGGGGCGAGCCGGCGCCGACCGACGGAGCCGGCCCCCAGTGCCGCGGGAACCAGAATGGCGAGAACCGCGAGCGCCACGCACTGCAGGAGCGTGGCCAGCAAGGCGATGTACCCCCACTCGGCGAACGGGAGCCAGTCGGAGCGGGGAGCCCGCAAGAGTGCAACCAGCGATCCCGCTCGGAGATGCTGGCCGGGATAGGGCCGGGCGTCGTCGACGGGCTCGACATCGAAGGGATACGCCTCGGCCCACTCCTTGGCCTCGGTCGGGCTCGCCGCCACCGCGGCGGCCTCGAACAGAGCTGGCCGGTCGATCAGGTGAAACGTGCTCGCAGGTGCGTCGAGGCCCGGACGCCAATCGATGTCGAATGAGCGAAGCTCGGCCCACGTACCGAGGGCCTCCGCCTCCTCCGAGGTGAAGCCCGACGGCTTCACCAAGACGGTCGCGGTCGCCCAGCTTCTCATCACGACCAGCCCGCTCCCGATCGACTCGGGCGCCGTCCGGCGGAGTGCCTCGGCGGCGGTCAGGATCACGCGGACCGATCCGCGCGGGGGTACGCTCAGCCATCGGGTAATGGCGAGGACCCCCTGCGGACCCAGCCGGGCGAGG
The DNA here is from genome assembly GCA_964572045.1 of uncultured Gemmatimonadaceae bacterium. Lineage (GTDB taxonomy): Bacteria > Gemmatimonadota > Gemmatimonadetes > Longimicrobiales > Gaopeijiaceae > CBDCKR01. Next base: position 27,098 of record CAZNEI010000011.1, read on the forward strand.
TAGGCCACGTAAGCGTCCACGGTGTGCAAGAAGTCTTCGTTGAGCGCATGAAGGCCGGCCGCCGCCGTCCCAGGTCCGCGACCCCCCAGGCCCAGCGTGACGAGGTCGAAGGAGCCCTCCCTGCGCGCTGCCACGGCCCGCGCGTCGCCGATCACCCATTCCACGTTCGCCCCAAGGATGCGCTCCGGAGTCGCCGCGAGCCCGGCCACGTCGGTGTGCCGCTCGACCGCCACGACGCTCCGGGCGCCGTGCCAGGCCGCGTTCCACACCTCCGTGCCTCCCCCGGCTCCGAGCACGAGCACGCGCTCGCGTCCTCCCAACGCATAGGGAAGGGCCGACGGCAGCCAATCGAGCACGCCCGGGTCCGCATCCGCTGAGGACCAATCGGTTCGCGCACCCACGAGCTGCCCGTCCACGAAGATCGCCGTCTGCGGCGGAAGCCCGCCTCTGTAGCCGAGGGAGAGCCCGGGTGCGTCGCGGAACGCCGGAGCCTGGACCGCGACCACCCAACCGAGCGGTGAGGGGTGCTCGGCGATGCGCCGCGACCCGGGGAATGCCTCCACCTGCGGGAGGCCCTTGTAGGGAGTAACCTCCAGACGCCACAAGGGGTGGAACAGCACGCCGACCACGGCGGCCGCGACCCCCCAGCGCAACCCCACCGACGCCAACCCCCCGAGCGTGGGAGCCGCCAGGGCGGCGAGCGCCGCGATCGCCGCCGGCACTGCCAGAGCGCGCTCGGGCAAGAGCCACGCCAAGGAGGCCGTCGCCACGACCGCACCTGCGCCCGACCCGAGGAAGCTCGCTCCATAGATGAGCCCCGGCCGGTCCGCCTCGAGCCCTAGACCGAGCAGGATGGCGAGTGCGGCCAGCCCGAAGGGCAGAGCCAGAAGCACGTAGGTCAAGCCAAGGCGGATCCACGGGTCGACGGCCCAGACGATCTGAGTGAAATCCACCGAAATCGCGTGCGTCAGCGCCGGGCTTGCGATCAAGGCGGACGCGGCAGCGGTCGCGCTCGTTCCGAACCAGCGCGAGGCCGTGCGGGCGGGGATGCGTCCGGCCACGGCCACCAGCGTCCCCGCCGCTCCAAACCCCAGCATCGCGACACCGACCGCCATGTACGCGAAGTGATGGAACTGCTCGATTGCGAAGACGCGCACCAACAGGACCTGGTACGCCAGGGTGGCGGCGGAGAGCAGCGCCACCGCTACCGACCTCCGGCACCGGATCACGGAGTCAGCGGATACCCTGCAGCATCGGCACGAAGCGCACGGGAAGCACGCTCCGCGTCCTCACTTCTCCGTTGGCCACCTTCTCCACCAGGATGAGGTGCTGCACGCCGTAAAGGCTTCCCACGGGGATGATCATCCGGCCGCCCAGCTTGAGCTGCTCGACCAGGGCCGGGGGGATAGAGCCGCCCGCGGCGGTTACGATGACCGCGTCGTAGGGGGCGTGCCGGCTCCATCCGTACCGACCGTCGGCGTGACGGGTCGTCACGCCGACAAAGCCCAGACGCTCAAGGCGCTGGGTCGCCTGCGTGTGAAGAGCCTCGAAGATCTCAACGGTGTAGGCGCGGACGCCGACTTCGGCCAGAACGGCGGCCTGATAGCCGGACCCCGTTCCGATCTCGAGAACCTTCATCCCGGGATCGAGCTGAAGGATCTCGGTCATGAACGCCACGATGTACGGCTGTGAGATCGTTTGCCCGTAGCCGATGGGAAGGGGGCGATTCTCGTAGGCGTACGGCCGGTACTCGGCCGGCACGAACTCGTGGCGGGGGACCCGGGCCAGGGCGCGGAGCGTCTCCTCGTCGACGATGCCTTCGCGCCGGACGACCGACACCATCTCGGCCCTCTGTTGGCGGAAGGCGGCACTCGCGGGCGGCTCCGGACCCTGGCCGGCTGTGCTCGGCGGAATCGCGGCGCCCACGGCAAGAGCCAGGAGGGGCGCGATAGAGAGCTTCATCGGCGTGGCCTCCCCGTTCTCCCTAACCTCCGGGAGCCGGGCCGGAGAGGCAAGGCTGTGCGCGGCCGCGGACGTGTCGGGCGGGTGGGCGCAGGCGAGGGCTCCCACTGGCGGGGCGGGGTTGGCTCGCCCACCTCCTCCCCCGAGGCTACCGTGCTCGCATGGGCAAGACTCCGGTCGTGGCGGCGGTGGTTCGGAGGGGGTCGCACTATCTTGTGGCCAAGCGGCCCGATCACAAGCGGCACGCCGGTCTCTGGGAGTTTCCCGGCGGGAAGGTCCTGGACGGGGAGACCGACTTCCAGGCGATCGAGCGCGAGCTAGCCGAGGAGCTGGCGCTCGCGACGGTCGGCGTCGGCGAAGTGCTCTTCGAGAGTCCCGATCCGGAGGCGCCGTTCCTGATCCGGTTCGTCGAGGTGGAGGTCGAAGGCCAGCCGATCGCCCTCGAGCATGCCGAGGTCGCGTGGTTCGAACCGGCCGACCTCCGCACGCTCGCCCTCGCACCCTCGGATGCGAGCTTCGTCGCCCGGTGCCTTCCCTAACGCCCGCACCACGGATTTGGTCAATCCGCCTCTAGAATCTTGGCGAGCCAGCGCGCCTGGACCTTGGGGATTTCGTGGCGAACGCGCTCTCCCCGGACAAGCCCCCGTCCCGCGACGCGTCGGTCGAGCCCCAGAGGGACCCAGCCCGACTTGACGCCCGGTGTTTGCACCTCCTCCCCACCGAGCAGGGCCTTCCACTGGTCACGCGAGAGGCAGACGAGCTTGCGGGCCACCGCCCTCTCGAGCAGGCGAAACAAGTTGTTCGTCGGCCGGGGGTTCCCCCGGTAGTCCGGCACCATGGCACGAAGGCCCACCGAAACAACCCGCCAACGACGGGGCGCGCCCCAAGACTCGAGCGGCCAGCTCTCGCACCGGTGCGCCCACACGTCGTCACCCCGCGCCATCCACTCGAGGCCGCCCAGGGCTTCCTCCGCGACCCCGAATTCCGCGCGAAGCCGCTCGGCCGCCGCCTCGATCCTCCGGCGCGCCTCCCTGGGATCGGTGCGCCCGTCCGGGTACGCCTGGGGTACGGGGCTCCAACCCCCGAGCTCGGCCGCCGCGTGCCCGGGATTCCCAGCATCGCCCTTCGCGCCGCCCTCGATCGGTCCATCCAGGCGGCGGAGCCGCGCCAAGAAGAGGCCACCCGAGTCGAGGTGATGCGGATAGATGCGGCAGGCGCCCTCGAGCCTGGCGTCGTAGGATTGCCCCCCGAAGCATGTCAGGCCGGGGGCGTGAGGTGCGTCGATCTCGATCGGCTCCAGGGAGACCGGGGCGTCGCCGAGTACGCGGCTGACCACGGCCTCGTTCTCCTCCGGCGCGAAGGTGCAGGTGGAGTACAGGACGATCCCTCCGGGTCGCGTCAGCGACACCGCCCGGCGCAGGAGGCTTTCCTGGCGCCGGGGCGCGACGTCGCGAAACCTCTTCCGCGACGGGCGCGGTGCCCCCCCTCTGCGCCGGAGCGTGCCCTCTGCGGAGCAGGGCACATCGACGAGCACGCGGTCAAAGTGAGCACCGTCGGGCAGCTCGCGGCCGTCGCCCGACACGACCAGCACGTTGGGATGGGCCGCACGATAGATATTGCCGAGCAGCCCGCGGATGCGGGCTTCGCTCCGGTCCACGGCCACGATGCAGCCCCGGTCCTCCATCAGGTCCGCCGCGTGAGTCGTCTTTCCGCCCGGCGCGGCGCAGATGTCGAGGATCCTCTCGCCCGGCATCGGCGCCAAGAGGGGAGCGGCGACGCCCGTGGACGCCTGCTGGATGTAGAAGAGTCCGAGCCAGTGCTCGATCGTGTCGGCCACGCTGCGCGGCCCCTCGACCACGCGCATGAAGTCCTCGAGGCCATCGACCGGCTCCACGACGAAGCCTTGCTCGCTCAGTCGGTCGGCGAGGTCGGGCAGGGAGGTGCGGCCCGTGCGGACGCGGATGGTGGTGGGATCGCGGGAGAGGATCGTGGCCTGGAAACGATCCCAATCCGGTATGATGCTCCGGTATCGCTCGAGAGGCATGGGAGGTCGGAAGGGGCCTTAGAGTTCGACCGTGGTGGCGGCTGGCTGCGCCCTGCGGGCCGAGCGCCGAACGGACGCCCGCCGCCCGCCCCTCCGGAAACGAACCCGGAACAGCATGAGCCCGACGAGGACGATCGTCGCCACGATGGGCCAATACGTGTCGGCCTTCACCTGCCAGAAGAAGTGCAGCACCCCGAGAGCCGTAGCGGCGTACACGACGCGATGGAGCTTCCGCCACCGCTTGCCCAGCCTGCGGATCCATCCCTTGGTTGACGTCACGGCCAGGGGCACGAGGAGCACCCATGACGTAAAGCCCACGATGATGTATCGCCTTTCGGTCAGGTCCTCGAAGATGAACTCCCAGTCGAGCGTCTGGTCCAGCACCAGGTACGCCATGAAGTGCATCGTGAGGTAGAAGAAGGCGAACAGTCCCAGCGGTCGGCGTGCCTGAATCAGGCCGTTCCACCCGGTGATGCGCCTCAAGGGCGTCACGGCCAGGGTGATCAGCAGCAGGATCAGGGCCGCGCCGCCGAGGCGGTGCAGAATCTCCTCGATGGGGTTGGCGCCCAGGCGATCCGTGAAGGTGCGCCACACGAGCCAGGTGGCCGGGGTGAGGCCGAGAAGCCACACGACCAGCTTGAGAAGGAGGATCTGGCGCCTCTTGCTCAAACCCCTTCTCGTGCTGCGGGCCGCGCTACTCTGCATGAGGCCCAGGGGGAGCACCCCCGACTCGGTCGAACCTCGGACGCTGCACGTCAGAAGTTCACCCGGAGATCCATCCCCGAATAGAGGTGGGCCACCTGCTCCCCGTAACCGTTGAACATCAGGGTCTCGCGCCTACGGAACTCACCTAGGCGGCGCTCCCGCGCCTGGCTCCAGCGGGGATGGTCCACCTCGGGGTTCACGTTTGCGTAGAAGCCGTACTCCCAAGGCGTCTGCTGCTGCCAGGAGTTGAGAGGCTGCTCCTCGGTGAAGCGCATCTTCACGATCGACTTGATGCCCTTGAAGCCGTACTTCCACGGGACGACAAGTCGCAGCGGGGCGCCGTTCTGGTTCGGAAGATCACGACCGTACACGCCCGTGACCAGCATCGTCAGGGGGTGGAGCGCCTCGTCGAGGCGCAGCCCTTCGACGTAGGGCCACTCCAGAACGAAGCGTCGCTGCTGGGGCATCTGCTCCAGGTCGTAGAGCGTCGTGAACTCCACGTATTGCGCGCTTCCGAGCGGCTCGGCCCGATCGATCACGTCCTTCAGCGAGAAGCCGTGCCACGGGATCACCATCGACCACGCCTCCACGCAGCGGAGTCGATAGACCCGGTCCTCCATCGTACCGGGGCGGATGAACTCCTCGAGTCCGAACGTCCCGGGGTTGGCGCAGAGGCCGTCCACCTCGATCGTCCACGGGCGAGGCCGCAGCGTATGCGCGTTCTTGACCGGATCGCCCTTGCCGGTTCCGAACTCGTAGAAGTTGTTGTACGTCGTCACGTCTTCGTACGAGTTGAGCGGTTCGTCGAGCTCGGACCGGACTTTGCTCCAGTCCTTCTGCCGACGGCCAGGAAGGTCGGCCGCGGGCTGCGCCGCAGTGCGCTGCGGCCTCATGATCGTGCCGCCCACAGCCCCCGCCGCCGCCAGTCCGGCGATGAACTCCCGACGGTTCAGGTAGACGCTCTCCGAGGTGATCTCGGACGACGGGACATCGGCAGGCCGCTTGATCAGCATGGGTTTCCTCCGGTTGCGCCGCGCCCGCCCCGGCGCGGCGCGGGCCACTACACCTGTGTCTCCATAACCCCGCCGACCGGGGCAGAAGTTCCCGGTTCCGCCTCCCGCGATCACCTCCCTTGCAGCGGCTCCCCCGACGCCGCCAGCCAGGCGGCGGGATGACGTCGCGGCCGAGGCGTGCGCTCCTCTGCGGTGCGAGCCGCCCGGGACGGAGTTCGTTTCGATCCTCCGGGGCCACGGAGCGTCGAGCTCACCCGCCGTCGGTCGCGAGTCCACCGCCGGCGGGCTGCTTCCAGGGCTCCGAGGCGGAACGGGCTCGGCGTCGGCCGCACACTGGCCCGAAGAGCGGGAGCGGGCCATTATCCCGCTGACCTCTCGCTGACCGAGGGTCTCACTTCGAGCCACTGCCACACGCGTACTCCCTCGCATGCATCGACGCGTGAAGAACGGACCCACGTACCTCGCTCTCCTCCTCGCCACCGCGTGCACCGCGTCGCCCGTCCGTCTGGCCGACGACGCGCCCTCCTCCGTCATCCTGATCATGGGCGACGGCGCGGGGGTCGGGCACTGGACGCTCGCCAGCTTCGCGTCGGCCGACTTGGCGGTTCGCCGCATGCCGGTGGCCGGCCTCGTGGACACCCGGGGGTCGGATCACGAGGTGACCGGAAGCGCGGCGGGCGCCACGGCGATCTCGACGGGAGTCCGTACGTTCAGGGGAGCCGTCGGAGTGGACCCGGAGGGGGAGCCCCGGGAGACCGTGCTGGAGGCAGCGCACGCGATCGGCTGGGCCACCGGCCTGGTCACGACGACCTTCGTCGCCGACGCGACGCCGGCGGCCTTTGCCGCGCACGTACCGAGCCGCTATCAGGCGCGCGAGATCTTCAGGCAGATGACCGAGCTGCCCGTCCACGTGATCCTGGGCGGGGGCAGCCGGCTGCTCGAAGTCGCTCGGGACCGGGACGGCGCCGATGTGCGGGCGGCGCTTGAGGACCGCTACACCGTCGTCGAGAGCGCCGACGACCTACTCAGTGCGAGCGAGGGCGACGCCCAGACCCTCGTGGGGCTCTTCGCCCCGGTCGAGATGCCGCCCGCGACGGAACGATCCCCCACCCTCGCCCAGATGACGGAGGCCGCGCTCCGGGTTCTAGGTCGAGATCCAGACGGTTTCTTCCTCATGGTGGAGAACGAGGGATCCGACACGTACGCTCACGAGAACCGACCTCGCGAGGTGATTGCGGCCGAGATGCTCGGCCTCGACGCGGCCCTCGGCGTGGCCCTCGAGTATCAGGAGAGGAACCCGGGCACGCTGATCGTCCTTGCGGCCGATCACGAGACCGGCGGCGTGTACCTGCCGGGGGACGCGGTGCAGCAGGCCGGCGCCGAGCCCGTCCGGCCGTCGATGGTCTTCAAGTACGGCGTGACCTCGCATACGGCGGCCCTGATCCCGCTGTTTGCTGCGGGTCCGGGCGCCCGGCGGTTCGGAGGGCTCAAGAACAACGACGAGGTTGGCCGACTCCTGCTCGATCTGGTTCGCGGATCGTCGCCAACCCACTCGACACCCTAACTCGACCCGAAGTGGAGCTTGACCGATGGCGCACCGTATCGGAGCCCTTGCCGCCCTCTTGATCCCCCTGTCGTTCCTGGCCTCGACGTCCGAGGGGCAGGAGGCCCCCATGCTCGGCTTCTCGCCGGAGTCGGCCGCGGCCCAGCGGCAGCTCGAAGCTCGCATGGACGAGCAGATGAGCCCGGCCAACCTCAGGGATTGGATGGAGAAGATGACGAACGCGCCCTTCTACGTGGGCGCGCCGAAGAGCAGGGAAAACGCCGAGTTCGTCCGCGATCTCTTCCGGTCGTGGGGATACGAGGCTGAAATCGTGGAGTACCGCGTGCTGTTCCCCAAGCCCCGTGTTCGGGAAGTGGAGATGCTGGCCCCCCAGAGGTACCGGGCCCGCCTCGAAGAGCCGGTGATCCCCGAAGACGCGAGCTCGGGCGTGGACGGGCGCCTTCCTCCCTACAACGCCTACAGTGCCGACGGGGACGTCACGGGGGAGCTCGTCTACGTGAATTACGGCATCCCTGCCGACTATGAGCAGCTTGAGCGTCGAGGGATCGACGTCCGGGGCAAGATCGTGATCGCGCGCTACGGAGGGTCCTGGAGGGGGATCAAGCCGAAGCTCGCGCACCAGAAGGGCGCCTTGGCCACGCTCCTCTACTCCGATCCCAGGGACGACGGCTTCTTCCAGGGGGATCCCTACCCGGTGGGCCCGTACCGCATGGAGTGGGGCGTTCAGCGAGGATCGGTAACGGACCTGCCGCTCTACACGGGCGACCCGCTGACACCCTTCGTCGCGGCGACGGAGGACGCGGAGCGGTACACGGTCGAAGAGTCGCCGGCCATCATGAAGATTCCCGTGCTCCCCGTCTCGTGGGGCGACGCGCTGCCCCTCCTGAAGGAGTTGGGGGGACCGGTGGCGCCTCCGGCCTGGCGAGGCGCCTTGCCCATCACCTACCACATCGGCCCCGGCCCGGCGACCGTGCGCGTTAATCTGGAGTTCGACTGGAATCTCGAGCCAGCCTACAACGTGATCGCCCGCCTCGAGGGCTCGACCTACCCGGACGAGTGGATCCTCCGCGGCAATCACCGGGACGGCTGGGCCATGGGAGCCGGGGATCCGATCAGCGGGCACGTCGCCCTTCTCGAGGAGGCGCGGGCCATCGGGAGGCTGGCTCAAAGCGGTCAGCGACCCAAGCGCACGATCGTCTACGGCTCATGGGACGCGGAAGAGCCCGGCCTCTTGGGCTCCACCGAATGGGCGGAGCACCACGCGGACGAGCTGAGAGAGAAAGCCGTCGCGTACATCAACACCGACTCGAACGGGCGCGGCTTCCTCAACATGGGAGGCTCCCACACGCTCGAGCGCCTCATGAACGAGGTGGCGCACGATGTCCAGGATCCCCAGACGGGCGTGTCGGTCTGGGAGCGCGCCCAGGCCCGTCGCGCAGTCTCCGGCGACGACGAGGCCCTCGCCCGCTCCGACCTGCGCATCAGTCCCCTCGGCTCGGGCTCCGACTACACGCCCTTCCTCCAGCATCTGGGGATCGCCTCGCTGAACATCAGCTACGGGGGGGAGAACCGCGGAGGCTCGTATCACTCCCAGTACGACTCGTTTGAGCACTACACCCGGTTCGGGGATCCGGGGTTCTCCTACGGGGTCACGCTCTCGAAGACCACCGGGCGCCTGGCTCTCCGGCTCGCCAACGCCGACGTGCTGCCGCTGCGCTTCGAGAACTTCGCCGACAACGTGGGCCTGTACGCCAGCGAGGTCATGGAGCTGCTGGAGGGCGTCCGAGCCTCGACGGATCGCAACAACCGGCTTGTCGCCATGAGGGCCCACGTGCTCGCCGCCGACCCCACGAAGACGTATGTGCCGCCCGAGTTGGAAGAGGGTGTGCCGTACCTCAACTTCGCTCCGCTCCAGAACTCCGTGCATCGCCTCGAGGCGAGCGCCCGGGCCCTTGACACGGCACTGCAACGCGTCGTGGAGGGGGGCGCGAGCAACATGGATGTCGAAGCCCTGAACCGGGTGCTCAGGAGCACGGAGCGGCTCATGACGAGCGAAGGCGGCCTCCCGCGGCGCCCGTGGTACCGCCATCAGGTCTACGCGCCGGGCTTCCACACGGGCTACGGGGTCAAGACCCTGCCTGGGATCCGGGAAGCGATCGAGGAACGGGACTGGCAGGAGGCGACCGAGCAGATCGGCCTCGTGGCCGAGATGCTGGACCGCGTGTCGCACGCGCTCGAGCGGGCGGCTCGAATCCTCGAGAGCTGAGGCGCTCCGAGACCGGGTCAGCCTGCGGAGGAACGGCCTAACGGGAGTGCCGGAGGATCCGCGCTGGAGGGCCTGCGGCCCTTCCGCGGGCGGTCGGCGCGAAGGGAGAAAGCCGGCACCGGCGCGCGCCCGAAGCCGGGCACGGGGCTACCCGCAGAACGCCTGGGCGTGGAACGTCACGGACAGATGCATGGAGAAGCTGTCGTTGCGCGTGCGCGAGGTCCCGCCCCGGAGGCCGACACGGAAGTCGCTCTCCAACATCCCATCGTGGAGGACCGCCAGTGCCTCGCGGGTGGCGGACGCCGCCAACCCCACGGGACCCTGGCCGGTCAGCACCCCGGAGCCCACGTCGACCGTCGTGCCGCCAGCCCCGAAGTACACCGTCACTGTACCGTCGAAGACCTCGTCCAAGGCGGTGACTCCCACGCTTTCCTCGAGATCGAGGCGAACCTCAAGCGTGTTGATCCCGAACCCGGCCGGCGCGTTGCCGCACAGGTCAGTGGTGAGCCGCACGTAACTCGTCCACAGGTTCACGGCCGCGCTCGTGATGTCGACGTTCCGTTCAATGACGCCCGACTCGATGTCCGACGGGCCGATGCCGGACATCACAAGCGAGATCTCCCCCGAGCGGATGGGCGCCACCGGATCATCGTCTCCCCCGCAGCCCGTGATCAACGGAAGAAGGAGAACCGGAAGCCCGCACCAGAAACCTTTCATGAGTGACCTCCCCCCGCTAAGGCTCGACACCGCAGCCCTCAGTTGCCGACCGGCCGATGACACAGAAGCCCTCTCGCATGGGCCAGAAGAGTCGGTGACCCCGCTCCGCCGAGGCGGGCCGGATCCTCCCCACATGATAGTAGGACTCCCGCCTGCCCCCGGGACGGTCGCCGACGTGCTCAGCTCCACCGACGTGTGGGAGTCGTCGCGGCAATCGAGACCCGCCCCGGGCGGGCAGCGCGGGGGCAGCCACGCGCCCGACGCCGACGTGCGTCGGGGAACACGTCACAGAGTCGAAGCTCAAGCGTGGGGCATGCGGACCGGCTGGCGAGATCCCCTGCGCGACCCGGCCGGCCTCACGCTCCCCAGGGGAGCATGCGCCACACCTCATCCGGACGGCGGGGCCGCTCCGTCGAGCACAAACGTCCACATCCGCGGTGGGCCGTTCTCGGTCGTCCCGGCCAGAATCGACAGGTACTGCCGTCCGTCGAGCTCGTACGTCACCGGTGTCGCCGTCTCGTCCCCCACGCGGGCCTCCCAGAGCTGCTCCCCCGTCTGCGCGTCGTGGGCGATGAGTCGGTCGCCCGATCCGCGGAACACCAGGTTGCCCGCCGTCGAGAGCGTGCCGCCGTTCCCCCCGACGCCCTCCTTCCGCCAAACCTCACGGTTCTCCGCCGGATCCCAAGCGAGGAGAACGGTCCTGGGCCCGGTCAGCTCCGGCCGAGGCGGCTGCGCGACCTCCGGACCCCGTGCGGTGCCCGTGTTCCACTCTCTCGGCGTGTACCGGAAGTCCTCGAGCTTCTCGTAGTAGGAGTGGTTGTTCTGGGCCGGCAGGTAGACGAGTCCGGTGCCCGGGTTCCAAGACATCGGCCGCCAGTTGTGCGCACCACCCGTGGAGGGCGCCAGCCAGACCCCGCGGCCGGTCAGCCCGTAGCGAGCTTCCGGCGTCTCGATCGGCCGGCCCGTCTCCATGTCGATGCCCGATGCCCATGTCAGGTCATCGGCGAAGGCCTTGGCGGAGATCAACTCACCGGTGCGCCGGTCGAGCACGTAAAAGAAGCCGTTCTTGGGCGCCTGCACGAGGACCTGCCGCTCCCGGCCACCGATCTCGAGATCGAGGAGCATGATCGGCTGCGTGGCCGTGTAGTCCCAGTCGTCACCCGGCGTGGTCTGGTAGTACCATACCAACTCGCCATCCTCCGGGTTGAGCGCCAGGATCGAGGCGAGGAAGAGGTTGTCACCACCGCCCGGGCTCCGGTTGTCGCGGTTCCACGGAGCCCCGTTTCCCGTCCCGACGTAGAGCAGATCGAGCTCCGGGTCGTAGGCCATGCCGTCCCACACCGTCCCGCCGCCCCCGACGATCCACCACTCACCCGTCCACGTCTCGGCAGCGGCGCTCATCGCCTCGCTCTCGAACCCGAGCGAGGGATCGCCGGGCACCGTGTAGGTGCGCCAGAGCTGCTCTCCCGTCTCGGCATCGTAGGCCCCGACATACCCTCGCACGCCATACTCGGCGCCGCTGTTGCCGATGATCACCCTGCCGCCCACGACTCGGGGCGCTCCGGTGACGCTGTAGTCGGTGCCGGTCGGCGTGGTCTGAACCGTCCACCGGACCGCTCCGGTCTCCCGGTCTAGGGCAACGAGCCGACCGTCCAGAAGGCCCGCGTAGACCTTGTCGCCGTACAGGGCGACCCCGCGGTTCACGTCCCCGCAGCAGACGCTCGGTCCGCCCTCCTCCTCGCCAGGGATCGCGGGGTCCCAGTGCCACTTTTCCTGTCCGGTCCGGGCATCCAGAGCGAACACGAGGCTCAGGGGTCCCGTCGCGTAGATGACGCCGTCGGCGACGAGCGGCGTGGCCTCGAGCCTCGCACCCGTCCTGGGGAGGTCCCAGCTCCACGCCACGCCCAGACGCTGGACGTTGCTCGCGTCGATCTCGGCGAGCGGGCTGTAGTGGGTCTCGGCGTAGTCCCGGCCGTAGGTGAGCCACTCTCCAGGCGCCCCTTCACGGATCGCGGCTTCGTCCACCCCCCGCTGCCCGGCCGCGCTCCTCGGCGCCAGCCCCCCGGCCGCCAGCACGCCGAAGCAGAGCACGAGGACCCCGCCCGCTCCCAGAGGTGGATACGGTTTCATCTCTAGCTCCTTGTCCGACTCGACGAAGCACGCGAGGCACGCACAGCCGCCCGGCGGCCGCCACCTCCCCTACACGGCCTCAGCGTATGACCACCCCGCCACCGCGGGCAAGAGAACTCGTAGGTTGGTCGGGCCGCTGTCGACGCTGTAGCTTCTCCGATCGCTCAGACCTGCACGGAGGACCGGCATGGCGGAAGGTGGTTCCACACCGAAGAGTCTCCTCGAGTCCCTGGAGAGCATGGAGCTTCCGTCGATGGCCCCGCGGGCGCTCATCGCCCACTTCGGGCCCGGCCTGATCCTGATGATGACGGGGATCGGCACGAGCCACCTGGTGACCGCACCCACGGCCGGCGGGCGGTTCGCCTACGCCCTCCTCTGGTGCATACCCGCCTCCTACGTCTTCAAGTACCACGGCTTCGAGATGGCCTTCCGGTTCACGAACGCGACCGGGAAGAGCCTCTTGGAGGCGTACTCGACCGCCTGGAGGAAGTGGCCCCTGTGGTACGTGATGATCACGACGCTGCTCCAGTGCGCCGTGGGGCAGGCGGGCCGATTGATCGCCGCCGCCGCCGTCGCCTACTACGTCTTCACGGTGAACCTAGGCCTCCCGGTCGCGCTCGGTGTGTACGCGCTGGCCCTCGGCGGAATCTCCGTCGTCGTCATCCTCCGCGGTGAATACAGGGCCGTCGAGGTTCTGACCAAGATCCTCGCGGGGATCCTTCTCGCCTCGTCGCTGGCCGTCTACTTCGTGTCGCCCGCCCCCCTGTCCGAGATGGGGCACTTCTTCCTCGTGGAAGCGCCCGACGGATCGTGGCTCGTCATCGCAGCCTTCCTGGGCCTCCTTCCGACGGGCATCGATGTCTCACTGCAGGCATCGGAGTGGGGCAAAGCCAAGAAGGCGGGATTGGCCAGGGTGAGGCCCGCCCTCGAGGAGGCCGGGCTCATCTCCCGCTTCGATCCCTTCGCCTCCTCGAGGGACGCGCTCGCCGTAGACGCACGGCAGATGTCTCCGCACCTGCGCGAATACTGCCGCCGCTGGTTCAAGATCGGACTGTGGGATTTCCGCTTCGGGCACGTCACCTCGTTCCTGATCGCCACCATCTTTCTGCTTCTGGCAGCCGTTTGGATGTATCCGAGCGCCGTGGAGGGCCAAGCCGTCATGGGGGAGATCGCCACCATCTTCACCGAGAGCGTGGGGCCGTGGATGATGACGATCTTCATCTTCGGGGCCTTCGCTGCGACCTTCTCGACCGCCTTCAACTATTTCGACGGCTGGCCCCGCATCGTCGGCGCCTGCTGCCGGAACCTCTTCGAGTCCACGGCCCGCCTGAGCGGGGTCGGACACGAGCATCACGTGACCGACGAATACCGGAAAAAATGGTATTCCGAGTACAACATCTACCGGATCACGATGATCTACTCGCTCGTGGCCTCAGTGATCATCGTGGCGGGTGTCCCCCGCCCCGTCTTCATGGTTCTGGTCGCGTCGGCGCTGGCCTTCTTCGTGGCGCCGGTCATCTTCTACCTCAACCTCTACTACTGCATGACGATCATCCCAAAGAGCGACGAGGTCTTCTACCCGAGCCGCTTCGACCGGTGGTTCGGATGGGCAAGCCTCGTGGTCTTCACCGGCATGAGCGTCCTCCTGATCTTCTGGCGGATCTGGGTGCCGCTCTTCGGAGCCTGAGCCCCGGTCGGGGTGAGATGAGGCGACGCGAAATGCCCGACGATCTTCGCTTTCTGCTGCTCCAGGTCAGGAACGCCGACGATCCCATGCGCGAACACGAGGTCGAGTCCTTCGCGCGCGCGTTTCGGTGCGCGCCCGGCCGGATCCGCGTCTTCGATCTCCTGAGCGGCGTCCCCTCCCAACGGGAACTGGACCGGGCCGACGTGGTGCTCCTGGGGGGTAGCGGCGACTACTCCGTCGCGAGTGGCGGGCCGTGGCTCCCCGCCGCGCTCGACACGATGCGGGAACTGCACGAGTTCTCGAAGCCGACGTTCGCGTCGTGTTGGGGCTTCCAGGCGATGGCCCGTGCGTTGGGGGGCGAAGTCGTCAATAACCACGAGCAGGCCGAGGTCGGCACCGCAACGTTGACGTTGACCCCTGAAGGGGAGCGGGATCCGGTGTTCGGGCCCCTGGGGTCTCGGTTCCGAGTGCAGATCGGCCACGAGGACATCGTCACCAAACTGCCCCCGGGCGCCGTCCGGCTCGCATCGAGCGACCGGGTGGAGAACGAGGCGTTCCGCTTGGAGGGAGCGCCGATCTACTGCACCCAGTTCCATCCCGAGCTGGACCGCGCAGGCCTCATCGCCCGCATCGAGACCTATCCGGAGTACCTCGCGCTCACGGGTCACGCCACCATGGAGGATTTCGCGCTTGCGACACCCGAGACGCCCGAAGCCGAGGCGATCCTGAGGCGGTTCTTGAGGGTAGTGCTCGGGGGGGAGGCGTAGCGTCCTCCGGACGGGTTCGGAACCCTTGGACCTCGCGGAACGCCGTCGCGCACCGGTGCATCCATGCCTACATTTCGAGTGTATGAGCGCAGGTGCCATCCAGCCGCCGTCACGCACACGCGAAGCCGTACGGGTCGTCGAGATCGCCGGCACCGGAAGGAGGAGGAGATTCCGAGCCGCTATTCGCCCCGGCCCGCCCTTCGGGCTCTTCCGCTCGCAGCCGGCGCCGCCCTGGCGCTCGCGTGCGACAGCGATCCGATGGGACCGGGCGATGCCGATCTGCTGCGCCCGATTCTCGGGGGGACGATTCGGTGCGAGGGGGGCCTCGCCGCCGGTTTCGGTTGTTCGAACGTCGACCTCGTGTCGTTTCTTCCCATCGAGGCGCTGGGCGGTGGGCGGGTCGCCGGCACCGTCTCCTCCGACAGCGTGCCCCCGATCACGCTCAACGACCTGTGGGGTTGGACCGATCCGCTGACCGGTACCGAATACGTCCTCGTCGGCCGCACCGACGGCTTGGCGTTCGTGGGTCTCGAGGATCCAGAGAACCCTGTGTACATCGGCCAACTCCCCCGAACGGCCGGTTCACGCGTGAGCAAGTGGCGCGACGTGAAGGTCTATCAGGATCACGCGTACGTCGTGGCCGACCGCGCGTGGGACCACGGCGTCCAGATCTTCGACCTGCGGCGACTCCGGGACGCCCAAGGTCCGCCGACGACTTTCGAGGAGGACTCCCACTACGGCAGGATCGCCAGCGCCCACAACATCGTCATCAACGAAGCGTCGGGGTACGCCTACGTGGCGGCGGCTACGGCCGGCGGCGACACGTGCGGGCGCGGGCTTCACATGGTCGATATCCGCATCCCTACGGCTCCCGTATTCGCGGGCTGCTTCGCGGACCACTCCACGGGACGGGAGGGGTCCGGCTACACGCACGACGCCCAGTGCATCTTCTACCGGGGGCCCGACGAACAGTACCGAGGCCGTGAGATCTGCCTGGGCTCCAACGAGAACGCCTTCAGCATTGCGGACGTCACCGACAAGACCGCTCCCCTGGCCGTCTCGCGGGCCGAGTATCCGAACTTCGCCTACGTGCACCAAGGCTGGATTTCGGATGACCACCGCTACTTCTACATCGACGACGAGAGCGACGAACTGCATGGCACGACGACCCGCACGCGGACGCTCATCTGGGACATTGAGGACCTGGACGATCCGGTCCTGGCCAAGGAACACCTGGGCGTGACAACGTCCTCGGATCACAACCTCTACATCCGGGGCAACCTCATGTACCAGTCCAACTACGGGAGCGGTCTCCGGATCCTCGACATCTCCGATCCGGTGAGCCCGGTCGAGGTCGGATTCTTCGATACGTTGCCCTTGAGCGACGAGCCGGGCTTCCAGGGATCCTGGAGCAACTATCCCTTCTTCGAAAGCGGCGTGATCGCTTTCACGAGCCGAAACGAAGGCCTCTTCATGGTTCGATTTCGGGGCAGTTAGTTAGCCGGGTTCCCTCTCTTCACGCGGCGCTCGCTCGGGATGCCGGCGCGCAGGAGACGAGCTCCATCGCTGCCGATGGAGCTCCGGACGGCCGGAACGACGAAGGAAGGAGCGGAGGCTCGACCCTGCCGCGTCCGTCTCGATCCCGCGCTACGGCCGGGTCGGTTCCGGCCCCGATGCACCCGATGAACAGATGCGGGATCCGAACCTGACCCTCGGGACGGAACGCGATGCACAAGTCGTCGCGAGGCGCCGATTCAATCTCAGAGACCGGTCACCCGAAGAGCACCTCGAGGGCTCGGCGTGAGCACCGCGCGGCCGATGGGCCGTCTCGCCCGCGAGCGCAGGAGCGCCTCGGGGATCCGGCGCCGGGATCTCGGAGGCCGGATCCCAGAGCCCGGACGGGGCGGTCAAGGCCCAACGCGCCCGAACCCGAGCGCACTCCGATGGCGCGACGCCCCCAGGTCCTGCCGGTGTTGGCGGAGCGTCGTCCTTCAGTAACAGCCGGCGGCCCGCGCCCGCTGGCGCACGAGCGCCAGGACCACGTCGATCGTCGGTGTGGGAACTGCAGTGAGGCGGCCCATCTCCTGAACGGCGGTCACCAGGGCGTCGATCTCCATCGGTCGCCCATGGTCGAGGTCCTGCAGCATGGAGGTCCGGTGGGCGCCCACGGCTGCGGCCCCGTCGATGCGTCGATCCACGTGCACCTTGAAGCGGACGCCCAGACTCTCGCCGACGGCCTGTGCCTCGAGCATCATGCGTCTGGCCACCCCCCGCGTCCCCGGATCCGTCGCCACCACGTCCAGCGTTTCCTGGGTAAGCACACTGATGGGGTTGAAGGAGAGGTTGCCCCAGAGCTTCACCCAGAGCTCGTTGCGGATGTCTCGGATCGGTGCGCGAAACCCCGCCGATATGAGGACTCGGCTCAACGTCCGGACCCGCTCGGTCCTTTGGCCGCTCGGTTCCCCCAGGGTAAAGCGATTGCCGTCCAGGTGTCGAATCACACCCGGCTCGGCCACCTCCGTGGCCGGATACACCACGCAGCCGATCGCCCGGTCCGGCCCGATCGCGTTCCACTGTGCGCCGCCCGGATCCGCGCTCTCGAGCCTGCGGCCCCGCCACGGGCCTTCGAGTCCGTAAAAGTACCACCAGGGCACCCCGTTGGTGGCGGTCACGACGGCCGTGTCCGGTCCGAGGAGCGGGGGCAAGAGTTCGACGACCGAGGGCACCGAGTGCGCCTTCAGCGTGATGATCACATAGTCCTGGGGGCCCGCCTCGGATGGATCATCCGTGCAGTGCGGGCGGACCACGCGCTCCTCACCGGCGATGAGCAGCTTGAGCCCGCGTTCCTTCATCGCCGCGAGGTGGGGGCCGCGGGCGATCAGCGTGACGTCCTCGCCGGCCAGCGCGAGCTGTACCCCGAGGTACCCTCCGATCGCACCCGCTCCGTAGATGCAGATGCGCATCAGGCCTCCATACCCAGCTTCTCGGCCAGCCCAATCCGCTGGAGCTTTCCGGTGGGTCCCTTGGGGATCTCGTCGAGAATGACGACCCTCCGCGGACACTTGAAGTCGGCCAGCCGACCGGCAGCAAACTCCCGGATCTCGCGCGGGGTGGCCGAGGCCTCTCCTCTCAAGACCACAGCCGCCGCAACTTCCTCCCCGAGCTTCCGGTGGCGAACGGCGAAGGTGACCACCTGCTGGATTGCGGGGTGATCCATGAGCGCGTCGTCCACTTCGCGCGGTGAGATCTTCTCGCCGCCGCGGTTGATGATCTCCTTGAGCCGGCCCGTGATCGTGAGGAACCCGTCTTTGTCCATGACGCCTTGATCGCCCGTACGGAACCATCCGTTGGTGAACGCGGCGGCGTTGGCGTCCGGGTTGTTCTCGTAGCCGTCGGTGACGTTGGGTCCACGGATGACGACCTCTCCCACCGAGCCCGCAGGCAGGACGTTCCCTTCATCGTCCATAATCGAGACCTCGGGTCCGGCGGCCACACCCACGCTGCCGGCCTTGCGCTGACCCGGAGGAAGCTGGTTGCACGTCATCTGGTGCGACGCTTCGGTCATGGCATAGGCCTCGACCACGGGAGCGCCGAAGACGTCTTCGAGTTCGGCCATCACCTGGGGGGGGAGTGAGGAGGAGGAGGATCGTACGAACCGGAGCGAGACGCGATCGAGCACGTCCCGGTTTCGTTCGGCGCGGGCAAGGATCGCCTGATGCATCGTCGGCACCGCCGTGTAGTAGGAGGGCCGTGCCTCGTCGAGCCAGCCGAAGAACTTGAGCGCGTTGAACCCCGGTGTGCAGAACACGGAGGCGCCGGAGCCGAGGGGGGCCAGGATCGCGGCCATCAGCCCATGGATGTGGAAGAGGGGCATGACGTTCATGCAGCGGTCTCCGCTCGTGAGCCGGAGCGTCCGCCGAATGTTCTCGGCCGAGGCACAGACGTTCCGCTGCGCGAGGGGGACTAACTTGGGACGTGACGTCGTTCCTGAGGTGTGCAGCATCAAGGCGATATCGTCGGGTTCCGCCATCCCGCCCGCTGACGCCGGCGCTCCACGGCCATCGCCCACCAGCTCGAACGTGCCCGCGTTTGCTGCCTCCCCGACCCGCAGCTCCAGCAACGGAATCCCGAGGTCGGCGGCCACCCCAACCGCCGGTGAATCGCTTCCTTCCTGAACCAGGAGCGCCTTGGCACCGAGATCGGAGAGGTAGAACTCGTACTCCTGCCTGCGGTAGGCGGGATTGAGCGGTGCCGTGGTCGCCCCCGAAGCGAGCGACAGAAACGCCGAGGCCATCTCGGGCCCGTTGGGCAAGACGATCGCCACCCGGTCGTTGCGCCCGATCCCACGTTCGTTCAGCGCGTCGACCGTCGCACGGACATGCGATCGCACCCGCCCGTACGTCAGGGCGGGCCGAGCGAGAGCCGCGATCGCCACGTCGTCGTCTCGTCCCGCCGCCAGAAGCTCCCAAACCGTGGTGAAGTTCGACACTGCCCCTCCCGAGTTGATTGCGCAGCCGTTCCAAGTGCGGGGCGCCCGGCGGTCGCGCGTCCGTCGCTGGCGGTCCGGCAGTTTACAAGGGCCGGGACTGCGCGGCCATCAGGGGCCCGCCAACTCGACATCCCCGTTCGACGGCCCGGCAGGGGTCGGGCGCCGGGTCTCGGCGCGAGCCACCGTCCACGCCGCCTCGCGCCGACCCGAAGAACGCACCCGCTCGGAGCGGTGCATCAGGTGACGCGCGCGACGGCAGCTACGCGCCCGTCCCGCCCGAATCCTTGTCCGGGTCGGTGCCCGCCCTCCGGCCGGACCCTACCGAGGGCGCTGGCTCCCGGTATCTTGTGGCCATGTCGAGAGCATTCGTGAAAGAGGATCAGGATCCGGATCCGGAGCCGCGCTACGGTCTCCCGGACCCGGACTCGCCGCGCCACTCCGAGGCCGCGGCGCGGGCCTTGATCGAGGGCGCCAACCAGGGCAACTCACAGAGCGCGGAGCGAGCCACCGGCTACCGTTGGGGGGAACCGGAACTCGTGCCGCACGTCCGAAGGATCCTGCAGGAGGCTCGTCGCGAGGGTGACCAGCGGCGGATGCAGCTCGCCGAGCGCTTCCTACGCAAGGCGGCGACGACGACCCACCCGGGGCGATAGCCCGGGGGGCCCGAGGTGGTTGGCCCTTCGCGGCGATCGAGGTACATTCGTACTTCTCCTAAGAAAGGAACGGACATGCTCTATCGGTCGGGATGGCTTGCGGCTACAACATCGGTCCTCACCGTTGCCTGTCAGTCCGGCGAGACGGCCTCTTCGGATTCCGACGTCGAAAGGGCGAGCTACGGCCTCGGCTTCGAGATCGGCACGAACTTCCAGCCGACCAGGCAGTACCTCGACCTCGATGCCCTGATGCGAGGCATCGAGGATGCGTTGGAGGAGCGCGAGCTGGAGCCCTCTTTCGTGGATTCCATCGTCGCGGCCAGGCGGCGCGTGGGCGAGCAGGTCCAGATGGCCCAGCTCCAGGCCCAGCAAGAGCTCATGGAGAAGAACCTTGCCGAGGGCGAGGCGTTTCTCGCCGAGAACGCCATCAGGGAGGGCGTCATCGTCACCGAGAGCGGACTCCAGTACGAGGTCTTGACCCAGGGCGATGGCCCCAGGCCCACCCCGGACGCCCAGGTCAAGGTCCATTATCGGGGCACGCTGATCGACGGCCAGGAGTTCGACAGCTCCTACGACCGCGGCGAGCCCAGCCAATTCGCCGTGAATCGCGTGGTCGCCGGGTTCAGCGAGGGCCTCCAGCTCATGCCCGTGGGCAGCCACTACCGCTTCTACATCCCGCCCGCTATCGGCTACGGCCAGCAGGCGGCGGGGAGCGTCATCGGACCCAACTCCACGCTGGTCTTCGAGGTGGAGCTCCAGGAGATCCTCTAGGGAGCGGCATCCGTCCCGCCAGAAACGGAGCTGACGGCGCTCGCGCCGCCCCCGAGGGCCGCCCTCGGCCGCGGCGACCTGGGGCGCGCCCACCGGTCCGCCTTCGAGAGCCGGCGCGGGACGCGCTCGCCGATCTCCCCAAACCGATGCCGCCCGAGGGATCGCGGCCGAATCACGGACGGCGTCACGGCACGACGGCCTCGGCCTCGATCTCGACGAGGTGCTGGTCCCCCACCAATCCCGCATGAACCAGCGTGTTGGCAGGCAGAACGGCCCCAAACCGCTGTCCATGCGCCCGCGCCACGGCCTCCCAGTCCCCCCCCGGCGGCACGTAGACCCTCGTGCGTACGACGTCGGCCAGCCGCCCGCCGAGGGCCTGGAGCGCTCCCTCGATCTTGTCAATGACGAAGTGGGTCTGGGCCGCCGGATCCGAACCGCCGATGTGCCGGTCCCCGTGCGTCGCCGTGGTGCCGGATACCCAGATGCGGGACCCGCGCCGCACGGCCCGGCTGAACCCGGCCAGATCTTCCCAGATCGTGCCGGTCGACACGAGCGTTCGGCCGTCGCCTCCCTCTCTCGCCGCGTAGGGTGGGGGAAGAGAGTCGAAGTGATGGCTCAGGTCGCCCGAGGCCGTCAGGAACGGCGGCTTTCGATACTCGTCGCCGCAGTCCCCGGGAATCGGACCGATCTCGGACAGAGCGGCCTCGATCTCGGCCGTGTCGTTCGCGTCCAGCGAAAAGTCGAAGAGCCGAAGATTGTCCCGAATGTGTTCTCTCTGCCCCAGGCGGGCGCCGATGATGACGCCGCCCACGGCGGGCTGCTCGAGGATGTAGCGGCAGGCCACGTTGGCCATCGAGACGCCGCGTCGCTCGGCGACCCCGTGGACCACACCGAGGAGCCGCTGGAAGGTGTCCCAGCCGGCCGCGACGTCGACGAAGCGCCAGTACTTCATCTGCGACCACGTCTCCAGACCGTTGATCGGGGGCCTCGGAGCTCCGAGCCACCGCTCCGTGAGAAGTCCTCCGGCCAGGGTGCCGAAAGCCAACAGCTTGACGCCGTGCTCGAGGCAGAGCTCGGTCAGGCCCTCGCGAGCCCGCTGATCGATGAGGGAGTAGCAGACCTGGTTCGACACGACGTCGACGCCGCTGTGCAGCACGATCCGCAGGTGGGCGGTATCGACGTTCGTGAGCCCGAGATGGCCGACCAGCCCCTCATTCCTGAGTTCCTGCAGCCAGAAGAGGCAATCCAGCCAACCCGGATCGGCGTAGCTCCAGGCATGGAACTGCAGGAGATCGAGCCGGTCCGCTCCCATCCGGTCCAGGGACCGGCGAACGGCGGCCCTCACGTCGTCGCGGGTGTGGGGACCCGGCTTGGGTACCCACTTGGTCAAGAGCTCGGCCGCAGGCTCCCCCCCCCTTCGCTGGGCGAACCGGCCGGAGATCACCTCGGCGGAGCCGTAGTGGTCGGCCATGTCGAACGTGGTGAGTCCCGCCTCCACGTACTCCCGCATCGCTGCGGAGGCGGCATCGGGATCGAGGGGCTCCCCTCCCCGCTCCATGTCGGCGATCTGCCACAGCCCGGTCAGGACCCGCGAGATCTCGAGGTCCGGCGCGAGCTCGATCCGCTCCACCCGTCCGGCTTCGCCGTCCCCGGCCAGCCCCGAGGCCACAGACCCTCGCTACTCGCGGGGCAGGGTCGAGAAGAGCTCGCTGGTGTCGACACCCTTGGAGCGGAGGGCGCCGAGCTCCCTCAGGTAGATCGCCGTGCCGACGGCCATGACGGCCAGCCACACGGGCGTCGAGTGGAGGTACCAGGCAGCCACCGGCGTCGAGAGGTCCTTCCAGACGTGAACGCCCAAGAAGATCGCGAGCATCACGACGCCCCCCGCAGCCGCCGCCACTTGCACGGGTCGAGACGGGAGAACGCGCACGTGCCGGGCAATCTCGGGGCTCCGCCCGGGCAGCGCGAGGACGGCCAAGCACATGACCAGGAAGTTCACCAGCATGGAGGTCACGAGGATGTCGATGCCGAGAAAGAAGTCGCCGGCGAGGTGACTGCCTATGATCCCAACGCTCGCCATGAGGCCGCTGAGGAGAATAGCCACATGCGGCGTGCGCCACTTCGCGTGCACCGCGGCCACGCGTCGCGGGAAGATTCCGTCCTCGGCCCACGCGAACATGAGCCGCGACACGGAGAGCAACATGGCGGGAAGGTCGTTGATCAGGGCCACTGCCGCCCCCGCGACGATGGCCACGGTCCAGGCCGGCGGGAGCAGGTAGCCCAGGAGCCCTGGCGCGGTCAGGTCCCGCGTCTGCGCCTGCTCGGCCACGTACGTCCACGGCACGGCGTGGTAGACGGCGGCGGTGAAGAGCATGTAGAACGCTCCAACGGTGAACACCGCGATTCCGATCGCCAGCGGCAGCGAACGCGAGGGATTGCGAACCTCGCCCCCGGCTTGAGCGATCGAATCGAAGCCGATGAAGCTAGAGAAGAGGAGTGCGGAGGCGGCGAGGTAGGTGCCGATGCGGAAGGGCGCCGCCGCGGCGGCGGCCGCGGCCGGCTCCCCGGCGAGCTCGACCGCCACGGTGAAGTCCTGGTGATCAAACGCGAAGCCGGCCACGACGACCACCGCCCCCAGGGCAAACATGAGGAACATGAGCGGGATCAGCGTGCGCTCATACAGGCGCACTCCGCGGAGATTGACGCCCACGAACGTCCAGAGGAAGGCAAGGGCCAGCGTCACGCGCACGAGCCCCACGTCGAGGCTCTCCGCCAGGGGCTGCCAGCCCACCGCCTGAGCGATGTCGCGGAGGAACGGAATCAAGACGTAGGAAACCACGCCGATGGCGATGCTGAGACCGAACCACTGCGAGAAGCTCGCGACGAAGCCCCAATAGGGGCTCAGTCCCCGGCTCCCGAACACGTAGCTTCCGCCCGCCCGCGGCATGGCGGAGGAGAGGATGGCGTAGGCCAGGGCGGCGAGGATGGCGGGAATGGCCGCGTAGGCGTAGGCGTGGAGCACGTACGGTCCGATCCCGGGCACGCTCCTGTGAATCATGATCGGGATCACGTTGATGGCGGCGCCCAGCATGGCGCAGATTCCGGTTGCCGCGAGTCCCAACAGGCCGAGCTCCCGTGCCAGGCCGGTCGTGCTGGCGCCGGAGCCCCCGGCCGTCCCTCCGCCGGCGGCGGTCACGTCGGACGCGCTTCGACCGAATCCCCCGCAACCACTCGGCGCTGGGAACCGATCCTCTCGACGGGAATCCGCCGCCGCCAGGGCACGGCGAAGCCCGGCACTTCCGGCTCGGGGAGGATGGCCACCGATTGAGTCGGCACGCCCTCGTCCGGGGTCCGCGTGCAGACGCCGCTCACCGTGCGGCCGTGTCGCGGGGGACGGGGAGCGCGGCATAGAGGCGAGGAGTCGTGGCGGGCGCGGCTCCTACCGCGCCGCAAGCGCGCGAGTGTATAGACAGGGTCCATTCGGGCTTCTCCGAGACGTGGGGACGTGAAGTTAGTTCAGAGGCGCGCCGGACCGCCAGGACGTCCCGGCCCGCGACGCCCCGGTCCGCGGCAGGGGGGCCGGAGGCCCGATCCCGAATCCACTGCGGCCAGGGACGGGCCGTGGGGCGCGGAAGAGGGCCCTCGGAGCTTCCCGCATCCCTCCTTCTATCTCGTTGGGCCCGCGTCACGGTGGGCGCGCCATCCCACCCGCACGTACATCGTGGTGCTCCATCCGACAAGAGCGGCGATGGCGATCGTCCCCAATCGGACTCCGGGCGCCGGGAGACCGCCCGTCACCCAGACCAACAGCAAGAACATGAGGAAGGCGGAGAGCTTCCCGTGCCACTCATGCACGACCGGCGCCCTCTCGTCGAGGACTCCCATCGCCAGCCACCCACTGGTGAGCACCAGTCCCCTCGCGACCATGAGCATGAAGTACCAAAGGGGAACAGGGGGAAACGCCGCGCGGGCGACGAGCGCGAAGAAGCCGAGCCCTCCGAGCTGGACAAGCCCGTCGGCCAACGCGTCCAGGATCGACCCCCTGCGCGAGGCGACCCGGTAGCGTCGGGCGATGTATCCGTCGACGAGATCCGAGGCACCGATTGCCAGAAGCATCACGACGGCGGCCTGACGCCAGCCTCCGGCGTCGCCACCTGCGGCCGCCACCGCATCGCACTTCGAAAGGAGCACGATCCACAGCGGCACGCCGAGAATCCGGAAGGCGCTGATGGCGTTCGGGACGATTCGGAGAAGGCCCCTGGGCGGTCGGGCGAGTGGTTGGCCGGTCACGGTGCATCCGTCCCTGGAACCCGTGGATCAGCCGACCAGGGCCTCGACGGCACGTCGCCCCTCCCGCGCGGCCGCCGTCCAGCTCTGATGACCTCGGAGCTCCGAATGGCCGATGGCGATCCGGCCGAAGGGCTCCCGGAGCACGTCCGGGGGAGCGGGCGTATCGCCCCGCCCGAACATGAACCCCGGACCCGGATTCACGTAGGCGTGCCCCCAGCGGTTCAGGATGATGCCCGCGATGTCGGCGGCCGGATCGAACCCCGCGTCCCCGAAGAGCCGGACCATCTGCTCCCGGATCCGCCGTTCGTACTCCGGGAACGAGGTCCCGAGCACCTCAGCCCGACCCCTGACGCCTTGCTCCACGGCGGGCGCACCCGGAAAGTACAGGGGAACGTAGAACGTCAGTACGATGGGCTGGTCCGGATGGAGCGGCGGCGCCTCACCGCCCACGATCATGGGACGCCGGACGTTGCAGTAGAACCCGAACCCGCCGGACCAGACGCCCACGGCAACTCCGAGACGCTCGAGAAAGCGCCAGTTCTTCAGCGCCACATTGGCCACGAGCACCGACGAGTGGCTAAACGCCTCATAGGCGCGGTGGTGCCCTTCGGGGAGGTCGCGCAGGATCCGTCGATTGATCCATCCGCCCGACGCCATCACGACGGAGCGAGCACGCAACTGGTGAACGTCGCCGTCCTTTAGGTAGGTGATCAAGACCCGCTCGGAGCCGCCGACGGCACCCTGATGCTCGACCCTTACGACCGTTGAACCGAGACGCATGCGCACGGGGCGGTCCGGGCGGTCCAGGCGGTCGAAGGCCACGGCGCCGTTCAGGACCCCCTCCAGGTCTCCCGACCCCTCGATTCCGTCGGGAATCAGGCCCTTGAGGAAGTAGCGCGCGAGGCCCGCGTTTCCCCCGGGAAAGCAGTGGAACGTGGCGTCCGCGTAGCGATCCGGCGTCCTGAACCCAGGCAGCTCGAAGTGGACGCCCCACCACGCCGAGATGGCGTCGCAGCCGAGCCCGATGATGCTCGCGAGGATCGGATCCACGTACGAGGTGACCTCGGAGGGAAGCCCGAGAACATCCTCGTAGTACTGCTTCATCGTCATCGAGTCGAGCCAGGGCCCGATCTCCCCCTGGGCGTGGCTTCCGGCCTCCTCCTCCCGGACGCGACGGAAGGATTCCCGAACACTCGGACTCCACGGAGTGCTCTCGAGACCCGCCCTCCAGAGATCGTGGACCCACCGCCCCCCTCCCTGGTCGAAGAAGTGACCGACGGAGAAGAGGTCGTGCTGCCAATGAAGGAATCCGTAGTTGTCGAAGGGGATCCTCATTCCGGCGGCCGGGCCCTCGGGCTCGCGGTACTCGAACTCGCGCGGGATGCCCAGCGCGGCAAAGTAGTCGTCCGGACCCCCGGTCGCCTCCCGGACCCCGAAGCCGTTGGAGCCCTGGGGCCCCACAAGGCGGTGACCGTCGACGACGAACTCGTTTCGCTTCGCCTCCCCTCCGAAGATCGGGTGGTTGTCGAGGACCAGGCAGCGGCCGGCCGGGTTCAGGCGGCGGAAATGGTGCGCCGCGGACAGACCCGAGAAGCCCCCTCCGACGACGACCAGGTCGTACTCCTCCCCACCATCGATCGCCCGCAGAGGCGGTTGGTCGAACTCTCCGGCCCTGATGCGGTGGGCGTCGCGGACCAGCGCAGGAGTGTTCCCGTGGGAGTCACGGTAGTCGCCGACGCCGCCCGGTCCGAACCAGTCCGCTGCGACGTCGAAGGCGTAGTCGGCCCCGGAGCGGGCGGGGGAGCCTGCGGTCCGGTTGGGGATGTCGGACTCCCCACATCCCACCACCGCGCCCGCGGCCAGCGCCGCGGTGCCGCACACGAAGTCCCGACGCGTGATGGGCCGCCCCAGCCCGAGCTCTCGATCTGCTGCGGACGCGCTCACGGCGACTCGGCTCCCGCGGAAGCGACCCCGATCCCGAGGTGCGCGAATCGGCCGCGCGCGCCGGCGCTTCGGATCCACCGGACGAGACCCCACTCGGCGAGCGCCGCCAGGACGACCGCGGCGAGCACGCCGAGGTACGCGGTCAGGGCCGCTGGCTCGCGCAGGTCGAGGTACATCCAGGAGGACAGCGACATCCGCAGCCCGGTCTCGCCGTTGGCTCCCTCCCAGACGTGGAAGGCGACCGGCACCAGTTGTCCGGCTCCAAGCTGGACCTCACCCGCCGCGTCGTCGGTCCGGAGCGGCCTCCGGATCACCACGGACCACCGTCCCTCCGTCCAGGCTCCGGTCCCTGTCGAGAGCTGGCTCTCCGGAGCGTGGGGCTCGGGCGGGGCGTCCGCTCCGTCCGCGCGCAGCTCGACGACCTCCGGCCCACCGGCTCCGTACGCGTGCTCGGCGCGCCAGCGCCAGAGATCCACGGGCCGGCCCGCGTCGCCGTAGACGAAGTGCGGAAGGACAGGACCGCCCCCGAGGTGTACGGGGATCATGACCTCCGCAGCATCGGGGTACCGGCCCCGCACGCGCTGACCGTCGGGGAAGAGAGCCGGATAGGTATCGTCGGCCGAGTAACCCTCTGCGAGCGCAAGCTCCGGGTCCGCGGCCAAGGTGTCGGCGAAGCGATCGTCCCATGCCAGCCGGAAGGCGATCTCGTCGGCGTTGAATGCGACCCGAACGGAGATGTCGGTCACCGCGGGAATCTGCCAGCGCGGAGCGAAGGTCGCCTGTCCCGTCAGGGGCACCCTGACTTCCTCAGCCTCCTCCCAGAGCGGGTCGTCCGGTGCTTCGGGCAACCCACCCTCCACGCGCAGGGACGGGATGACGCTGCCCGATCGAGGCTCGTCCTCCTCGTCGGGGATGAGCGACTCGATGTAGTAGGCGAGCTGCCAGCGCTCCTCGTTGCCGACGGTCGCCTCGAAGGACGGCATCGGAGTGCCGTCCAGGCCGGTCGTGAAACGGAGGTAGATCTCCTCGACCGTCTGTCCCCCCTTGAGCTT
This sequence comes from uncultured Gemmatimonadaceae bacterium, assembly GCA_964572045.1. Taxonomy (GTDB): domain Bacteria; phylum Gemmatimonadota; class Gemmatimonadetes; order Longimicrobiales; family Gaopeijiaceae; genus CBDCKR01. Next base: position 55,152 of record CAZNEI010000011.1, read on the forward strand.
CCACTGCTCGTGCAGGTTCGCCGGCCAGATCGGATAGTTCCAGTCGTCGGTGAGTTGGGGCACCCTGGAACCGTCACCGCGCCCGAGCATTCCGTGGCATTCCCAGCACTGGTTCTCGTCGTAGATCCTCCGCCCCGCGGCGATCAGGTCCTCCCGGCGTCCGGCGGGCTGCTCCCCCAGCTCCGCGATGGCCTGATAGGGATCGAAGAACTCGTCCTCGAAGAGGTCCGCGGCGAAGCTCTTGATGTAGGCGATCACCTGCCACCGGCCTCGCTCGGACAGCACCGACTCCCAGGCGGGCATGGAGCTGCCGGGGATGCCCATCGTGATCGTCCGATAGAGGTCTTCGTCCAGCGGCAACTCCCCCGACAGGGTCGTGCGAAGCTTGTAACTGCCCACGGTGAAGTCGCGGGGCCGCGGCCACAGGTAGGGAGCGACCGGCCCCTGGCCGTCTCCCTCTTCGCCGTGACAGAACCAGCAGCGCTCCTCGTAGATCGCCCTGCCCGCCGCCGCGTCCACGGTCGCGGGATCGGGACGGGGCGGAACCTCTATCTCGATCCATTGAGCGGATGCGGAGCCGGGAGCGTCGGCAAGCAGTCCCAGAAGCGCGAGCAAGCCGCCCAGAGACGTGACGCGACTCCCCGACCGGCGAAGAGGGAGTGGGGGGCGGACCCCGCACCCCGGCGCCGCGCGGGCCTGACGGGGGGTCCGATACGCGCGTCGGCTCATCCGCCCAGCTCCTCCGGTTCGCGGGGCTCGGTGCCCGAGAGCCGGTACTCGGCCATGATGATCTTCCAGATCTCCTCGTCACTGAGCTCGTCCCCCCAGGGGGGCATCGCCGAGTTCCAGGGGGTCGACATGGCCGGCAGCCCGAGGGATCCTTCGCGGATCCTCCAGAACGGATGCGATTCCACTACGGTTGCGATCGTCCCGGGATCCGTGAAGTCGATCGGCTGGAGCCGCTGCCCGCGCGCGAGCGGGCCGGCCCCGTCGGCTCTCGTCCCGTGGCAAGGCCTGCAGTTCTTCTGGTAGAGAACGAGGCCTTCCCGCTCGAGCACCTCGATCTCTTCGGGCGAGCTCCGGTCGAACGGATTCTCCATGGCGGCGAACCGGTCCGGCAGGGCGGGATGCTGGACACGGATCACGGCCGGCGTGCCGGGGTTCGGCATCACCTGCCGCCAAGCCACCCACCCGGCCAGCAGCGGAATGAGCGCGAGGACCGCGAGTTGAGCCCGTCCAGGCCCCTCGGCGGGGATGCTGAACACCCGGACCACGGGACCGAGGAAACCACGCCATCGCTCCTCGTCGGCGCTCGCGTAGATGAGGACGCCGACGACCGAGCACGCCATGTATCCGGCCAGCGCGAATCCTGGCACGGGGGCCGGTGTTTCGCTCAGTCTCAGCAGAACCGACAGCCAGGGTACGCCGAACCTGAGTCCGAGATAGATGCCGGCCAAGGCAGCGGCCGCCACGAGGGGCCCTCCCCGGCGGGCACGGTCGTCCTCCCTGCTCAACTTCTTCCTCCTCCCCGGTGGTCGGAGACCGATTCCGTCCTCCGTCCTCCGACTGCCGATCCTGTCTCATCCATTTCGGAGCCGCTCCTACTGCAGCGTTCGCAGATACGACAGGAGATCGTGGAACTCGGCCACGGAAATCAAGTCGGCGAAGTCGCTCGGCATGAGCGAAAGCTCCTGCTCACGCCTCCGGGCGACATCCTCCGCCGCCAGCGCATACTCGACTTCATCCGCCGTCACGAGCCAGATCGAGTCGGCGGTTTCCCGCCGAACCACCCCATCCAAGATGCGCCCGTCCGACGTCTGGACGAGAACCGACTCGTAGCCGCCGGCGATCGAGGCGCTCGGCTCGAGAATCGACTCGACGATGAACTGCGCGGTCCGGGTGCCCGCGACTGCCGACAGGTCGGGGCCGATGTCGCCTCCCCCACCCTCGGCCACGTGGCACTTCGCGCACGGAGTCGGTCCCTCGAGATCGAAGAACAGCTCCCGGCCCGCGGCCGGATCCCCGTCCAGGTACGGGGACCACGCTTCGACCTCCTGCGCCCCTCCAGCCGCCGCCCGGACCTCGGCCGGCAGCACAATGCTGGCGGCGTCGGCCGTTCCGCCCACGGTCTGGAGGTAGAGGATGACGGACGCGATCTGATCCGGCCCCAGGCTGATCGGGGGCTCGTAGACGGTGGGCATCTCGTCCTTGAACCCGTCGACGACGTACGCACTCGGATCGGCCACGGCTTCGATCAGGTATTCGGTGGCCCCCAGCTCCCGCCCCAGCGCGGCGGACCGGACGCGCGCCCGTTCGAGGGCCCGCACCGCGATTGGAGGACCGGCATCGGACGCACCGAGGTTGGGCCCCCTCACCGAGCTCCCCCGGCTTCCGACCGAATGACACGTGCTGCACTTGCCGGGCCCCCAGAAGACCTGCTCGCCGTTCCCCACGGTGACGCCCTCTCCGAGGGGCGCCGGCTCACCTCCGCCGGCGATTCGCGTGATCCCGCTCCCCGACCACATGAAGAGTCCGATGAGGATCACGGTGAATGCGGAGACCTTGACGATGGCCATAGGTCACAGGCCCGTGGGCTCAAGCGCTCGGGCGGCGTCACGTGGGCAGGTCATAAGGAAGAGCCCCCTCAGTCCGATCCCGCGGGACCGAGCAGCGGCTGGCGTGAGAGCGGGCCCGGAGGCGTGGTCGGCGTACGCTCCTTGTCGCTCAGGCCCGACAACCAGAAAAGGAATGTCACGGCTCCCAAGAACACCAGCGTGATCGCTCCCACCATCTGAGCCATCACGGCGTTCGTGGGAGTGAAGCTCCATTGAGTCGTATCCCGTAGGACGCCGTAGATGTGCCAGTCCTCCCTGAGGCCCGACCGAATGAAACCCATGAGACCCATCGTCAAGACCGACGTCACGCAGAGCGCGACCAGCGCGTACTGCGAGCGGGCCGTGACCTCGCCCCAGCGGATGCCGCCGAGGCTCCGGGCTCCGCGGAACAGAAGAACGTCGATGGCCGTGACCAGGATCAACCCCGCCATGAGGATGATCCACTGGGCGGCCGCGACCTGGCGGAGCACCGGATTCGCCTGAGCCATGACGATGAAGCCGTACACGCCGAGGAAGGCCACCGACCCGAACGCCACCACGGCCATGTAGATGATCTGAGCGAGGTGGCCCCGGTCGCGCAGGGTCAGCACCACGCACAGCACCGTGGCCAGCATCGTCCCCACGAGCAGAACGGCTGGAATCCGAATGTAGACGGCGCGCTCCGGTCCCAACCCAAGCGACTCGGGCGGCAGGGTGAAGAGAACACCGGCGTACCAGCCCAAGAACAGCACGCACAACGCCCCGGAGAGCACCATGACCGTGGTCGCCCCGCCGCCCTGCTCGGAGAGGGGCAGAAGATCGGTCTTGTTGGCCCTCCGGTAGAGGAGGAAGCTCGCGAAGGTCGTCAGGATGATGAGGTTGATCACGGCGTTTTTTGCGGCCATGAGACCGAAGTACCCCAGGACCGGATGGACTTGTCCCCCCAAAGCAAGCTGCTCCTCGGCGCTCAAGGGCAGGTTGCGGGGTGTCAACCAGACGGCGACGCAGACGATCAGGATGGCGTTGAAGTACTTGACGAACTTCTGATACCGCTCGGCTCCGGGGATGCGGCTCATTCCGGACCACAGGTAGTAGTTTCCGATCATGAAGAGCAGGCCGACGAGCATGCCCTGGAGAATGAACGTCCAGGAGAAGGCGCCTCCCATCATGTTGTTGCCCATCACCGCGCTTGCGCTGTAGACCTCCCGCCCCAGGTAGTAGCCCGCGAAGGGGAGCGGAATCAATGCAGCCAAGCCGATGAAGTTCCCCACATACCCCATCCAGTCGTAGTGGGCTCGCCTCGACTCCGCGTCAGCGGCGAGGAACTTCACAGCGGCATAGGCTCCGACCAGAAACCCCCCGAACGCCACGTTTCCGAGCACGCGGTGGATGTTCAAGGGCATCCACAACGGGTTGGCGACGGCCTCCATCGTCGTCCCTACGAACATCCCGGTCTCGTCGACGCCGGTGGGGCTCATCATGTACGACGCCCATGCGTTGCCGATGAACACGAGGATCGTTCCGGCGACGTTCAGCAGCACTCCCAGAGCGATGTGCAGGCCCTTCCGGGCCGCCAAGCGATCCCAAGAGTAGTAATAGCTGTAGAGGATGCCCGTCTCCACGAAGAAAAACACGGCGTAGACGTAGAGGGACGGAGCGAAGATGCTGACGAAGAAGGAGGAGAAGGCGGGATACAACCCGAATAGCGTAAAGGCGAGCAGCCCTCCGAGCGCTGCGGTGGTGGCGAACGCGACGGTCAGAAGTTTGACGAATTCCCGGGCCAGGCGATCGTAGCGCTGGTCCCCCGTACGCCAGCCGATGAACTCGACGATGACCGCGAAGATCGGGACGCCGAGAACGAACGCCGCGAAGAGAAGGTGCAGCTGGGCCACAGCCCAGATCGTCGCCCTCGGGCTCAACCCGAAGAACGAACGGACGCTGCCCTCCGCCGCCGCCTCACCCTGGGCCGCCCAGACGATCCCGGGCAGGAGGACGCACAGGAGCAAGCCCCAGGCGACCCCCCGAGACCGGGCCAGACGCGCCAGCCCCTGCGTCCCCGGTGCGGGGGACCCGGGGAGGCTCACCGTCACGGGGGACCCTGTGTCAACTCTATGCTTGCGTCGCTGGTCTCGCCGGCCATCACCGTGACGGTCTGGGTCGTCGCCCCGAGGGCCTCGTGCCAGACCTCGAGCGTGTACGTGCCCGGAGGAACGTCCGGAATCGAGAAGCCTCCATCAGCGCCCGTGACGGCGTGGTACGGATGATCGATCACGACGATCCAGCCGTTCATCCATCCGTGAATGTCGCACCTGACCGGCACCTTCTCGGCGACGTCGAAGGTCGCTTCGAGCTTCTCCACGCTCGGCGGCTGCGTGCGGTTGAACGAGCGGTTGTCAAAGGCCATGGTGTGGACGTTGTGCGATACCCCGTCGCTGTTCAGGATCTCCAGGACTTCTCCGACGCCCACGAACACGACGTGGGGGACAAACCTGCATCCGTTCTGGTCGAGCGTCGGAGGCGAGGGGGACGTGCCCAGAGCGGCCCCGCTCGTGATGTCGGTCAGGGACACGACGACGTTGGCGAGCCCCCCCTGGGGATCTACCTCGATCTCCTGTACCTCGACGGACGACCCGCAGCTCTCCACGTCGTCGGTGACCGCCACGGTGCGCGACTCCGGAACGGTGCCGGCAAAGGTGATCGTGCCACGGATCGTCCCGCCGTTCTCGACGGTGACCACGGTGTATCCCTCGCCAGCCTGGGTCTCCGGCTCTCCGGACCCCGAAGTCCCGGAAGCCGCGCCGCTGCTGTCGCCTCCGCCGCACGCCGTCAGTCCCAGAGCCAGCAGGGAGCAGACGATGCGCGTTCGTGCCGTCGGGCACCTGAAGCGGCCAGGGTAGCGTGAGTTCCAGAATCTCATCGAATGCCTCCCGTGGACTCAGCCGTTCTCGGTCAGTGGGCGTTCAATTTGCGGCCTGAAGTCATGCGGTCAAGAACCGCCCGAGGCGCACCTCGGAGCACCGCTGAGGTCCGAGGCGACAACCCCGACCGCCCAACGGGTTCCCGATTCATGAGCAACGGATCCCCGTCCTGTCCATCGGACGGGAGTGCAGGGCATCGGACGGGGGGCTCCATCGGTCGGAACCGTGCGCGGCACCGCACAGCCTCAGCTCCCCGCCCCGCGCCCCGCCGGCGCGACCCTCCGACGAGCCGGGGCGGCGACGCGGAGCTTACGAGCCGGGCGGCGCGGGGGCCCCGGGCGTGAGAGGCGTACCCGAAAAGTGGATGTCCACCGGAACCGTCTGACCGTCCCCGACCTCCACGGTGGTCCTGACCTCGCCGAACCACTCGTGCCAGGCGGTGAGGTCGTACTGTCCCGGCGGGACACCTGTAATCGCGTAGGCCCCATCGTCGCCGGGCTTCGTGAAGAACCCGTTATCCAGCACCAGAATGTGCGCGATCATCTGGGAATGGATGTCGCAGAGCACGAGGATGCTGTCGGGCCTGGCGAAGACTCCGGTGAAGGTCGAGTTGGGGCGCTGGCCGCGATTGAAGTTCCGATTCCGACGCCTTCCCTTGGCATACGTATGGATGTTGTGGAGCTCGTCGTCGCTGTTGTGAAACGAGAGCTCGTCTCCCGCCATCACCGGCATCACCCGAGGCACGAAGGTGTAGTCGATCTGGTCGAGAAGAAGCCGCTCGGGCGTGCGGGGCGGCGCCGGCGTCTCGGTGGTCAGTCCCCCACCGGACAGGTAGATCACGGCGTCCGAGACCTCGAAGAATTCATGATCGGGGATCGTCTCGAAGCTCACACGCCCCTCCACCGTACCGGTGGGCAGGCGATCGTCGGGCACCCCGGGCGCGAAGCCCGACCAGAGCAGGGGCACCACGAGGCCTCCGGTGAGCAGCGCCGTGGAGGGACGAGTCAGTCTGGTTCTCATCGGCAACTCTTGGATGTCTTCCTAGGTTTATTGTCGCAAGGCGTTCGACGGTCCCTGGCAACATAGCACCGGCCTGCCGCAGAACACGACCCTCAGTCTTATCCAACGGCGCATGAGCCTGAACTCGAGTCCGGTTTCCAACGGGAGTGAGCCTGAGGTCCGGGGCGAAGAGATCATTGGAGGATGATCGTGACACT
>CAZNEI010000012.1:0-57524 GCA_964572045.1 uncultured Gemmatimonadaceae bacterium
GGGTAGCGACGTCGGGAAGGGATAACCGCTGAAAGCATCTAAGTGGGAAGCCCCCTCCAAGATGAGCACTCCCAGAGCGTAAGCTCTCGGAAGGGCCGTGCGAGACCAGCACGTTGATAGGCGGCAGGTGGAAGCGTGGTGACACGTGTAGCCGAGCCGTACTAATGGCCCGAGAGGCTTGACCAGTCCTTCCTCCCTTCGGAAGGCCCGATCGAGAGTCCTCACTGCAAGCCGTCACACCCTTGGACGACTCTGGGATTCGCTCCCGGGTCTCTGTCGATTTCTCTCTCTACCCTGAAGCATCTCGTAGACCGGTTCTTGAGTCGCGCGCTACGGCTCCGAGGGTTCGTAGTGCACGGATGCGGTCGGCGCCCGACGCGTGCGGACACGCATGACGATGGCTCACCGCCCCGCAACCCAAGAGACGGTCGGACCAGGGATTGCTGGTGGCCATGGCGCAGGGGATACACCCGTTCCCATCTCGAACACGGTCGTTAAGTCCTGCAGCGCGGATGGTACTGCCGGGGGCACCCGGTGGGAGAGTACGTCGCCGCCAGCTTCGAGGCGGGCCCACATTCCGAGTCGGAATGTGGGCCCCTTTTTTTATAGGCCTCTTCGGCGGGGGGAACCGGAGAGAGAGAGGTGTTGCCTCCCTGGCTCGAGGACGTCCGCCTGGTCGAGAGCGGTGCGAGCGCCCCAGGGCGATCGCCTCCGGTAGGAGTCGGCCGATCCGTCCGTCAGTTCAGGCGGACCCGTTCCCGGGCAACCACGCCGCTGAGGCATCCGATCCCCCCCGCACACTTGTGGATCTCCCCGAGATCGACGGTGACACATTCCACACCCGCATCCTCGTAGGCCGTGCGCGTGATCGGGCATCCTGCGGGCATGAGCAGCCTGCGCGGTGCCAAGGTCACGGAATTGTGACCGAAGCCGCGCACCACTTCCCGGTCGTCGGGAAAGAAGCGGACCTCGTATCCGTGCTTGCGAAGCGCCTCCAGCGCCGTCCGGGGGATCCGGCCCGGGCGCCCGAAGGCGAGGTCCGAGTCGGCGAAGCGCACTTCTCCCATCAGATGCATGGAGGTGTGCGGAAGATCGACGACCAGCGTCTCGACGCCGAGTTCCGTCAGGGTTGCCGCCACCTGCCGGGCGCCTTCGGCGTTCGTGCGGAGTCCCCGTCCAATCATCGCGGCGTCCGGAGCCAGCCAGCAAAGGTCGGCCCCCTCGAAGGTGCCCCGGCCACCCACGGTGCGCAGGATCGGCATCCCGGAGTCCGCCAGCCGGCGCGCGACCCAGCGCTCCTCGCCTGCCCGCACGGTTGATGCCGGACGCCCCACGATCGCCCCCGACGGGGTCATCGCGAACAGATCGGCGCAAAACATCTGGTTCGAGGGCGGGGGCGGCACGACCGATCCCTCCCGGTCGGTCCCGGGCTCGCCCCCGGATCTCGGCCCTCCGGGCTCCACATACACGACCCGAACTCCGTGCGTCCGGTAGGCGGCGGCCAAGTCGTCGTGTTGTGCGGCGGCCAGCGCGGCGTCGGGCACCTCCAGCATCAGGTGCTCATCAGCATCGGCGACCTCGAACAACTCGGCGCCCGGCCGGTGCAGCAGGACTTCCTGCAGGGTAGCGTATTCGCTGTCGATCCCACAGTCAGACCACACGGTTCCCAGTTCGTCGGCCAGAGGGGTCTGACGGGCGGGCCAGTTCGGGCCCCCGTAGGCGGCCGCGCGGGCCGGGGATCGAGCGACAGCGGTCCGGTCCATGGCACCAAAGATGCGGTACCCGTGGACCGAAGGCCAACTTCCGCCGCTTCGTCCAAGGCCCTCCGCACCGCTGCCGGCCACGTGTTCGCTCACGGCGGAGAATCTCGGTGCGAACCCCGAGAAGGATGCCGCACGCCGTGTCTGTCTCCCGACCCCGAGGTTGCCTACGATGTCCGGGTCACGCAGTCGAGCTGGAGGCCGTTCGGATGGAGAGACGCCATCGCATCCGCGCACGATCCCGGGGCACTGCGCCCCGAAGCCCCGTTCCCGCCGCGTCGCGACGGATTCGTCGACCCTCGCATCCGCGACATTTCGCCGCCCTGCTTCTCGTCGCACTTCTTTGCGCCTCGGCGGGTGCCTGCCGACCAGACGGGGTCGGGGGGCCCGGGGACGATCCGATCTTCGACGTGCTCGTCCTCAATGCACGTGTCGTAGACGGCGCCGGAAACCCCTGGTTCCGCGCCGACGTCGGAGTGCGCGGGGACCGCATCGTCGCCGTGGGCCGCCTCTCCGGGCGCGCGGCCGACCTTCGCATCGATGCGGGGGACCGCCTCCTGACACCGGGCTTCGTCGACATGATGGGCCAGGCCAGCCTGGTGCTGGTCACGGATCCTCCGAGCGCCGAGAGCAAGCTTCGCCAGGGCATCACCACCTACCTTTCCGGCGAGGGGGGCTCGGCCGCGCCTCAGAGCGCCGTTACTCAGCCCACCCCTGCCGTCATCGATGGCGACACCGTGCGCTGGCGGAGGTACGCGGAGTACTTCGCCATGCTCGAGCGCTACGGCGTCCCCATCAACGTGGTGCACAACGTTGGGCTCACGCAGGTGCGGCGCGTAGTGCTCGGGGAAGAGGATGTGGCCCCGGGGCCGGAGCAGCTTGCGGAGATGCGAGAGTTGGTGCGGGAAGGGATGGAAGACGGAGCCGTCGGGGTGTCCACTTCTCTCATCTATCCGCCGGCGATCTATGCGAGCACCGAGGAGCTGGTCGCTCTGGCGTCCGTCGCGGGCGAGTATGGCGGGGTGTACTTCACGCACATGCGCAACGAGAGCCACGCGGTGCTCGAGGCCATCCGCGAGGCCGTCACGATCGGCGAGGGCGCGGGCGTGGCCGTGCACATCTACCACCTCAAGGCGGCGGGCCAGCGGAACTGGCCGCTGATGGACCAGGCGCTCGCGCTCATCGACTCCGTGCGCGCGTCCGGCATCGATGTGACTGCGGATATCTATCCCTATGTGAGGAACGGCATCGGGCTGGGCTCATTCCTGCATCCACGGCGCTATGCGGAAGGCACCCAGGCCTTCCTGGCCACGCTCTCCGATCCGGAGGTGCGTGCGGAGCTCAGGAACGAAGTCGAGATGGATTCGGAGTGGGAGAACTGGTTCCAGCACGTGGGCATGGACTGGAACAACGTCCTGATCGTGTCGGCTTCGGACCGAGTCGATCCGCGTGTCATCAACCGGTCCGTCGCCGAGGCTGCAGAGGTGCTGGGGACAGATCCATGGAACGCGTTCTTCGATCTGGTGCGAGCCGGGGGCGTGAGCGTAAACCCACTCAGCATGAACGAGGAACAGAAGTGGGCCGCGCTCCGCGCACCCTGGGTGATGATCGATACGGACGCATCGCCCGTAAACCCGGCGAGTATCGCGAGCTCGCATCCACGCGCCTTCGGGGCGTTTCCGCGCGTCATCGCAAGGTATGTGCGCGAGGACGGGGTAATCACTCTGGAGGAGGCGATACGCCGCATGACGTCGCTGGCGACCCGCCGGCTCGGACTCCACGACCGCGGCATCGTGGCACCCGGGATGGCCGCCGACCTGATCGTCTTCGATCCGATCAAGCTGCGCGACGTAGCCCGGTTCGGTGATGCCATGCGCTACGCCGAGGGGGTGGATTACCTGTTCGTCAACGGGGTGCTCGTGATCGACGATGGAGAGATGACGGACGCGCGGCCGGGGAGACTACTCAGGAGGGGAGGAGCCTAGCCGGATGCCTTGGATGCTGGCCGGAGCCCAAGACGGGGCGGCCGGCGAGCGCCGCGAGGTGCGGGGTCTGGCGGGTGGCCCGCACGCTCCCGCCCGTCCCCAGATTGCCCGCACGAGCGCTGAGCACCCGTCCCCCCGGTAGCGCGATTGGACAGGGGATCTCCACGCTGACGCCCTCCACGGGGCTCAGGCGTTCGCGCCCATCGGATCCACCCTGACGACCACGATGTCCGTGTCGTGGTATTTCTGGTGACGCACCGACGTGGCGACATGGCGTAGTATCCTGAGCGAGACATCTCGTTCCAGCGGGAGCTCCGCCGCTCGGCCCGCGAGCAGCGCCAGACGGTCTTCGATGTTGCCTTCTCCCGTAATGGCCAGAAACTCGAGCTCGGCGCCGCCGGATTCCGCTCGCGCCGTCACGCGCAGCCTCCGCTCGCCCGGCACGTCACCCCCCTTCGTCTGCTCGAGTAGGACGAGGAGTGTCTCTTCGGCCGCAAGGCCCACTCGGTGGTCCATCTCCTGAGGCATCCCCGCACCAGAGGCGAACCGTTGCAGGAACTCCTGGATCCTCGGGAGTGCCTCGACGCCGAGCCCGGTCTCGATCCGATGCCGGCGCGGCCCGGTCAGCTCCATGAATAGCGACAGCAGAATGGCACTCAGCCCGCCCGAGGTCATCCCGTTCTCCAGCAGTGACCCCGCCCAGCCGAAGTACTCGCCCGGGATCTGGCCGCTCTGAAAGCCGGCGCCGATCCAGAACGAGACACCAACGATCGTGGCCTTGCGGTAGTCGATGCCGTCCTGTGCGACCATTTCCACGCCCAGCACGAACAGGATGGCGATCAGCACGATGATATAGGCGCCAACGACGGGATCCGGGATGGCCAGCAATACGGCGGTGGCCTTCGGGAAGAACGCGATCGCAATGAAGATCAACCCGATGCACGCGCCCACCCTCCGCGCGGCGACCCCGGTGATGTCGACGATCGAGACGCTGTTGGAATAGGTGGTGTTGGGGACTGTGGCGAGAAGAGCGGAGAGGAGGTTGCCGACTCCGTCGGCGGCCACCGCGCCCTGCACCGCGCGAAAGTCGGTGGCCCGTCGGTCGCGCCACGAGACCCGTTGGATCGCCATGCCGTCGCCGATGGTTTCGATCGCGCCGACAAGCGTGACGAAGACAAACGCCGGCAGCATGGCCCAGAAGGCCGGGCTCAGGCTCAGGCCGATGCCGGGCCACCCCGCGGCCGGCACCCCGAACCAGAGGGCTTCGCCCACGATCTGCATGTTATAGGTTCCGAATCCTGCGGCGACCAAGCAGCCGCCCACCGCTCCGATCACCGATCCCCACAGCCGAAGGGCACCGCTGGCCCGGAGGATGATGACGACCGTGATCACGATTGTCGCCAGAGCGGTGAGAGGCGCGGCGGCCGGCGGGGCTCCCTCCGGAGCCTCGAAGAGCAGGCCGAAGCCGATCGGCATGACGGTAACGGCGATCAGCATGATCACCGTGCCCGCCACCGTCGGGGTAATGACGCGCCGGAGCAGCGAGAGGCGCGAGGAGATCAAGAACTGGAAGAGCGACGAGGTGACGATGAGGGTGGCTAGCAGCCCGGGCCCGCCGAGCTGCAGGGCGGCAACCGACACCGCGATGAACACGCCCGATGTGCCCATCAGCAGGACGTAGCCGGCCCCGATCCGCCCCAGCGGCCTGGCTTGGATCAGAGTCGAGATGCCACAGACGATCAGCGCCGCGAACGCCGCCCAGCTCAGATACGCCTCGCTCCCGCCTCCGGCGCGCACTACAATCGCTACCGTAATGACGATGCCCGCGATGTTGAGGAGGATGTACTGGAAGGCGAGTCCGAAGGAGACGGCCCAGCCCGGGGTCTCGTCGGCCTGGTAGCGGAGATGCTGGCGTTTCGTAGAGGAGGAGCGCATAGGATGGCGCTAACGGCTCGGGGGGCCGGCCTGCACGTGCACCGGTTTGACGCCTCGGAGGAGTCGCGACTGGGAGCATAATCAGAAGGGACCCGCGGGGGGGGCAAGTGGGATGCGCACGACTCATCCTTCGGGGGCGATGGCCCCGCTGGTTCTTTCCCGTACCCTCCCGCGGCCCGCGGGCCCTAGTTTGACGAGAGGCAGAAGGCGACGGGGGGGGGGTCCATTTGTTCGTCGATGAGTCCGGAGCTGAACGCTCAAGGGTGCGCTGAAGGGATGCGAGCCGGCTACGTCGCCCTCGTGGGACGCCCCAATGTGGGGAAGTCCACGCTGCTGAATCAGCTCGTCGGTCAGAAGCTAAGTATCGTGACGGCCAAGGCGCAGACCACGTGGCGGCGAGTTGCGGGCATCCGGACCACCGACGAGGCGCAGGCGATCTTCCTCGACACGCCCGGTCTGTGCCTGGCCAGAGATCTCCTGCAGAGAGGCATGCTGGAAGAGGCTCTCGAAGCGATTCGTGAGGCCGACGTCGTCGTGCTGCTGGTCGACGCGACCGACCCCCTTCATGAGAAGGAGAAAACCGCCATCGTCGAGGCGCTGGCGGCCTCTTCGGTCCCGAGGTTCGTGGTGATCAACAAGATCGACCGGGCCGCCCCGGAGGATATCGCGGCGGCCGCCTCCTGGAGCCGGGCCGAGTTCGGGGCGCCGGCCAGGGCGACGTCGGCTCTGCTCAACCGGGGGGTCGAGGAGTTGTGGGCCGAGTTGGCCGAAGCGCTCCCGGTGGGTCCGTTCCTTTATCCGCCAGAAGAGGTGGCAACTGCTCCGGTCCGCTTCTTCGTCGCCGAAGTCGTCCGCGAGACGGTGTTCGAGCAATTTGACGACGAGGTCCCCTACTCCGTCTTCGTGGCGGTCGAGGAGTTCCGCGAAGCTCAGAATCCGGTATACATTCAGGCGAACCTCTTCACCGAGCGGAACTCGCAGAAGCGTATCCTCATTGGCGAGAAGGGGAGGGCGATCCGCGACCTGGGCCGCGTCTCCCGCGAAAAGATCCAGGAGTTCATCGATCGTCCGGTCTACCTCGATCTTTGGGTCAAAGTGCTGCCGGGGTGGCGCAAGAGGCCGCGGAACCTCCGTCGCCTCGGCCTCCGGGTCCCGGCGGAAGTCCGTAAGGGTGCGGCTCAGACCGCGTGAAGCGTGTGTCGGCCTTCTTCTCGCCCTCATCCTTGCTCAGGGGCTCCGAGGCCAAGGCTCCCAGGAAGGAGCCCTGTTTCTTCTCTTGCCCGTGGGGGCGCACGGCGTCGCGCTGGGGCGAGCCATGACGGCCGTCTCGAGCCCCGAGTCGGCGTTCTGGAACCCCGCCGGCTTAGCGGGGCTTGAGCGAAGCCAGCTCGTGATCATGAGGGGCGACCATCTGGTCGGAGAAGGAACCGCGCTCTCGGGACTCCTGTCGTCACAGCCGCTCGGCGTGGTCGGGCTCTCGTACGAGCTTCTCGACGAGGGCGAGCAGGACCTCACGGACATCGAGGGCAACGTCCGCGGCACGATCAGCGTGCGCAGCCACGTGGGTATCGCGTCCCTGGCGACTCGCCTGACGCGCTGGTTGGACGCGGGGTTCAATTTCAAGGTGATCCAGTTCAAGCTGAGTTGCAGGGGAAGGTGCGACGATGCCGGTGTTCGGTCGACCGGCTGGGCGGTCGACTGGGGCCTCCAGTCGCAGCCCGTGGCAGGGATACCGCTTCGGGTGGGCGCGATGCTGGCGCACGTGGGACCGGACTTTCAGGTCGTGAACGCTGAACAGGCGGACCCGCTGCCGTCGCGCATCCGAGCGGCGGCCGCCTACGAGGTGCTCTCGCACTTCGTCGAGACCGACGAGATCCGGCTCTGGGTGCGGTTTGAAGTCGAGGATCGGTGGAGGGACCTGGGGCAGTCACGGTCGTACTACGTGGCCACCGAGCTGGCTGCCGGGCAGGGCGATGTCATCTACGTGCGGTCGGGGTATGCCAGCGGAGAGGTCGGCTCGGCTGACGGCATCGCGATCGGCGTGGGCCTGAGGTACGAGCGTTTCGAGCTGGGCCTGGCGAAGAATCTTGCCGGCTCCATCACCGGAGAGAGTGAGCCGGTTCACGTGTCCTTTGGCATCGTCTTCTAGTCCTTCGGTCTTCGGCAGAATCCGCCTGCCCGCACGCGTTGCGTTCGTCTGCGGCCTGCTGTGTCTCGCTCCGCCGCCGCACCTCGTGGGGCTCCAGCGTCCGCCCTGTTCGGGCGTCGGGAAGCCACGGACGCCCCACTTCCCGGACCGCGACTGCACGGCGTTCGTCCCGCCCTCGACCCTCCGGCTTCGCACCGCGCCACGGGCGGGCGGTCCCCTCGCGAGAGACGCGGAGCCCCTCACCCCGGCGATGGCCTTCTTGTATTCCGCGCTGCTGCCCGGTGCGGCTCAGTGGAAGTTGGGCCAGACCCGCCGCATCGCCTACCTCGTCCTTGAAGGGGTCTCCTGGATCGTCTTCGGCCGAGCCCGCAGATCGGCGTCGGAGCTGCGAGATCGCTACCAGGAGTTGGCATGGGAGGCTGCGGGGACCTCTTCGGGTTCCCGCGGAGAGGCGGGCTTCGCCTACTACGAGGCCGTGGAGATGTTCGAACGGTCGGGAGCGTTCGATCTCGATCCCACCACGCCGGGCCTACAGCCCGAGACCGACATCTCGACGTTCAACGGGGCGACATGGGCCCTGGCGATGCAGATCCACTTCGCACCGGGAACCCATCCGGCTCCCGGGGACCCCGTCTACGATGCCGCCCTGGCCTTCTATCGGGCCGAGGCGTACGGGGAGCCTTTCGAGTGGACGTGGGAGGGCAGATCTGCGGAGTGGGCCGAGTATCGCGGGCTCATCGAATCAAGCGACGACGACTTCCGCCGCGCGTCTCAGTTCCTCGGCGTGGTAATCGCGAACCACCTTCTGAGCGCCGTCGACGGCTACGTCACAGCACGCGCGCGCTCGATCGCCGGGCGGCGCAGCGTGGCCCGCCTGCGCTGGGTCCGCGACCCCGACCGGGGGGGCGGTGTGGGACTCGTTCTGCAGGTGCGGCGCTGACTGTGGTGCGGCGCTCCGCTCTGCCCAGTGAGGAAGCGGTTCTCTTCCAACTTGCCGAGTCCCGCACCGGCCCGCTGAGGCTGAAGGAGCTCGCCGAGTCTCTGTCCCTGCCCCGCCGACTCCGCCGTGCGTTCCGGGCCCTGCTGCGTGACATGGTGGACCGGGGCCGGATACGCAGAGTGAAGGGCCAGAGGTTCGCGCTGCCCGACAGGGGCGATCGGGTCGTGGGACGGGTGGCTTTGACGCGGAGGGGGGACGGTTTCATAAGGCCCGACCAGGAGGGCCAGGAGGTCTTCGTGGCCCGCTCCGCGCTGCATTCCGCCATGGACGGGGACCGGGTGAGTGCGCTGGTAGAGCGCCGTCCGCGGGGGCGAACTCCGGCTGGCCGGGTCGTCAAGGTTCTGGATCGAGCCCATGAGACACTGGTGGGGACGTATCGGCGGGGGCGTCGGGGCGGAGTCGTGCACCCGCGCGACCGGAGGATCCATTGGAAGCTCCGCGTCCCTGCGGGCAGCGAGGGCTCGGCCGCCGACGGCGACGTGGTCGTGGCGCGGATCACGCTCTTTGGCACCCGCGCGGTGGAGGCCTCCGGGGTCGTCGAGACGATCCTGGGAAGAGCGGCGGATGCGGGAGTCGACATCCTCGCCGTCATCCACAGTCACGGGCTCAGTGTGGACTTCCCGCCCGAGGTGGAGGTGCACGCGGACGGTGCCGTGGCCCGCCGCCGGGCCCGGGCCGGGCAAGGACGCGTCGACCGTACCGACGTGCATGCCTTCACTATCGATCCGGCCGACGCGAGAGATCATGACGACGCGCTTTCGGTCCGCCCCCTCGGCGACGGCTCGTGGGAAGTGGGCGTGCACATCGCCGACGTCTCGCATTTCGTCGAGCACGGCGATCCCGTCGACCTGGAGGCTCTCAAGCGGGGGACAAGCGTCTATCTGGTCGATCGGGTCATTCCGATGCTCCCGCCCGCTCTCTCGACGGACGCGTGCTCGCTGCTGCCGAACGTGGGCCGGTTCGCGCTCTCCTTGTTCGCGACCCTCGAGGACTCGGGCTCCGTGCGCGAGGCACGACTCGAGCGCACGCGGATCCGCAGTCGGCACAAGCTCAGCTACCGGCAGGCACAGGCCGTCCTGGACGGGGCGCGCTCCATCGATGCCCGGACCGACGAGGCTCTGGCCCAGCTCAGCAGGCTCTCTCGCGTGCTCCGGGCGCGCCGGGCAGGGCGGGGAGCCCTCGACTTCGAACTTCCCGACGCGCGGGTGTCTCTGGGCGAGTTTGGCGAGCCCCTCGCGGTAGGCCGGGAGGAGCGTCTCGAGAGCCATCGTCTCGTCGAGGACTTCATGCTGCTCGCCAACGAGATCATCGCCCGGAAGTCCAGAGAGGCGGGCCTCCCGATCCTGTATCGGGTGCACGAGCCCCCGGCCGAGAACAAGTTGGTCGACCTGAGCTCCTTCCTGGCCGCGGTTGGCTTGGCGCGGCCCAGGACGGATCTGGGTGCGAAGGAGCTGCAGGCCGTCCTGGCGAGGGTGCGGGGCAGGCCGGAGGAACGGCTCGTATCGACCGCGATTCTGCACGCCATGAAGCGGGCCCGCTACGATCGGAGGAACCTCGGGCACTTCGGTCTGGCGTTGAGTCACTACGCGCACTTCACGTCCCCGATCCGTCGCTACCCGGACCTCTGGCTCCACCGAGTCCTTGCGGAGGCCTTGATTCAGCGAAGGCCGCTCCCCGAGGAGTGGAGCGGAGACGCCCTGAATGCCAAGGCCGAGCGCTGCAGCGTCCGAGAGAGGGTGGCCGAGGCCGCCGAACGCGAGAGCGTGGACCTGAAGAAGGCCGAGTACATGGAGAGACACCTAGGCGACGAGTTCGCGGGAACGATCTCCGGCGTGACCTCCTTCGGCCTGTTCGTGACGCTCGACGAGGTGTTCGTCGAGGGACTCGTACATGTGCGCAGCATGAGCGACGATTACTATAGGTTCGAGGCGAGCGGATACCGGCTTGTGGGGGAGCGCTCCGGCCGGAGGTTTCGCCTGGGTGACGCTCTGGACGTGCGTGTGGTGCGGGTCGACAAGGAGGACCGCCTGATCGACCTCGTGCTGGTAGACGCGGGCCCCTTTCGGGCGCGGGCGCGCGGTCGATGAGCGACGCCGGATGCGCGATCTCCACCGAACGGTGGGTCGTCCTGGAGGTGCGCTCGAACGACGTCCACCACGCCCGAGAGGAGGGGGCCCGGCGGCGCCGGAGAGTCGGTTCCCGGCCACTTCCTTCCGAGGAACTGCGGCGATAGTATCGGTCCGGTACCCCGCAGGGCGCGGTCGGGAGGGGGTCGTGGAAGTGTCGTCCGCGCAACGTCCTGCCCGTCGAGCTCGCGTTTCGCCACGGACCGTGTTCGGCCGCCCGCGGAACCGATTGAGGAGCCATGACGATCACCGTCTCCTGTCCGGCCTGCGACGCGCGCTTCCCGGTGGACCCCGCCAAGGTCCCGCCGGGCGGCGTCCTGGCTCAGTGCAGCGAGTGCCCCGCGGTCTTCCGTGTGGAGCCGCCCGACAAGACCGACGTCCGGGGTCTGTCCGACGCCCCGGGGGACATCGAGGTCCTCGGCGGGTCGCCTGTCGAGACCTCCCAGGAGATCGGGAGCGGGGATCCCGAGCCCAGCGAAGGCCGCCTCGGCGTGGATGTCGAGCCGGGCTAGGCGTCCGAGCCGCCGGAGGTTCCCGCGGGCATCGAGTCGGAGCCTCCGGGGGGGGGGTGCCACGGCCAGGCGGCGTCGCGACCCGGGCCCGACCCGTGCAGCTCCGCGGGCGGACATCGGAAGCCGAGGCCGGAGGCTCCGCAGGGAGCACGGTCCTTCGTCCTTCGACGACGCACTCGACGAGCGGCTCACGAGGGGAGTACGAGGTTGTCTCCGTCGGGCGCTGGCCGCTCAGTTGATGGCACCCAGGCGCCTTGGCTATCTTCTTTCGGCCGAGGGGTTGCCCTGGCGGGCGGCCCCTCTCGCACGTCCATCCGACCGACCTGACCAGGAATTCATGACCCGCGAAGTACTGCAACGCCTCGACGAGCTCCGCGGCCGGATTTCCGAGCTTCGGGGGTACCTTTGACGTCGCCGCCAAGGAAGCACGCCTTCGAAAGCTCGACAAGGAGATGGTGGCTTCCGGTTTCTGGGACAGGCGGGAGCGGGCGCGCGACGTCATTGCGGAGTCCAATCGCCTGAAGGGATGGGTCGAGCCTTGGCAGGAACTCGAGACCAAGGCCGCTGACCTGGCGGAGCTCGGCGAGCTTCTCGAGGCCGAGGACGACCCCGACCTGGAGTCCGAGCTGACCTCCGAGGTCGAGGCGCTGCGTGGCCCTGTCGAGGCGCTCGAGCTCCGCACGATGCTCCAGGGTCCCGACGATCATCGCCATGCCCTGCTGACGATCCACCCTGGTGCGGGCGGCCTCGAATCGCAGGACTGGGCCGAGATGCTCATGCGCATGTACACCAGGTGGTGCGAGGGCCGCGGATACGGTGTGACGGTGCTCGACCTGCAGCCGGGAGAAGAGGCTGGCATCAAGAGCGCCACCCTCGAAGTCGCCGGCGATCACGCCTACGGCTACCTGAAGGCGGAGAAGGGGATCCACAGGCTCGTGCGCATCTCGCCGTTCGACGCTCAGGCACGGCGGCACACGTCGTTCACGAGCGTCTTCGTCTATCCCCTGGTGGACGACGAGATCGAGATCGAGATCGACGAGGCCGAACTGCGGATCGACACCTTCCGGGCCTCGGGTGCCGGCGGCCAGCACGTGAACAAGACGGACTCCGCCATACGCATCACCCACATGCCCACCGGGATCGCGGTATCGTGCCAGCAGGAGCGCTCGCAGCACAAGAACCGAGCCACGGCGATGAAGATGCTGAAGGCCGCGCTCTACCAGCGCGCGCTGGAGGAGAAGGCGGAGCGGAGGGCCGCCCTGGAAGCCACGAAGACCGACATCGGGTGGGGGAACCAGATCCGCTCCTACGTCTTTCAGCCCTACACGCTCGTGAACGACCACCGCACGGACCTGAAGATCGGCGACGTCGGCAAGGTGATGAACGGCCACCTCGATCCGTTCATCGAGGCGTACCTCAAGCAGTTCGCGTCCCGCACGGCCGGCACGTAGAGATCAGGACACCGTGAGCGAAGACCTGAGTCAAGTCCTCCGGCACCGCCGCGCGAAGCTCGATACGCTACGCGAGAGAGGCATCGAACCGTACGCCTACACCTACGACCCCTCCCACCTCGCCCGCCAGGCAATCGCACTGTT
This sequence comes from uncultured Gemmatimonadaceae bacterium, assembly GCA_964572045.1. Lineage (GTDB taxonomy): Bacteria > Gemmatimonadota > Gemmatimonadetes > Longimicrobiales > Gaopeijiaceae > CBDCKR01. The sequence goes on from CAZNEI010000012.1 coordinate 13,063, forward strand.
CGAAGAGGAGGAGGGCGCGGGATCGTTGGATCCCGACGGGCAGGGCAGCGAGGTCGCCGTGGCGGGACGGCTCATGAGCTACCGAGCGCATGGAAGGAGCGCGTTTGGGCATCTGGAGGACCGCTCGGGCCAGATCCAGGTCTACTTTCGGACGAGCGTGCTCGGAGGCGAGAGCTTCGAGTTGTTGGACCTGGTGGACCTCGGCGATTGGCTCGGCATCAAGGGCGTCCTCTTCCGGACCCGAACCGGCGAGACGACCGTCCGTGCCCGCGAGTGGACGCTCCTGGCGAAATCGCTCAGGCCGCTCCCTTCGGGCAAGACCGGGTTGGACGCCAGCACGGGGACGCGCAGGACCTTCGGAGGCCTATCGGACAAAGAGGCCCGCTACCGGCAGCGCTATGCCGACCTAGCGGTCAATCCCTCGGTGCGAGAGGTCTTTCGCACGCGGGCGAGGATCATCTCGGAGCTGCGCCGGTTCCTCGACGAAGCGGACTTTCTGGAAGTCGAGACGCCCGCCCTGCAACCCCTTTACGGCGGGGCGACTGCTCGGCCCTTCGTCACGAGGCACAACGCCCTCGATCGGTCCCTCTATCTCCGAATCGCCGACGAGCTCTACCTGAAGCGGCTCATCACCGGCGGATTGGGACGCGTCTACGAGATCTGCAAGGACTTCCGCAACGAGGGGATCGATCGGTTTCACAACCCCGAGTTCACGATGCTCGAGTTCTATCAGGCCTTCGCCGACTACCACGGCCTGATGGATCTCACCGAGGCGATGCTGTCCAGCGTCGCTCGGGCCGCCACCGGGTCCACCGAGGTCGTGTATCAGGGGCGGGAGATCAGCTTCCGCCCTCCCTACCGACGCGTAAGGATGTTGGATGCGCTCTCGCAGGCCCTGGACTCCGATGTCCGAGACCTCTCGGAGTCGGACCTGCGTGCCCGGGCCGAGGCGGTCGGCGCGCCCGAGCTGGAGGGGGCAGGCCGGGGAAAGCTGATCGACAAGCTGTTCGGCGAGATCGTCCAGCCGGCGCTGGTTCAGCCGACCTTCGTCATGGATCACCCCAAGGAGATCAGCCCCCTCGCCAAGGAGCATCGAGAAGATCGCGAGCTCAGCGAACGCTTCGAGCTCTTCGTCGCGGGGGGCGAGATCTGCAACGCCTTCTCGGAGCTGAACGACCCTGATGACCAACGGGCCCGCTTCGAGGCCCAGGTCGCGCTGAAGGACGCCGGAGACGACGAAACCCATCCGGTCGACGAAGACTATATTCGGGCCCTCGAGTACGGCATGCCCCCCACCGGCGGTCTGGGGCTCGGCGTCGACCGCCTCACGATGCTGCTCACCGATCAGGCGTCGATTCGGGATGTCATCCTCTTTCCCACGCTACGGGACGAGTGATGTCGCTGGAGTGGTACATCGCCCGCCACTATCTGGCCTCGCGCCGCGGAGGGCGACTCCTGTCGTTCATCACGTGGGTCGCATTGGGGGGCGTCACCGTCGGGGTGAGCGCTCTGGTCCTCGTCATCGGCGTGATGACGGGCATGCAGGAAGACCTGATGTCGAAGATCCTCGAGTCGTCGCCTCACGTGCTGGTTCTGCAGCACGGCAGCAGCCTCCGCATGCACGACTGGAGAACCGTCAGCGGCGCCGTCCAGGAGGTCGAGGGGGTCTCGGGGGTAGCGCCGTTCGTTCTCACAAACGTGACGATCTCGCGCGCCGGATACACGCAGGCGGCGGATCTATACGGCGTCTCCGTGGAGGCCGACGGGCCACCGGTGACCACGATGGAGGCCCGGATCCAGGACGGGATCCACGACCTGAATGCGACCGCGTCGGGACTGCCGCCGGTGATCCTCGGGAGCCGGCTGGCCGCGCGCATGCAGCTCTTCTCGGGCGATACGATCACGATCATCTTCTTCGAGAATCTGAACGTCGACGTGATGGGCCTGCCCACCCCCACGCTTCGCCAGCACGAGATGACCGGCACGTTCACCACGGGAATGTACGACTACGACATCAAGAACATCTACGTCCCGCTCGAGGCCGGCCAGGAGCCGCTTGGGATCCTGGAGTCCGACGGGATCTCGGGGTTGGGAGTCCGGACGGACGATGCCGACCAGGCATCCGAGGTCGCGAGGGCGATCGAGGAGCGGCTCGACGCCGAGTACTACGCGGTGAGTTGGAGCACGACCAACCGGGCCCTCTTTTCCGCCCTCAAGCTCGAAAAGCTCGCCATGGGGCTCATCCTCACGCTGATCGTCGTCGTGGCGGCCTTCAACATCGTCAGCACGCTGGTCATGGTCGTGGTGGACCGGACGAGGGAGATCGGGATTCTCAAGTCGATGGGAATGACCGACCGCAGCATCCTGCGGGTGTTCGTACTGCAGGGCCTGTGGATCGGTGTGATCGGCACGGCCCTCGGCACGGCCCTCGGCGTTCTGCTGGCGTGGCTCGTCGACACGTACGAGATCATCCGCATCCCCCCCGACGTCTACTTCGTGGACCGGCTCCCCGTATCGCTCCATGCCACCGATATCGCCCTGATCGTCGGCGTCAGCATCCTCATCGCCCTCACCGCCACGATCTACCCGGCGATCCAGGCCTCCCGGCTCCAGCCGGTGGACGCGATCCGGCATGACTGATGGGACCTCGGCGGCTGTCGAGGCCAGCGGGCTCCATAAGAGCTTCACGGGCGGCGACGGCCGTGAACTCGCCGTCCTTCAGGGGGTAGAGCTACGCGTCGAGCCGGGCGAGGCGGTGGCCGTCGTGGGAAGCAGCGGGGCCGGAAAGTCGACCCTGCTCCATCTGCTCGGGGCCCTTGACCGGCCTACGTCGGGCCACATCCTGATCGGCGGCCGGGATCTCTCGCGGGTCGATGAAAGGGCCCGCGCCGGGATCAGAAACGAGACCGTCGGGTTTGTGTTCCAGTTTCATCATCTGCTTCGGGAGTTCACGGCGCTCGAGAACGTGATGATGCCGTCCCTGATTGCCGGCGCGGATCCGCGCCTCGCCGAGGAGAAGGCCCGACAGCTTCTGGAGGACGTGGGTCTCGAGGGGCGGCTGCAGAACCGTCCGGCCCAACTCTCCGGCGGAGAGCAACAGAGGGTGGCGGTGGCCCGAGCCCTCTCGAACGATCCGATCGTGCTCCTTGCAGACGAGCCTTCGGGCAACCTAGATACGCATTCGAGCGAGGATCTGCACAACCTCCTGTTCCGCCTGCGTGAAGAACGAGGACTGGCGATGGTGTTGGTGACGCACAATCGGGAGCTTGCCCGGAAGGCCGACCGGATTCTGGAGCTTCGGAACGGTCGGCTTCGGGGGCCCGGCCGGGTCGGATGACGGCCGAAGGGAAGGCTCCGAGCGAGGTCTGCGACATCTGCGGATCGAGGAAAGCGATCGTCCACCTCACGCAGATCGAGAACAATCAGATGTCGACATCACACCTGTGCAAGGAGTGCGCTGCGGCCAAGGGGGTGGAGGGGCCCGGCGAGGCGGCGACCCTTCCGCTGTCGAATTTTCTCGCCCAGCTCGGAGACGAGCCCGGCTCCAAGCCGTCCGCGGCAACGGCCGAAGCGTGCTCCTTCTGCGGACTCGCCTTCGCCGACTTCCGGGAGGCCGGCCGCCTGGGCTGCCCTCACTGCTACACCGCCTTCGAGGACTACCTGAGGGGACTGCTCCGCAGGGTGCACGGCAGCACTCAGCACGTGGGCAAGGTCTACCTTCCACCCGATCCCTCGGCGTCCGACGTGCAGAAGCAGCTGGAGCTGCTCCGGTACAAGCTTCAGCGGGCCGTTGACTGCGAGGACTTCGAGCGAGCCGCCGAACTGCGGGACCGGATCCGGATGATGGAGCCGGCCGGGAGCTGAGCTGCCCTGATGAGCGACCTGTCGATCCTCCCCGACTATGGCCTCGACTGGCTGGACGCCAGCGGCGAGCACTCCGACATCGTGCTCTCCACGCGAGTCAGGATTGCGCGCAACTTGCAGGGGCACGCCTTCGGGAATCGAGCCCGGGTCAATGATCGTGAAGTGGTGCTTGAGCAGACGAGGCGCGCCGTCGAGAGGGTCGAGCTCCTGAAGGGATCTACTCTCCTGGAGCTCCGCGACCTCGACCCGGGCGGTAGGCGAATCCTCCTGGAGCGTCGGCTGGTGTCGCGCGAGCTACTCGGCGACGTGAAGACCGGTCCGGTTGGCGCGAGCGCGGTCCTGCTCGCGTCGGCGGATCCGCTCAGCGTGATGATCAACGAAGAGGACCACTTCCGCATCCAGGGGCTTGTTTCCGGTCTCAGGCTCAAGAGGGCCTGGCATCTGGCCGATCGTCTCGACGAGGAGCTGGGCCGCGAGCTGCCGTTCGCCTACCACCACGAATTCGGGTTCTTGACGAGCTGCCCCACCAACGTCGGGAGCGGACTGCGCGCCTCGGTCCTGGTCCACCTCCCCGGCCTCGTCTTGACCAAGGAGATCGGAAAGGTGCTCCAGGGCTTGGCGCAGGTGGGCCTCACCTTTAGGGGGCTGTACGGGGAGGGAAGCGAGGTCATCGGGAACTTCTTCCAAGTCTCGAACCAGACGACCCTGGGCAAGGGCGAAGAGGATCTGGTGGAGCACCTCGACCAGATCGTGCGTCAAGTGATCCAGTACGAGACCCACGCGAGGCAGGTGCTCTTGCGGGACGCCCCGCAGGTCACGGAGGACAAGATCTGGCGCGCGTACGGCCTGTTGCGGTATGCCAGGTCGCTCTCCTTCGAAGAGCTGATGAACCTGCTCTCGGGAATTCGCCTCGGAGTTGGCCTGAAACTCCTCCCCGAGCTCCGGGTATACACGCTGAACAAATTGATGATTCTCACCCAGACGGCTCACTTAGAGCAGGCAGCCCGACGAGGCCTGCCGCCCTCGGAATGCGACACACACCGGGCGACGTACGTACGACGGATCCTTGTCACCGAGGGCGCTTCGCCGCCCGACGAGAGAGTGGAGGAGGACGGCTCGCCTCCGGCGGGCTGACCCGTGAGCGGAAATGAACTACAACTTCACCGATCGCGTCCGAAAAGTGCTGGCGATGGCCCGCGAGGAGGCGATCCGGCTCCAGCACGACTACGTCGGGACCGAACACATCCTGCTGGGGCTGATCCGTGAGGGCGAAGGAGTCGCCGCCGCTGTTCTCACGAACCTGAACGTCGATCTCGACCAGATTCACGACCGTGTCGAGGAGTCGGTCAAGAAGGCGAAGGCGACGATCGCTCTCGGGGAGCTTCCCTACACGTCGCGGGCGAAGAAGGTGCTCGAGTTCGCCATGGCCGAGGCCCGCGAGCTGAACCACTCCTACGTGGGCACCGAGCACCTGCTCCTCGGTCTGCTCCGTGAGGAAAAGGGCATCGCCGCCCAGGTTCTCAATTCGCTGGGAATCACCATTGAGGGCGCGCGGGCCGAGACTCTCCGGGTGCTGGGCTCGGAGCAGGGTCCGTCGGAGCCCGCCGGGATCGGCGCGGGAACCCCCGCCCCCACCCCGTCGCCGGGCAAGAGTGACAAGAAGTCCAAGACCCCGGCCCTCGATCATTTCTGCCGAGACCTGACGAACCTGGCGCGCCAGGGGAAGCTCGATCCCACGATCGGACGCACGACCGAAATCGAACGCGTGATCGAGATCCTGTGCCGAAGGAAGAAGAACAACCCGGTCCTGATCGGCGAACCCGGAGTCGGCAAGACCGCGATCGTGGAGGGACTCGCGCAGCTGATCGCACGCCGGGAGGTGACCGAGTCGCTCAAGGACCATCGGGTCCTGGCCCTCGACATGGCCGCTGTGATCGCCGGCACAAAGTACCGGGGCCAGTTCGAGGAGCGGCTCAAAGCCGTGATGAACGAGATTTCGCAGAGCCAGAACGTCGTCCTCTTCATCGACGAGCTTCATACCCTCGTGGGGGCCGGAGCCGCCGAGGGGGCGATCGATGCCTCCAACATGCTCAAGCCGTCCCTGTCCAGGGGTGAGCTGCAGTGCATCGGCGCCTCGACCCTCAACGAGTACCGGAAGTACATCGAGAAGGACGGGGCCCTGGAGCGGCGCTTCCAGCCGGTCATCGTGGATCCGCCCACGGTGAAGGAGACCGTCGACATCCTCCAAGGACTCCGACCGCACTACGAGGACCACCATCGCGTCGTGATGCCGGACGATGCGCTTCGGCAGGCCGCCAAGCTGTCGGACCGCTACATTACCGACCGGTTTCTGCCCGACAAGGCGATCGATGTCATCGACGAGGCGGGCGCGCGCGCCCGCATCGCCGCGCAGGTGCCTCCCCCCCAGGTGGAGGAACTCAAGGACGAGCTAGCCACCCTCGCCGCCCGCAAAGAAGGCGCGATCCGGGACCAGGACTTCGAACGAGCCGCGGAGCTCCGGGATGAGGAACGGTCCCTGCAGGCGCGCATCCGGGCCGAGCAGCGCGAGTGGGAGGAGGAACGCAAGCGACATCGCCCCGAGATCCACACCGAGGACGTCGCCTTCATCGTCAGCCGCTGGACCGGCATTCCCGTCACCCGCCTGCAGCAGGCCGAGACGGAGCGCCTCGTACACATGGAGCAGGAGCTTCACAAGCGCGTGGTCGGGCAGGACGACGCCATCACGGCGATCGCGAGGTCGATTCGTCGCAGCCGGGCCGGTCTCAAGGATCCCTATCGCCCGATCGGATCCTTCATCTTCTCCGGTCCCACCGGCGTCGGAAAGACCGAGCTGGCCAGGGCCCTCGCCGAGTTCCTGTTCGCCGACCGCGAAGCCCTCATTCGGATCGACATGAGCGAGTACATGGAGAAGTTCTCGATCTCGCGATTGATCGGCGCTCCTCCGGGCTACGTGGGCTACGAGGACTCGGGTGCGCTCACCAAGGCCGTGCGGCGCCGGCCCTATTCGGTCGTTCTCCTCGACGAGATCGAGAAGGCGCATCCGGACGTCTTCAACATTCTCCTGCAGGTGCTCGACGAGGGTCACCTCACAGACAACTACGGCCGTGTCATCGACTTCAAGAACACGGTCCTCATCATGACCTCCAATCTCGGCGGCCGCGACATCTCGAAGCGTGGAAGCCTCGGCTTTCACGACCACGACCCCAGGTCGTCGTACCACGTCATGCAGACCAAGGTGCGCGACGAAATCGAGAAGGCCTTCAACCCCGAGTTCTTGAATCGGGTGGACGACACGATCGTCTTCCATACACTCACCCGCGAGGAGATCGGCCAGATCGTCCACATTCTGCTCCGCGACATCTGCGATCGTCTGGGCGAGGCAGAGCTCACCTTGACCCTTTCGGACCGAGGTGTGGCCTTCCTCGTCGAGAAGGGTTACGACGAGAAGTTCGGAGCCAGACCTCTGAGGCGGGCGATCCAGAGGTACCTCGAGGATCCCCTATCCGAGCGGATCCTGACGGCGGACTTCGAGAAGGGTGATGAGATCGTAGTGGACGTGGACGACGACGGAGAGCGTCTCACCATCGCCGCAGCCTCGAAGACCAAGACCTGACGGCGGGGCTCCAACCTTGTTCCACTCGCTGTCGCGAACCGCACGGAGCTTCCCCCTGTGCGGCATCTTCCTGGCGGTCCTGACCGCGCCACCGGCCACCGAGGCCCAGCAGGACGAGGTTCAACAGGAGTTGGTCGGGCCGATCGTCATCGACTCGGTGGCCGTACAGGGCAACGTTCGTCTCGCCGATCTCACGATCATCTCGATGGGGAGCATCAATCGGGGCAGCGCCTACACGATCTTCGACATCCAGGAGGCCACAAAGGACCTGTGGGCGTCCGGGGAGTTCTGGGACATCACGGTGCGCATCGAAGGCGACGTCGGCGATCACGTCACGCTCGTCTGGGAGGTCGAGGAGCAGGACTTGATGCGCAACGTCGTGATTACGGGCCTGGAGAACGTCGATCCGGACGACGTGCGGGACACGACGAACATCCGCGGGGGCGTGCCCTATTCGCCCGGGCGCGTCACCGAGGCCAAGGAGTTCATCCGGAGCGAGTTAGCCGCGAAGGGGATCCCGTTCGCGAACATCGTGGAGCGGGCCGAGCCCGTTTCGAACCGGGAGAAGGAGATCATCCTCTATCTCGACGTGACGGAAGGGACGAGGGTCACGGTGGCCGACGTCGTGTTCAGGAACAACGAACTCTTCTCGGACGGCGAGATCAGGTCCGCCATGTCGGTCAAGCCCGAAGGGTTCTGGTGGTGGCGCCCCGGCTCCTACGACCGTGGGACCCTCGACGCCGATCTCGAAGTGAACCTGCCGGCCTTCTATGCCTCGCGAGGGTACCTGGACTTCGAAGTGGTGCGAGACACCCTGATCATCGATCCCGTGACGGGCAAGACCCGCGTCGAGGTGACGGTGGACGAAGGGTCCGGCTATCATCTCGCGGACTTCTCGATCTCCGGCAACAGGGAGTTCCCGACGGACCGTCTCGAGTCGTACTTCGAGCCGGGTGAGACGGGACTCTTCGCCACCGTGCTCGGAGACCAGGAACTCCCTGTGTTCGATTCCGTCGCCTTCCAGCAGGCGACCGATGAGGTCGCGCAACTCTACCAGAACGAAGGCTACCTCTATTCGCAGATCATCCCCTACGTCACCCGGAATCCGGTGCGAGAAGGGGAGCCCCCGACGGTCAACGTCGGCTGGACGATCCACGAGGGCCAGCAGGCCTACATCGCTCGAGTGGACATCGAGGGCAACGAGTACACCTATGACCGGGTGATCCGTGACAAGATCTTCATCCTTCCCGGCGACGTGTACTCGCAGGAGCGGGTCATTCAGAGCTTTCAGAGCATATCGTCGCTCGGCTACTTCGACGTGCCGATGGACGTGCCGTCGATCGAGCCCAACGATCAAGGCGACGTCGACGTCACCTTCCGGGTGACCGAGAAGCCGACCGGGGCGATCAACTTCGGCACCTCGGTCGGAGGCCGTTATGGCGTTGCGGGCTTCGTCGGCTACGATCAGCCCAACCTCTTCGGGAAGGGAAAGTCGGGAAGCGCGCGCTGGGACTTCGGCCAGTTTGCCAACAACCAGACCCTCACGTACACCGACCCCGGCATCGTCGGGTCCCTGGTCAGCGGATCGCTGAGCCTGTTCAACGCGCGCGACCGGTTCATCAGCTTCCAATCGGGACGCAGGCGCAGGGCGGGCGGAAGCCTTCGCTTCGGATTCCCCATTCCGGGCGCGCGCTTCACGCGCGTCTTCACCGGCTACGGGCTGTCCCGCACCGAGTTCACGCTCCAGGGCGCCGATGCTGACCGCTCCCTCTTCGGCCGGCCGGCGGGGACACAGAGCACGATTTCGGTGGGTATGACCCGATCGACGCTGAACCACCCGCTCTTCCCGACCGTCGGGGGCCGCCAGACGGTGAACGTCGACTTCAACGGTGGCCCGCTCGGGGGTGATGGAAAGTTCATCAAGACAACGGCCGAGGGGGCGTGGTGGATCCCGGTGGGCCGGGCCGGGGGTGATCCCAATCAGCCGGGCTCCGGACTCACGCTCGCCCTGGGGATGACGTTTCGAACGGGAGCGGTGCAGGGGGACAGCGAGGCGTTCCCGTTCGAGCGCTTCTGGCTGGGCGGCGTCCAGTTCGGCGAGCGGCTCAGGGGCTACGACGAGACCACCGTGACGCCTTCGGGATACTTCCCCGACCGATCCAGGGAGATCCTCGACATCGACCGGCTGGGCACCGCGTTCTTCTCGATGACGACCGAATTGGCCCTGAGGATGGGATCGCAGCTCTCGGGGTCTGTCTTCCTCGACGCCGGAAACGTCTGGCGCAACGCCAGCGAGGTTGATCCCACCAAGCTGGTGAGGGGCGCGGGGATCGGGATCCTGCTGGTCACGCCGTTCGGCCCCGTGGGACTGGACTATGCGTACGGATTCGACAAACCCGAGCCCGGTTGGCAGCTGCACTTCAACTTGGGCGGCGCCGGGTTCTGACCAGGGAGCTCTCTCATGCGACGAGTCACTGTATTCACGTGTGCCCTCCTCTGTTTGGCCGGCACTTCCAGGGCGCAGACCGTGGGGGGCGTCCCCAAGATCGGTTACATCAATTCCTCCGCTATCGTTGCGGAGAACCCCGACGCCCTGGCCGCCCAGGAACAGTTCCAGAGGGAGATGGTGCCGTTTGAGAGCGAGCTGAAGGCGCTTGAGACCGAGATCGGTGAGCTCATGAACCGCTATCAGGCGCAGCAGGTCACCCTGAGCCCGGACACGCGCCGGAGCCGCCAGGAGGAGATCCTGCAGAAGCAGCAGGAGTACCAGAACCGGATGGGGGAGATCGAAGCCGAGGCGGCCCGGCGCCAGCAGGAGCTCGTGGCGCCGATCATGGAGCGCATCAACTCCATCATCCAGGAGATCCGCCGCGAGGGGAGCTTCACCTTCATCTTCGACGTGTCTGCCGGGGGGCTCATCGCCGCCGACGAAGCCTTTGACCTCACCGACGAGGTGATCGAGAGGCTGACTCAGGGAGGGTGACGATTGGCCCTGGCTCCTGTGGAGTGCACGCTGGGGGATCTGGCCTCGTTGGTGGGAGGCCGTGCCGTAGGAGACGGTGACCTCTCGCTCACCGGGGTCGCGACCCTCTCCGAGGCAGGGCCCCACGAGCTGGGGCTCGTGGCGGAGCGTGAGTTCCTTCCGGCCGTACCGGAGAGTAGGGCCGGAGCGCTCTTGGTTTCCGAAGAGCTCGCTCCCGACATGCTCGGAGCTCCGAACCGCCTTGTCGTGCACGATCCGCGCGAGGCCCTCGCACGCCTCATCGGGCACTTCCATCCCGAGCCGCACTCTCGCCCCCGGATCCATCGCACCGCGGTGATCGGCAGGGGCGTCGAGCTGGGCGAGGGCGTGAGCGTCGGCCCGTACGTCGTCTTGGAGGGGGGGGCGGTCGTGGGCGACCGGGCCACCCTGCACGCCCATGTGGTCGTGCGCGAGGGAGCCCGGATCGGGGCCGATTCGGTTCTCCATCCCCATGTAGTCCTCTATCCCGGAGTGGAGGTCGGCGATCGGGTCGTGCTGCATGCGGGCGCACGCATCGGAGTGGACGGATTCGGATTCGCGTTGAGCGAGGGAGAGCCGAAGAAGATCCCCCACGTCGGATGGTGTGTCATCGGAGACGACGTGGAGATCGGCGCCAACAGCTGCGTGGATCGCGGCTCGATCGGTCGGACGAAGCTCGGCAGGCGAACAAAGCTCGACAACCTCGTACACATCGCGCACAACGTGACGGTCGGGCCGGGCACGCTGATGGCGGGGATGGTCGGAATCGCCGGATCCACGAAGATCGGAGCCGGCACGATGTGGGGCGGGCAGTCGGGTGCGGCCGATCACGTGGAGATCGGCGACCGCGTCAGGGTGGCGGCCCAAGCCGGCATCATCGAGGACGTGCCATCGGGTGAGACCGTCGCCGGCTTCCCGGCCAGACCGCTGGCCCACTTCCTGCGGGCCAGCGCGAGCCTGTACCGACTGGCCGACCTACGACGGCGCGTCCGAACGATGGAAAGGGCACTCGGACTCGGCGTCGGGGAAGGGGACCCGAAATAGATGAGTTCCCGTGATCCCGCTATACTGTCCTACCGTCTCCTGTGACGCCCCTCGCCCCCTCCGGTCTTGCCCGGAGGGATCTACTTCGGCTGTAAGGTCGGTGGCGGCCCGATAGTGTGAGGTCCGCGACATGGTCGGTCCCAAACAACGAACTCTGGGCGGCGAACGCACGATCGAAGGCGTCGGCGTCCACTCCGGCCGGCATGGTGCGCTGACGCTCAAGCCCGCCGATGCCGGAGGCGTTCGCTTTCGTCGCGTCGACGTGGACGGCGCGCCGGAGATTCCCGCCGACCTGGACCACGTGGTGGGAACCGACCTGGGAACGAACCTCGGCAGCGGGAACGTGACGGTCCTGACGGTCGAGCACGTCATGGCGGCTCTGGCCGTTGGGGGCATCGACCACGCCGTTGTGGAGCTTTCCGGCCCCGAGGTCCCCATCCTGGACGGGAGCTTCCAGCGCTACTCCGAAACGGTCCGGGAGCTGGGTGCGGTCACGCTCGACGGCCCGCGGGAGATCGTGTCCGTGCGGAAGGCACTGACCGTGGCGGTGGACGCGGGCGCGTCCTACGTGGCCACTCCGGCCGACAACCTCCGGATCTCGGCGACGATCGATTTCGAGCACGAGGCGATCGGACGCCAGTTCGGGACGTTCGAGGTCACCGAAGAAGCGTTCCGGGACGAGATCGCTCCGGCTCGGACCTTCGGGTTTCGACGCGACGCGAGTGCTCTACGGGCGCGCCGGCTCGCCCTCGGTGCCTCCCTGGAAAACACGATCGTGCTGGATGACGACGGAGTCATGAACGACGGTCTTCGATTCGAGGACGAGTTTCTGCGACACAAGGTCGGCGACCTGATCGGCGACCTTGCCCTCATCGGGAAGGGGGTCCGGACCCATATCGTAACGGACCGGCCGAGCCACGAGGGGAACATCGCCCTGGCCAGAGAGTTGAAGAAGCAGGCGCGGCAAGCCCCCGAGGACTCCGTGGACATTCGGCGCATCCTGGAATTTCTCCCTCACCGCTATCCCTTCCTGCTTGTCGACCGGATCATCGAGTTCGAGCCGGGTGAGAGGATCGTCGGGATCAAGAACGTGACGATCAACGAACCCTTCTTCCAGGGACACTTCCCCGGCCATCCGGTCATGCCCGGTGTCCTGATCGTCGAGGCGATGGCTCAGGTGGGCGGGTTGCTCCTGATGGACACCGTGGCCGATCCGGAAACCAAGGTCGTCTACTTCATGTCGCTCGATAACGTGAAGTGGAGGAAGCCCGTGACTCCTGGCGACCAGCTGGTCTTCGAGGTGGCCATGGTCCGGGCCCGCCGCAACGTTTGCAAGATCCGCGGGCTTGGACGGGTGGACGGCAAGGTCGTGGCGGAGGCGGACTTGATGGCGAGGATCATCGACCGATGATTCGGAGGTATCGGAGCGAGGCCGCCGAGGCAACGGCGCATGGGCAGATTCATCCGACGGCCATCATCGACCCCACCGCGCGACTGGAGGGCGAGGTCGCCGTGGGGCCCTACTCGATCGTCGGGCCCGGCGTGGCCATCGGGAGAGGCACGACCCTGGGACCTCATGTGCTGGTGGAGCGCGACACGACCCTCGGCGAGCAGTGCCGGATCGCGCAGGGCGCGGTGCTGGGCACGGATCCGCAGGACATGAAGTACGAGGGGGAGCCGTCGCACCTCCACGTGGGGGACCGTACCGTGATCCGCGAGTACGCCACGCTCAACCGTGGAACGCGGGCGTCGGGCAAGACCGTGGTCGGGAGCGATTGCCTGATCATGGCCTACGCCCACGTCGCGCACGACTGTCACATCGGGAACCACGTCGTCCTTGTCAACACCGTGAACATGGCGGGGCACGTGGTCATCGAAGACTGGGTCGTCATCGGGGGCGTCACGGCGATCCACCAGTTCGTCCGCATCGGAGCCCATTCGTTCTGCGGCGGCGGCTCCCGCATCTCACAGGACATTGCGCCGTACGTCCGCGTGGCAGGCAGCCCGGCGAAGCTCTACGGCCTCAATCGGGTCGGCCTCGAACGACGAGGCTTCGCCGAAGACGTCAAGGGCGGGCTCAAACAAGCCTATCGAATCCTCTTTCAGTCCAAGCTCAACCTCTCCGCAGCGCTCGACAGAGCGGAGCGGGACGTGGCGCAGATTCCCGAAGTAAGGCATCTGCTGGCCTTCATCCGGAACAGCGAGCGTGGCATCACGACGTAGGCGGTCCTCCGGCTCACCCGCGATCGGAGTCGTGGGCGCCGGGAGCCTCGGCTATCACCACGCCCGAATCCTCGCCCGGCTGCCGGGGGTCCAGATGGCCGGGGTCTTCGATATCGATCCCGGGCGCGCCCGCGACGTGGGCGCGGCTCTCGGCGTGGAGACGCACCTCAGTCTGGAGTCGCTGCTCGACGACGCGAATGGAATCGTGGTGGCGGTTCCGACCCTTGAGCACGAGGCCGTGGCCGTGACAGCTCTCGCGCGGGGCGTCGACGTCCTGGTGGAGAAACCGATGGCCGCGTCGCTCGAAGCGGCGGACCGCATCCTTCGAGTGGCCGCCTCGAGCGGCGGATTGGTTCAAGTCGGGCACGTGGAGCGCTTCAATCCGGCGATACGGGCGGCCGAGCCGTTCCTCGAGGCTCCCCTCTTCATCGAGTCGCACCGGCTCGCTCCTTTCGTCCCGAGAAGTACGGACGTGGCGGTCGTGCTGGACCTTATGATCCACGACGTCGACCTTGTCCAGAGCCTCGTGGGACGCCCCGTTGCCGATGTCGCGGCGAGCGGTGTCGCGGTCTTGACGCCCCACATCGATATCGCCAACGCCCGGCTTCGCTTCGAAGGCGGGGCGGTGGCGAATCTCACGGCCAGCCGGGTATCGACGGAGCGCGTGCGCAAGCTCCGCCTCTTCCAGGCGTCGGGGTACCTGAGCCTCGACCTCTCCACGGGCAGGGGGGAGTACCTCAAGCTGAAGCGGAGCCTGCCCCTCTTCTCGGCCGGCGGGAACGGCGAGGCCCCCCCGCACGGTGGGCTCTCCGATCTCGTGGAGAGGATTCCGCTCGAGGGCGACGACCGGGAGCCCCTGGCCACGGAGTTGGAGAACTTTCGCGACGCGGTGGCTGGTCGGCGGGCCCCAGCCGTCGACGGGGCCGAGGGGCGCTCCGCACTCGCCGTATCCCTGTTGATCGAGGAGCATATCGAGACCCATGTCGCTCATTCGCGTTCGTCGTAACCGGAAGAAGAACTGGATCGACAAGAAGAAGGGCCTGCCGCCCAAGCAGCTCATTTTCCTGCTGATCGTCCTCCTCGCGGTGATCTGGCTTCTGGATGCCCGATTCTGAAGACGCAGGTCCCGAGGGTCGCATGGGGGAGGCAGGTCCCACGATCCTCGTGCTTGCGGGGGAGGCTTCGGGCGACCAGCACGGTGCCGGCGTGGTCCGGGCCCTCAGGGCGCGTTGGCCGGCATGCCGCCTCCTGGGGCTCGGCGGCGAGGCGCTGAAGCAGGCGGGGGTCGAACTGCTGGCCGACCCCGAGCGGCTCGCCGTGATGGGCTTCGCGGAGGTGGTCGGGCACCTCCCCTACTTCTATCGCCTCGAGCGCAGAGTTCGGAGGGTGCTCGGCTCGGGTTCGATCGACCTCGTCCTTCCGATCGGCTACCCCGGCTTCAATCTGCGGATCGCGCGGGAAGCTCGGCGGCGGGGGATCCGCGTGCTCTACTACATCGCACCCCAGGTCTGGGCGTGGAGGCCGGCCCGCGCTCAGCGTCTCGCCGAGGACTGCGATCACCTGGCCGTCATCCTTCCCTTCGAAGTCGAGGTCTTCCGAGAGGCGGGAGTGCCCGTGACTTTCGTCGGACACCCCCTGCTCGAGGAGCGGGTGACCGAGCCCGATCCGGACAAATTCCGCGCACGCTGGGGGCTCGACCCCCGGAGGCCGATACTGGCGCTCCTTCCCGGATCCCGCCGCCAGGAGCTGAGGCGACACCGTGCGCTCTTTCTCGCGACCGGCAAGCGCCTGCAGACCGATCGCAGCGATCTTCAGCTGGTCTGGGCGCAGGCTTCCTCGATCCCCGCCTCCGAGTTCAGGGGAACGGGATTGCCGACAGTCCCGGACGCGCGGAGCTTGCTGGCACATGCGAGAGCCGCCTTGGTGAAGTCGGGGACCTCGACCCTCGAAGCCGCGCTACGGGGCACGCCCTTCGTCACCGTATACCGGACTCATCCCTTGACCTACCTGCTCGCTCGGCGGCTGGTGAAGGTCGACCGAGTCGCTCTGGCGAACCTCGTGGCCGGAAGAGATGTGGTGGCGGAGGTCCTCCAGGACTCGGCCACCCCGGAGCGCCTGTCCTCCCTCCTCGGGCCCCTGATCGATCTCGAATCCGCTGAACGGATCCGCATGATCGAGGACCTGCGCCACGTGCGCGGCGCCCTCGGGGAGCCGGGCGCCTCGGAGCGCGTGGCCCGGCTTGCTGCAGAGGTGCTGCGGGAAGCATGAACAGGTCCGCGTCGGCCCGCCGTTACTCCGCCTCCGGGATCGTGGGAAAGAGCCTGGTCCGATCACTGTTCTCGACCGTTCACTTCCGGATCACGGGTGAGCGGCACCTGCGGCCGTTCCGGGATTCGGGGAGGCCCGTCATCTTCGCCTTTTGGCACGGCCGCCTCCTTCCCCTCGTCCACCGCCACCGGGATCAGCGGGCCGTCGTGCTGGTCAGCGAACACGGTGACGGAGAGTACATCACGAGCGTTCTCGAGCGCTGCGGTTTCGGCACGGTGCGGGGCTCCAGCACCCGCGGGGGCGTGCGAGGGCTCAAGGGTCTGGTCCGGGCCGCCCGGCAGGGCCACGATCTCGCGGTCACTCCCGACGGCCCCCGCGGTCCGAATCGCAAGGTCAAGCCCGGCGTGCTTGCCGTGGCGCGGATGACGGGGCTGCCTCTGATACCGATCGGGGTAGGGGCGAGCGCCGGCTGGCAGGCCGAGAGCTGGGATCGCTTTCTCGTCCCCAGGCCCTTTTCGACCGTGCGCATCGCCTACGGCCGTCCTCACTGGGTCGATCGGCACGCGGAGGCACGGGACCTCGAGGCCTCGGCCGGAGCCCTGGCACGGAGCCTTGAGGAGTTGTCGCGCCTGGCCGGCGACTCGGCCGGCTCGTGAGCGGCGCTCGCGAGTGGCTCCGCGGGATCTGGAGCGGCAGGGCAGGGTTCTGGGGAGCAGTGGCGAGCGCGGCGCTTGCGCCGCTGGAGCTGACCTACCGGGGGGCCGTGAACGCCAGGAACTGGGGATACGACGCGGGTGTTCTCCCGGCCGAGGAGGCCTGCATCCCGGTGATTTCGATCGGCAACGTCGCGGTAGGCGGGACGGGCAAGACCCCCTTCTCGGGGTGGCTCGTCGCACACTTGAAGGAGATGGGCCGGCGGCCAGCGCTCGTGACTCGGGGATACGGGTCGGACGAGGTGCTTCTTCACGAGGCCTGGGAACCGGAGGCCGTGGTGATCGTCGATGCCCGCCGCCGGCGCGGAGTGTCACGGGCCCGGGAACGGGGGGCGGATGTGGCGGTGCTGGATGACGCCTTCCAGCACCGAGCTCTCAGGAGGCAGGCGGACATCGTCCTGGTCGCTGCGGAGCACGGGAGCCGGCAGGCGCTCCTGCCGAGGGGACGCCTCAGAGAGACGTTCCGCGCGCTCCGCCGTGCCGATGCGGTCGTGGTGACTCGCAAGACAGCGAGCCGCCAAGAGGCCGACCGAATCGGAGAAGCGGTCCGGTCCGTGGCTCCGGGAGTGGTAGCCCAAGTTCGCTTCAAGGCCGCCTCCTGGGTCGACCTCGAAGGCAGAGCCCTGTCCGGACCCGGCAAGGGCGACCTCTTGGCGGTGGCCGGCGTGGCCGAGCCCGGGCTTTTCACGGAGATGCTACGGGAGTCCACGGCCGGCCGCGTCACGAGCCTGGGGTTTGCGGATCACCACAGGTTTCGAAGCGCCGACATCGAGCGGATCGCCGAGCACGCGGGCGGCCGCTCCATCGTGACCACCGAAAAGGACGCCGTAAAGCTCAGGGACTTTGCCGAGATGCTTCCGGCTACCTACGTGCTCCGCCTCGCCCTGGCGTGGGACAGGGGCTACGAGGAGGTGACGGCCCTCATCGCCTCGGTGCTCGAGAACCGATGAACGTCACCGTCATGACCGTGGGACGCCCTGGCGGGCTCCTGAGGGGGGCGATCGAAGACTACGAGGCCCGCGCCAAGCGGTATTGGAGGTTTCGCGTGGTCGAGCTCTCTCCGGGCCGGGGGCGCAAGGCCAAGGCTGGCCAGGCCGTGAAGGAGGAGGAGGGGCGCATCCTCACCAAGCTCTCCGATCGTGCCGAGGTCGTGGCCCTCACGCGGGTCGGCGTGCCGATGAGTTCACCCGAGTTGGCGCGATATCTTGAGGACCGGGCTGTCCGTGCCGTCCCCGAAGTGACGTTCGTGATCGGGGGGGCCTTCGGGCTCGGGGACGGCGTGCTCGAACGGGCCGACCGGACCCTGGCCCTTTCGTCGGCCACGCTTCCGCATGAGCTTGCGCGGCTGGTGTTGGTCGAACAGCTCTACCGAGCCGGCACGATCATCAGAGGCGAGCCGTATCACAAAGGGGCGAAGTGAGAGGGCGGGCGCCGGGCCGCGGCCGAGGCCGCGCAAGGAGGACGGGCTGAACCTCGAGCTAGAGATCGGAAGGCTGGCGGGGAACGCGTTCGCCGAGGCCTATGTGGCGGGCGACCCTCGCGTGGCTCCTTACTTCAGCGGTTCCTGGCTCGATGAGGGGGCCTATGCCGGCATGCTCGCGGGCCTCGATCGCGCATTCGATGCAAAGGCTCGGATGAAAGCGCTCAGAGCGCTCCACATACCCGCCTCCGTGGGAGCCAAGCGGCTCGACCGATGGGTGGAGGAGTCGGGTGTCGTGGTCACCACCGGTCAGCAACCCGGATTCTTGGGCGGACCCTTGTATTCCCTCTACAAGGGGATCACGGCCGTGCGGCTCGCCCGGCGCCTTGAGGAGAGTCTCGGTCGGCCCGTCTTGCCGGTGTTCTGGGTGGCTTCGGAGGACCACGACTGGGACGAGTGCGACCACGCCCACTTGATCGATGCGTCCAATCGGCTGGTCCGGGTGCGGGTGCCGGATCCCGGCCATCACCACCGCGCCATCCACCGGGTCTCCTTGGGCCGAGAACATGAAGCCATCATAGGTGAGATCTCCGAAATCATTCCGAATACTGAATTTAAGCCCCACTACTTAGAGTTGATTCGGGAATCATACGGGCCCGGTGCGACGCTGGCAGACGGGTTCCGCGCCGTGCTCTCGGCGCTCTTGGGGCCGCTGGGCATGCTCGTTGTCGATGCAGCGAACCCGACCGTCAAGGCCGCTTCAGGCGAGCTCCTGCTCGCCGAGCTGGATCGGGCCGCGGAGCACGAGGCGATCCTCCGCGAGGAGGCGGCCGCGGTCGAGGGGGACGGATTCCCGCTCCAGGTGCCGATCCTGAAGGGAGGCGTGAACCTCTTCTTGGAAGGTCCGGCCGGGCGGGAGCGGCTCTATCGCCAGCGAGCGCGCTTCAAGCTGCATCGCTCGGGGCAGGTCGTGACGGCCGACGAGATCCGATCGCGCGCGGGACAGGACCCTCTTGTCCTGAGCCCCAACGTGCTGCTTCGGCCGCTCGTGGAGAGCCGTGTGCTGCCGGTGGTGAGTTACGTCGCAGGCCCCGGCGAGATCGCCTATCATGGACAGATCGGGCGTCTCTACGAAGCGCACGGGCTCCGGATGCCGGTCCTCTTCCCCCGGCACGCCGTGACAGTGGTGGAGTCCAAGATCCGCAGGGTCATCGACAAGTTCGGCCTGGGCCTCGACAGCCTGCAAAGACCGGCCCACGCGCTCGCGACGGAGATCGCCCGTGCGGGGGTGCCGGACGACGTCAAGGCGCTGCTCCGCCGGCTGAGGAGGTCGATAGGGCAGGGCGCCGAAGAGCTTCTGGACCTCTCGGCCGAGATCGACGCCACCCTCCGCGGGCCCGTCACGCATGCACGCAACCAGGCGCTCCGGGCCTTCCAGGACGCGGAGCGGAAGATCATCCGGAGCGTGCGGCGTGAGAACGCGACCGCCCTCGGACAGCTCGAGAAGGCCCGCACGCACCTGTTTCCCAAGGGAAAGCCGCAGGAAAGGGTGCTCAATCCGCTCTACTATCTGGCCCGCTACGGGAACTCGTTCATCGAGGAGCTCACAGATGGGTTCGAGGTGGATTTGAACGAAGGGACCGGGTAGCTTCGAGAATCATGTTCCAACTCATCTTCGTCCTCGTCCTGCTGATTCCCATTCTGGCGATCGTCCTGGACTCGCCGGTGGGCCGGGCCCTCGCGGAGCGGCTCGAGCGGCGCGGTGTGGACTCCGGCTCGGACGAGCTGACCGCGGAGCGTCTCGCCTATCTCGAGGGCGAGCTCGAGCGGCTCTCCGCAGAGGTCCGGCGCCTCGAAGAGGAAAGCCAGTTCGTGAACAAGCTTCTCACGGAACGATCCTCCTCGGGGGTTCTTCGGCGCGCCGACCGAGACCACTAGGGTGCGGTTCCGCGCTCATCACGACGGACTCGTGAATCCGGATCGGTCCCCTTCGGTCGCGTTGCGGGGCCCCCGAGCGCGATCCGAGCTCCTCATTGCCCCCCCGTGCGGGGTCCGGCATCCTGGCACCTTCGCCAGCTCACGCACTCCGGCGACGCCACTCTAGACTCCCATCCCGCCGTGGACCGACGCCCCCGCGCCGCCTTCATGATCGGCACGGGTATCTTCATCAGCCGGATCGCCGGCTTCGCGCGCGACGTCGTCTTCGCCTCCTTCTTCGGCAACACGGGGCTCGCCGACGTGTGGCGTGTTTCCCTGAAGGCGCCGAACGTCATCCAGAACCTGCTCGGCGAGGGGACGCTGTCCGCCTCCGTGATTCCGGTGTATGCGGAGCTCCTCGAGCAGGGCCGGGAAGAGGACGCGGGCCGCTTCGCCGGGGCCTCGCTCGGCCTCCTGATGGTCGTGGCCGGAGGCGCCGCCCTGCTGGGAATCCTCTTCGCTCCGATCCTCGTGCCCGTCCTTCTCTTCCGCTGGGATGCCGAGAAGGTCGCGCTCACCACAACCATGGTGCAGATTCTCTTCCCCATGATGGCCCTGCTCGTGGTATCGGCGTGGGCGCTCGCGATCCTCAACAGCCACCGGCGTTTCTTCGTTTCCTACGCGGCTCCCGTGGCCTGGAACGGAGCGATCCTACTCACGATGCTCGGATTCGGGCTCGGGGCGGGTTGGACGGGCTCGGAGCTGTTGCTCGCCGTGGGGTGGGGGGCGCTCGCCGGTGGGCTGCTCCAGCTTGCGGTACAGGCCCCCTACGTCCTGCCGCTCCTCCGCCATCTCCGGCTCTCGGTCAGCCGTGCCGCGGTAGGGGTGAGGGAGGCGCTCCGGAACTTCGGCCCAGTGCTCGCCGCCCGCGGTGTCGTGAACATCGGCGCCCTCCTCGACGTGTTCTTGGCGGCTCTTCTCGTCGAAGGGGCGGTGGCCGCCCTGGGCTACGCGCAAACGCTCTACGTCCTCCCCATCTCCCTGTTCGGCATGTCGATCGCCGCGTCCGAGCTTCCCGAGCTGTCACGCCAGCGGTCCAAGCCCCCCGAGGAGTTGGCGGCTCAGGTCTCCCAAGCCCTGGAGCGCATCCACTTTCTCCTGATCCCTTCGACGCTCGCCTTCGTGCTCCTTGGCGACCTGTTCGTGGGCGGAATCTATCAGAGGAGGAGTTTCCTGGAGACCGACACTCCGGTCGTACACGCGATCCTGGCCGCGTATGCGTTCGGACTCCTCGCCTCGTCGGGCTCACGCGTGCTTTCGACTGCCTTCTACACGCTTCGCGACGCCCGGACCCCGGCCCGGATGGCGTATCTGCGGGTGGCCGTCTCTCTCCTCCTGGGAGTCTCGCTGATGTTCCCGCTCGACGGTTTCGCTTCAGGTCAGCTCCGCTACGGAGCCGTCGGCTTGGCCCTGGGCTCCTCGGTTGCAGCGTGGCTCGAGTATGGCATGCTGCGAAGAAGGCTCGCTCATGCCCTCGGCCCGCACGGCCCCAGGCCGGGTGTGCGTTCACGCCTCGCGGCTGCAGGGGGCATCGCGGCGCTGGTCGCCATCGGCGCAAAGTGGGTGCTCGGCTCGACGGTGCCGCGGCGTGACGGCTACCTCACCCTTCTCTTGAACGACTCCGCTCCCTGGCTTCTCCAGCCTCTTCTCGCCGTGGGAACGGCCCTCGCGTTCGGTGTAGCGTATCTTATCGCGACCGCACGCCTCGGGGTCGGCGCCCCCCTCGGGCGTCTGATCCGAGGGGCCAGGAGGGGGTCCCAGTGAACCGGTCTCTTCTCCCCGTCTGGTGATTCAGGACCAGCTCAGAGGGCTTCCGTCCCGTCCGGGCGTCTACCTCTTCAAGGACGCGGGAGGCGACGTCCTGTACGTGGGGAAGGCGAAGTCGCTCAGGGCGCGTGTCAGGAGCTATTTCGGGAGCCGGCACGATTCGCTGAAGACCCGGGGACTCGTCCGGCACGTTCACGGGGTCGAGACGATCATCGTCGGATCCGAAGCGGAAGCGCTCATCCTTGAGGCCAACCTCATCAAGGAATACCACCCCCGCTTCAACATCCAGCTCCGGGACGACAAGCGGTATCCGTACATCAAGGTGACGACCGGCGAGCCACTGCCGCGCGTCTTCGTCACGCGGAGCCTCGACGACGACGGTTCCCGCTATTTCGGCCCGTACACGTCGGTTGGCCCGATGCGCGAGGCGCTGGAGATCATCAAGCGGCTCTACACGGTCCGCTCGTGCCGATACGACCTCCCGCGCGAGGTCCCCGAGAGACCATGCCTGGACTATCACATCGGGCGTTGCCGGGCCCCCTGTGTCGGCTATCAGGACGCGCGCTCGTATCGGGCCATGATCGACGAGATCCTGAAGGTGCTCGACGGCGAGACGGAAGCGGTGCGAAAGCGTGTGGACGAGCGGATGCGGCGGGCCTCCGAAGAACTCGACTTCGAACGCGCCGCCCGGCTCCGGGACGTGATGTCCGCTCTCGACTCCCTCGCCCGGCAACAGCGCGTGGAGAAGCTGAGAGGGGGAGACTACGACGCGGTCGGCCTGGCGCGGGACGGTGATCTGGCCGCTGCCGTCGTCATGCGGATCCGGAAGGGCGTGCTCCTGGGCCGTGACACCCTGCGATTCTCAAAGGTCGGCAACGAGCCCGATTCCTCGCTCCTCGCCACCTTCGCCACCCGCTACTACCTGAGCCGCGGCACGCAGCGAGCGCGCAACCTCCCGAGGGAGGTCCTGGTCCCCTTCGAGTTCGACGACATGAGGCTGCTTCAAGAGATCCTGCTCTCCGGGGCGGGGCGGAAGGTCGGCATCCACATTCCGAAGCGGGGAGCGAAGAAGCGACTCTGCGAACTCGCGGGCGACAACGCCCGCCATGCCCTCGAGGATCGCTTGACGGCCACCGATCGGGTCCAAGATCGGGCCGACGAGGTTCTCTACGACGTGCGCGATCAGCTCGACCTGAAAGTCGTTCCGCGCCTCATGGTGTGCTTCGACGTCAGCCATATCCAAGGCTCCGAGACGGTCGGGAGCGCTGTTGTCTTCGAGAACGCGGAGCCCAAGAAGTCGGAATACCGGTCGATGCGCATCAAGGGAGGGTGGGGGAACGACGACTACCGCTCGATGACGGAGGTGGTGCATCGGTACTTCCGGAGGCGCTTGAAGGAGGAGCGGCCACTGCCGGACCTGGTCGTGATCGACGGAGGGAAGGCGCAGCTGGGCGCGGCTCGGCAGGCCCTGACCGATCTGGGCGTGAGGGGCGTAGCTCTGGCTGCGCTGGCGAAGCGGGAGGAGGTCGTCTATCGCCCCGAGAGACCCGAGCCCTTGCGT
The DNA here is from genome assembly GCA_964572045.1 of uncultured Gemmatimonadaceae bacterium. Lineage (GTDB taxonomy): Bacteria > Gemmatimonadota > Gemmatimonadetes > Longimicrobiales > Gaopeijiaceae > CBDCKR01. The sequence continues at coordinate 36,535 of CAZNEI010000012.1, forward strand.
CTTGGTCGGCGCGATCGAGCTCTTCACGTCCTTCAGCGGATTCGGAACGAGGCTCATCGGTTCGCCGTGACCTACAGCCGGAAACTGCGGCGCAAGAGAACGGTACGCAGCGACCTGAGCGAGATTCCCGGGATCGGGCCCAAGAAGCAGAGGCTTCTACTGCTGCGTTTCGGGTCCGTCCGAGGTGTGCGGTCGGCCGGCTCCGACGAGATCGCAAGGCTCCCCGGCTTCGGCGAGACCCTCGCGGCCAGAGTGCTGGAGTATCTGCGGGCGTAGCGCTCAATATCTGGCGCCCGCGCGCCGATGCCCGGTTCGGCGTGGGCGATGCGCATTCCCCGACGAGCTGCCGCGCAGAAACTCCGAACAGCTTTCGCAGTATATTCAGGCGCGAGGCGCGAGTGCCGTAATTGCCGTTTATTGGCGGCAGTTCTAGATTGCGCGTTCTGCCCACACATGTTTACAGGAGAGTCGTCAGATGTACCTCCGCACCGGAGTTTTCCTGTCCGCCATTGCCGCCATGCTGACACCCTCCCTGGCTGTCGCCCAAGATCCCGAGGTGAACGAGCCGCGCATGGAGAGCCGCAACGCGCTCGTGGCGATCAAGTTGCAGGAGGCCGAGGGGATCGAGGACGAGGCGGTCCAAGCCCAGACCTACCGGGAAGCCCTCGAAGACATCTACGGGGCGATCGAGAGCGACCGGACCAACCCGACCGGGTATCTGCACCTCGGCGTCGCTCGGCTGGGACTGAAGGAGTACATGGCGGCCGACAGCGCCTTCGACCAAGCTGAGGCCCTGTACCCCGACTACATCAACGAGCAGGGTGGGACCGGAGTCTTCCGGGAGAACGGCTGGATCGATCTGTACAACGAGGGGATCGTCGCGCTCAACGGCGGAGAGCTGGAGGCGGCTCTCGAGCACTTCCGGGGCGCGAACATGCTCTTCGACAAGCGCCCCGAGGCGTATCTGAACCTCGGCGCGACCTACGCGAACACCGGTCAGTTCGATGAGAGCATCGAGGCGTGGAGCGCCGCTCTGAGCGTGATCGACTCTCCGGACTCGATGCCGAGGGACGAGGAGATCCGCCTACAGTGGGAGACCGAGTTTCGTCCTATGGCGCTGATGAACCTGGCCCAGATCCTGGGCGCGGCCGACCGGGCGGACGAAGCCATCGAGATCTATGAGCGGATCCTGGCGGAAGACCCCGAAAACGATCGCGCCAGGAGCGGCCTCGCCATCGCCCTCGGGCAGTCGGGCCAGGCGGAGGACGCTCTGGGGATCTACGACGAGATCCTCGAGAGCGAAGACGCCTCGGCGCTGGACTTCTTCAATGCCGGCGTGACCCTCTACGGCGCGGAGGTCTACGATCGCGCCGCGATCGCCTTCGAGAGGGTGCTGGAGCGGGCGCCGATGTATCGCGACGCTCTTCAGAACCTGGTCCAGACCTTGGCCCTGACCGAGGCCTATGAGGCCCAGATCCCTCACTCCGAGCGGCTCTTGGAGATGGACGCGCACAACTATCTGGCCTATCAGATGCACCTCAGGGCTCTCTCCCAGGTGGGGAGGACGGAAGAGGTCGGACCCGTCATGGAGGTCATGCAGGCCCTCGAGTTCATCGTGGACGACCTCGCGCTCCAGCCGAGGAACAACGGGGGCCGGGTCACAGGCACGGTGACGAACAAGCTGCTCGAGGAAGGCGGCTCGGTGACCCTGCGCTTCCACTTTTTCAACGAACAGGGGATGGAGCTGGCCACCGAAGAGGTCTCGGTGCCCGTGCCTCCCGTGGACGTGGCGCAGCAGTTCCAGGTCTCGGTCGATACCGAGCAGCCCGTGATGGGCTACAGCTACGAGGTGGTGGGCTAGGAGCTCGGCCGGGACTCCGTTCCGCCTTCCGAAGCCCTCCGAAGACCGGGCGCCCCCTCGGGACGCCCGGTCTTTTTTCTTCCCATACCGGCCCTTAAGTTACGGCGCGTTGCGGGCGTAGCTCAGTTGGTAGAGCATCAGCTTCCCAAGCTGAGGGTCGCCGGTTCGAGTCCGGTCGCCCGCTCTCGGTGGGGGGACGCGGCGACCCGCCCCCCGCCGCGCCTCGGGCTGCCCGGGGCCGATGCAGCGCAGGTCGGAACGCCCGGGGGCCTTCGGTCCGGTCGCCTCTGGACAGCGAAGCCTCAGTGAGACGCTCGGCCGATCCCCTCCCGCGTCTCGGCAACCAGCAGATCGACCACGCGGTGGAGCGCCTCCTCGTCCGTGTCCCCCTCCAAGCGGCGCAGTCGAAACAGATCGACCTGCCGGTCCGCGCTCGTGCCTTCGCGGATGATGGAGAGGGCGTGACGCGTCTCGGCCTCACAGCCGAGCGCGCGGGCATCGGGCGCAACCTGATCGACCATGTCGGCCACCAAGTCGTAGATATCGGCCCGACCGCCTTCTCGCGCCGCATCGCCGAAGAAGCCGAGCACCCCGTAGCGCTGCGCGACCCAGCGGTTCTCGGCGATGATCTCGGTGAGCGGCTCCCGAGGCAGATCGCCTGTCCGGTCCCAGCGCATCAGGAGCCGGACGAGGGATGCAAAGAGCGCCGCGATGCACACGGCATCCTCGATGCGCGTGCAGACGTCGCAGATCCGCAGCTCCACCGTCGGAAAAGCGTGAGAGGGGCGAATGTCCCACCACAACTCGCTTCCGTCATCGAGGAAGTTCATGCGCTGGTACTCGCCGACCAGCCGGTCATACTCGTCCCGCGACCGCAGGGGGGCCGGCATGCCGGTGCGCGGCAGTCCGCCGACCAGGCTCAGCCGCCACGATTTGAAGCCCGTCTCGCGCCCGGCGCTGAACGGTGAGGACGTGGACAGTGCGTGGAGCAAGGGAAGATAGCGACGGATCGCCGTCATGACCCGAATCCTCGAATCGGGGTCGCCGAAGCCGGCGTGCACGTGCATGCCCCCGATGAGGAACCGGCGCACATTGTCCTGGAACGTCGTGGCGAACCTCGCGTAACGCTCCCGGGGCGTGGGTGCCTGCTCCTTCCAGGATGCGAAGGGATGAGTGGACGCCGCCATCACGTGCACTCCGTGCTGGTCGGCCGCCTCGACGACGATCCGTCTGGTCTCACGCAGGGCTTCGGCCAACTCGGCCACCGAACCGCAGACGCGGGTGTTCGTCTCAATCTGAGATCGCAGGAACTCGCGCGTGACCTTGTGCGGCCCGCACGCCCGCTCACAGGTCTCGAATATGGCGGGATCCGGATCGGCAAGCAGGTTGCCGGAGTCGGGATCGACGAGAAAGAACTCCTCCTCGATCCCGAGCGTAACGGCGAGATCCGCGCGGCTTGCGGAGCCGATCACGTGCCGCCTCCGGTCCGGAAAACGGAAATCATGTCTCTACGAGCCAGCTCATCGAGATCCTCCCGGACCGGGTCTCTCCTGCCGCGGTTCGCTTCCCCAGCGACCTTCGCACCCTCTCGGCTGCCCGACGGGCACTCCGGATTCGGCGTCCGTCCGTACTCGCCGTGGATGCCGCCGCGATCCTTCCCGAACGATTCTAATCCTCCCTCGGGACTACGTCTACGAAGAGCCTGGAGCCCGAGGGCTTCCGCCGCCGCCGACAAGCATCGTCGGCGTGCTCCCGGTCCGGCCGGCCGGGGCGGGGCCTCGACCCTTGACCTCTGGCAGCGGTCGTCGCGGAGAGGATCACCGATCCGTGCCGCCCCTCGCCCCGAGGCTTCGATCGGCGCCCTGAGCCAGGCTGCCCCGTCCCGCGTCGGCGGACCGGGTACCGCGGCGTCCTGAGTCGGAACAGGCAGCGGCGCAGTCGGCGGACCCTGGCCGTCGCCCCTGTGCGACGACATTCTGGGCCCCGGGGGCGGGCTCCGCCCCCGGGCCGGCGTGAGGGGCAAGACGGCTGGCGCGTCCGCAGGTGTCGTGGGGAAGGTAACTTCGGGAGCTTGGTGCAATGAGCACGGAATCGCGAAAGACCTTGTATCTCGCCAATCCATATGGGTTCTCCGCGCAACAGAGGGCGGGGCCGCTGCAGGAGATCGTGGCCGCTCTGGAATCGATGGGTGCCGAAGTGTGGGAACCCTTCGTGCGCAACAACCAGGTCGACCGAACGAGTCCGGGTTGGGCCTACCGAATCGGCCAGGCCGACCTGCTCGACGTCCGTGAGGCGGATGGATTCCTGGCCGTCGTCAACGGCTGCCCCCCCGACGAGGGCGTGATGGTGGAGCTCGGCATGGCGATCGCGTGGGAGAAGCCGGTATTTCTCTTCCGCGACGATTTCCGCCGGTGTACCGACAGCGAGGCCTATCCCCTCAACCTCATGGTGTTCGCCGGTCTCCCGAGGAAGGGCTGGAAGGCCCATTGGTATACCTCGGTGCAGGAGCTGTCGGATCCGGAGAAGGCGCTCGGCCGATGGTTGAGGGGAGGGTAGGGGCTCTCCGACCTTGCCGATCAGGCGGGGAGCGGGCGAACCGTTACCCGGGGCGCACCGGTCGAGCCCTTCCGATCCTTCCCCGCCGCAGCGGACTCGGGTGCGGGCCTCTCGCGGCCCGCGCCGCGACCTCCCGGTCCGACTCGTCCTCGCCTCGCCCTCTCCCCCGAACCGTGAGGTGCCGACCCAGCCGGTCGTTCCTCGTCCCCGGGGCCAGCGAATCCGACCCGGACGATCCTCGGGTCCGCCCCCACCGCCGCGAGCTCCCGCTGGGGGCACCGGGGGGATGCGGGGACGGAGTCAGCAGGCGTCACGGAGGGTCCGGAACGCGCCTCACGGACCGATCCTCGCCGCGTGTACGGGGCCGTTGCCCGCCCGCGGCCAGAGCTGCTTGGGGCCAGGGGCGCCGCGGCTCGATCCGGATCGAGGCTCAGAAGGTCCACACGAAAGGCGTGACAAGCATGACCACCACGAACACAACGGCCGTCAGGGGAAGTCCGACGCGCAGGTAGTCGGCAAATCGGTAGCCGCCCGGCCCCATGACGAGAACGTTCGCCGGGTGTGAGACGGGGCTCGCGAAGCTGGCCGACGCGGCCATGGCCGTAGCCATCATCAGAGGGTAGGGGGAGACATCCAGGCTCGCCGCCGCGTCCAGCACGACTGGGGACATGAGGACCACGAGCGCTGCGGTTGGGATGACCTGAGTGGCGACTGAGGTGATCAGGAAGAGAGCGCTCATGGCGGCGAGGGGCCCGAAGGCTCCCGCCGTCTTCACGATCGCCTCCGCGAAGAGCGTCGAGACGCCCGCTTCCTGCAGCGCGACGCCCAGGGGGAACATCCCGGCGATCAGGAAGACCGCCTTCCAATCGATCGAGCGGTAGGCCTCCTCCATCGTCAGACACCCGAAGAGCACCATGAGGGCGGCGCCTCCCACGGCTGCGATGGAGATCGGGAGCCAGCCCAGCAGGACGGGCCCCAGCGTGGCCGTGAGGATCGCGGCCGCGATCGGAGCCTTGCGCCGCCGGAGCGGCACCTGGACCGCTTCGGTAAGAACGAGGAAATCCGGATCCGAGGCCAGCACGCGGAGGTTCTCGCGAGGGCCGTGCACGAGGAGTGCGTCCCCGGATCGGAGCCGCAGATCGCGAAGTCCGGCCCGATGGGGCCGTCCCTGGCGCCAGATCGCCAGCACGATCAGTCCGTATTTCCTGCGAAAGCTGAGCTGTCGGAGGGTCTTCCCTATGAGTCGCGTGTGGGGGGACAGGACGACCTCCGCGATCCCGATCCGCTCGGTCTCGAGGTCGGGCCTGGCCTTTGCGCCCTTGCCCTCGACCTCGAGTGCCCGGATACCCTCCAGCGTCGACAACTCCTGAGACCGGCCTCGAACGACCAGAAGATCGCCTGCCCGCAGGCGTTCGCGGGGTCCCGGCATCTCGATCGTTCGACCCTCTCGAAAGACAGTGATCACCCAGAACCCCAAGGCGTCGCCCAGGCGGCACTGCCTCAGTGTTTGGCCGGCCAGGAATGAGTCGCGGGGTATCCGGACGGCAAACAGCTGGTCCTGAAGGTCATACAGGTCGATGTGGTCGGCAGGCGCGACGGTCAGTTCTCCGCCCGCCCCCAAGTCCTCGACGTGCTCCGGTGCGCCCCGCACCAGAAGAGTGTCCGCAGCCTGGAGCGGGAGATCCTGGAGGGGGGTCGTCACGGGGATCCCGTCGCGGCGGATGCTCATGACGCGAACCCCGTAGCGGCCGAAGAAGTCCAGATCACTCAACGTGCGTCCGATCAGCTCGGATCCCTGGGGGATCCCGACCTCTGCGATCTCGAAGTCCGGAGAGTCCAGCACCTGGGTGCCCAGCCTCTCTTCTTCGAGGTCGAGCGCGGTGCTGCTCCCGCGTAGCTGGCCGAGCCGGTCTACCGGCCCCTGGGCCACGATCCGATCGCCGGCTCGGAGACGGAATCCGGGTCCCGGCAGTGGGCGGGGCCGTCCGTTGCGGATGACGGTGATGGCCTGCAGCCCCGCCAGCGATCCGAGACGGATCTCACTCAGGCTCTTGCCCGCCAGGGGCGAGCTCTCGGGCAGCTTCAGGACGACGAACCGCTCATTCAGTCCGTAGACGTCGGGTAGAAGCCGCCCGTCGTCTTCACCGTCCTCCTCCGGGGCGCCGGGCCGGATGCGGCGCTTCGGCAGCAGCATGGGAGCGGCGACGAGGAGAAAGAGGAATCCCGCCCCCACGACCACGAGTCCGACCGGCGAATAGTCGAAGAGCCCGAACGGCTCGAGGCCCTGGTTCGCGAGCGCGTCCGCCACAAGGATGTTCGGAGGGGTGCCGATCAGGGTTGTCAATCCACCCAGAAGACACGCGTAGGCCAACGGGAGAAGAAGCCTCGAAGGGGGGATCCCGGTCTCCTTCGAGAGATCCATGGTGACCGGCAAGAGAACCGCCGCCACGCCCACGTTGTTCATGAAGGCGGACGCGGTGCCGGCGGTCAGCATGACGACCAAGATGATTCGGCCCTCGCTGTGGCCTGCGAAGCGGACGATCTGGCGGCCGACCAGGTTGGCGATGCCGGTGTGCGCGAGTCCACCACTTAAGACGAAGACGGCCCAGACCGTGACGACGGCCGGGTTCGAGAAACCCGCCAGCGCCTCGGCCGGTTCGACGAGCCCGGTCACAGCCAGGAAGACGAGCGTGAGCAGTGCGACCAGGTCCATGGGGAGCCGGCCGTGTACGAACAGGACGAGGTCCACAAGGAGGACCCCCACGACGAGCATCCCCTCGACCGTCAACAACGGAGCCTCGCCGGCGTCCCGGCATCCCGGCGGGAGCGGTCGTGCGGGGACGGCGCTCCTCCCAGCCGCCGTTCCCCTCCAGCCGCCGGCCAGGGATCGGAGTGCCGATCCCGGTGCTCTCCGCCCGACCGATCAAACTCTCGAGGTCCTCCCCGATGCAACGGACCGAGCCCGAGCCCCGGCCCGGGGCTTCCCTCCGGCTCGGGCTCGACCGGAGGCGAGTCCGTCCCGGCCGGCGGTGAATCTCGAAGGACCGATCGGCACTCGACGAACAGACCGGAGGTCACCGGGCGACCGCCGGGGAGGAACGCCCCCTCGGGCGTCGAGAGCCGCCGCATCTCGGGCAACGACGATCCGCCACGAGGGTCGTGAAGAACTTCCTGGAGGCCACATGGGCCGGCTCCGCGGCGTGGACCGATCGGCTGGGGCACTGGGTCGCGGTCGGCGCTCTCGCTGGGTCGGCCGCCCGGTCACTGATCCTCGGCGGCACGCCGTTCCACCTCTGTCTGAATCTCGTGCATCAAGACCACCAGGTCGATGATGTCGTGGCTGGCAATCGACCCCACGAGCCGGTTCGTATCCCGTTCCATGACAGGAATCACCCCCAGCGAGTGGTCCATCATCCGTTTCAGGACGTCGTCGATCGGCTCGTCGGGAAAGGCTTGCGGATAACGTCGTTGCACGACGTCGCGCAGCGGTTTCGCTGCCCGCGAGCCCTTGGCGAACCGGCGCGCGCGCGAAAGCGACACGACGCCGACGGGAGCCGCGTCCTCGACGACGAGGTAGTCCTGTTGAGGCGGGACGACCCAGTCGTCGACGAAACCGGCCACCGACAGCCCCGGATCGGGGTAGGTGCGCGTGCGATCCATCACGGAGTGTGCGGTCACGCCTTCGAGCGCATGTCGGGCGAACGACGGCGGCACGACCGCCGGAGGCACTGCATGTTGAAGGTCCTTCGCCCGGTTGATGGCAAAGCCGATCGCCGGAGGCGTCAGGAGGATGTAGGCGAACATGACGAATACGAGCAGCGAGAAGACGTCCGTCTCGATCACGCCGGCGTCGAGCAGGACCAGGAGGAGTGCGATCTCGGCAACGCCCTTCGCCATCAGCCCCGTCGTGAGTACGAACGGCGTCTCCATCCGCACCAGGTAGGTGCCGAGCAGGGCACCGACGAACTTGCCCGCCAACGGGATGAGGACGAGGGCGGCGATCGTCTCGATCGGCAGCGCGACGAAGGAGAGGTCGAGTCGCAGGCCGACCGCCGCGAAGAAGAGCGGGACGAACAGGCCATCGGCCGCGCTCCGGAAACCCGGGATGATCTTTCGGCGCATCCGGTTCGGCAATCCCGCCAAGGAGGCCCCGTAGAGCAGGGCCCCCAGGGAGCCGTGAAGTTCGACCTCCTCGGCCCCGGCCACGACGAGGAACAGGCCGCTCATCAACAGCCCAAAGGAGAGCTCGGACACCTTCAGTACGCGCTCGAGGATCTCGATCGTGCGGGGGAGAACCTTCGCCGAGACGAACCAGGTGGCGATCACGAAGGCCGTGGTCTTCCCCAGTGAGGTGACGATGGCCCCTAGGCTCATTTCGTGCTCGATGCCGCTGATCGTCGCTCCCACGAGCAGTAGGGCGAAGGCCTCGGCGATGATGACCGTGGTGAAGATCCTGAGCCCGATCAGTTCCTTGAGCATCTCGCGGTCGGCCAAGACCTTGGCAACGACCCCCAGGCTCGACAGCGACAGAATGCCCGCGATCGACAGCGCCGCATTGTATTCGAGCCCCAGGGTGTACGGCTCGCTAAGGAGGAGATTGGACGTAACCGACAACGAGATGACGACCGAGATGGCGACCGACAGGGTCGCGGCCGCGAAGTACCGGCCACGAATCGTCGCGATGAAGCCGGGGAGATCGATCTCGTCGAAGCCGATGATGAAGAAGAAGAGGAAGATCCCGACGTTCAGGAACAGCTGGATGTCACCCGTTGGGCCGACAACGCCCGCGATCGGCCCGAGCAGGGCGCCGGCGATGGTGTAGGCCGCGATCGAACCCAATCCGATGCGGCCGAACACCCCCTCGGCGAGCTTGGCTGTGAGGATCAGCAGCCCGATTTGCAGCAGAGCATCCATTGGTCGCGAACCGAAGAGTCACAGCCGCGTGCGCCCGACCGACACTCGGCCTGGCGCCCCCGACGCCAGGGCGTCAAGCACCGGAGCGCCCATTCGGCGGGATCCCGATGGCGCCCGAACCGGGCCGAAGGATCTCGCGGCCGACGCTCCGACGCTGCACGGCCGTGAGCCGGAGATCGCAGGGCGGCCGGGCCCCTGGCGCTATCGACGTCCCCGAAGCGATCGGCCCTTCGGTGCCCGACAAAGGCGAACCGCCGAGCGGAACGCCCGAAGGTAGCGTGCCGGCAAACTCGCCTCAACCTATCGGGGCGGGCCACCCGAGGAAACGAGGCACCAGGCGCCGTGACGCGCGTGCGCCCCGGTGAGGGTCGCTCGTCGCCGCTCCGAGTGGGCCGGGCCGCCCTTCCCGTCGGCCGCCTGGGCTGCACGCGGGCATCGCCTCGCGTCGGGCCGCGTCCCGGGCCCGCGTCGGGCGGAGCAAGCGGACGGAGCGAGCGGACGGAGCGAGCGGACGTGTCCCGGCCCCCACCCGTGTTCCGCTACAATTGAACGGCATTGGTGACGTTCCTATAATTCTCGGTTCCCAACCCTCAGCCGAGAGGCCCCTTCCGTGGTACGAATCGCCCGGGTCGAAGCCGACAGCATCGCCGATGAGCTCTGCCTGGAGATCGGGACGCGCATTGTCCGGATCAACGGACAGCGCGTGCGAGACGGCATCGATCTCACCCTGCTGCTGGCCGACAGCTCGTTGGAGCTCGAGACACTGGACTTGGGCGGTGACACGGTCTTCTACGAGATCGAGCGTGAGCCGGGCGAGCCCGTCGGGATCGTGCCTGCGCCCGACAAGGTCCGTGAGTGCGCCAACAAGTGCGTCTTCTGCTTCATCGACGGCAACCCGAAGGACGCGCGCGAAGCCCTCTGGCTGCGCGACGACGATTTTCGGCTGTCGTTCACCTACGGCAGCTACGTGACGCTCACCAACCTGGGGCCTCGGGGCCTGAGGCGACTCGTCGATCAGCGCATCAGCCCCCTCTACGTGAGCGTTCACGCCACCGAGCCCGAGGTCCGAGAGCGGCTGCTCGTCAACCGGAGGGCCGGGCTCATCATGGAGCAGCTCCGCTACCTGCTCGACAACGGCCTTGAGGTGCATGCGCAGGTCGTGATCTGTCCCGGGTGGAACGACGGGGCGCACCTCGACCGCACGATCTCGGATCTCTACGGGCTGGGCGAGGGCGTCCGATCCCTGTCGGTGGTGCCCGTGGGCCTCACGAAGTACAACCTGGGGCGTCCCGTCCGGCTCCTCACCCGATCCGAAGCGTCGGAGGCGATCGCGCAGGTGGATCGAATCCGGCAGCAGGCCCTCGACGAGAGAGGGTGTGGCTGGTGCTACGCCGCCGACGAGATGTACCTGATCTCGGGCCGCGGCTTTCCGGACGACGCCTATTACGACGAGGCGTCGCTGAGGGAGAACGGGGTCGGGGCCGTCAACGGCTTCGTCCGGAGATTCGACGAGGGGCTGCCGCACGTCCCGGCCCTTCCCGGCCGGACGCTGCGCATCGTGACGGGCCAGAGCATGGAAGGGCTCTGGAGGGAGAGAGCGCCGCTCTTGGCGGGCGCGACCGGGGCGGATGTCGAGGTGATCGCGGTGCCGAACACCCACTACGGTGAGACCGTCACGGTCGCCGGGCTCCTCGCTGGCCGCGACATCGTTCGAGCGCTCGGCGAGACAGTCGAGGACGACTTGGTGCTTCTTCCCGCTGAGGCCCTCAACGCCGACGATCGGTTCGTCGACAACCTACCTCTGGGCGAGGTTCGCGACGCGGTGGCGCCGGCGCCGGCGGTTGCCGGATACGACCTGCTGGAGTGCTTCAGAAGCATCGCCGCAAGCCCTCGTGGCTAGGAGCACGCCGGTGGTGGCTCTGGTGGGCCGGCCCAATGTCGGCAAGTCCACTTTCTTCAATCGCGTCGTCGGAGGACGTGTCGCCATCGTCGACGAACACCCCGGGGTGACTCGGGACCGGAACTTCGCGAAGGCCGACTGGGCCGGCCGGCGGTTTTTTCTGGTCGATACGGGGGGGGTGATCGAGGGCAGCGACGAGCCGCTCGATCGGGCGATCCGGGAACAGGCGCTGGCGGCCGTCGCCGAGGCGGACGTCATCCTTTTCCTCGTGGACGGGAAGGTGGGCGTGCATCCGCTCGACGAGCGCCTCGCCGAGATGCTACGGAAGAGCGAGCGGCCCGTGCTGCTCGTGGTGAACAAGATGGACCGCCTGCCCGGGGACCTGAGCCATCTCGACTTCTGGAGCTTGGGGATGGGCCGGCCCGTGCCCGTGAGCGCGATCTCGGGCAAGGGGTCGGGCGACCTCCTCGATGCCTTGGTGGCGAAGCTGCCCGTGAGGGAAGAGGTGCAGGGAGAGGAGAGCGTGGTCCGGGTGGCGGTGGTCGGCAAGCCGAACGTGGGGAAGTCGAGCTTCGTGAATCGACTCTTGGGGGAGGACCGGGTCGTGGTCAGTGCCGAGGCGGGTACGACCCGCGATCCGGTGGACTCGCCTCTGCGCTACCACGGAGAGGAGCTCGTCTTCATCGACACCGCCGGCCTGCGCCGTCAGTCGAGGATCAAGGACTCGATCGAATACTATTCGGCCCTCAGGACGGCCAAGGTCGTGCGGCAGGCTGACGTGTGTCTCGTGCTGATCGACGCCACCGAGCCGCTCCACCTGCAGGACCTCCGGGTCGTCGAGCAGGCCTGGGAGGCCGGAGCCGGCGTGATCCTCGCAGCCAACAAGTGGGATTTGGTCGCCAAGGACCACCGGACCGCTCCCGACTTCGAGAAGGAGCTCAGGGAGCGAGCCCCGTTCCTCAAGTGGATTCCGGTCGTCTTCACCTCCGCCCTGACCGGCCAGCGCGTTCGGAAGTGCCTGGACGTGATCCTCGCGGTCCAGCGGGAGCGGAAGCGACGCGTGGCCACCCATGAGGTCAACGAGGCGCTTGCGCGGCTGTTGCGCCACCTGCCGCCCCCCCACAGCCGCGGCCGGCGCGTGAAGATCCGCTACGGAACTCAGATCTCTGTCGCTCCGCCCACCTTCGTCTTCTTCGCCAACCTCCCTAGGACCTTGCCCGAGCACTACATTCGCTACGTCCACAACACCCTCAGGGACCGCTGGGGCTTCATCGGGAGCCCCCTCCGGATCCGCTTCAGGGAGAACTGACTACCGTGATTTCCTACGTGCTCCTCGCGCTGGCCTACGTCGGCGGCGCGACGCCTACGAGCTACGTCGTCGGAAAGGCCGCCTACGGGACCGACCTGCGTACCCGGGGCAGCGGCAACCTGGGAGGGACGAACACCTTCCGCGTCCTCGGCTGGAAGGCAGCCCTGCCCGTCGTCGTCGTGGACGTCCTGAAGGGCTGGTTCCCCGCGTGGTACTTTCCGCGGATCGACGGCGAGGCTTCTTGGGACTGGGCGCTGGCGTACGGGGCGGCGGCGATCCTCGGCCACGTCTTCTCCTTCTGGCTCGGCTTCAAGGGAGGAAAGGGGATCGGCACGAGCGCCGGCGTGTTTCTGGCCGTCGCACCGATCGCGGTGCTCGCCGGCGTGGCGGCCTGGGTGGTCGTCGTCCTCCGTACGCGGATCGTCTCCCTCGCGTCGATGGCTGCGGCTCTGGTCATGCCCGTGGTGATCGCCTTCACTCCGGATCGGGGAGGGGGCCTCACCGTTTGGTTCGCCGTCGGCCTCGCCGCGTTCGTGGTCTGGGCTCACCGCTCCAACATCGGACGGATCCTCCGAGGGGAAGAGAACGTCTTCGGCGCGGGAGAGAGCCCCGGGGCCGGACGCGGCGGCGTCGACGGAGCCACGTGAAGCGCGTCGCCGTCGTCGGGGCGGGGAGCTGGGGCACGGCCCTGGCGGCCCTGCTGGCGAAAAAGGGCCATGAAGTCCGTCTCTGGGCGTACGAACCCGAAGTCGCCGAGCAGATCCAGAGGTCCGGGGAGAACCGGACATACCTGCCCGGCGCCCCGCTGCCTTCGAGCCTCGAGTGCTCGGCCGACATGGAGGCCGCGCTTCGCGGAGCTGCGGTCGTGCTCTCGGTGAGCCCGTCCCAGTTCGTGGGATCGGTGATGAGCCGGGCGGCTCCCCACGTGCCGGATGACGCCGTTGTTGTGAGTGCATCGAAGGGGATCGAGACGTCAACGCTCCGAACGATGGACGAGGTGCTCTCGAGCGTCCTGAGCCCCCCTCAGATGAAGGGCTTCAGCGCCCTGTCAGGCCCGAGCTTCGCGGTGGAGGTGGTCCGGGAGGCGCCCACGGCGGTGGTGGTGGCCAGCCGCTCCGAGGCCGCATCGGCCGAGATCCAAGACCTCTTTCAGACCGACTACTTCCGCGTGTACACGGCGACGGACGTGATCGGCGTCGAGCTCGGCGGAGCGCTGAAGAACGTGATCGCCCTGGGGGCCGGGGTCGCGGCCGGCTTGGGCTTCGGCCCGAACACGTTGGCCGCCCTGATGACGCGGGGACTCGCCGAGATCAGGCGGCTGGGAGTGGCGATGGGCGCGAGGCCGGCGACGTTTTCCGGCCTCGCCGGAATGGGAGACCTGGTTCTCACGTGTTCGGTGGACCTGAGCCGAAACCGGACGGTCGGATACCGGCTCGGCAAGGGCGAGTCACTCGAGGAGATCCTCCGCGACATGAACCAAGTGGCCGAGGGAGTCAGGACGACGCAGGCCGTGCACGATCTCGCCAAGCGGTACGGGGTAGAGATGCCCATCGCCCGAGAGGTCCACGGAATGCTGGTGTCGGGTACGCGGCCGAGCCAGGCCCTGCGGAGCCTCATGGCCCGTGATCCCAAGCCCGAGGAGTGGTCCTAGCGCTCCGGAGCGGGACGCCGAAGGAGGGACGACGATAATGGACGAGCCGATCGCGAAGAAGGAGTACTACTCGATCGGGGACGTGTGCGAGCTGACCGGGCTCAAACCTCACGTGCTCCGTTATTGGGAGTCGCAGTTCGAGCTGTTGCAACTCGCGAAGAACCGTGCAGGGAACCGCGTCTTCCGCCCCAAGGAGATCGAGCTCGTTCTCCTGATCAAGCACCTGCTCTACGAGAAGAAGTTCACGATCGAGGGAGCACGCCAGAGGCTTGCGGACATGCGGAAGCGCGGAGAGATGGAGCCGGCCAAGAAGGACGTGGTCGAACGGGAGTTCCTGTACGAGCTGAGGCGGGAGCTGGCTCGTCTCAAGGAAGTCCTCACCGCGCCTCCGGGCCGGCTCGAATCCTGATGCGGATTCTCTGCACCAATGACGACGGGTACCTCACGCTCGGGATCCGCGTACTGGCCTCGGCCGCCCGCTGCTTCGGGGAGGTCACGATCGTGGCGCCCGACCGCGAGCAAAGTGCGACGAGCCACTCGCTGACGATCCACCACCCGCTGCGGGCGCGACGTTCCACCGATGGGGCGCTCGTCGTCGACGGAACTCCGACGGACTGCGTGATCCTCGCGGTGAATGAACTGCTCAACGGTCGGCCCGACTTCTGCCTGTCGGGGGTGAATCACGGACCCAACATGGGCGAGGACGTGCTCTACTCTGGCACGGTGGCCGCCGCCATGGAGGCTACGGTCATCGGGATCCCGGCGATCGCCGTCTCGTATGCGGGCGACGTCTTCGAGGGGCTGGAAGCGTGGGAGCAGATCCTCGTCTCGCTGCTCGGAGGCATCGCCTCTCAACGTGACTTTCCCGACGACACGCTCCTCAACATCAACCTTCCCGGCATAGATCCGGACGAGGTCAAGGGGGTCCGGATCACCTCGCTCGGAAAGCGGAGATACAGCGACAGTCTCACGCGTGCGCTCGATCCGTCCGGCAAGGAGTACTACTGGATCGGCGGCGGAAAGATGAGTTGGAGCGGGGAGGCCGACTCCGATTTCGCGGCTGTCGACGGAGGGTACGTGTCGGTGACGCCCCTGCATCTCGATCTGACGAATTACCGGCTCCTCGAGGAGATCCGCAGTTGGAACCTGAGCCTCTGAGTTCGGGCGACCGGCGCCTCGTCGCGCCACGCCGCAGGCTCATCGAGCGGATCCGGGAGCGCGGCATCGGGGACCTGGAGATCCTGCACCTCTTCGACCGAGTACCCCGGCATCTCTTCGTCCCCCAGCGGGTCCGGGGCCGCGCCTACGACGACGCACCGGTTCCCATCGGCTACTCGCAGACGGCGTCGCAACCGTCGCTGCAAGCCCTCTATCTGTCGATTCTGAGGCCCGGTCCCGACGACAGGGTCCTCGAGATCGGTACGGGGAGCGGCTACTTGACGGCGCTGCTCGCCCTCACGGCCGGCCGCGTATTCTCGGTGGAGCGCGTCAGTGAGCTCTCGGCGCGAGCCCGAGCGGCCTTGGACGGGATGCGCCTGACGAACGTGGCGCTCATGGTAGGAGACGGGACGATCGGATGGAGGAAGTATGCTCCCTTCGACGTCATCGTCGTATCCGCCGCCTCTCCGTCGGTCCCCCAGCCGCTGGTGGACCAGCTGGCGGAGGGAGGCCGCATGATCGTTCCCGTAGGGTCCAGGGAGGCCCAGGCCCTGGTCCTGGTGCGTCGCGAAGACGGGCGGATCCACGAAGAGGTCGTCCAGAGCGGGTGCGTCTTCGTTCCCCTTCTCGGCCTCTTCGGGTGGGCACCTGAGGCTCCGAAGGAGGGTGCTTGAGCGCTCTCGCCACCGAGGGACGGAGGGGGCCGGTGCGCCGACTCTACGACTGGGTGCTCCACTGGGCGGAAACCCCCCACGGCATGCCTGCACTGGGCCTGCTCGCGCTCGCCGAATCCTCGGTCTTCCCGATTCCCCCTGATCCTCTGCTCGTTGCGCTATGCCTCGGCAAGCCGTCCCGGGCGCTCGCCTTCGCGGCGGCGGCCACAGGGGCGTCGGTGGTCGGAGGCATCGTCGGGTACGGGATCGGTGCGCTCGCCTGGCGCGGAGTCGCCGACGTCTTCTTCGCCTACGTTCCCGGTGTCACGCCGGAGGCGTTCGCCAACGTGCAGCAACTCTACGGCCGATGGGGTTTCTGGGCGGTTTTCGCGGCCGGCCTCACGCCGATCCCTTACAAAGTCTTCACAATCTCGGCGGGCGTGTTCGCGATCAACTTCCCGGTCTTCGTCCTGGCCAGCGTCCTCGGCCGCGGGCTTCGGTTCTTTGCCGTCGCAGCGGTGATCTACCGGTTCGGGCCGTCGATTCGCTCCTTTATCGACCGGTACTTCGACCTCCTCACATGGGTGTTCGGCCTTCTCCTGGTCCTGGGCTTCGTCGTCGTCGAGTTCGTACTCTGAGAATGCGCCGGCCCAAGGCCGCCCGGGAGCCAGCCCGGAATCGGCGCCCGCTCCGCGTCGGCCTCGCAAGGGGTACCGGGTAGGGCGGAGGCCCGGGGTGCCATTCGCCACGAGCCGGACCCGACCGGGCTCGCATCCCCGCCGATCCGGGGGAGGAGGGCCGGGAAGGACAGCGGGCCCCCATGCCCCTTCCTCCCGCCGCCGTCGGTTTGAGATCGGTCAGATTCCGGCTTATATGTTGATGCGACAAACCCAGCTAGAGCCCCGAGTCTGGGGCTATGTGACATTTTTTGTGAAGAGGGGTTCCGATATGCATGTGAATAAATGGCCTTCCAGACTCTTGATATTGCTGAGCCCCCTGGCGCTGTACGGCGCTCTTTCCGCCCACCCTGTGTCGGGACAGTCCACCGGCACGGTCGAGGGCACTGTGGTCGACGCGGCCAACGGCCGGCCGATCAGCGACGCCCAGGTCCTCATCGAGGCGCTCAACGTGGGGGCCGTGACGGACGCCGAGGGTCGGTACTCGATCGCGGACGTGCCGGCCGGTGAGCACGAGCTCTCGGCCGGCATCCTGGGCTACCTGACGGCGACCGAGGACGTCACCGTATCCGGAGCCCAGATCTCGACGGTCGACTTGCAGCTGAGCTTCACGGCCCTTGAACTCGACGAAGTGGTCGTGACCGGGACGAGCGCGGAGGCCTCGGCGGCCGAGCTGCCCTATTCGGTGTCGGTCGCGGCGCGCCGAGAGCTCGAGGAGCAGGGCTCTCCGCTCGTTGTGGAGTTCTTCAAGGCGCTGAGCCTGAGCCACGGCGTGGTCGGTGAGCGGCAGAGCTGGTACAACGCGAACGAGGTCGCTGCCGTGCCGGAGACCGTGGCGAACGTGAACCTGCGCGGCCTGGGTGCGTCCCGAACTCTCGTGCTGCTCAACGGCCGTCGCCAGGTCTACCTCCCCGCACGCCTGATCGGCGGGCGCTATGTCGACATCAACGCGTTCCCCTCGATCGCCATCGACCGCATCGAGGTGCTGAAGGAGGGCGCCTCGGCGATCTACGGATCGGACGCGGTGGCCGGGGTCGCCAACTTCCTCACGCGCGGCGAATTCGAGGGGATGGAGTTCACCGCTTCCCACGAGTACTTCCAGGGCGGCGGCGACACCAACGTCGCCGGAATCTGGGGGCGGCGCCTGGGAAGCAGCACGAACGCGGTCGTGTCCGCCGAATGGCTGACCCGCCAGGAGCTGACTCCCGAGGAGCGGGACTGGGCCCTGCACCCCTACATTCCCGGTGCAGGCGCCTGGTCATGGACGGGCAATCCGGGAGCGTTCCTGACACCGTCCCTGACCGGCGGCGAGAGCCCGGCGGAACTGGTCGAGAAGCTGGAGGGCGCACACTTCTCCGACGACGACATCTTCATCGACCCGCGCTGCCTGGAATTCGGCGGCCATCTCGAGACCTTCACCTGCCGGTTCCGCTACCAGCCCTGGGACAACCTGATCGAGGAGTCCAACTACTTCCGCGCCTTCGCCGAGATCAATGGCGAGCTGGGCAACAGCTCCAGCTACCACGTCGAGGCCCTGTGGGCCGAAGCGGGAACGCCGGCGTGGGTGACGACCCCGTCGTTTCCTCCGATCTCGCCCTACGACGGCCTGCAGATCGTGCCGGCACAGAACCCGGGCCGCCAGGCGTTCTGCCGGCAGTACGGCTCCAGCGCGGGGTTCGCCTCCAACGCCCAGTGCCTGGAGGACGACTGGTACTTCTTCGGACGGCTCGTGGGACACTCGGGGCCCGGCCGGAACCTCGAGCGGAAATCCCGCACTCAGCGCCTCTCCGCCTCCTGGGACGGAGCCGTCGATGTCCTCCAAGGCCACGACAACCGGTTGAATCTCGCGCTCAGTTACTCCCGCTCCTCGGGCAACGTGAACCAGCCGGCCGAGTACGCCTACCGCAAGTTCCTGGCTTTCCGGGGCTACGGCGGTCCCGGCTGCGGGGTCGACGTGGTGGCGGACCCCAACTCCCCTTCGGGCATGTCGCTGGGTCCGACGGGCGGAAGGGCCCCGGGACAGGGCAGCTGTCAGTTCTACAACCCGTTCAGCAACGCCCTGCAGTATTCCCAACAGCCCGGCGCGCGGTTCATGGGCGAGGCCAATCCAGACTATTCCCCCGAACTGGCGAACGATCCCGAGCTGCTCGCCTGGATCAACGAGCAGGTCGATGTCGAGAGCTTCGCCGACCTTCTGGTCGCCGATGCCACCCTGACGGGCAGCACGGGGCCTGTGGAGAACTACGCGCTCGGCTATCAGTACCGCTGGTTCGACGTCTCGTCGATGCCGAATAGTCCTGGGAACCTGAACCTCAACCCGTGCTCGGTGCTGGGCAGCCAGATCTGTCTCGAGAAGGCCGGCCCCTTCACCTTTACGACCGGGACCTATCCCTACGCCGCAACCCAGACGCTGCATCGGTTCTTCACGGAAATCCCCCTGCAGGGCATGGACGAGCGCCTCCACCTGCAGCTTGCCGCGAACTACGAGTACCACAGCGTCGCGAGCAGCTTCAATCCGAAGGCTGCGTTCCGACTGGATCTGAGCGAACAGTTCGCTCTGCGCGGCTCGCTGCAGACCACCTTCCGGACGCCCTCGGTCGACGACTTGAACGAGAGCCGTACGACCGCGCTCGCATACGTCAACGAGGCCGGCGTCTACAAGGCGGTCGACACCCACGGAGACAGGCAGCTCGAATCCGAGCAGGCCCTCACCTACAACGCCGGTTTCGTCCTGACGTTGGCGGATCAATCGGGCTTCGTCCCGGTTCAGCTGAGCGGCGACTACTGGAGCTACGACTTCGAGAACGTCATCGCGGTCGTGCCCTACAATGCGGTCACGAGGCTCTATCACGAGGGCGGGAGTGCCCGGGAAGCCGTAAAGAGCTACGTGACCTGCTCGGACGGACGGGGCACCGGTACCTGCGACGTCACCGGCATCGAGCGCATCGACGTCGATCTCATCAACTGGCCGGGGGTCAAGACGTCAGGCTTCGATCTTCAGGTGACCGCCCGTTCGCAGGCGGGCAGCGGCATCTTGAATGCCGGTCTGGAGGCCACCTACACCCACACGTTCTCGATCGAGGCGCTGCACGTCGAGGGCGTCGAGATCGCACCCGACACGGAAGGAGCGGGACGGCTGAACAAGTACAATCCGATCGCTCCGCCCCTACCGCGTCTCAAGGGGCGGCTCTTCGGGAGCTACGGCTGGTCCGACTACAGCGTCGTGGGGTACGCGAACTACATCTCTTCCTACGCGGACCACGACGAAGAGGGAACCGAGTACGAGGACATCGACGGCTTTATGACACTGGACGCGACTGCGCTGTGGCGCCCGTCCAGAGGGGTCGGGATCTCCCTCTCGCTGCTGAATCTGACCGATGCCGCGCCTCCCTTCGTGAAGTGGGAACAGTCCTTCGACGGCTTCACCCACAGCGCCAAGGGGCGGCGCATCAAGCTGTCGGCGACCTACCGGTGGTTCTGAGGGCAGGGAAGGCGCCCGTTCGAAGCGGAGGCGAGGCCGGCGCACCCCACTGCGCCCCGCGAGGGTTGGGCTCGGCGTCGGCCGCCTGCGCGCGCGCCGCCCGGTCCGCCTGAGGCGCGGCCCATGGGGTCCGGAGTCTCCCGGCTCGGCTCGCCCCGGCGGAGCGGGCCACGGGTCGTCGCCGTCGCGAAGGTCGGGGCCCTCAGGGTGTGAAGGGCTCTGAGCCCCGAGGGGCCCTGCGGGGGCCAGCCGTCTATCGCGCAGCCGAGCGCGCCACCATATTGCGCCGCAACTTCTGAATCTGCCGGCGCTTCCGTTCTCGTGAGGCGCCTCAAATCCCCTATAGCCACAGGAGCGCAGCACGCAATGGCCCTCCAGTCAGGCCGATCCGGTTCCAGTGTTCGCTTCGAGCCCGACGAGAAGCCCGGCTATGCCGTGGCGATCGGGATGGCGCTGCAGTACTGCGTGCTCACCGTGGGCCCCATCGTTCTCACCGTGGCGATCGTGGTGCGGACTGCAGCAGGGAGCGAGCTCTTCCTGTCCTGGGCGGCGTGCGCGGCCCTCATGGTCAGCGGGATCACGACGATGGTGCAGGCCCGGCGAGTGGGACGCCTGGGAGCGGGCTACATCCTCCTGATGGGCACGTCGGGGGCCTTCATCGCCGTGTCGGTGACCGCGCTGGCCGAGGGGGGCCCCGGCATGCTGGCGACGCTCGTCGCGGCCTCGGCTCTCTTCCAGTTCCTGCTCGCGTCGCGTCTGTCGCTGCTCCGGCGCATCATCACCCCGACCGTCGCGGGAACCGTGATCATGCTGATCGCGGTCACGGTCAT
>CAZNEI010000013.1:0-54684 GCA_964572045.1 uncultured Gemmatimonadaceae bacterium
TGCGAAGTGTCACGATCATCCTCCAATGATCTCTTCGCCCCGGACTTCGGGCTCACCTCCCGTTGGAAACCGGACTCGAGCTCAGGCTCATTTCCCGTTGGATAAGACTTCCACTTCACCCTTTGCCGACCCTGCATTACCTTAACAGTCTTGGGACAAATGAGCGTACGCTCCCTCGCCGACCCACGGTAGGCCAGATGTCCGACCTTATCCACGAGCTTGAGAAGGCCGAGCTTCGGGACGACAAACCCGACTTCGCCCCCGGCGACACGGTCCGTGTGCTCTATAACGTACGCGAAGGCGTCAAGGAGCGGACCCAAGCGTTCGAGGGCGTCTGTATCGGCCGTCGCGGTACCGGGACTGGGGAGACCTTTACGGTACGAAAGATCTCCAGTGGCGTCGGAGTCGAGAGGGTCTTTCCTCTTCACGCGCCGACGGTTCTAGGAATAGAGGTCGTCCGCCGAGGGCGTGTCCGCCGGGCCAAGCTCTACTACCTGAGAGGCCTACGCGGGAAGGCGGCCCGAATCCGGGAGAAGCGCACAAACTAAGTGTTCGATACCGGAACACTGGTATGAGTTTACCGCGGGGCCTGCCCAACGAAGGATCCGATCCCCCCCGGCATCCCCTCCACTACGAACGAAGGTATTGGAGGCGCGGTCTATCTGCGGTGGTGGGCGTGGACGAGGTCGGCCGGGGCCCCCTCGCTGGTCCCGTGGTCGCAGCCGCGGTGATCCTGCACCAAGACACCATGGTGGAAGGGGCCGCGGACTCCAAGCTTCTCGACGCCGATGCCCGAAAGAAGCTGGCCCGTGAGATCGCACACCGCGCCCACGCCGTAGCTCTGGGCGCAGCCTCGGTTCGGGAGATCGACCGTGCGAACGTCCTGGTGGCGACGGCGTGGGCGATGAACCGCGCTCTCGACAGACTGGGCGTGCGGCCGGAGCATGTGGTGGTGGACGGCCTGCCGCTGAAGTCTCTGCGGTGGAAGCACGACGCCATCGTGGGCGGCGACGGTTCGATTCACTCGATCTCCTGCGCCTCCATCGTCGCGAAGGTCTGCCGAGACCGGCTGATGAGGAGGTTGGCCAAGCGCTATCCCGGCTACGGGTGGGATCGCAACGCCGGGTACGCTACCCGGGAGCATCGCGACGCCCTGGACCGGATTGGTGCCACTCCGCACCACCGCCAGAGCTTCTTGGGCCTCCAGTACGACCTGGATCTTTGACGGAGCGGCCGACGGGAGCGGGCGTTGGCCCTCGGGCCGCGGCGGCGTAGGCCCGTCCGCGGTTCCGCGCCGGAAGGGGAAGGGGCGAGGGCGCGGCTCGCGATCCTCCCTCGATCCTGGGCCGATCGGCCTCGACGGCACAGCTGGCACGACGCCGTCCTCGGGGGCAAGTGACCAACGGGTCTCTCCCTTTCGTCAGCATCCTCGGATCAGCTCGAACGTTTCGCTCACCTGCTCCCAGCCGACCCTCATGAGGAAATCGCTCCGACACCCGTAGGACTTGACCCCAAGGATGAAGAGGCCCGGCTCGGGGTTCGAGAGGGTCTCGGGCCCGAGGCTCGTCTGGCTCAAGCAGTCCCCCTCAACTCCCCGACGCAGCAACGCGGCGGCGAGCCTCATGGGACCCTGGGTGGCCCAGCACTCGTGCACCTGGAGCTGCCGGTACAGGAGGTGATCTCCGACTCTCCCCGTCAGCGCGAGGATGCGATCCACCTTGATGCACTCCACCCGTCCGTCGCGGCTTCGGAACCTGACTCCCACCTGAGGGTCCTTCCTCCCGGACGTCGTGGGACCGGTCTCGTCGACAGTGAGGGCGTCGACGAAAACGCCGGTCCGGACCCGGAGGCACGCCGGAGGATCCGCCGCGAGGGCGGCTCCAGCCGCCATGAGCGAGGCCCGCTGCGCGAGCGGGTCGTTGGCATCGGGCTCGGGTACGTCGCCCCGGAGCGCCCAAACGACGTGCGTATCGGGGTGCATCTCGGCCAGGCGAGCGAGGTCGACCACTGCCGTTGTGGCGGAATGGCCCGCTCCGACCACCAGCACCCTTCGGCTGACCCAGTCAGCCGGTGCGCCTTCCACATCCGGGATCCCGTGCGTGATGGCGCACGCCGCCGCCGCCTCCCCGGGGGCTGGAATGGCGCCGTCCCCGAGGGCGTTGGCCTCGGTGTTCCCCGTGCAGTCGATGACGATTTCCGCTTCCTCGGTCCACTCCCGACCCGACCCGTCCCGGAGGAGGAGGCGAAACGGGTGACGGCCTCGGACCGTCGTGCCGATCTCCTCGTGCTTCAGGAGACCCGTGCGCCCTATGCGCAGGACGCTCGCCGCATACCTGACGTGGTCCGCCAGGGACGGAAGGGCGCTGACAGGATCCAGCACCCGGGCCACGAGCTCGGCTCCCGTGGGGCACTCCCCGCCCCTGGGGGCCGGTCGTCCGGCGCGCGCCAACGCCCGCCGCATCCTGGGCGAGACACTGAGGTCCCAAGG
Source organism: uncultured Gemmatimonadaceae bacterium (assembly GCA_964572045.1). Classification (GTDB taxonomy): domain Bacteria; phylum Gemmatimonadota; class Gemmatimonadetes; order Longimicrobiales; family Gaopeijiaceae; genus CBDCKR01. Next base: position 2,489 of record CAZNEI010000013.1, read on the forward strand.
TGTGAAAAGCCGTACGTGTCCCCAGTCCCGCACGTGACGAGCCGACCGCTCGCCCGTCTCGTACACCGTGAAGGGATGCCCGGAATCGGCGGCGGCTAGGGCGGCCTCCAGCCCGATCGGGCCGGCACCTACGATCGCGATGTGTGGCTTTGACGTGCTCATCACGGCCCGCGGTCAAAACTTCGAGAGTGCTCGCTCCTTGGCCGGGAGGATCTCGAGGCAGGTAGTCCACCAGCCGCTGAGGATCGTCTCGACAAACTCCTCGGGAAGCTGCTCGCCGCGCATCTCCTTGGCCATGGAGCGATGGTCGTACTCAAGCGGGATCAGCTCCACGTCGAGTCCCTTCCGCGTCGTTGAGAGGACGGCGTACCACACGTTTGTGCGACCGTTGTTTGCGGGTCGTCCGATGACACCCACGTTCAGCACATCGCGCCCCGAGGGGAGGCGCCGGTGCCAGTGCAGGCCTGTATGCGTGCAGAGGATCCCGTCGCAGCGATTCTGCCTGCAGCATACCTCCAGAAACGCCGTGGGCGAGGTCGAAGCGAACAGGAACTCGTTGACCCGCCTCGGCGAACCGTGTACGAGCAGCAACTCTCGGCTCCCTACCCGCACCCTCCGCCTCGCCGGGAGCCCTCCCATGTACGCTTTGTACGCCGCGGAACAGTGGCGCTCCGTGTATCCGTATGAGAGAGCGGCGAAGTGGTTGTCTCTCGGGTCGGTGTATCCGCAGTTGCAGTCCTCGCTCCCCGAAGACAGGGACTGCTCGTAGTTGCCTTGGATCGTGCGGACCCCACCCGAGTCGAGCAGGGGCCAGACGGCCTCGGGGCTGGGTCCGAAACCGCCCAAGTCTCCGAGGCAGTAGATCGCCTCCGCCTTCCGGTGATGAGCGTCGTCCAAGGCGGCCTCGAGGCTGAATCGGTTGCTGTAGACCCCTCCGAAGACGGCGATGCGCTCAAAGGGGCCCTCGACCGGCGTGGAGTCTTGGACCGGCCGACGGTGCTCCGCTACGGCGGACCGCCGCTGTTCCCGGTCGAGAGCTCGACCGGAACGGGCTGCGGCTGCACGAAAGTCAGAGAGCGGCACAACGCGCTCCCCCCAAGTGGCCTTCCCCCTCCGTACGTTGCTCACGTGCGGCAGCTCACCTCGTAGACGTGGCAGGTCCAGCACGCCTGATGGTCCAGCGGAAAACGGCCCAAGGTATCGGCCAAGCTCTCCCCCATGCGGCCCGACGGCTCGTTCACGAGTATCGGGCAGACCCACACCCCCTGATCTGTGACCATCCTGCAGGTGGAGCATTGAAGGTGGCTCCATCCGTCGTCTGGAGTCTCCGCCCCCGAGAGCCGCTGCCAGCTCTCGTATGCCCCCGACCTTTCTGCCTCGGCTCCCATCCGGAACGCGGGAAGGATCTTGAGCCGAGGTCGGGGGATGCCGCGCTCGAGCAGCAACTCGAGAAAGCGCGAGCGTCCCTCGTCGCTGGAGTTCTCTTCGTGGACCTCGGTCACCGTAATGACCGGGTTGAGCCCCGCCTCGACGGCGTTGAGGGCGCCTTGGAGAATCCTCTCGAAGGTGCCCTTGCCTCGGATAAGGTCATTCGCTTCGGCGGTGTAGCCGTCCAGCGAAATCCGCAGGTCGAGCGAGTACTGGGATCGTTCGGCCAGTTCGGCCAACCGGCTGCAGCGCCCTGCATCGAGCAGAAGGCCATTGGTCAGCACAGTCGCGGGACCGACCCTGAGTGTCTCGGTGAGGATGGCCTCCATGTCGCGGTTCATGAAGGGCTCACCGCCTGTGAAGTAGTACTCCTTGACGCCGAGTTCCACGGCCTCAGCGAGGTAGGGTCGCACCGCCTCGAGGCTCATGAACTCATGGGTGTGGTTCGTGGGGGAGCACGAAATAAAGCAGTGAGTGCACGCAAGGTTGCAAAGGGTGCCTCCCACCTGAAACCACAGCGTGTCCAGCGAGCGGAGCGCCACGGAGGGGGGCTGCGCCCTCGGGTCCGCGTGCACAACGCGATCCGCCGTCGAGGGCGGGACGGTCGAGCCGTCGACGTCCCCCCCAGCCTCGGGCGACGGGTTCAAAGCAGGCTCCTTGTGCCTCGGCGCTCACGCCCAAGCCTCCGCCCTTGGCTTTCCCGGAATCGCAGAGGGTCCGGCGTGCGGGTGCTCCGAATCACTCCTCTCTCCTCTCTCCTCAAGGGGGGAGGCCCATTGTAACCGAGGGGCCGGAGGGCTTCGCAACCTGACTTCGGATTGGGAGGCGAGGTGCACCACACGGCTCAAGGGTGAAATGCATGGAACGACCCCGGGGTTCCCGGCGGGGTGCGGGTTGGGCTCCGGACGGACCGCCCGCTGGCATTCCGTCCACCGAGGACGGCCATATCCCGCCCCGACGCCCTCCGCGGAGCCGGATCGCTTCGGGCATCTGCAGCTTCGAGCCCGACGACCCGGCCTCCCTCACTTGGCTCGCCACGTCCGAGGGGACCCGGGAACGACGGTGCGGGGGACAGCGCGGGCGGCTCTATCGCGGACGTAGAGCTTCGCGGGGCTAGGGGCTAGGTTTACGATCGGAGCCGGTAGCTCAGCTGGTAGAGCAACGGACTTTTAATCCGTAGGTCGTGGGTTCGAGACCCACCCGGCTCATGCGGACGCTGGATGTGGACGCCGCGGTGCCGCCGCACAGGACCGTGGCGCTTGCCCGCATCGAGGCGCTCCAAGCCGGCCACGCCTCCCGCACGCGGGTCAACCGCGGACGAGTGATTTCGACAAGACCACGCTCAGCGGGAGAGCCGCCCTACCGCTCCCGTGAGCGATCTGATGGCGGCAGCTCGTGCCGCCTGCGACTACCCACGTATCCGGCCCAGCGCTCCGTAGGGAGGGAAGCAGGTCAAGCTCGGCCATCGCCATCGACACGTCGTAGTGCTCCGCCTCGTAGCCGAAAGCTCCAGCCATGCCGCAGCACCCCGACTTGACGCTCTCGACCTCCAATCCGCCGATCCAGCTCAGCACGGTCTCGGTCGTCCCCCCAGGGCAGAGCGCCCTCTGATGACAGTGCGTGTGCACGAGAACCTTCGGAGTCGCGACCGGTCCGAGGTCCAGAGCGGCCCGTCCGCTGACCCTTTCGGCGACCAAGAACTCGTCGAGGAGAAAGCTCCGCTCGGCCAGCCGCTCGCTGCGAGTTCCTGGGATCAGGTCCGGGACTTCATCCCGCAGCGTCAGGAGGCACGAGGGCTCCAGGCCGACGATCGGTATGCCCCGGTCCACAGCGGGACCCAGGGCGCTCAGGAGGCGGCGGACCTCCTGGCGAGCCTCGTCCACGAGCCCTGCGTTCAGGAACGTACGGCCGCAGCACGCAGGACGCCCGGACCCGACCGGCAGGCTCACTCGATAGCCGGCGGCCTCGAGCACGCGCACAGCCGCCCGGGCTTGCTCCGGCTCGAAGTAGGTGGTGAAGGTATCGGCCCAGAGCACGACATCGGTTTGGGCGTCGGAAGTGTCTGCATGTCCGCCCGAACCTCCCTCGTGGGCCCGGCCCCTGCGGGCGGATCGCACGAGCCCGCTGCCCTCCGGAGACGATCGATCCTCCAGCCCTCGAAACACGTCCGGGCGCCACCGCGGCTTGGGGCGACGGGCCGACAGGCCGAGGAGGCGCTCACCGACCCTTGCCGGCCATCCCTCTCGTCCGCCGAGGTTGGCCAGCCCCGGCACCCGAGAGGCCCAAGGCGCATACCGCGGGAGCCACGCGACCAGCCGCTCGCGCACGGGAAGCCCGCGCCGGCGGTAGTAGTGCGCCAGGAACTCCGTCTTCATCCGAGCCAGGTCCACCCCCGTCGGGCACTCCTTCTTGCACGCTTTGCACCCCACGCAGAGGGCGAGCGTCTCGTACATTTCGGTCGAGGTAAGGGCATCGGGGCCGAGCTGCCCCGCGAGAGCAAGCCGCAGCGTGTTCGCACGCCCGCGTGTCGAGTGGCGCTCGTCCCGCACCGCCCGAAAGGAGGGGCACATGACTCCCGGCTCGCGCTTTCGGCACGCCCCGTTGTTGTTGCACATTTCGGCAGCTCCCGGCCAGCCTCCCCACTCCGACCAGTCGAGCGACGTCTCGATCGGCGGCGGCGCGTAGCCCTCCTTGAAGCGCAGGAGGGTTCGGTCGTCCATGCGAGACGGGCTCACGATCTTTCCGGGGTTGAGCAGGCCGGCGGGATCGAATGCCCTCTTGATCTCCTCGAACGTCCTCACGAGCCGACTCCCGAGCATCGGCTCGAGGAATTCGGAGCGGACGAGTCCGTCCCCGTGTTCGCCCGAGTGCGTCCCTCCGAACTCCCGTACCAGTTCGTGGGCTTCCTCGGCGATGGCGCGCATAGCCTTCAGGTCGGCGTCCCGCTTCAGGTTCAGTATCGGCCGGACGTGGAGGCAGCCTACGGAGGCGTGGGCGTACCAGGTGCCGGTAGTTCCGTGACGCCGGAACGTCTCCTCCAGGCGCGCGCCGTACGCCGGCAGGTGCTCCAGGGGCACCGCGCAGTCCTCGATGAACGACACGGGCTTTCGGTCGCCCTTCATCGACATGACCACGTTCATTCCCGCCTTGCGAACGCCCCAGATGCGGCGTTGGAAGTCGATCGTGTCGGCCCGTACAAGCGAATCGGGTCGGCCCAGGTCGCCCATGAGCTCGTCGAGGCGGCCCAGGTCGTCGTCGAGCCGACCGGGGTCGGCGCCCGAGAACTCGACGAGGAGCAGGGCACGGGGATCCCCCGAGACGAACTCGGCCACGGCCCCTCGCAGCTGAGGGATCCTCCGAGCCAAGTCGAGGAGCGTGCCGTCGACCAGCTCAACGGCGGAGGGCTCGAGCTTCACGATGTCACGCACCGCCTTGAGGGCTCCCGCAAGGTCGGCGAACCCGCACACCCCGAGGACCGTGTGCGACGGCCGTGGCGAGAGCTGGAGCTCGAGCTCGGTGAAGAAGGCCAAGGTGCCCTCCGAGCCGACCAGGAGCCGCACGATCCCCTCACCCTCGGTGGAGATCCGGTCGAGGTTGTAACCGGCGACCCTCCGCATGACCTTCGGCAGGCGGCGCTCCAGTTCGTTCGTCTCGCGCCTCCGCAGCGCGGCCAGGCAGTCGGCGAGTACCGCCTCGGGGCCAGCGGACGGCCGCTCGAGGCCGAAGCTCACCGGAGTTCCATCCGATAGAAGTCCGGCCACCGAACGCACGTTGTCGACCATCATCCCGTACCGGATGGAGCGGGCTCCGGCACTGTTGTTCGCCGCCATGCCGCCGAGCGTGGCCTGCGCGGCGGTAGCGACATCGACCGGGAAGAAGAGCCCGTGGGGTGCGAGCGTCCGGTTGAGGTCGTCCAGAACGACGCCGGGACCCACCCGGATCGTGTGCCGGGCGGCGTCAACCTCACCGATTCCGGTGAGGTATCGGCTGGTGTCCAACACCAAGCCATCCCCGATCGCCTGGCCGGACTGCGACGTGCCGGCACCACGAGGCGTCACCGACACACCGGTCTCGGCCGCGATCTCGAGCGCCCCTGACACGTCCTCCACGGTGCGGGGCACGACGACGCCCGCGGGCTCGATCTGGTAGACGGAGGCGTCATTGGAGTAGAGCCCGCGGCTGAACCGATCGAACAGCACTTCCCCTTCCAGGTGCCGCCTGAGGCGGGCGGCCAGCGCCGGGTCGCCCCGAGAGTGTGCGGTGCTCGTCATGGCGGGGAAGGTAGCTCCACACCATTATTCCCGCGCTAGTATCCCGGTGGCGCAGACGGACGTCTATACTGGCCGGGTACCGCCACCCGCTTCGCAACTCGCCATGGCCCATCGCTCCGGACGTCACTTCCTCCAGGTTCCAGGGCCGACGAACGTCCCCGACAGGATCCTGCGTGCCATCGCCCGTCCGACGATCGACCACCGCGGACCTGAGTTCGGCGAGATGGCCCGCCGGATCCTGGCCGGGCTCAGAGAGGTCTTCCGGGCCTCTGAGCACGTATTCGTGTATCCGGCTTCGGGGAGCGGCTCCTGGGAAGCCGCCCTTGTGAACACCCTGTCGCCCGGCGACCGGGTTGTCGCCTTCGATAGCGGTTACTTTGCGCTAACCTGGGCGCGGGTGGCTCGTGACGTGGGACTCAAGGTGAAGCTCCTGCCCTCCGACTGGAGAAGGGGGATCGATCCCCGAGTCTTGGAGGAATGCCTTGCCTCCGACGGGTCCCACGCGATCAAGGCCGTCCTCCTCCTCCACAACGAGACCTCCACGGGTGTGACCAACGATGTCCCGTCGGTCCGGGCGGCGCTCGACCGAACCGGCCATCCCGCCCTTCTGATGGTCGACGCCGTGTCGTCCCTGGGTGCGATGGAGCTGCGCCACGACGAGTGGGGGGTGGATGTGACGATCTCGGCCTCGCAGAAGGGCCTGATGCTCCCGCCTGGCCTTGGCTTCGCGGCTGTGAGCAGGAAGGCGCTCGACGCTCACGCCTCCGCCGGACTTCCTCGCTCCTACTGGGATTGGACGGCCATGCGGGCGCCCAACGAGGACGGCTATTTCCCCTATACGCCGGCCACCAACCTGATGTACGGGCTTGCCGAGGCCCTTGAAATGCTCCGCGAGGAGCGCCTCGACCGAGTGTTCGCGCGTCACGCCCGGTTCGGCGAGGCGACCCGCCGCGCCGTCGAGGCGTGGGGGCTCGAGAACCATTGCCTGGACGAGTCCGCTTTCAGCTCCGCCTTGACCTGTGTGCAGGTGCCGGATGAGACGGACGCGGACGAGCTGCGCCAGGTCATTCTGGAACGGCTCGACATGTCGTTGGGCGGAGGGCTCGGCAAGCTCGGGGGCCGGGTGTTCCGGATCGGGCACCTGGGAGATCTCAACGGGATGAGCTTGCTCGGGACGCTGTGCGGTGTGGAGATGGGCCTTCGCATGGCCGCCGTGCCGCACCGGGCGGGCGGCGTGCAGGAGGCCCTTGAGTTCTTGGCCGACGAATGAGGCGACGGGGGAGGACGATGGAGAAGCCCAGAGACGAGGTGCGATTCACAGCAGTGCGCCGCCGGTCCGCCATCATCTCCGCCTTCGCTCTCGCGATGGCCGCGTCCGGCTGTGCGGGCGAGCCGGGGGAGCCGTCCCTCGTCGAACTGAAGTTCGGCCATGTCGGCGCTCCCGGGTCACTCTTCGCGGTATCCGCCGAGGAGTTCGCTCGCCGGGCCAACCAACGGCTCTCGGGCAGGGTCGAGGTGAGCGTCTTCGGTTCGAGCCAGCTCGGGGGAGACGAAGTCATGCTCCAGAAGCTCAAGCTCGGCACCCTCGATCTTGCGCTGCCGTCGACGATCATGTCCTCCGTCGTCGACTCCTTCGGCCTCTTCGAGATGCCGTATCTCGTGCAGGACCGGGAACACCTGAAGCGGATCGAGGACGAGATCGTCTGGCCCACGCTTGTCCCGGAGGCGGAGGAGCGCGGATACCGGATTATCGCCGTGTGGGAGAATGGTTTCCGACACATCACGAACAACGTGCGGCCTGTCGTGACGCCGCCGGACCTGGCGGGCATCAAGATCCGCACGCCTCGAGGCATATGGCGCGTGAAGCTGTTTCAGGCCCTCGGGGCGAACCCCGCGCCGATGGCGTTGTCCGAGGTCTTCGTGGCGCTCCAAACCGGGGTCATGGACGGACAAGAGAACCCGTTGGCTCAGATCCACGCCTCCAAGTTCCACGAGGTCCAGGCCTACCTGTCGCTTACCGGCCACGTATATACCCCGGCCTACGTCACTGCAGGAGCGAGCTGGGAGCGGCTCCCCGAGGAGGTCCGGACCGTGCTGAGCGAGATCGCATTGGAGACCCGGCAGTTTGTGCACGAGGTGGCCGCGAGGATGGACGAGGACTTCCTCGAGGAGCTCCGGTCCGCGGGTGTCGGGGTCAACGATGCGGACCGCGAGGCCTTTGTCGAGGCGAGCCGGGCGATCTTCGAGGAGTTCGGAAACACGGTGGAGGGCGGTGAGGCCATGGTGGACCGGGCCCTCGACCTCGCGGGGGGCTGAGACGGCCTCCGGGTACGGGATGCACGCGGCCCGGCGCCGACTGCGGCGCGGCCTCCGTGCCGCACTCCAGGCTTTCGTCCTCGCGCTCATGGCGGCCTTGGCTCTCGTCGTCGTCCTGGGTGTGGTGTTCCGGAAGGCCGGCGCCGCGCTGGTCTGGTACGATGAGGTCGCCTCCGTCCTTCTCGCGTGGCTCACCTTCTTGGGGTCCGCCCTCGCGGCGCTGCATCGAGCCCATATCGGATTCCCGAAAGTGCTCGACGGAGCCCCGTCGCGTGCCCGCCGCCCGCTGATTCTCCTCGGCGAGGCGATCGTCCTCGCGTTCCTCGTCGTGGTGGCTTGGGCCGGCTGGAGGGTATTCGGCGTTCTCGGAGGCGAAACCCTCGTGAGCCTCCCCTGGGTGCCCCAAAGGCTAGTCCAGTCGGTGGTTCCGATCGGGGCCGTATTGTACATGGCAGCCGAGCTTCTCACGCTTCCCGATCGACTGCGGGAACCCGGAAGCGGGCCGAGTGCGGGGGATCCGGGGAAGGGCGCCCTCGATCCGACCCCGGAGGAGGCGCCGTGATCCTCCTCTCGATGTTTCTCGGGCTTACGGGGCTCGTCCTCATCAACGTACCGATCGCGGTGTCACTCGGGGTCGTGGCGATCTTCGCCATCTGGCTCACGGCCGGGGTCGGCGGCCTGCCGAACGCCGCGCTCATCCTTTTCTCCGGCTCCACCAAGTTCGCCCTCATCGCGATCCCGCTCTTTATCCTGGCGGGGGCGATCATGAACGCGTCGGGCATCTCCCGCCGTCTGATCGACCTCGCGTCGGCCCTGGTGGGCTTCGTGCGAGGCGGGCTCGCCATGGTCAGCGTCAGTGCTTCCCTCTTCTTCGCCGAGATCTCCGGCTCGGCCGTCGCCGACGTCGCCGCACTCGGGTCCATCCTCATCCCCGCGATGAAGAAGCGCGGCTACCCGACCGCGTTCGCCGCCGCCGTGACCTCGTCCTCCGCGACACTGGCGGTGATCATCCCGCCATCGATCCCGATGATCCTGTACGGCGTCATGTCGGGGAGCTCGGTGGTGGAGCTCTTCGTGGCCGGAATCGTCCCGGGGGTGGTCGGCGGCCTCCTGATGATGGCCGTGGTGTACATGCTGGCCCTGAGGAACGGCTTCCCGGTCGAGGCGACCTTCCGCCTCCGCCGCGTCCTGCGCGCCCTCAGGGAGGCAGGCTGGGCGCTGCTGCTTCCGGTGATCATCTTGGGCGGCATCTTCTCGGGGTGGGTCACGGCCACCGAAGGAGCGGGCCTGGCCGTCGTTGCGGCCATGGTCATCGGAGGCGGCATCTATCGGGAGCTTGACGGGCGGACCCTCCGGAGGGCCATGCTCGACGGGGGCGTGCAGACAGCCGTGGTCATGCTCCTCGTGGCTACCTCCGCGCTGCTCGGAGACTACCTCACGGAGGTGCAGGCGCCGCAACGCGTCGCGCAGGGGATCATGGACCTCACCGACAACCGCTGGGCGATCCTGGCGCTGCTCAACCTCTTTTTCCTGCTCGTGGGCCTGTTCCTTCACTCGGCGGCGGCGATTATCCTCGTCGTACCGATCGTGATGCCGCTGATTCTGGCGGCCGGCATCGACCCGGTACACTTCGGGCTCGTCGTCACGCTGAATCTCGGGATCGGCCAGCAGACGCCACCGGTGGCGAGCGTCTTGGTCACCGCCTGCTCGGTCGCTAAGGCGGACATCTGGGAGGTCAGCAAGGCCAACTTGTGCTTTGTGGCCGTCCTCGTGGCGATGCTCCTCCTGGTCACCTACGTTCCAGCCGTCCCCTTGTGGCCCGTGGAGTTCTTCTATCGGTGACCGCACCACCACTCATCGAAGACTACACCGACATGTCTGCACGCGTGAGGGTCCGCCGCGAGGAGTCCCTGGCCGTGGTCGGCCTGGATTACTCGCACCGGTTGAACGTACTGGACAGGAGGGGTTGGGAGACCCTCGCCCGGGTGATGGGGACCCTCGGGGACGCTCCGGACGTGCGCTGCGTCGTCGTCGAGGGCGCAGGCGGGAGAGCTTTTTCCGCCGGTTCCGACATCTCCCTCTTTCCGAAGGAACGGAACACGCCGGAGCAGGTTCTGGACTACGCACGGGCATTGGAGGGCGCACTCTTGGCCGTGCGCGTCTGCCCGCATCCGACCCTGGCGGTCATCGATGGTGTGTGCGTGGGGGGCGGCCTCGAGATCGCCGCTTCCTGCGATCTGCGGATCTGCAGTCGGTCGAGCCGCTTCGGCGCACCGATCAACCGTCTGGGCCTCACGATGTCGTACTCGGAATTGAGTCCCCTGGTCGAGCTCGTCGGGCCTTCGGGTCTCTTGGAGATGCTCTTCGAGGGCGCCTTGCTCGATGCCGAGCGAGCGTATCAGGTCGGTCTCGTGAACCGGCGGGTCCGCGACGATTCGCTCGAGGAGCAAGCGTTCGCCCTGGCCCGCAGCATCGCCGCGGGCGCCCCGCTTGTGAACCGATGGCATAAGAAGTTCGTGCGCAGGCTCGTCGACGGGGGCCCGCCCCTCACCGACGAGGAGCGCCGCGAGCCGTACGAAGCGTTTGGGACCGAAGACTATCGGGAGGGCGTGCAGGCGTTCCTGGCCCGCCGAACGCCGAGGTTCCGAGGGCGGTGAGCCGGTCGGGCCCCCTCGTCGACCTGCAGGTTGTCGAGTGTACCCACATCATGGCCGGCCCGACGTGCGGGCGCATGCTCGCCGACATGGGAGCCCGAGTCGTCAAGGTGGAGCCGATTTCGGGCGGGGACGCCACGCGGCAGTTCATGCCTCCCTCCGCGCAGGGCGAATCGCCGGCGTTCATGATGTTGAACCGCAACAAGCGGGGGGTGGCGCTCGACCTCAAATCGGAGGCCGGCGTCGAGGTCGCTCGTCGCCTCATCGACGAGGCGGACGTCCTCATCGAGAGCTACCGCGAGGGCACGATGCAGCGGCTCGGTCTCGGCTACGACGCGTTGAGCGAGCGGAATCCCGGGCTCATCTACTGTGAGATCTCGGGGTACGGACGCACGGGCCCGATGGCGCACCTCGGCGGCTTCGATCTCATCGCCCAGGGCTACAGCGGAATCATGAGCGTCACCGGTGAGGGAGCGGGAAGGCCGCCGGTGAAATGCGGCCCGCCGTTGACCGACATCACGGCCGGGATCCTTGCGGCGATGGGAGTCCTCGCCGCCCACGCCGTGCGCCTCCAGACGGGACGCGGTCAGCGGGTGGACACGTCGCTCTTCGATGCGGGCATCACCCAGTGCTACTGGCAGGCCGCCGTGGCTCTGGCCACGGGTGCTTCGCCGCCTCCACTCGGCTCGGCCCACCCCATGAGCGCCCCCTACCAGGCCTTCCGGACTTCGGACGGGTGGATCAACGTGGGGGGCACGAACCAGCAGAACTGGCTCCGCCTAGTCCAGGTCCTGGGTTTGCCCGAGCTCGCCGACGATCCACGATTCTTGAGCAACTCCGACCGGATCGCCCATGTGGAGCCGCTCGTCGCGGCGCTCGCCGAGCGCTTCGCGACCCGCACCACGGCGGAGTGGCTCACCCTGCTCGAGGACGCGGGCGTCCCGGCCGGGCCGGTGGTGAGCGTGAGCGAGATGCTCGAGATGCGTCAGACGGCGGCCCGGGAAATGGTCCTGGAGGTCGAGCACTCGGAGCTGGGCCCCGTGCCGACCGTGGGCTTCCCCGTGAAGTTCTCCGAGACCCCCGGTTCGGTGGTCCGGGGAGCTCCTTTGCTGGGCGAGCACACGAGAGAGGTGTTGACCGAACTCGGCTATACGCGGCGTCAAGTGGACCGGCTCGTCCGAGAAGGAGCGGTCCTCTGCCGTTGACGCTGTGGGGGTTCGCCGTACTTTGTCGGTACACCCCCGCACCCACGCAAGGAGCGAGTTATGAGGCGTATCCTGATCGCCGGCCTAATTGCCGGAGTCGCGGTCGTACTGGCGGGCCGGCAGGCCTTGGCGCAGGACGGCCATCTCGCACAGGCGATCGAGCAGACCGAGGAGGCCATCCGCCATGGCGAGATGGGTCATGCATCGGTGGTCGTGCAGCACGCCGAGCAAGCCCTCACCCACGCCAACATGGCCGTCGAAGAGATGGCGACGCCTCACGCCGAGGCAGGTGCCGCAAGCCTGCAGGAAGCGATCGACCACGGGAACATGGACCACGCGGACGTCGCGACGACGAAGGCGAACGAGGCGCTCACACACCTCCAGGTCGCCAACCACGTCGCTCAGGCGATCCAGCACGGAAACGAAGCGATCCGCCATGGCGAGATGGGCCATGCGTCGGTACTCGCCGAGCACGCCGAGATCGCTGTGTCCCACGCCGAGATGGCCCTGGAGATCGTCGAGGACGCGCACATCCAGATGGCCGTCGACGGCCTGAAGAGCGCGATCGAGCACGCCGGAATGGACCACGCCGACGTGGCGACCGAACAGGCTCAAGGAGCGATGGCGCACTTCACGATGTAGCGACGGCAGGAGCCGCGCGGCACGCGTTTCGCGAAGTGAAGTGAGGGGCGCCATGGGCGGGAGAGGCCTGCGCGCCCGAGGGGGGCCTTCCGCGGGAGGCCCCCTGGCGCGTTCGCGGTTGTGGATCGACGCCTTGCGAGGCCGAGGCGTGCCGCCTCGGCCTCCGTTTCTTGAGCAAGGGCGGCCGATCGGGCGGCGCCTCTCCGCGCCTAGATCGCCGATCGCCGCGGAGGGCACCCGGATCGGCGCTCGTGGGCGTTGGAATCAACAAGGAGATGCCATGGCGATGCGCTCGTCTCTCGCGGCTCTGATCGCCGCGCTCGTGCTCGGTCGCCCCGCTCCCGCCCAGGAGCCGGCGGAATGGGGGTCCGGCGAGGTTGAGTTCTCCACCTTCTCGATCGCGGCCATCGACCCCGATACCCGAGAATCGGGAGTGGCCGTCACGACGCGCGTGCCGTGCGTGGGCAACGGTGTCCCTTGGGTGCGTGCGGGCGTCGGAGCGGTGGCCACGCAGGCCAGCACGCGGGTGGCCTACGGCTACGAGCTACTGGACTTCATCGCTGAGGGGATGACGGCGGACGGGGCGCTGGCCAGGGCCGTCGCCGCCGACACCGGAGCCGCTCGCCGACAGGTGGGAGTCATCTCCGTCCTCGACGGTTCTCGGGGGCAGCATACCGGTTCGCGCACCAGCGCCTGGGCGGGGCATCGCGAGGGACCGAACTACGTCACGCAGGGCAACATCCTCGTGGGCCCCGAAGTCCTCGACGCGGTCGCGAGCAGCTTCGAGTCCACCGAGGGCTCGGGCCGCCACCTCTCGGACCGCCTGATCGAGGCGCTGGCGGCGGGGCAGGCCCGGGGCGGCGACAGCCGGGCCGGTCGCCTCCAGTCGGCCGCCGTCGTCGTCGCCGACCCGCGCCCGGGGAACTCCCGGAGGCCCGACCGGGTCACGACCGACATCAACGTCTGCGAGCATCCCACGCCGGTGGCGGAGCTGAGGAGAATCTGGAATTCCATCTCCCAGACGCTCGGATACCGCGAGCTCCGCCGCTTCACGGGCAACGACGTGTGGCAGCTCCGGGTCATGTTGCACGCCCTCGGGCATTACCGGCCCGAGGCGGCCGAGATCCCGCGCGACGCCCGCTCGCAGATCTACACGGCCGACGTCGTGGAGGCTGTCGACACGTTTCGAGGGGAGATCGGACTGTCGACTCGAACGTCGGGCCTCGTGGACCTGGAGACGGTCGAGCGTCTGTGGAGCGCCCTGGATGACGCGGGCAAGGCGACGGAGGTTCAGGCGCTCATTCGGGACGCGACGCTGATTCGGAGATGAGGACGCTCGGGACCGGCCGCGCCCCCCGGTCAGCGGGCGAGGGCGAGAGCCGCGCGAAAGCCGACCGCCGCCGGGTCCTCTCGGATGCCTCGGTTGCGTCTCCCCTGTGGTCTTAGGGGCTGGCCGCCGCAGCTGCCCGCACGAGGAGGTCCGTGAACATGCCTCGTCCCTCGTGCCCGGAGAAATCGCACACGACCGTGTAGGATCCTGGCGGGAGGTCGAGCGTCACGACGCGGGTCTCGTAGGGGCTCAGTCTGCCTTCGGTCTCCCAGACGAGGGAGTCGGAGGGCCTCAGGAGGAAGAGCAGGTTGTGCTCCTCGAAGCCCCGGCTCTCCAGCCTGAGAACGTGGGTCCCCGCCGAGAGCACGGGCGGCATTCCGATCGCGTACTCGTCGAGCGTGACTCGCACCGTATCGACGCTCCTGGAGGACGGCCGTGTGGCCTCCGGCTCGGGTGGGCGTTCGCCTGCGCCGCCCCGGTCGCCCGTGCAGGAGATCCCGCACAGCGCCACGATGAGGGCTACGGGCCGCAAGCGGCGGGCCCGGGGGCCGCGATGGGCCGCCCCAGGGAAGGAGGCCGACCGGCGCCGCTGCCGAGGTCGCTGGGGTCTCACGGCGAGAGGCCAGACGCGGCGGCCGGTGCGGATGGACATCCCGGCCCCGGGGCGAGGCGTCCGGCGGGTCCCGCTTCCTCGCCGCGCCGTCCTACGACGCGCACCGCATCTCCGGCCGCCGGATCCCGAAGAGTCCCCTGGCCGGGGTGTGACACCTGGCTCCATCCGCGTGGACGAGTGGCGATCGCCGCCCTTACCACCCGAGCACGTAATCGCTCTTCGCCGGGCTCGCTCCGCCGAACATCACGCCGCTTTCCGGATCGATCATGACCATCTTCACGGCGCCCGCTCCGGAGACCGCCATCTGATACGGCTGCTGGAGCGGCACGATCTCGATGCGATGCCCTCTCGCGCCAAGCTCGTCGCCCACCACGTCGCCCAGGACCTCCGGCATCGTGAGCACGCCCCGCGTCGGCTGCGGAAAGTTCGACGCGGCGAACGCGCTGCTCGTCACCGTGGCCGCCTCGACCGCCTGCTGGACGTTCATGCCGAAGTGCACGACGGCCAGGAACGCCTGGAGCATCGCCTGGGATTGGTTGTCGCCGCCCGGCGTGTTCCAGGCCAGGTACGGCCTGCCGTCCTTGAGCGCGAGGGCCGGGTTGATCGTGTGGCGGGTGCGCTTGCCGGGCACGAGGACATTCACGTCGCCTTCGTCGAGCGAGTAGTACGGCATGCGGTTGTTGAGCACGATCCCGGTGCCGTCAACGATCATGCCACTGCCGAAGGTGCCGTTCACGGAGTGTGTCACGGATACGAGGTTGCCCCAACGGTCGCCGATCGAGAACGACGAGGTCTCGCCGTCTTCCCCGGGAACCGTTTCCAGCCGTTCGACGGGCCGGGGTCCGGCCTCGTACTCGAGATCAGCGTCGTCGGTCACCGCGCGCTCCCCGCGGGGGTCGCCCGCGGGCGCCACCGCCATCGCGCGATCCATGCGGATGAGCCCCCTCCGCTTCGCCGCGTAGCTCTTGGAGAGGAGGCCGTCGGTCGGCACGTCGGCGAACTTGGGGTCGGCGACGTACCGGTTCCGGTCCGCGAAGGCGAGCTTCATCGCCTCGGTCACGACGTGGAGGTAGTCCGCCGAGTTGTGTCCCAGCCCTGCGAGGTCGAAACCCTCGAGGATATTGAGGGCGATGAGCATCACGATGCCCTGTGAATTGGGGGCGCTCTGATAGACATCCAGCCCGGCGTACCGGGTCGAGACGGGATCGGCCTCCTCGGCCTCGTAGTCTGCGAGATCGTCGTAGCGCAGCAGCCCGCCCGCGTCCTCGTAGGCGGTCGAGATGCGACGGGCCAGATCGCCGCGGTAGAAGGGGTCGATGCCACCCTCCGCGAACGCCTCGAGCGACCCGGCGAGATCGGTCTGCACGAAGACGTCACCGGGGCCGAGCGGCTTGCCCTCCGGCATGAGCACTGCGAGCGAGGACGGGTAGGGGGAGATCTTCTCGACGGCCCGGGCGTGGTGGCGTGCCGCCCAGAAGTCCACGGGGTGTCCATCCCGGGCGGTCCGTACGGCAGGGGCGAGGACTTCCGCGTACGGCATCGTGCCGTAGCGGCGGAGCGCCAGATCGAAGCCGCCCGGCGCGCCGGGCACGTCGGTGGCGAGGGGCCCGGCGCTCGGGATCAGCCCCAACTGGGAGTAGAAGTCGCGGGACGCCATGCCGGGCGCCGGCCCTGTGCCGTTGATGAACACGACTCGATCCTCGGCCGCGACGTAGGCCAGGATGAAGGCGTCCCCCCCGATCCCGGCCTGGTGCTGCTCGACGACCGTGGTCATGTAGAAGACCGCAGCCGCCGCGTCGAAGGCATTGCCGCCGTTCCTGAGGATCTCCATCCCGGCGATCGCTTCGAGCGGATGTTCGGCAGCCACCATCCCGAAGGTGCCCATGACGACCGGGCGCCAGAACGGTCGGTCGTCCGGTTCCTGGGCGGACAGGGCTGCTCCCGCGTGGCAAGCCGTGGACACGAGGAGGGCCTTCCAAAGAGTCGCGGCGGTCGGTCGCATGATCACCTGGCCTGGCGGGGGGAACCCGTCATACTCGCCCGGAGAGGCGTGAGACGGCAAGGAGGGCCGCCGCCGTGCGCCCGCTGGCCCGGCGGCGGCCCGTTGGATAACCTGAGGAGAGTCCGACCGATCGATGGAGGGACCATGAGGACGCCTCGTGTGAAAGCGACGCTCGCCGTGCTGTTTCCCACGCCCTTCCTCCTGGCGGCCTGTGCCGCACAGGATGCAGCCCAGGAGACGGCGGCCAGCGGCCTCCGGGCCCCGCCCGGCCCCGGTTACGTCGTCGAAGACGGGGTCGTCCAGCCGGTGAACGGCCTGCCGAATCCCTACGAGACGATCCGGAACTGGGGCGCGATTCCGGAGGGTCGGGTGTGGGGGTCGGTGAGCGGGCTGGAGACGGACGTCGACGGGGCGCACATCTGGGTCGCCGACCGGTGCGGCGCGAACTCGTGCGCCGGCTCGACGGTCGACCCGATCCTCAAGCTGGATCCCCACGGCAGCGTGGTGGCGAGTTTCGGAGCCGGGACCCTCATGTGGCCCCACGGCATCCACGTCGACGGCGGGGGCAACGTCTGGATCACCGACGCGAGGGGGGCGAGACCGGACGAGCTGGAGCGGTTCCCCGACGCGGCGGGGCTGGGGCATCGTGTCATCAAGTTCAGCCCCCGGGGAGAGGTTCTGCTGACGATCGGCGTCGGGGGCGAGCCCGGCGATCCTCCCACACACCTCACCGAGCCCAACGACGTCATCACCTCTGCGAACGGCGACATCTTCGTCGCGGAGGGCCACAGCGGCCAGAACACCGACGATCCCGACACACCCTCCCGCATCAACAAGTACGCGGCCGACGGGACCTTCATCATGAGCTGGGGCACGTGGGGATCCGACCCCGGCCAGTTCAAGACTCCGCACGCCCTCGCCTGGGACTCCCAGGGTCGGCTCTTCGTCTCGGACCGGGGCAACAACCGCATTCAGATCTTCGATCAGGACGGCACCTTCATCGATGAATGGCACCAATTCAGCCGAATCAGCGGCCTGCACATCGACCCCCAGGACGTGCTCTATGCGATCGACTCGGAATCCGGGAGCGCACGGAGGAACCCCGGCTGGATGAAGGGCCTGCGGATCGGGAGCGCCCGGACGGGCGACGTCTGGTACTACGTTCCCCACCACGACAGCGAGATTCCTTCGGGCGGAGGCGGCTTCGGCGCCATGGGTGAAGGGGTGACGGTGGACGCGGCAGGAAACGTCTACGGCGGGGAGGTCGGCAGCATCACGGGCCTGACGAAGTTCATCCCGCGTCTGATTCCTTGATGAGATGGACGGATCGTCTCGGGTGACGATCCAGGCAAGATCAACGACCTCGGGCCGGGAGAGGCGGTGAGGTCAGAGGAGGAGCCGTGCTCTTGACACGCGGAGTTCTCGCAGCAGCGACCATATTCGGCTTCGCCGGAGCCCTCTGGGTGGCGGGATGCCAGGTTCCCGACCAGGAGGCCGCGACCCAGGAGGCTTCCATGGCACCGGGCGACGCGGTGATGGCGCCGAGGTTCGAGGTCGATCCCTTCTGGCCGAAGCCGCTCCCCAACTACTGGATTCTCGGATCCACGATCGGCGTTTCCGTCGACTCCCGGGACCACGTCTGGATCATCCACCGTCAGACGACCTTCAACGAGCGGACGGAGATCGGCGCCACGGCCGATCCGCCCCTCGCCGAATGCTGCATCCCGGCCCCGAACGTCTTGGAGTTCGACGCCGACGGAAACCTCGTCGGCCACTGGGGCGGGCCGGGAGAGGGCTACGATTGGCCCCAGTCCAACCACGGCATCACCGTCGATCACATGGACAACATCTGGATCGGCGGCAACGGCGAAGACGACTCGCATATCCTGAAGTTCGCCCGTGACGGCACGTTCCTGATGCAGCTCGGCCGGCCGGGGATGCGCACGGGCAGCAACGACCGGGAGCACTTTTCGAGGGTCGCCAAGATCTCGATCGATCCGGATGCGGACGAGGCGTACGTGGCGGACGGATACGGCAACAGGCGCGTGGCCGTGCTCGACGCCTCGACGGGCGAGTTCAAGCGGTACTGGGGCGCCTACGGGAACCGGCCCGACGACGCTCCTCTCCCCCCCTACGACCCCGAGGATCCGCCGGCTCAGCAGTTCCGAAGCCCGGTCCACTGCGCGGAGATCTCGAACGACAAGCTGGTCTACGTCTGCGACCGCGCGAGCGACCGCGTTCAGGTCTTCCAGCAGGACGGCACATTCGTGATGGAAGCCTTCGTCGCCCCGGCCACGCTCGGCTCGGGTTCTACGTGGGACATCGCCTTCTCGCGAGATCCCGGACAGAGGTTCGTCTATCTGGCCGACGGATCCAACCAGAAGGTCCACGTCATCGAACGAGAGTCGATGGAGGTGCTGACGACGTTCGGCACCGGCGGCCGGCAGCCGAGCCAGTTCTTTGGGGTGCACAGCATCGCTACCGACTCCGAAGGCAACGTCTACACGACCGAGACGTACGAGGGGAAGCGGGTCCAGAAGTTCGTCTATATGGGGATGGGTCCGGTGACCGAGGCGGACCAGGGAGCGGCCTGGCCGGATCTGCGCAACTGAGGTCGGATCCACCCCCGGTTCCGACCGCGGTGCGCTGATCTTTCCGGTCGCCTCGACGGGTCCGGCGCAGGCTCGGGGCGGGGGGTGCGGCGGCCGAAGGATCCGCCGACTCCCGGGGTGGCGGTCAGTCGTCGCGGAGCGCGCGGTCCAGATCCCCGATCAGGTCGGCGCAGTCCTCGATCCCCACCGAAAGGCGCAGCAGGTTGGAGGGCACGGGGCTGTCGGGGCCCTCCACCGACGCGCGGTGCTCCACGAGGCTCTCCACGCCTCCCGCCGACGTGGCCCGCACGAAGATGCGCAGCCGCTTCGCCACGGTGAGCGCCTCCTCGGTTCCACCCCTCACCAGGATCGAGAGCAGCCCTCCGAACCCGTTCGTCATCTGGTGCTGGGCCACGTCGTGGCCCGCGTGGCTTTCGAGTCCGGGGTACAGCACCGCCTCCAGCTTCGGGTGGCCTTCGAGATGTCGAGCGATGCGAAGAGCACTGCGGGAGGCGCGCTCGAAGCGTAGGGGAAGGGTGCGGAGGCCGCGGATGAGCATCCACGCGTCGCGGGGACTCAGAACGCCCCCGCTGAGCTTCCGGACCAGGCGAAGCTCCTCCCAAAGCTCGTCGACCTTCGGCGCGGCGAGGACGCCGGCGAGCAGATCCGAGTGTCCGTTGAGGTACTTGGTGGCCGAGTGGAACACGAGGTCGGCCCCGAAGTCGAGGGCGCGGGTCGTGACAGGCGGCGCCATGGTGCCGTCTACCGCCAGGATCGCTCCGGCCTGATGCGCCTGATCGGCGGTCTGCCCGATGTCGATCACGTCCCACGTGGGATTGACGAGGGGCTCGATCCAGACTACGGAGGTCTCGCCGTGCCTCAAGGCCCGACGTAGCGCCCCGGGATCGGTGGCGTCGAAGAGCGTGAGGCCGATGCCGCGCCGGCCGGAGATCCTTCGGAGCCAGTCCTGGACCCCGTGATACATCGTCTCGGGAGCGACGATGTGGCCGCCTCCCTCCACCGTCTCGAAGACGGCGGCGGCGGCGGCGAGCCCCGACGCGAACAACATCGCGTCCGCACCCCCCTCCAGACGCGCCAGCAACCGCTCCGCATGCTCTACGGTGGGGCTCCCGTAGCGCAGGTAGATGTAATCCCCGACAAGCTCGTACTCGGCATTGCGCCCGAAGGTGGCCGACACGTGGAGCGGCGGCACCAGGGCGCCGGTGACCGGATCGGGGGCGTGGGCGGCCTGTGCCAGGACCGTGGCGTCGCTTCCGTCGCGGTCACCATCGGGCGCATCATCGGCGCTCAGCCTGGAGTGATCTCGTGCCATCGGGTGCTCCTGCTCCGTTGGGCGCGCGTGATGCTGAATGAGCTACTTGGGCTGGCCAGCTTTGGAAAGATGCCGGCAAGGACGGGCCCCTTCGAGCTCCGACATCCCCCGGGATCTGCGCGTGGCCGGGCTTGGAAAAACCGGAACAGCCAACCGACGGCGGGCCGCCCCGTCGCGGCAGGCGTCCCAACCCGGGACGCGGCCTGGCGCGAGTCGTGTGCCCCCGAGCCCGCCGTTCGTTGCCCCCCCGGTGCGACGGAACCTAAGATGAGAAACCGCCGTCCGGTCCCCCGCCGCGTGCGCCGGGTGCGCCGCCGCTCCCCGGCCCGGACCGCCTGGAGATAGAGGCATGAAGGTCCTCGTACCACTCCTCCTGCCCGTGATCGTTGTCGTGGCTGCGCAGTGCGGAACGGCGCACGACACGGTCGTCGCCTCCAAGCTGCCCGCCCCTCCGGTCGACGGGGACTACTACGACGGAGGCACCGCGTCACCCGCCAGGGTCGAGCTGGGACGCCTCCTCTTCTTCGACAAGGTGCTCAGCGGCAACCGCAACATCGCCTGCGCGACCTGTCACCATCCTGCTCTCGCCACCACGGACGGCGTGGCGCTGGGATTCGGCGAGGGGCCGACGGGAGTCGGCCCGGAGCGACGGGCTGGCCCGACAAAGGCGACCGGCGTGCACCAGCGGGTGCCAAGGAACACCGCGGCCCTCTTCAACGTGGGCGCCAGGGAATTCACGAGGCTCCTTCACGACGGACGGGTGGAGACCGACCCCGAAGGCTACTGGGAGGGGGGGTTCGTCAGCCCGGCCAGGTGGAGGCTGCCGAAGGGGCTCGCGAACGTCCTGGCGGTGCAGGCGATGTTTCCGGTGGTCTCGCCGATCGAAATGGCCGGCCAGGAGGGCGAGAACCCGATCGCCGACGCCGTGGCGCGCAACCACCTTGCGGGCCCGGGCGGCGCCTGGGAGCAGCTCGGCGAGCGGCTGCAGGGCATCGACGAATACGTCGAGCTCTTCGAGGGCGCCTTCCCCGACGAGGTCGCCGCCCGCGCCGACGTCAGCTACATCCTGGCGGCCAACGCGATCGCGGCCTTCGAGGCGAGCGCATTCCGGGCCGACAGGAGCCCCTTCGATCGGTACCTGCGCGGTGATCACGATGCGCTCGGTCCCGAGGCGGCGCGCGGCATGAGCCTCTTCTACGGAAGGGCGGGCTGCAGCCGCTGCCACGCGGGAAAGTTCCAGACCGATCACGACTTCCACGCCATCGCGATGCCCCAGATCGGGCCGGGCAAGGCCGACGGCGGAGACACCGGCTACTGGGCGGCGACCGGTGAGAAGGCGTTTCCCGAGGATCTGGGACGCGGGAGAGTCACCCTCGATTCCGAGGACGACTTCAAGTTCCGGACGCCGTCGCTGCGCAACGTGGAGGTCACCGGCCCATGGGGCCACGACGGGGCGTACCGGACGCTCGAGGAGATCGTGCGGCACCACGCCGATCCCGTCACGGCGCTCGAGCGATACCGGTTGCAAGCCGATTGGCTGCCCCCGCTTCCCGGAGTGCTTGAGCTCAGCGGAGACGGACCGACCCCGGGTCAGGACTGGCTCGGCGCACTCCGGCTGAAGGCCTTCCTGATGCGGGACGGCTGGGTTCAGGGGCGGTCCTCGCAGCGGGCGCGCATCGCCGGGGCGAACGAGCTCGCGCCGATCCCGATCTCCGAGCGGGATATCGAGGACCTGCTGGCGTTTCTCGCGAGCCTGACCGATCCATCCGTCCGGGACCTCGGGAGTGTCGTCCCCACCCGCGTGCCCAGCGGGCTTCCGGTGGACCCCTAGGCCGGCCCCCTCGCCGGGAGATCGTGCTGGCCCAGCGGGGCATTCCGTCGACGGGCGTGAGGACTGAGCGCTGTGCGAGTCTCCGGCCGGTCGGCCGGACCGGGCGCCATCGGGATCCTCGACCGAAGGCCTCTGAGACTGCGAGGGACGAAGCCGAGGAGTTCCGGAGTCGAGGCCTCCTTGCAGGGGCCGTGCGGCCCGTCTACGATCCGACGGGCTCGCACGCGGCGGTGCACGCGAGCCGCGCTCGAGGCGCCGTGACCCCCTAAGCTCCGCGCTCCACAAGAGGTTACCCATGTCCAGCTATCTTGCCGTCGACCGTCGGTCGAATGCGGCGCCGGCGATCCTCTGGGGGATCACGATCCTTCTCGCCTCCGGCCCCCTCGCAGGGCAGCAGGCGTGGGCGCCCGCGGCGCAGGGATCCCCTCGCACGGCCTCCGAGCTCTCGGGGTTCGAGAGACACACGGGCCACGTCGAGATGTGGGAGTACCTGGAGAAGCTCAGGGGCGTGACGACGGAGATGCGTCTGGGCGCCTACGGCCAGAGCTGGGAGGGACGGGACCTCCCGTACGCTGTCTTCGGCCGGCCCCTCGTCAGCGAGCCTTGGGAGGCGATGGCGCTCGGCCGGCCGATCGTCGTGCTGGCCGCCAACGTCCACGGTGGGGAGAGGACGTTCAGGGAGGGGCTGCTCATCCTGATGCGCGATCTGGCGACCACCGGCACTCCCGCCAACGACCTGCTCGAGGCGGTCACCGTGGTGGTGGCTCCCCAGCTCAATCCCGACGGCTTCGAGGCCTCCGAGGAGGGCATCCGCGGCAACGCCTGGGGCATCGATCTGAACCGCGACTACGTGAAGCTCGAGCACCCCGCCATTGTCAGCTATGTGAGCAACCTGATCAACGTGTGGCATCCCCACATCTTCGTGGACGGCCACAACGGAGGCTCGCGCCCCTACAACCTCAACTACCAATGTCCCAGCCACTACGATCCCGCTCGGGAGCTCACGCTCCTGTGTGACAACGAGATCTTTCCCGCAATCGACGAAAAGCTGAGCGCGGAGGGGTACAAGGCCTGGTACTACGCGGCGGGTGACGAGGAGGAGTGGCGCACCGGCGGTTTCGAAGCACGGATCGGCCGCAACTACGGCGGCTTCATCAACAGCGTCGGCATCCTGTTCGAGGCCCCTGCTCAGGAGTTGGAGGTCGGGGCCCGGGCGGGCTACTTGGGCTACCTCGCCGTGCTCGAGTACGCCGCACGGAACTCGGAGAGAGTGATCCGCCTCGTGAACGACGTGCGCCTCGAGACGATCGCCCTGGGAGCGGAGCCTGGTGGCGAAGTGGCCGTGGAGATGGAATACACTGCCGAGGACTACCCCGTGAGTTACGAACTCGTCCGCGGTGGCGACTCCGGGGCCGACCCCGACGAGCCGGTCGATACGATCCATGTGACGGGGGCGAGGCTCATCAAGAAGCCTGTGGCCACCAAGGTGCGAGTCCGGCCGTGGGCCTATCTCCTGCCCCGGGACGCCACCGAGGCCGTCGCGATGCTGAGGCGGCACGGCATCACAGTCGAGGTGCTGACCGCGCCCCGCTCGCTGGAGGTCGACGCATACTCGGTCGCGGCCGTCACGCACGAGCGCGCCTATAACCACGCGGCCGCGACCAAGGTGGAGGTCGGCGGGGTCGTGACGCTCGAGGTCGATTTCCCTGCGGGAGCCTTCGTGGTGCCGACGGCTCAGTTCATGGGCCGGCTGGTGACCCACATGCTGGAGCCGGAGTCGAGCGACAACGTCGTCTACTGGAATACGATGGACGCCTGGATCCCGCGGCCGGACGCAAGTCCCTCGGAGAGAGAGGCTCCCGCCGGTTCCCGCAGCCAGGATGGAGGCGAGCCGGAGATCCCGGTCGTGCCGATCTACAAGCTGATGACGCCGACGGGTCTGCCCACCCGGCTGCTCGGATCGTAGGCGAGCCTAGCCGGGGTCAGTCCAGGGCGTCGAGCGCGGCCAGGATGTCCTCGTGGCTCGGACGGATCCGGTAGTCCACCTCGACGAACTTCCAGCGCACGACACCCTCCCGGTCGATAACGAGGGTCGTGGCGTGGGGCACTGGACTATCGCTTGGCGCGTCCGCGTTGAACAGCCCATAGCGGTCGATGATGCGGTGATCGGGATCGGAGAGCAGCGGATACTCGATGAGGATGCCGTCGTCCTGGGCGACGCGGTCGATCATCATCTGCTGGCCTTCACGATCGTCGACCGAAATGGCCAGGATCTCTGTGGTCTCTCTCTGCTCCGGCGACAAGAGCCCTCTCAGCTCCCCGAGCTGACCGGCGCACCAGGGTCACCAGTGTCCCCTGTAGAAGACGAGGATCACGTTCTTCTCTCCCCGATAGTCGGAGAGTGTGAGGATCGGCCCGTCGTAGGACTCCGCGGAGAAATCGGGCGCCAAGGCGCCCACGGCGACCCTTCCCGTGTCCACGGCCGGCAAGTCGAAGCCGTCATGAGGCCCGAGGGCCACCCTCTCCTCGGGCGCGTCGCAGGCCGTGGCTGCGGCGACCAGGACGGCCAGTGCCGCGAAGTTCCTCATGCCCATGTAGACTCTCCCTGGCCTGGTGCGAGCGGGGGATGCAGCTACCAATCCTAGGGCTCGGAGCCCCGGTCGGCTACTCCCAAGCGTGAAGATCGCGGGCCCTTTTGGACAAAGGGCGGTATCTTTCTCGTCCTCTTCCCCAACGGAGGATCGAAAATGAATTCTGCGTATCGTTCTCACCCTGATCTCGGCGCGGCCGTGGCCGCGATCCTGCTGCTGATTCCGTTGCAGGCGTGCACACCCGGCGGCGGGGACGGCGGCGAGCCACCTCTCTCGGTGCCGAGCCTCCATCACGTCATGCTCAACTCGGTCGATCCCGATGCGGCGATCGAGTGGTACCTCGAGGTCTGGCCCGCGGCGTCGAGGACCGAGATCGCGGGCTACCCGGCGGTTGAGGGCGACATGTACGTCCTCTTCAACCGGGTCGACTCGCCTCCGCCCGGCGCGTTTCGGGAAGACCTCCACCGGGCCGAACCGCAGAGCGCGTTCTGGCACATCGGCGCCTTCACCAACACGAGCGACATCCGCGAGCGATTGGATGCTGCGGGCATCGACCATCTGCCGCTCTTCACGGCTCCCGACTCCGAGGAGGGGGTCTGGCGGTCCGGACTCGCCCCGTACGCCGGGATTCTGACGGAAGCCCAGATCGCCGAGGCCGAGCCCGCCGAGCCCCGTGAAGGTGGCTTCAGCTACGTTGTTGGGCCGGACGGAGCGCTCTTCGAGCTCGCCGGGGGGCCTGACACCCCGGACTCCTTTTCTCATGTCCACTTCTACCACGAGCATCCCTTGTGCGCTGCGAACTGGTACGTGTCGCACCTGGGCATGCGGCTCGCTCCTCCGTCGGAGACAAGCCCGGATCCGGATGCTTCTCCGCCGCTGCACGATCCTTGTGTCCGGGAGCTGGCCGAAGCGAGTTGGCCGTCCCTGGAGCCCGTCGGCACGATCCGCGATCCGCGAAGCACGGTGCACTTCGCCAACGGAAGCATGTCGTGGTACCCGCGTCAGTGCGTCGGAGACCGCTGCGGCACCGATCAGCCCCTTGTGCCCTCCCGCGGTCAGGTCTTCGACCACGTCGCGTTTACGATCGACGATGTCGATGCGTGGCATGCGCGGCTGCGCAGCGAGAGCGTGACGATCCTCGAGGAGCCCTACCCGTTCGGAGACACGCGAGCCTTCATGATCGAGGATTTGGACGGGCTGGCGATCAAACTCGTGGAGGAGATCGACGGCGCGCCCGAGGACTAGGGCCCGGAGGTCGAGCGAGCGAAGGCCGGCCTTGCTAGGCACCCACAGGATCGCTCATTTCGGTACGCTAGCCCCACACCGCTTGCGCGTCATACCGGAGGACCGACCATGCGTGACCTCACCCTTGCCTCGTCGCGGCACTGGGCCGACCCCCTCGTCAGGGCCGTCACTCCCGTTGTGGTGTCGGTCGCCGTCCTCGTATCGGCGGCCGTGGCCGCGGCCGCTCAGAAGCCGCGGGCCCGGGACCTCGGCGTGCCGTTCGAGGGGACTCCGGGAGCGCTCAACGCGATCACCGATGTCGCCGGAGTGGCGGTCGGCCACGCCACGGTGATCCGAGGGAGCGGGACTCGCGTCATCGGAGAGGGCCCGGTGCGCACGGGCGTCACGGCCGTCTTCCCGCGCGGGACCGAGGCTCCCGATCCCGTCTTCGCGGCGTGGTTCTCGCTCAACGGCGACGGCGAGATGACGGGCACGACCTGGGTCCAGGATTCCGGGATCCTCGAGGGACCGGTGATGATCACCAATACCCTGAGCGTCGGAATCGTCCACCACGCGGTGATCCAGTGGGGGGTCGAGAAGAGGTTCGGGGGGGAGGGGGCACCGGGCCGCTGGCTGGCCTCCCTGCCGGTCGTGGCGGAGACCTGGGACGGCACCTTGAACGACATATACGGGCAGCATGTGACGGTGGAGGACGCTCTCGCGGCGATCGGCGACGCCAGGGGAGGGCCCGTCGAAGAGGGTGCCGTCGGGGGCGGGACGGGGATGATCTGCCACCGCTTCAAGGGGGGGATCGGCACGTCGTCGCGTCTCGTGGAGATCGACGGAGCGACCCACACCCTCGGCGTGCTCGTCCAGTGCAACTACGGGGCCCGCCCCCCCTTCCGCGTCGCCGGCGCACCCGTCGGGATCGAGATTCCCGACCTCATGCCCGCCCGCCCCGGCGCCGAGGAAGGCTCGCTCGAGGCCGGTGAGGACGCAGCGGACCGGGAAGGCTCGATCATCGTCGTCGTAGCGACCGACGCTCCCGTCCTGCCCCACCAGCTGAAACGCGTTGCGAGGCGCATCTCTCTCGGCCTGGCGCGCAACGGCAGCACGTCGGGCAACGGCTCCGGCGACATCTTCCTCGCGTTCTCGACGGCGAACCGCGGGTCGGCATCGGAGCTGGAGAGCCCAAACAGCCTCCAGATGCTGACGAACAGCGACCTGAATCCGCTCTTCGAGGCCACCGTGCAGGCGACAGAGGAGGCGGTGATCAACGCGATGGTGGCGGCCGAGACGATGACCGGCGCCAACGACGTGACGGTCTACGCGTTGCCGCACGACCGCCTTCGCGAGGCACTGCGGAAATACAATCGATTGGAGAACTAGAAGGGCGTCGAGAGGCGTAGCGGGGGAGATCGAGCGGGCATCACGAAGATCGGCAGCGACGATGTCCGAGTCTGCCCCCGGGGTGCTCCTAGACCGAGTCGCGTTCGGAACCTATGTTCCCCGGACTTAGCGACCCTGTAGCTTAGCCCACTGAGGAGGATTTTATGTCGGTCTCCCGAAGGGAGCTCTTCCGTCTTGGGGCGAGGGCGAGCGGAGCGAACGTTCCGCTCATCACCGCCCGAGGGCGCGAGGCGCTTGTCGACGAACTCGGCCCGTTGCTCGGCGAGTTCGGACCGATCCCGCCGCCACAGGAAGGCGAGATCCGGATCTCCAGCAACGAGAACCCGCTCGGGCCTCCGTCGGGGGCGGTGGCTGCGATCCGCGAGTCCTTCGAGGAGGCGGGCCGCTATCCGACGAATGCCGTGCCGAACTCGCGCGACCTGACCGCCGCGCTGGCCGAGAAGCACGGCTGCGAATCGGAGAACATCGTGCTTGGAGCGGGCTCGGGCGAGATCCTCGAGACGGCCGCTCACGCGTTCACGAGCAAGTACCGTCCCCTGGTAACGGGCACGCCCTCCTACCTCCAGCCCGTCCGCATCGCAACCTATCTGGGTGCCGACGTGCAGGCCGTTCCGATCTTCCGCAAGAGCGGCCAGCTCGATCTCGGGGGGATGGCGGCGGCCGCCCGAGGACCTTCGTTGATCTTCGTCTGCAACCCGAACAATCCGACGAGTACGGTCCACTCCGCCTCCGACATCGGCTCCTTCGTCGAACAGGTCCGGAGCGACTCCCCCAACTCTGTGATCCACCTCGACGAGGCGTACCACGACTACGTGACCGACCCCGCCTACGAGTCCGGCGTCGCCCTGGCTCTCGAGACGCCCAACGTCTTCGCCACACGGACGTTCTCCAAGTGCTTCGGCATGGCGGGAATGAGGATCGGCTACGGTGTCGGGCACCGTGACGTCATCGCGACGCTCCGACGCTACCAGCTGACGTTCAACACCAATACGCCGGGCGTCGGGGGAGCCCATGCGGCCCTCCAGGACGGGAGCTTCGTCGCGAGCGAGCGAGCTCGCAACAGCGAAGCGAAGCAGCTCACGGTCGACTTCTTCAAGGGGAAGGGCTACGACCTCTACGATTCGCAGACGAACTTCATCTTCGTCGACCTCGGCATCCCTGCGGGCGACTTCCGCTCCGCGTGCGCCGAGCACAACGTGGCGGTGGGCCGGGACTTCCCGCCGATGGAGAAGACGCACTCCCGCATCAGCATAGGCACGTCGGCGGAGATGCAACGCGCCGTCGAGGTTTTCGAGGAGGTGCTGGCATGAAGGCGCACGAGAAGATCCAGGATCGTCCGACGGGTGTGTCGCGGCGGTCGTTCGTCAAGACGGTCGGCTCGGGTACCGCGGCCGCCGCCATCATGTCGTGGGTCGGGCCGGGCCGCGCCTGGGCGCGCGAGGCGTCCCTGGCGCTCCCTCTGCAGGAGCGCCCCATGCTTCTGCACAACAACGAAAACCCGCTGGGTCCCGGCGAGAGCGTCAGGATGGCGATGAACGAAGCCCTCGCGGGGGGTCCCCGTGCCGGCCGGTACCCGTTCGGCCCCGACCGCGAGCTGGCCGAGGCGATCGCTTCGATGAACGGGATTTCGGCCGATTACGTGATGGTCGGGAACGGGTCGACGCAGCTGCTTCGCACGGCGACTCAGGTGTTCACGTCGCCGATCCGGCCCCTGGTGACGGCGTCTCCGTCGTATGAGGAGGCCCCGGGCTATGCGGGCCTGATCGGCCATCCGGTCGAGGCGCTGCCGCTCGACGAGCGGATGATGATCAACCTCGACGCGATGGCCGACGCGGCCCAGGGCGCCGGAATGGTCTTCCTCAACAACCCGAACAACCCCACGGCTTCGCTGCACGGCAGCACGGCGGTCGGGGACCTCATCGAGCGGGTTCTCAGCGAGACCGACGCGATGATCATGGTCGACGAGGCCTACCACGACTACGTGACGGATCCGCGCCATGAGACGCAGATCCCGCGCGCGCTCCAGGAGGCTCGGGTCATCGTGGCCCGCACCTTCTCGAAGGCGCACGGGATGGCCGGCATGCGGATCGGCTGGATCGTGGCGCATCCGGACGCGATCCGGAAGATGCGCGAGTGGCACTACGGGCTGAGCTTGAACCTCCCGTCGCTCCTCGGCGCGACCGCCTCGGTCCAGGATCCGGATCGGATCGCGGCCGAGCGCGAGCGGAATACCGAGGCACGCCAGTTCACCATCGACTGGTTCAAGGCCCGTCAGCTCGACGCCACGGACTCACAGACGAACTTCATCTTCGCGAAGACGGGGATGCCGGCCGCCGACTTCAGGACCGCCTGCGCCGAGCAGAACATCCGGGTGGGACGGAACTTCCCGCCCTACGAGGACGCGTGGGCCCGAATCTCGATCAGCACGATCGACGATATGCGGCGCGCCGTGGACGTCTTCGGTTCGATCCTCGCTGCGGCCGGCGCCATCACCGCCGAAAGCGGAATGCGGGAGGAGGCAGCCTAAGAGCCGGGGATCGATCACGGAGGCAGCCGGGCTGAACCCGCCGCCCCCACGCGGTGTTTCCTGGCCGCCCTCGGGCCGATCGGAAGGGTTCTCGGGACGTGGGCGCGAATCGCGCGCCCGCCAGGCGCCCAAGCCCTTCGACCGGGCGTCTGGATCGAGGGTGCCTTGTGGCGGACAGCCTCCGCGTAGCCCCGATCCAGCTCGACATCGGCGCATCACCGGTGGGCCGGGTCATCAGGAGGCCTTTCGGTCCCGGCCAGACTTCGCCCGCCCGGCCGGATCCGTGCTCGGGGGATCGCTGCCCGCGGAAGGGCGAGCCTCGGGCTAACGCTCGACGGCGACCCCCAGCACCTCGAACCTGGCTCCATAGAGCAGCGTGCCGGAGCCGAGAAACGCGCGGGCCGGAAACTCACTGGTGAAGAAGGTGCGGTACACGCTGTTGAAGGCGTCGTAGTTCGCCACGTCGGAGGCGTAGACCTGCACCATCACGAGGTCGTCCATCGTCATGCCGGCCGACTCGAGCGTGTTCTGAATGTTGGTCAGCACGTTCCTGGCCTCCGCCTCGGGGGTGGCGGGCACCTGCTGGCCCGGATCGAGCCCGAGGGACCCGGCGAGGTACAGCACGTTGCCCACCCGGACGGCACCGCTGAAGGGCAGGACCTCGTCGCCGTCTGCCGGAGAGCGGCCGTCGTAGTACGTGCGCTCCTGGGCGGCAAGGTCCGTAGTGCCGGCCAAGGCCAGGGCGGTCAATGCGATGGCTGCGACGTTCTGGATGCTCATGGTAGGCTTCTCTCCAAGAGGGGATGAAGGGCCCTTGGGGGGCGGACGAGCACGGTAGGGACGAGGCCACGCGGGGGCAAGAACGAGGCCCCCGCCCGCTGAGAGCGGCCTGGGCCGACCCTGCCGCGGAGTCGCCTCGGTGAGTCGGGTCGAGCGTGATGACGCCCCCCGGCCTCCCCCCGACCCTGCCGTCCCCTCTCCCAAATGCCCTCCTGAGCCATGAGGGTCCCGATCTCGTCGGCTTGATCGGCGCGTGCCCGGTGAGCCACTCGTTGCCGTCCTCGGTCACGAGAAACGCATTCCCGGCTCCCAAGGAATCTCGTCAGGCCGATGAAGTCGGGCAGGTCCGAGTGATCAACGAAGAACTCGCGGATGTTGTCGCCGATCCTCTAGCGCCCAGACGACGGTGGCGATCCGCCTTCGATGGCGTCCAGAGACTTGGCGCGACGCCGGCTGCGGACCTCCTTGTTCGGGGGCTCGTAGGCGCGGTGCGCCTGGAGCGGCGGGTGGGTGGCGATCAGGATCCGCGGGGCCAAAGGCGGCGATCTCATCGTGCGTAGCCCGCCGATGCGCTCGTGCGATCGTCAGGGGGAGCGATACGCCGAGCCCACGATCGCCTCGACCTCGGCGACCGTGGTAGGCAGGCCCGTCGAGAGGATCTCGTGGCCGTCCTCGGTGACGGCTACGACTTCCTCAAGCGTGACGCGGAGGCCGCGCTCGGGAGCCGCGAGGACCAGCTCGTAGGCGATGACCTGCCCCGGCACGAGCGGGGATGTGTGGTCGCTGTGGATCGAGATGTTCGTTCCGAGGAAGTGTCCCGGCCCCGAGCCTTCCCGGCTGTAGCGGCTCACGAACGCCTCGGCCGCCTCGCGAAGCCACTCCTCTTCGAGGAGGTCGAGCCGATCCGCCACGGCTCGGGCGGCGGCGTTTCCTACTTCGCTCCAGCTGTTTCCCGGGCGCGTGGCCTCTAGGCCCGCCCAATGCGCCACGAGGTACAGGTCGTAGAGCGCCCGGTACTCGGGCGAGAAGGTTCCGTTGACGGGCACGGTACGCGCGATGTCGGAGATGTGATAGTTGAACTCCGCCGAGTGGTCCACGAGCACGTGGTCACCGGCTTGCATCGTGCGGTTCCGGGCGTCGTAATCGCGGAAGAGCGTCACGAAGCTCTCAAGAAGGTTGGGGCCGGACTGAATATCGGCGGAGTAGGCCAGCCTCTGTGCGCCCCTCCTCCGCATCTCGCCTTCGATCCGGCCAGCGATCTCGCGATCACTCACGCCTGGGCGGATGTGGCGAAGGCCCTCGATCAATCCCCCGACCGAGATCTGTGCGACATCCCGCATGAGGCGGAGTTCGGCCGGAGACTTGGCCTTCCAGGTGCGGCGCAGCGCCGGCAGGAGATTGCGCACCTCGGAGCCGGGAAACCGAGCTCGGATGCGGTCAGCGACCAGATCCTCGGGCATCGTACCGGCCGCTCGGCTCGGCAGTAGATCGGAGAAGCGCTCTCCGGTGCCGAAGCCGACCCCGCCCGCCCTCGGTTCGCGTTGAAGGACGTAGAGCGGCCCGGCGGCCACCTCCGAGCCGAGGGCCTCTTCGAACGCCGAGAGGGACTGAACGTCCTCGAGCCCCAGTGAGGCGAGGCGTTCGCGAGCTCCCTCCGCCTCCCCGCCCTCGGGCAGGAAGACCGAGGCGCGCTCCGGATGGAACAGGACGACGGCCCCGGGCTCCTCGATGCCGGTGAGATAGATCATCGGTTCGGTCTGCTTGAATTCGCGGATCCGGAAGTAGGGATCGAACCGGTGCTCGTCCCAGGCGTCCATGGGATCCTTCGAACCGAGGAGGAGCACGGCTCCGCCCCCGGTCTCCTCGGCGAGGCGGGCTCGGCGCTCAGCGTACTCCTCGGCCTCGAAGTAGTCGGCCAGGGTGGCGAAGGGTGGACCGCCGTCCAGGGACGCTCCGGCCCCGGCGGGCTCCTCGCCCGCTCGGGCCGCCTCGTCCGGGAGCGGTGCGTCGCAGGCCGATCCGACCAGGAGCCCAAGTGCGACGATCCAGGGGGGCGACGGACGATTCGAATTCATGGCGTCCTCCAGGCTGGCGGATCGAAGACCGATTCTTGGACGAGGCGGCTGAGGCTCTCCGTTGGATCTCGGGGTACACTGTTAGCGGAAACGGGCCTTGCACGCTAATTTGCAGAGCTGGAAGCCCTTTGGCGGCCGCACGTTGTTCGCCGATGCGCCCCGGGGTTGGTGAGTCGACGTATCGATCTGCCTTTCGTGTTGCCGCGGGAGGAGGGAGCCGGGAACCGGGCGATCGCTGCCGTTCGCACCCCGGAGTGCTGCGAGGTGGGGTCCGTGGCCCCCCATCGTTGCGGCCCGGTCGCGGAGAATGATGCTCTGGCGATCCATCGGACAAGTGCTTGAGGTCGGGCGTCGACTCATGCGAAACGGAAGACCCAGAATCCGGAGGGGCACCTCGATGAAGAGACTCGTCGGGCCCGTTGTCTCCATTCTCGCCCTCGTGTTGGTCGGCGGAGCCTATCCGTCGGTGGCGAGGGCGCAGGGCGGCACGCACCTGCTCTCCCCGGAGTCCTCCGTCGAGGCGGCCGTTCGGCACTACGTGACGGCGTACGCGGGTCCCTCGGTGCGAGGTCCCGCCCCGGCGGGCCTCCGGCTCAGGGGTCCGGCGATTCCCCCGGACTCGCTCACCGCCGTCGTGAAGCAATACTGCGTCGTGTGCCACAACGACGTGATGCTCACCGGGAACCTCACGCTCTCGGACTTCGACGTGGCGCGGGCCCCCGAGCTGGCCCCCACGGCCGAGAAGATGATCGTGAAGCTCAGGGCCGGGATGATGCCGCTTCCCGGAGCCCCCCGGCCCGCCCCCGACACCCTGCTCGCGCTCGTCGAGACCCTCGAGACGCTGATCGACGAGGCGGCCTCCAAGGCGCCGAATCCGGGGCACCGTACCTTCCAGCGACTCAACCGGGCCGAGTATTCCGCCTCGATCAGGGATCTGCTGCGTCTCGAAGTGGACGCCGGCGCGTATCTGCCGCTCGACACCAAGAGCGCAAACTTCGACAACATCGCCGACGTTCAGCTGCTGTCTCCCACTCTCATGAATGCCTACCTGGGCGCGGCGAGCGAGATCAGCCGGCTGGCTGTGGGCAACGCGGACGCCGCGGCCACCGAGGCGACGTTCAAGGTGTCGCGCTGGGAGACGCAGACCGAGCGGGTCGAGGGGGCCCCCTTCGGCACGCGCGGGGGGATCTCGGTCGTGCACAACTTCCCGGCCGACGGGGAATACTCGTTCAGGGTCTCGCTGCACCACGAGACCACCGGCGCCCTCTACGGAAGCGGCCGGGCGGCGCTACACACGGCGGAATCGCCGGAGCAGATCGAGATCTCCGTGGACGGAGCCCGGGTGGCGCTCCTCGACATCGATCGGTGGATGCATCGCTCCGACCCCGACGGCACCAACCTGCGCACGGGCCCGATCCCGGTGCGCGCCGGCCCGCACAGGGTCACGGCGGCCTTCATCCGGCGCTTCGAGGGGCCGCTCCAGGACCTGGTGTCGCCCCATGAGTGGTCGCTGGCGAGCACCAGCATCGCCGACGCCTACGGCTTCACCAGCCTGCCCCATCTGCGGGACCTGGCCATCACCGGGCCGTTCAACCCGACGGGGGTCTCCGACACCCCGAGCCGCCGGGAGATCTTCTCGTGCCGGCCCACGGCGACGGAGGAAGAGAAGAGCTGCGCGGAGGAGATCATCACGCGGCTCGCCACCAAGGCCTACCGGAGGCCGCTCCATGCGGACGACGTGGCTGATCTGATCGCCTTCTACGAGGCCGGCGCCCGCGAGGGCGGCTTCGAGATAGGAATCCGGACGGCGCTGGAGGCGATGCTCGTCAGCCCGCACTTCGTGTTCCGCTTCGAGGAGCCTCCGGGCGGCCCGGCTCCCGGCCGGGACTACCGGATCAGCGACGAGGATCTCGCGGCGCGCCTGTCGTTCTTTCTCTGGGGGAGGCCGCCCGACGAAGAGCTCTTGGACGCCGCCAGGCGGGGAGAGCTCTCCGCCGCCGAGGGACTTGCGGAGCATGCACGCCGCATGCTGGCCGATCCCCGCGCCGAGGCGTTGGGAAAGCGGTTCGCGGCTCAGTGGCTCCGGCTTCAGGATCTGGAGAAGATCCACCCGGACGTGAGGTTGTACCCGGACTTCGATCAGAGGCTCAAGGAGGCGATGGGGCGCGAGACCGAGTTGTTCTTCAACAGCCTCGTCCGCGAAGACCGGAGCCTGTTCGACCTGTTCACGGCCGACTACACCTTCGTAAACGGGCGCCTGGCCCGGCACTACGGCATTCCGGCCGTCGCCGGCAACCACTTTCGCCGTGTCGAGCTGGCCGACGGGGCGCGCAGGGGCCTGCTGGGCCACGGGAGCGTGCTCACGCTCACATCGCACGCGGGCCGCACGTCGCCGGTCCTGAGGGGCAAGTGGGTCATGGAGGTTCTTCTCGGCACGCCCCCGCCCCCGCCCCCGCCCGGGGTTCCCGACCTGGAGCAGACGGAGGACTCGCAGGACGGCCGGTTGCTCACCACCCGCGAGCGCATGGAGCTGCACCGCGCGAACCCGGTCTGCAATTCCTGCCATAAGTTCATGGATCCGATCGGGCTGGCGCTCGACAACTTCGACGTGACCGGCAGGTGGCGCATCCGCGAGAACGGGATGCCTCTCGACACCGGCGGGGAGCTGTACGACGGAACCCCCGTCACCAGTCCCGACGATCTGCGACGGGCCCTGCTGACTCGGCCGATCCCATTGGTTCGGACGTTTACCGAGAACCTCATGGCCTACGCGCTTGGGCGCCGCATCGAGTACTACGACAAGCCGGCCGTCCGGGCGATCGCCAGGGAGGCCGAGGCCGGCGGCTACCGCATCTCGGCGTTCGTCACGGGCATCGTAAAGAGCCCGGCGTTCCGGATGAGCCGAGCCGAGGCGATGGTACAGGGGGGATCGTGAGGGCGGGAGGCGGCCGGTCGATGGACGCGGTCCGCGAGCCCGGCCCCTGGCCGCCCGCCCGCCGGATACCCTACCGAGTGGACGCGAACAGGAGACGCTAGATGGAGTTCATCACAGGCAAGCATCTGTCGCGCCGGACGGTCCTCAAGGGCTTGGGAGCGACCGTGGGGTTGCCCTACCTCGAGGCGATGGTTCCCGCCGGGAGGAGAGGGGCCTCGCGCAGCTCCCCGGCCCAGGATCCTACGCGCCTTGTCGCGATCGAGATGGTGCACGGGGCGGCGGGCTGCAACGAGTGGGGGGCCACGCAGAACCTCTGGTCCCCTGCCGGGGTGGGGCGGGATTTCGACCTGAGTCCGACGAGCTTGGTCTCGCTCGAGCCGTTCCGCGAGTATCTGACGATCGTGAGCGACACCGACGTCCGGCCCGCGGAGGCGGTCGAGGCCAAGGAGATCGGCGGCGACCACTTCCGCTCCAGCGCGACGTTTCTGACCCAGGCCCACCCCAAGCAGACGGAGAGCTCGGACGTCCTGGCCGGCACATCGCTCGACCAGCTCTATGCGCAGAGATTCGGGCAGGACACGCCGATCCCCTCGATGCAGCTCTGCATCGAGAACGTGGACCAGGCGGGAGGTTGCGCGTACGGCTACGCGTGCGTGTACACCGACACCATCAGCTGGGCCTCGCCCACCTCTCCCCTCCCGATGATCCGCGATCCCCGCGTGGCATTCGATCAGCTGTTCGGGGCGGGCGGAAGCGCCGAGGAGCGGGCGGCTCGGCGGCGGACGAGTGCCGGCATCCTCGACTGGCTCACCGAGGAGGTCGCGGACCTGAAGAGACAGCTGGCGGCGGGTGACCGCATCCGCATGGAGCGGTATCTGGAGGATATCCGAGAGATCGAGCGCAGGATCGGGAAGGTCGAGGAATACAACCGAAGCGGCGAGGTCCGCGAGCTGCCCGAAGCCCCCGCCGGCGTGCCCGACTCCTTCGACGAGCACGTGAAGCTCATGTTCGACCTCCAGGCCCTTGCGTTCGAGTCGGACATGACGCGGATCTTCTCGTTCAAGATGGGACGGGACGCCTCGAGCCGTGTCTACCCGGAGAGCGGCACGGATTCGCCCTTCCACCCCGCCTCCCACCACGGGGGAAACGAGGCCGCGATCCTGGACTTCGCGGTCATCAACCGCTACCACGTGAGCTTGATCCCGTACTTCCTGGAGAAGCTCCGCAATACCATGGAGGGCGACCAGAGCCTCCTCGAGAAGTCGCTGGTGATCTACGGGTCTCCGATGGGCGATCCGAATCTGCACAACCACAAGCGCTGTCCCCTGTTCGTCCTCGGAGGAGCGAATGGCCGACTCGAGGGCGAGATGCACCTCCGGGCGGAGGCGGGAACGCCGATGGCGAACGTGATGCTGACGCTGCTGCACAAGCTGGGCCTCGACGACGTGGAGAGCTTCGGCGACAGCACGGGCGAGTTCGCGCTGACCCTCTGATGAGACGCGCGCTCGGAGTCAATGTCTGGGGCGCCCTCGCCTTGACGGCGCTCGTCTGGGCGGCCCCGTCCGATTCACCGGTCGCCGACGCGGCGATGAGGGGGGAGCTGGAGACGGTCCGCACGCTGCTGCGCCGGGGGGCCGACGTAAACGCGGCGCAGGGCGACGGCATGACCGCCCTGCACTGGTCCGCCGAGCGGGGGGACGCCGAGATGGCCCGGTTGCTGATCTACGCCGGCGCCAACCTCGAGTCCGTCACCCGGCTCGCGTCCTACACGCCGCTCCACCTGGCGAGCAGGGGCGGGCGCGGACCGGTCGTCGAGGCCCTGGTCTTGGCCGGCGCGGATCCCGCCGCGCCGACCCGCACCGGGCGGGCTCAGCCGCTCCACTTCGCCGCGGCAGCAGGGAGCGCCCGCGCCGTGAGGGCCCTTTTGAGCCACGGCGCCGACGTGAACGCGAAGGAGGCGCAGTGGGGCCAGACGCCGCTCATGTTCGCTGCGGCGCGGAACCGCGCGGGGGCGATCCACGCGCTCATGGAGGGGGGAGCCGACCCCGAGATCGCTGCCAAGGTCGTCGACATCCCGGCGCGTGAAGAGCGGGACCGGACCGATCGCAGCCGCCGCAACCGGCTGCTTGCCTCTCTGCGCGACGCACAGGAGCCGCGGGACCGCGAGGCGCGTGCCCCGGCGGAGCCCGGCTCGGCCTACGGGAGAACCACCGAGCCGCAGCCTCCGAGCGGAGCGACGCCCACCGAGCCCGCGCCGCCGCCCGATCTCCCGCCCCCGGCCGACGGACGAGTCCCGCCTCAGGAGGTGCAGCTCAGGGGCGCTACCGAGATCGATCCCCTCTCCTACGCGGATCTGGTGGGCACGCACGGCGGCCTGACGGCGTTGCTGCTCGCAGCGCGCGAGGGGCACGAGGAGGCGACGTTCGCCCTCGTGGAGGCCGGCGCCGACGTCAACGGCCGGAGTGCGGCGGACGGCACGAGCCCGATCCTCATCGCCGCGATCAACGGCCACTTCGACCTCGTGCTGGCCCTCCTGGAGGCTGGCGGCGACCCGAACCTGGCGAGCGACGCCGGTGCCACTCCGCTGTACGCGGTGCTGAACATGCACTGGGCCCCCAAGTCCCGGCATCCGCAGACGACGGACTATATGCAGCAGGAGGCGACGTACCTGGAGGTCATGAGAGCGCTGCTCGATACCGGGGTCGACCCGAACGTGCGCCTCGTGCGGCCGCTGTGGTACACGACCTACAACAACGACCTGCTCAGGGTGACCCGAGCCGGTGCCACCCCGTTCTGGAGAGCCGCCTACGCCCTGGACGTGGAGGCGATGCGCCTCCTGGTGTCCTACGGCGCCGATCCCGATCTTCCGACGAAGAAGATGCCTTCCCGCTCCGCTCCCCGGAGCCCCGACCTCTCCGGCTTGCCGCCCGTGCCGGTCGGGGGGCCTGGAGCGTGGCCGATCCATGCGGCTTCGGGGGTCGGGTACGGTGAGGGGTTCGCAGCGAACTCGCACCGGCACGTTCCGGACGCCTGGCTGGCTGCCGTGAAGTATCTCGTGGAGGAGCACGGGGCCGACGTGAACGCCCGGGACGAGAACGGCTACACGGCGCTCCATCATGCGGCGTCGCGGGGAGACAACGAGCTGATCCTCTACCTGGTGGCGCAGGGGGCCGACGCGACGGTGGTGAGTCGCAGCGGACAGACCACGGTGGACATGGCCAACGGCCCCGTTCAGCGGATCCAGCCGTTTCCCGAAACGATCGCGCTCCTGGAGGGCCTGGGCGCCAAGAACAACCACAACTGCGTGACATGCTAGGGGCGCGGAACCGATGAAGGCCTACGGCATGATCGGGCTGGGCCTGCTGCTCATGCTCGGGAGCGGCGGAGCCCGGGAGCAGGCAGCGGCTCCGTCCGCGCCCGAGTGGGCGCCGGCCGGCCTTGCCGCCGCCGCTCCCGAGGCGTACCGAGCGGCTCGCCTCCGCCCGCCCGCCGGCCCGATCCCGCCCGACTCCTTGAACGCCGTGGTAAGGCAGTACTGCGTCGTGTGCCACAACGACGTCATGATGACGGGCAACCTCTCGCTTCAGACCTTCGACGTGGCCCGGGCGCCGGAGCTGGCCGAGACCGCGGAGAAGATGATCGTCAAGCTCCGGGCGGGCATGATGCCGGCCCCGGGGGCCCCCAGGCCGCGCGGGGACACGCTCTCGGTCCTCGTGGAGGCGCTGGAGACGCGGATCGACGAGGCCGCCGCCCGGAGGCCGAACCCGGGCGGCCGCACCTTCCAGAGGCTCAACCGGCCGGAGTACGAGAGCGCCGTCCGCGACCTGCTCGGGATCGACATCGACGCCGGGGACTACCTGCCACTCGACACCAAGAGCGCCAACTTCGACAACATCGCCGACGTCCAGATGATGTCGCCCACGCTCCTGGAGTCGTACCTCAACGGCGCGAGCGAGATCAGCCGGTTGGCACTCGGCAATCCGGCCGCTCCGGCCAGCGACACGAAATACTCGATCTCGGGCTACGCCTCCCAGACCGAGCGCGTCGAGGGAGCGCCCTTCGGGACCCGGGGAGGGATCTCGATCGAGCACATCTTCCCCGCCGACGGCGAATACACCTTCACCGTGACGCTCGAACACACCACCACGGGAGCGGGCTTCTTCGGCCAGATCGCGCGGTTCGAGCAGATCGAGATCTCGATCAACGGCCGTCGAGCGGCTCTGCTCGACGTCGACCAGTGGATGACGTTCGACGACGCCGACGTGATCTACATGGAGACGGAGCCGATCGAGGTGCCCGCCGGCCCCCAACGCGTCACGGCCGCGTTCATCAAGCGCACCGAAGGGCCCGTGGAGGACCTCATGTCCCCCCACGACTGGTCGCTGGCCGATCGTCATACGGGGATCAGCGGCTACGGGCTCACGCTCCTGCCCCACCTGCGTGATCTGGTGATCGGCGGGCCGCTCCGCGTCACCGGCGTGTCGGAGACGCCCAGCCGGCGCGCGGTCTTCAGCTGCTATCCCGAGGCGCACGACGAGGAACGGGCGTGCGCCGAGGAGATCGTGCGCCGGCTCGCCCGGAAGGCGTATCGCCGGCCGCTGAACGATCGGGACCTCGGCGCGCTCATGTCGTTCTACGAAGAGGGCGGCGAGATCGGCGGCTTCGAGGTCGGCATCCGCACGGCGCTCCAGGCGATCCTGTCCAGCCCGCATTTCCTGTTCCGCTTCGAGGAGCCGACCGGCCCGGTGCGGCCCGGCCAGGACTACCGCATCGGCGACCACGACCTGGCGACCCGGCTCTCCTTCTTCCTGTGGGGGACGCCGCCCGACGAGGCGCTCGCGGCCCGGGCCGGCCGGGGCGAGCTCTCCGATCCGGACGTGCTGGCCGCCGA
This sequence comes from uncultured Gemmatimonadaceae bacterium, assembly GCA_964572045.1. Classification (GTDB taxonomy): domain Bacteria; phylum Gemmatimonadota; class Gemmatimonadetes; order Longimicrobiales; family Gaopeijiaceae; genus CBDCKR01. Next base: position 43,138 of record CAZNEI010000013.1, read on the forward strand.
GACGCGACGCATGCTCGAAGATCCCCGCTCCGAGAGGCTCGGTCCGCGGTTCGCCGCCCAGTGGCTCCGGCTCCAGGACCTCGACAAGGTCCATCCCGACGCGTTCTGGTTCCCGGACTTCGACGAGCAGCTCGCGTCCGCCATGCGGCGCGAGACGGAGCTCTTCTTCAACAGCCTGGTGCAGGAGGATCGGAGCGCCCTGGAGCTGTATACCGCCGACTACACGTTCGCGAACGAGCGACTCGCGGCGCACTACGGCATCGAGGGCGTGGTCGGCAACCGTTTCCGGCGCGTGACGTATCCGGACGGCCGACGCCGCGGCCTGCTGGGACACGGCAGCATCCTGACGCTGACCTCGTATCCCGCACGGACCTCGCCCGTGCTCAGGGGCAAGTGGGTCATGGAGGTCCTGCTCGGCAGTCCGCCTCCGCCTCCGCCTCCGGGCGTGCCCGATCTTGACGAGACCGAGGGTGTCCAGGGCACGCGAATGCTCACGACCCGGGAGCGCATGGAGATGCACCGCGCCAATCCGGTGTGTACCTCCTGCCACCGTTTCATGGACCCGATCGGCCTCGCCCTGGACAACTTCGACGTGACCGGCAAATGGCGCATCCGGGAGCACGGCATGCCGCTCGACACCCGCGGGGAGATGTACGACGGGACGCCGGTGGAAGGCCCCGCCGAGCTCCGGCAGGTGCTGCTCAAGCGGCCCGAGCCGTTGATCCGGACGTTCACCGAGAACCTGATGGCGTATGCGCTGGGGCGGCGGGTCGAGTACTACGACAAGCCCACGGTCCGCGCGATCGTGAGGAGGGCGGCTGCGGACGGCTACCGCATGTCGTCGTTCATCCTGGGCGTGGTGACGAGCGATGCGTTCCGGATGCAGAGGGTACAGGCTGTCGCGGAAGAGGACGAGATGAGCGATGCGCCTTAGTTTGACTCCGGGAAGAGAGCTAAGAGAAGAGGGCTAGAATGGAACTGATCTCTGGACGTCACATTCCTCGCCGCACCTTCCTCCGGGGCGTCGGAGCTTCGGTCGCGCTGCCTTTCCTCGACGCCATGGTGCCGGCCGGCCGGCTCGGGGCGGGCGCGGAGGCGGCGACGGACGGCACCCGGTTCGTGGCGGTCGAGCTCGTGCACGGGGCGGCGGGCTGCAACGAGTGGGGCGTGACCCAGAACATGTGGTCCCCGGCAAGCGTCGGCCGCGACTTCGATCTCGCTCCGAGCGCGCTGAGTCCCCTCGAGCCGTACCGGGACTGCCTCACGATCGTGAGCAACACCGACGTGCGGGGTGCGGAGGCGACCCAGCCGGCCGAGATCGGCGGAGACCACTTCAGATCGAGCGCGGTCTTCCTGACCCAGTCCCATCCGAAGCAGACGCGGGGATCCGACGTCTTCGCGGGGACATCGATGGACCAGCTCTACGCTCAGCGATTCGGTCAGGACACGCCGATCCCCTCGATGCAGCTCTGCATCGAGAACGTGGATCAGTCGGGAAGCTGCGCCTACGGGTACGCCTGCGTCTACACGGACACGATCAGCTGGGCGTCGCCCACCGAGCCGCTGCCGATGATCCGGGATCCCCGAGTCGCCTTCGACCTGATCTTCGGAGCGGGCGGCACGCCCGAGGAGCGCGCGGCTCGCCGGCGCACCAAGAAGAGCATCCTCGACTGGCTGGTCGAGGAGGTGGGTCAGCTGAGGAGAGAGCTGGGACCCAACGACCGGCACAGGCTCGAGCGCTACCTCGAGGACGTGCGGGAGCTCGAACGGCGCATCGCGAGCGTCGAGGCCCGCAACAGGAGCGGCGACGTGAGGGAGATCCCGGAAGCGCCCGCCGGAGTGCCCGACTCCTTCGAGGAGCACATGCGGTTGATGTTCGACCTCCAGGCCCTGGCCTTCGCCTCGGACATGACCCGGGTCTTCTCCTTCAAGACGGGGCGCGACGCGTCCGGCCGCGTCTATCCCGAGAGCGGGGTGGACAAGCCGTTCCATCCGGCGTCGCACCATGGGGGGAACGAGGAGGCGATCACGGACTTCTTCCGCATCAACCGCTATCACGTCCAGATGCTCCCCTACTTCCTCGACAGGCTCGACGGCATCGAGGAGGCCGACGGCAGCCTGCTGGACAAGACGCTGATCCTCTTCGGATCGCCGATGGCCGATGGCAACCTGCACAACCACCGGCGTTGCCCGCTCATCCTCCTGGGCGGCGCCAACGGGCGACTCGAGGGAGGGGCCCACCTCGAGGCGCCCGAGGGAACGCCGATGGCCAACGTCATGCTGAGCCTCCTTCACGGTCTCGGCCTGGACGACCTCGAGAGCTTCGGCGACAGCACAGCGCCCTTCTCGCTGAAGGTCTGACGGGAGGAGAGAGAGGGGTGAGGGTGCGGCGCGGCTCGAGGCGAGCGGGATCCCTGCGGCGGCATCCGCCTTGGTCGAGGGCGGGAGCGCTGATCGCGGGCGTGCTGCTTTCGGGCTCGGCGCTGGAGGAATCGCCCGTCGCCGACGCGGCGATGCGCGGGGACGCCGAGGAGGTGCGCGTCCTGATCGGGCGCGGACTCGACGTGAACGCCCCGCACGGTGACGGCATGACGGCGCTGCACTGGGCGGCCCAGGGGGAGAGCCTCGAGATCGCCCGCATGCTGCTCGACGCCGGCGCGGATCCGGCGGCCGTGACCCGCAACGGCGCCTACACGCCGTTGCACCTGGCGGCTCGCAGCGGCAGCGGCGGGGTGGTCGCCGCGCTGCTCGAAGGCGGCGCCTCGGCACGCGCCACGACCTCGACGGCCGACGCCACACCCCTCCACTTCGCCGCGGCGGCGGGCAGCGTCGAGGCGGTCGAAGCCCTTCTGGAGCACGGCGCCGGGATCGACCGCCGCGAGTCGGAGTGGGGACAGACCGCCCTCATCTTCGCGGCATCGAAGGGACGCGTCGGCGTCGTGAAGACGCTCCTCGGCCGCGGAGCCGATCCGGCGCTCGTCACGCACGTGGTCGATGTGCCGGCCCGCGCGGGTGTCGACGACGCGGCCGGCGTGGTCCGCGACAGCATCCTCGCCGATTTCCGTGCGAAGCACGCGGGGGACAACCTCAACTGGCGGCCCACGCCCCACCAGGTGCGGATCGCCGTGCAGGCCGCACAGGAGGTGCAGCGCACGCTGCGGGATGCCGAGGAGCACGAGGATGAGATCGACCCCCAGTCCGAACAGTTTCCGGGCTTCACCGGCCTTGTCGGGGCTCAGGGAGGCCTGACCGCCCTGCTCCACGCGGTTCGCGAAGGCCGCGCCCGGACTGCGATCGCGCTCCTCGACGGCGGGGCGGAGATCAACCAGGTGAGCGCGGGGGACGGCACGAGCCCGATCCTGATGGCCACGATCAACGGGCACTTCGACCTGGCTCTCCGGCTTCTCGAGCGCGGCGCCGACCCGAGCCTCGCCAGCTACGCCGGGGCCACGCCCCTGTTCACGGCTCTGAACACGCACTGGGCTCCGAAGGCCCGCTATCCGCAGCAGCAGGCTCACCAGCAGCAGCAGGCCAGCTACCTCGACGTGATGAGGGCCCTGCTCGACGCCGGCGCCGATCCCGACGTCCGGCTCGAGAAACACCTCTGGTACATGTCCTACACCTTCGATCTCCTTCGCGTGAACGTTCGGGGTGCGACGCCGTTCTGGCGAGCGGCGTACGCGACCGATGTGGATGCGATGAAGCTGCTCGTCGCCTACGGTGCCGATCCCGACGTGCCGACCCGCAAGCCGCCCGAACGGCGGCGGCGCGGCGAGGACGATGGGGAAGATCTGTCCGGGCTCCCGCCCGTGCCGGTCGACGGGCCCGCGGTGTGGCCGATCCACGCCGCCTCGGGTGTCGGATACGGGGAAGGGTTTGCGGGCAACGCGCATCGCCACGTGCCCAACGGGTGGCTTCCCGCGGTACGGTACCTGATCGAGGAACTGGGCGCCGACGTGAACGCCCGGGACCACAACGGCTACAACGCTGTGCATCACGCGGCGGCCCGAGGCGATAACGAGCTGATCCGGTACCTCGTCGACCAGGGCGCCGATGTCATGGCCGTGAGTCGGCGGGGACAGACGACCGTGGACATGGCGAACGGGCCCGTCCAGCGCATCCAGCCGTTCCCCGCCACGATCGAGCTCCTCGAGAGCCTGGGCGCCGTCAACAACGACAACTGCGTATCATGCTGAGGATGTTGTGCCCGGAGGCGGAAGGCGCAGCGTCGAGTGCTCGTCCGCCCTCTGCCCGACTCTCGCGCGTACTCTTGCTCCTGGCCATGGGGGCCGTTCCGGGGGCTGCAGGCGCCCAGGACGGCGCCTCGCACACGCGAGGCGGCACCGCCCGGACCGTGGCCCCCGGCACGGCCGTCGAGCGGTATCTTGCGACGATCGCCGATCCGTCGGTGAGGGGCCCTCGTCCGGAGCTTGCGGGGTCCCGGAACGCCGCCCGCACCCCTTGGCGCGCCCGCCCCCCAAGCCTGGCGACCGACTCGCTGACGGCGGTCGTCCGGCAGTACTGCGTGGTCTGCCACAACGACGTGATGCTCACCGGCAACCTCACGCTCTCCGACTTCGAGGTCGCCCGTGCCCCCGAGCTGGCCGAGACGGCCGAGAAGATGATCGTGAAGCTCCGGGCCGGCATGATGCCCCTTCCAGGGGCGCCGCGCCCGAGCCCCGACACGCTTCTGGCCCTGGTCGAGACCCTGGAGGCGCTCATCGACGAGGCTGCGGCCCGGGATCCCAATCCCGGTTTCCGCTCGTTCCAGCGGCTCAACCGGGCCGAGTACGCCCGCTCGATCCGCGACCTCCTGGACCTCGAGATCGACGCGGGCACCTACCTGCCGCTCGACACGAAGAGCGCGAACTTCGACAATATCGCCGATGCCCAGATGCTGTCGGCGACGCTCGTAGACGCCTACCTCCGGGCCGCCAACGACATCGCGCGCCTCGCCGTCGGCGATCCCGACGCCCTTCCGGCGTCGACGACGTACCGGAACCCGGGCTACGCGACCCAGTGGGATCGGATGGAGGGCGCCCCGCGGGGGACACGCGGCGGCATCTCCGTCGTCCACAACTTCCCGGCCGACGGCGACTACGTCTTCAAGATGGCCTTCGAGCACACCACCACAGGCGGCTTCTTCGGGCGCGTGGCGGAGGGCGAGCAGATCGAGGTCTCGGTCGAGGGCGAGCGAAGGGCGCTCTTGGAGGTCGACCGCTGGATGGACGTCTCGGATCCCAACGGGGTGACGATGGAGACCGAGCCGATCTTCGTGCCGGCCGGCCCCCGGCGGGTGTCGGCCGCGTTCATCCGCCGGACGGAGGGTCCGGTCGACGACCTCATGTCGCCCCACGACTGGTCGCTCGTCGACCGCCAGATCGGCGTGACGGGCTACGGGGTCACCGCGCTCGCGCACCTCAAGGATCTCGTGGTGCACGGACCGCACAACCCCACCGGGGTCTCCGAGACGCCGAGCCGGCGGAAGGTCTTCAGCTGCCGGCCGATGTCACCCGAGGAGGAGCCAGCGTGTGCCGATGAGATCCTCTCGCGGTTGGGTGCGCAGGCCTACCGGCGCCCGCTCTCCGAGCGCGATCTCGGAGCCCTCCGCTCCTTCTACCGGGCGGCCGCCGACGACGGCTTCGAGGCCGGCATCGAGATGGCGCTCCAGGCGATCCTGGCGAGCCCCGACTTCGTGTTCCGCTTCGAGGAGCCGCCCGGAGACTTCGAGCCCGGCGAGAGCTACCGCATCGGCGACATCGATCTCGCGTCGCGCCTCTCGTTCTTCCTCTGGGGCACGCCGCCCGACCCGGCGCTGATCGACGCGGCCGGCCGCGGTGATCTGTCGGACGAGCGGGGGCTCGAACTCCAGGTCCGGCGCATGCTCTCCGACCCCCGGTCCGCCGCCTTGGGCAGCCGGTTCGCCGCGCAGTGGCTTCGGCTCCAGGATTTGGAGAAGGTGCATCCAGACCGCCTGATGTATCCGGATTACCACCAGCAACTCGCCGACGCCATGGTCCGCGAGACGGAGCTGTTCTTCAACAGCCTGGTACGGGAGGATCGCAGCTTCTTCGACCTCTTCACGGCAGACTACACCTTTGTGAACGAGCGGCTGGCCCGCCACTACGGCATCCCCGGGGTCGTTGGAAACCACTTCCGCAGGGTCGAGCTCTCCGACGCGCGGCGCAGGGGCCTGCTCGGCCACGGAAGCGTGCTCACGCTCACGTCGCATGCGAACCGCACGTCGCCCGTGCTCCGGGGCAAGTGGGTGATGGAAGTGCTCCTGGGCACCCCTCCGCCCCCGCCTCCGCCCGGGGTGCCGGACCTCGAGCAGACCGAGGGCTCGGCGGATGGGCGCCTGCTCACGACGCGGGAGCGGATGGAGCTGCACCGCCAGAACCCCGTGTGCAGCTCCTGCCACAACTTCATGGATCCGATCGGCCTCGCCCTGGACAACTTCGACGTGACGGGCAGCTGGCGCATCCGCGAGAACGGGATGCCCCTCGACACGCGGGGCGAGCTCTACGACGGGACGCCCGTGACCAGTCCGGGCGACCTCCGCCGGGCTCTCCTGGAGCGGCCGATCCCGCTGGTCCGCACGTTCACGGAGAACCTCATGGCGTACGCTCTGGGGCGCCGCATCGAGTATTACGACAAGCCGGGGGTTCGCGCGATCGCCCGGGCGGCCGCGGAGAACGACTACCGCATGTCGTCGTTCATCCTGGGCGTCGTGAAGAGCTCGGCGTTCCGGATGAGCCGGGCGGAAGCCGTCGTGGAGGACGGCGCGGCCGGATCATGAGGCGGAGAAGACGTCGGGCGGAGGCCTTGCAGGCGGCCGCCACGGAATCGAGGAGGCGTTAGATGGAGTTCGTCACAGGTAGGCACATCTCGCGGCGGGAGGTCCTCCGGGGCCTCGGCGCAACGGTGGCTCTGCCCTTTCTTGACGCGATGGTGCCCGCGAGCGGCGCATCGGCTTTGGGGAGCGGATCGTCCGCGACGACCGACGCCACCCGGCTGGTGGCGATCGAGATGGTGCACGGCGCGGCGGGCTGCAACGAGTGGGGAGCCACGCAGCACCTCTGGTCTCCGGCCGCAGTCGGCCGCGACTTCGACCTGAGCCCCACGAGTCTGAGCCCGCTGGAACCGTTCCGCGACTATCTGACGATCATCAGCGACACCGACGTCGAAGCGGCGGAGGCCCGGACCCCGCCCGAGATCGGCGGGGACCACTTCCGCTCGAGCGCCACGTTCCTGACCCAGATGCACCCCAAGCAGACCGAGGGGTCGGACGTCTTCGTCGGCACGTCGCTCGATCAACTCTACGCCCAGAGGTTCGGCCAGGAGACCCCGATCCCGTCGATGCAGCTCTGCATCGAGAACATCGACCAGTCGGGTGGCTGCGCCTACGGCTACACCTGCGTCTACACCGACTCGATCAGCTGGGCCTCGCCCACGGACCCGCTTCCCGTGGTCCGTGATCCCAGGGTCGCCTTCGAGCAGCTCTTCGGCGTCGGTGGCACGGCCGAGGAGAGGGCGGAGCGCCGGCGCACCAACCGGAGCATCCTCGACTGGATCACCGGGCGCGTCGCCGAGCTCAGGAGGGAACTGGGACCGACGGACCGGCAGCGGCTCGAGCGGTACCTCGAAGACATCCGCGAACTCGAGCGGAGGATCCAGAGGGTCGAGGCCTACAACTCGAGCGGCGAGCTGCGCGAGCTGCCGGAGGCTCCTTCGGGCGTGCCCGATTCCTTCGAAGAGCACGTCAAGCTGATGTTCGATCTCCAGGTGCTCGCCTTCCAGTCCGACATGACGCGCGTCGTCTCGTTCAAGATGGGACGGGACTCGTCGGCTCGCGTCTTCCCCGACAGCGGGTGCGAGAAGCCGTTCCACCCGGCGTCACACCACGGAGGCGACGAGGAAGCGGTCCTCGAGTTCTCCCTCATCAACCGCTACCACGTGAGCATGCTTCCCTACTTCTTCCGGGCGCTCCAGGAATCGATGGAGGGCGACGCCACGCTGCTCGACAAGACGATGATCATCTACGGGTCTCCGATGGGCGACCCCAATCTCCACAACCACAAGCGCTGTCCCCTGTTCGTCGTGGGCGGCGCGAACGGTCGCCTGGAGGGCAACATGCACCTGAGGGCGGAGCCCGGGACGCCGATGGCCAACGCGATGCTCACGCTGCTTCACAGGCTCGGGCTGGACGACATGAAGAGCTTCGGCGACAGCACGAGCGACTTCTCGCTGACGGTCGGATGAGACAGGGGCCGGGGGGCGGGAGCATGGTCCGGGCGCGCGGCTCCTTGCTCGCGACGCTCGCCCTGGCGGTGGTGCCCGCGTCGGCTCCTTCCGCGGCCGCCCTCGGATCCGGACCGGCACCGGTGCCGGAGGCCGCGGCCCAGGCCGGCGCGCCCGACTCCCCGGTCGCGGAGGCGGCCGAGCGGGGCGACCTCGAGGCGGTGCGCACGCTCCTTCGCGAGGGCGCGGACGTGAACGCGGCCCAGGGCGACGGGATGACGGCGCTTCATTGGGCCTCGGAGGCAGGCCGGGTCGAGATGGCCGAGACGCTCATCCGCGCCGGCGGCGACCTCGAGGCCGTGACGCGGGTCGGGCGGTACACGCCGCTCCACCTGGCGGCCCGGGCGGGCATGCCCGCGACCGTCGGCCTCCTCCTCGCGGCGGGTGCGGACCCCCGCGCCTCCACGACCACGGGCGGCTCCACGCCGCTCCACTTCGCCGCCGCGGCGGGAAGCGCGGCGGCGGTCACGCTTCTCGTCGACGCCGGCGCGGACGTGGACGCACGCGAGGCCGCCCGCGGCCAGACTCCGCTCATGTTCGCGGCGGCGCTCAACCGCGTCGAAGCGATCCACGCGCTGCTCGACGGAGACGCCGACGTGGAGGCGGGGAGCAGAGTGGTTTCGATGCCCGCGCGGCAGCAGGCCGACCAGGCGGCCGCCCGGCGCCGGAACCAGGTGCTCGACGCGTTCCGCGCGGCCCGGGGGCCGGGCGAAGGGGGGCCGGGCCCGACGCCTGCCCAGGTCCAGGCGGCGCTCGCGGCGGCGAACCGGGTCGACGAGGGCGAGGGGACCCCGGCGACGGTCGTGGACCGTGAGGAGGCGCAGCCCGAGCCTCTCACCTACGCCGAGCTCGTGGGAAACACCGGCGGCTTCACCGCGCTCCTCTACGCGGCGCGCGAGGGCCACGCCGACGCGGCGCTGGCGCTCCTGGGCGCCGGCGCGGAGATCAACCGGCTGAGCCGGGGCGACGGCACGAGCCCGATGCTCGTCGCCATGATCAACGGCCACTTCGACCTCGCGATGACGCTGTTCGCTCGGGGAGCGGATCCGTCGCTGGCGAGCGAAGCGGGGACCACGCCGCTCTACGCGGTGCTGAACGCGCACTGGGCGCCCAAGGCCCGGTATCCGCAGCAGCAGGCGTATCAGCAGCAACGGCTGACTCACCTCGAGGTGATGCGGATGCTCCTGGAGGCCGGTGTGGATCCCAACGTCCGGCTCAACAAGCACCTGTGGTACATGTCCTACACCTTCGATCTGCTCGGCGTGGACACGAAGGGCGCGACTCCGTTCTGGCGTGCGGCGTATGCGCTGGACCTGGAGGCGATGAAGATGCTCGTGGCCCACGGCGCCGATCCCACGATCGCGACCGAAACCGTGCCCCAGCGGCGCGACCGCGCAGGCCGGCAGGATTTCTCCGGCCTCCCCCCCGTGCCCGTGGGGGGTCCCGGGGTGCATGCGATCCACGCCGCGTCCGGCGTCGGATTCGGTGAGGGGTTCGCGGGCAACTCCCATCGCCACGTGCCCGACGGCTGGCTTCCCGCCGTGAGGTATCTGGTCGAGGAGCTGGGCGCCGACGTCAACGCCCGCGACCACAACGGCTACACGCCGCTCCATCACGCCGCCGCGAGGGGAGATGTGGAGATGATCCGCTATTTCGTGGAGCGCGGTGGCGACGTAATGGCGGTGAGCCGCCGAGGCCAGACCACGGTCGACATGGCGAACGGGCCCGTCCAGCGTGTGCAGCCGTTCCCCGAGGCGGTGGCGCTCTTGGAGAGCCTGGGCGCCATCAATAACCACAACTGTGTGTCCTGCTGAGGAGCAAGCTGCCATCCGTCCCGGCCGGACTCTTCGACCCTGGCGTTACGTCAGGGTCAAGGTGGAGCGGAATCAAGGCACGGAATCGTCCAAGTTGAACTGGGCCTACACGATCTGCCGTCCTCGGCGATACACCGTGTCCGATCACACTCGGTCGAAATAGCGGGGAAACCGTATCGAAATGGCGGGAAGCGAACGCCTCGGAACTGGCGGAAAGAGCACTTCCACGCTTGCAACCGAGACGGTCCCGGTAGTTCGGTGAGCATGCCCACACAGCGATGCGCGCACGAACGGCGCCGAGCCGGTGTCCGGGGGGAGGATCATCCAGAGAGGGGCGATCAGGAGTTCTCCTCCTCGCCTGCGGCCGGACGCCGAGTAACGGAGAGAATAGGATCTGACCGCCGCCCACTCCTCGTAGAGGACTCGCACTTCCGCCCAGTTGTCCTAGGTGAGGACCCAAGGACTATCCTTCATCTTCCGAAGAACCTGAGCGAGTAGCGCGTGATACGGGGGATCGAGGGCATTCAGGTACAGCGCAGGTCCTTTCCCGAAGTACGGCGGATCGATGAAGAAGAACGCCCCAGCATCCGCGAGGCCCCGAATGAACTCAATCCCGTCCAGCGCGGATATGTGGATCCGTGACGCCTGCCCAGCGACTCGCTGACAGCGCTCCACTAGAAACTAGACCCTGCCGGTTGAAACGAGCGTCAAGGCGCCACTTCCCGGTTTGCCCGATCCCGCCGATCGGACCCCCGTTGCGGATCATCCCGGAGCGATTGCCGCGGTTCAGATAAGACGCTGCAATCGCCCGTTCCAACCGTGACGCCGAGCTAGGAGCGTGCGCCGCAGAAGCGCATTACGGGTGACGGAAACAAAGGAACGATCACGTACACCACGCTCAAGTCGTTTAGTACGTGGAACCAGCCGACGACCGTGTCCCAGTTGAGTGCCCTTGTGATAGCGTCGATCATGGCTCTTCATGCTCCTCGGGCACCTGTGCGTCGCCGTCCGCCGGACCCACGGCTTCGACACCTCGAGCCGCCCCTTCGAGTTGGAACCGCGTGTGCTCCGCCGCCTCGTCAAACGCTTTGGAGTCTTCGTCGGAACTCGCCAGCCGCGCGGCCCCGGCCAGGACGGCCACGATGATTCCCGTGGTCAGCAATTGCGCCGGAAACGAGAGTCTATTCGGTGTTCCACCTGACATGTTGGTGCGTCCTCGTCGCATCGGTTGAAAGCCCGCTCCTGATGGTGTCCCAGACAAGATCCTGCGCCTGCACCAGACCGATCTCTCCGTTGTCGACGGCCCGGCATGCCGCCCAGATCAGGGCGTCGATGCTTGCCGCGGCCCACGTCGCTGGAAAGTCCGGACGGATGAATCCCTCCTTCGCGGCGCCCCTGACCAGGTCCGTGAACTCGGACATCTGCCGCTCGT